>NZ_MUMH01000064.1 GCF_002155965.1 Allokutzneria sp. NRRL B-24872
TACAGGACAGCGCCTAGGCGGGCGGCGGGCAGGTGGTCGAACGGGTGACCAGCTTGGGGTGCAACAGTTTCCGGACCGGTTCGGCCCGACCCTCGCGCACGCGCTGGAGCAGCGCCTCGGCGGCGAGCCGTCCCATCTCCGTGCGCGGCTGGTCGATCGTGGTCAACGAGACGTGGCGCATCGACGCGAGCGAGGTGTTGTCGTAGCCGATCACCGAGACGTCCTGCGGCACGCGCAACCCGGCCTCCTCCAGGGCGGAGATCGCGCCGACCGCGTTGTAGTCGTTGGCCGCGACGATGGCGGTGGGCGGGGTCTCCCGCGCGAGCAGCATCTCCTTGATCGCCTTGGCGCCCGCCGCGTCCGTGTACTCGCTGCGGAAGACCTCCGGTTCGAGCCCGTGGTCGCGCATCGCGATCTGGAAACCGCGCCGCCGCAGTGCGGACTGCGAGCCACCTCCGCCGTCGAGGTGAGCGATTCGACTGTGCCCCAACGACACCAGGTGATCGACGGCCATTCGCGAGCCAGCCTCGCCGTCGTCGTTCACCGTGTCCACAGTGGACAGGCGCGAGGACCGCGACACCAGCACGATCGGGGACTGCTCGGCGGCGGACTCGATCGCCGCTGACGGCACGACCGGCCCGAGCAGCGCGAGACCCGCTGGGCGGAAGGACAGCAGGCTGTTCAGCGCGCGCCGCTCCCTCGCGGGGCTCCGCCCGCCGGAGTTGATGATCAGCTCGAAGCCCTCGGCCCGCGCCGCCGCGTCCAGACCCTCCGCGACCTCGGCGAAGAAGGGGTTGTGCAGGTCGGAGAGCATCACGCCGAGCACGGTGGAGGTCCGGCTGGCCAGCGCGCGGGCCATCACGTGCGGCGAGTAGCCCAGTTGCTCGGCCGCTTCGAGCACGGCCGTGCGCCGCTGCGCGCTCACCTTCGGCGAACCCCGCATCACCAGGGAAACCAGTGCTCGTGACACGTTCGCGACGCGCGCGACGTCCTCCATCGTCGGACGGGCCACAGCGTCCTCCTTGACCGGTCCCGTGACGGCTACCAAGGTTGTGAGCCTTGACACTGCAGCGGAGAACGCTACAGCATTGGAGCGCTCCAACCAATAGAGCGCTCTAACGGCGCGAGCCCCTGACCTGGACGGAGAGCGAATGCGCATCGGAGTTGCGGGTGTCGGGCGGATCGGCACCATGCACGCCGCCAACCTCGCCTCACTTGGCCGGATCGACGAGGTCGTGCTCTTCGACCCGCTGCCGGGACGCGCCGAGCAGGCGGCCGCCGCGCTCGGTGGCGCCGTGCGCGCGGTCGACGACCTGGACGCCCTGCTGGCGTCCTCGGACGGGGTCCTGCTGGCCACGCCGACCGACACGCACCCGGACATGCTGCGCAGGGCGCTGGCCGCCGGTGTGCCGACGCTGTGCGAGAAGCCGATCGCCAGCGACATCGACGAGATGCGCGCGCTGGTCAAGGACGTGGAGGCGTCCGGAGTGGAGGTCCTGGTCGGCTTCCAGCGGCGCTTCGACCCCGCGACCGTGGAGCTGCACCGCCGCATCCGTTCGGGTGACGTGGGCACGATCTACCTCGTCCGGGCGATCGGCCACGACGCGAACCCGCCGGACTTCGGCTACCTCCCCGCATCCGGCGGCATCTTCCGCGATCTGCTCATCCACGACCTGGACGCCGTGCCGTGGCTGGTCGGCGAGCCCGTCGTGGAGGTCTACGCGGCCGGGTCCGTGCTCGTGCACGACGCGTTCGCGCAGGCCGACGACGTGGACAACGCCGTGGTGACGCTGCGCTTCGCGGGTGGCGCGCACGCCACGCTCGCCGGTGGGCGGCACAACCCGCTCGGCTACGACCACCGCATCGAGGTGCTGGGCAGCAAGGACTCCTTGACGGTCGGCGTCGACCCCCGCACCCCGTTGACCTCGCTGGAGAACGACGGCCCGAAGGTCGGCCCCGGCGCCTACCCCGGCTTCATCGAGCGCTACCACGACGCCTACCTCAACGAGATGGCCGTGTTCGTGGACGTGGTCTCCGGCAAGGCCGAGAACCCCTCGCCCGCACGGGAGAGCCTGACCAGCCTGGAGCTGGCGCTCGCCTGTGACACCTCGCGCCGTACCGGAAACCCGGTGCGCCTCACCCAGTCAGTGGAGGTCACCCGATGAGCCCGAAGATCGCCGCCGCCCCGATCTCGTGGGGCGTCTGCGAGGTGCCCGGGTGGGGCCACGTGCTCGACGCGAAGACCGTGCTCGGCGAGATGGCCAGCCTCGGCGTCCAGGCAACCGAACTGGGCCCGCCGGAGTACCTGCCGACCGACCCCGCCGAACTGCGCGAACTGCTCGGCGGCTACGGCCTCAGCATGGTGGGCGGATTCCTCGCCGTCCCCTTGCACACCGGCGACCAGTCCACTGTGGACGAAGCCGAGCGCGCGGCGAAGCTGCTCGCGGCGACCGGGGCCGAGGTGCTGGTGCTCGCGGCGGCCACCGGGCTCGACGGTTACGACGATCGGCCGAAGCTCACCGACGCGGAGTGGGCCACACTGGTCGAGACCGCTGCCCGCATCCGAGACATCGCTGCGGCACAAGGTCTTCGCACCGTGCTGCACCCGCACGTCGGCACGCACGTGGAGAACGCCGACGAGGTCGACCGCTTCCTGGCCGACTCCGATCTGGAGCTGTGCCTGGACACCGGGCACCTGCTCATCGGCGGCACCGACCCGGTCGAGCTGGCGCGCAAGTACGCCGACCGGATCGGGCACATGCACCTCAAGGACGTCCGGGCCGACGTCGCGGAGCGGGTCCAGCGCGGAGAACTCGCCTACGCCAAGGCCGTTGGCGAGGGCATTTACGTTCCGCTCGGGGACGGGGACGTGGACATCGCCGGTATCGTCGCGTTCCTGCGCGAGTCCGGCTACGACGGTTGGTGGGTCCTGGAACAGGACACCGCGTTGCAGGTGGGGGACGCCGAAGCGGCGGGTCGGCCGGTGCGGGACACCGAGCGGAGCCTGCAATACCTGGGGAAGCAGTTCGACTGAGATCGCTTTCTAGGAGTTGACAATGACGTCTCACCGATCCCGCCGCGTCGGCGCGTTGGTCGGACTCACCGCGGCGGGCTTGGTGCTCGCCGCGTGCAGTGGCCCCACGGGCGGCACGGGTGCCACTCCTTCAAGCGCGCCAGGGGGTTCCGCTCCCTCGGGTGGCCCGCTGAAGGTCGCGGTGGTCTCGCACGGGACGCCGGGCGACGCGTTCTGGAACGTGGTGAAGAACGGGGCGGAGGCCGCTGGCAAGGAGCTCGGCGTCGAGGTCCAGTACCAGGCCAACGGCGATCCCGCCGCGCAGGCGAAGTCCATCGACAACGCGGTGGCGCAGAAGGTCGGCGGCATCGTGGTGTCGATGGCCAACCCGGACGCGCTGCGCGACTCGATCGCCAAGGCCACCCAGGCGGGCATCCCGGTCGTCACGATCAACTCCGGTGAGCAGCGCAGCACCGAGTTCGGCGCGCTCATGCACGTCGGCCAGAACGAGGGCATCGCGGGCGAGCAGGCTGGCAAGAAGCTCAAGGACGCGGGCAAGCGCAAGCTGCTGTGCGTGATCCACGAGGCGGGCAACATCGGGCTGACCCAGCGCTGCGACGGCGCGGAGCGGGGTTTCGGCACGACGCAGAAGCTCCAGGTCGACATCAGCAACCCGACCGACGCGCTGGCCAGGCTCAAGGGCGCGCTCCAGTCGGACCCGTCGATCGACGCGGTGCTCACGCTGAACCCGCAGGTCGCGGGCAACGCGGTGAGCGCGGCCAAGGACACCGGTGGCAAGGCGCAGGTGGCGACCTTCGACCTCAACTCCGACGTCGTGGCGGCGATCAAGGCCGGTGACGTGCTCTTCGCCGTCGACCAGCAGCAGTACCTCCAGGGGTACCTGCCGGTGGTCTTCCTCAAGCTCTACAAGGACAACGCCAACACCGTCGGCGGTGGCCGCCCGGTGCTGACCGGTCCCGGCTTCGTCGAGAAGTCCAATGTGGACGCTGTCGGCCGCAACGCCGACCGCGGCACCCGCTGATCGCTCCGGCGGGTTCCGCGCGGAGCCCGCCGGATCTCACCGATCTCACCGGATCTCACCGAAGGAGTTGGGATGGCGTTGGCGGTGCAGGGAGACGACGAGCGCGTCGCTCGCGTTGGCCTCGCGGATCGCCTGGTCAGCAGGCCGGAACTGGGGTCGGTGCTCGGGGCGCTCGCCGTGTTCGTGTTCTTCTCGGTGCTCACCGACCAGTTCCTCAGCCCGATGGGCGTGGCGAACTGGCTGGACGACTCCTCGACGCTGGGCATCATGGCGGTCGCGGTCGCGCTGCTGATGATCGGCGGTGAGTTCGACCTCTCGGCCGGCGTGATGACCGCCTCCACCGCGCTGGTGACGGCGATCCTGGCGACGCAGCTCGGCTGGAACACCTGGCTGGCGCTGCTGGTCTCGCTGGTGTTCGCGCTCGGCGTCGGCGCGCTCAACGGTTGGCTGGTGATGAAGACCGGTCTGCCTAGCTTCATCGTCACACTGGGCACGTTCCTCGCGCTGCAAGGGCTCAACCTCGGCATCACGCGGCTGGTCACCGGCTCGGTGCAGGTCTCCGGCATGCGCGCCGCCGAGGGCTACGAGTCGGCGGGCTACCTCTTCGCGTCCACTGTGGACGTTGGAGGGACGTCGTTCCCGATCTCCATCGTGTGGTGGGTGCTGGCCGCGGCGGTCGGCAGCTGGGTGCTCGTGCGCACGCGCTTCGGCAACTGGATCTTCGCGGTCGGCGGGGCCGCCCCGAGCGCCCGCGCGGTCGGCGTTCCGGTGGTGCGCACCAAGATCCTGCTGTTCATGACGACGGCCTTCGCCGCGTGGCTGGTCGGCTCGATCAACATCCTGCGCTTCACCACGGTCCAGGCCAACCAGGGCATCGGGCTGGAGTTCCAGTTCATCATCGCCGCGGTGATCGGCGGCTGCCTCCTGACCGGTGGGTTCGGCTCGGCGATCGGGGCCGCGATCGGCGCGCTGATCTTCGGCATGGCCCGTCAGGGCATCGTCTTCGCGCAGTGGGACAGCGACTGGTTCCAGCTGTTCCTCGGCATCATGCTGCTGGCCGCCGTCCTGGTGAACAACGCCTTCCGCCGCAGGGCGGAGCGGGTGAGGAAATGACGATGAGCGCGCTTCTGGAAACCCGTGAGGTCGGCAAGAGCTTCGGCAGCGTGATCGCGCTGAACGGAGTGTCCACCGTGGTCAACGCGGGTGAGGTGACCTGCGTTCTCGGCGACAACGGGGCGGGCAAGTCGACGCTGATCAAGATCTTGGCCGGGGCGCACCAGCACGACACCGGCGAGTTCCTCATCGAGGGCGAACCGGTCCGGCTGTCCAGCCCGCGCGAGGCACTGGACCGCGGCATCGCGACGGTCTTCCAGGACCTGGCCGTTGTCCCGCTGATGAGCGTGTGGCGCAACTTCTTCCTCGGCTCCGAACCGCGCAAGGGCTGGGGTCCGTTTTCCCGGCTGGACAGCGCGAATGCGCGCTCGACCACCAAGAAAGCCTTGGCGGAGATGGGAATCGACCTCCGCAACGTGGAGCAGCCGGTCGGCACGCTCTCCGGCGGTGAGCGGCAGTGCGTCGCGATCGCGCGCGCCGTCCACTTCGGAGCGAAGGTGCTGATCCTGGACGAGCCGACGGCCGCGCTCGGCGTCAAGCAGGCCGGGGTCGTGCTGCGCTACGTCGCGCAGGCGCGTGACCGGGGGCTCGGCGTCGTGCTGATCACGCACAACCCGCACCACGCCTACCCGGTCGGCGACCGCTTCCTGTTGCTCAAGCGCGGGCGCAGCCTCGGCTGCTTCGACAAGGCCGACATCTCCCTCGAAGAGCTGACCAGGCAGATGGCCGGTGGCGCCGAGTTGGAGGCGCTGGAGCACGAACTGCGGGGGATGGGCTCGTGAGCGCATTGGAACTGCTGACGGTCGGGCGCGTCGGTGTCGACCTCTACCCCGAGCAGAGCGGCGTTTCGCTGGCCGAGGTCAGCACCTTCGCGAAGTCGCTCGGTGGCACGGCGACCAACGTCGCGGTGGCGGCGGCCAGGCTCGGCCGCCGCTCCGCCGTGTTCACCAAGGTCGGCGAGGACGACTTCGGCCCGTACGTCCGCAGCGCGCTCAGCGACTTCGGCGTTTCGCCGGAACACGTTGGCACGGAACCAGGTCTGCTCACTCCAGTGGTGTTCTGCGCGCTCAACCCGCCCGCCGACCCGCCGTTGTTGTTCTACCGCCGTCCCACCGCGCCCGATCTCCGGCTGCGCCCGGAAGACGTGCCGTGGGACGAGGTCGAGAACGTGCCGCTGTTCTGGGTGACCGGAACCGGTGTGTGCGAGGAGCCTGCCAGAGCTACGCAGCGGGAAATGTTGCTGCGCAGGGGCCGCCGGGAGCACACGGTGCTCGATCTGGACTACCGCCCCATGTTCTGGGAGTCCGAGGTCTCCGCGCGCGCAGAGATCTCGTGGATGCTTGACCACGTCACGGTCGCGGTTGGCAACCGCACCGAGGTGGAAATCGCTGTGGGGACTGATGATCCCGACGAAGCCGCCAAACGTTTGCTCGATCGCGGTGTGCGCCTGGCGATCGTGAAGAAGGGCGCCGAGGGCGTTCTGGTCGCCACCGACGAGGGCTCGTGGACCGTGCCGCCGCACCCGGTCGAGGTCGTGTGCGGGCTCGGCGCGGGTGATGCGTTCGGCGGAGCGCTCGCACACGGGCTGCTGGCGGGCTGGAACCCGGTGCGCATCGCCGAGTACGCGAACGTGGCTGGCGCACTGGTCGCGTCGCGCTTGGCGTGCGCCGACGCCATGCCGACGCCTGAGGAGATCGAGGCTGAGCTTTCGTGATCACCGATGCCGACTGGCGGAAGTTGTTGCACACCAGGGCTTTCGAGCCCGGAGCGATCGCGTCCGCCTACGCCGCCCGTCGCCGCAGGCCGCTGCTGGGGCCGAGCGGCACGCTGTTCCTCGTCGCCGCCGACCACCCCGCGCGCGGAGCCCTTGGCGCCGCAGGCGATCCGACCGCGATGGCCGACCGCCGCTCGCTGTTGGAGCGCCTGCTCATCGCGCTGGAGAACCCGGCGGTGGACGGTGTGCTCGGCACTCCGGACATCATCGAGGAACTGCTTCTCCTGCACGGCCTGCACGACAAGGTCGTCATCGGCTCGATGAACCGCGGCGGCCTCGCGGGCGCGGACTGGGAGATCGACGACCGCTTCACCGCCTACTCCGCAGAGTCCATTGTGGACTACCGGTTGGATGGCGGAAAGATGCTGCTGCGCCTGGTGAACTCCGACGCCGGGACCGCTCCTACCTTGCACGCGTGCGCGGAAGCCGTGTCATCTCTGGCCTCCGCCGGTGTCATGGCGATGGTCGAACCGCTGCCCTACGAACGCCGCGACGGCTCGCTGGTGCTCCAGGATGACGCGGCGTCGTTGGCCAGGGCGGTCACCGTCGCCTCCGGTATCGGCCGCACTTCGGCGCACACGTGGCTCAAGCTCCCCGCGCCCGCCGATCCCTCCGCCGTGCTCGGCGCGACCACCTTGCCCTCGTTGGTCCTCGGTGGTCCTGACGCTGACACATCGTTGTGGGACAAGACTTTGCGCCATCCGGTCGTGCGCGGACTGGTGGTCGGCCGCACGCTGCTCTACCCGCCGGACGGCGACGTGGCCGCTGCCGTGGCTACCGCTGCGAGCCTTCTGCGCTCCACCCGAGAGGAGATCTCCGCGTGACGCTCCACCGTCCACAAGGGACGCTCGCTGTCGACGGCGACCCGATCCTGCTCACTCCCGAGGACGCGGGCTGGACGCACTGCGGTCTGCGCGTGCTCGTGCTGGAGCCGGGCAAGCCGCGCGTTGTCGAGACAGGCGAGTTCGAGGCGTTCGTGCTCCCCCTCGCGGGCGGCTGCGTGGTGGAGGTCGACGGCCAGCGCTTCGAACTCGAAGGCCGCGAGTCCGTCTTCACGCGAGTCACCGATTTCGCTTATGTGCCAAGGGAAGCGTCCGTCACGCTGACCTCAGCTGGTGGAGCCGAGATCGCACTGCCGATGGCCAAGTGCACGCGCCGCCTCGAACCCCGCTACGGCCCGGCGGAGGACGTCCCCGTCGAGGTGCGCGGCGCGGGCAACGCGACCCGGCAGGTCACCAACTTCGGCACTCCCGGCGTGTGGGACCACGCCGACAAGCTCAACGCCTGCGAGCTGATCACCCCCGACGGCAACTGGTCCTCGTACCCGCCGCACAAGCACGACGACTCCGAGCCGTGCGAGGTGATGAACGAGGAGATCTACTACTTCCGCATCGCCGCGCGCGACGGCGTGACCCCGTCGCGCGAGGGCTTCGGCTTCCACCGCACCTACACCGGCGACGGCGAGATCGACGAGGACGTCACCGTCCGCGACGGCGATGTTTTCCTCATCCCACGCGGATATCACGGCCCGTGCGTCGCCGCGCCCGGCTACCCCATGTACTACCTCAACGTCCTCGCGGGCCCGGCCGAGGAGCGCTCCATGGCCTTCTGCGACGACCCCGCCCACACCTGGGTCCGCGACACCTGGGCCACCACCCCCGCCGACCCCCGCTGCCCCGTCACCACCGCAGTCCCCAAACGTGCTGAATGACTCGTTGATGTGGTTGAACGTGCTGAACGAGTCATTGACCACGCTCAACGTGGTGAACGAGTCATTCAGCACGAAACGCCCCGAATGACTCTGAACTCCCTGAACGGGTCGTTCAGGGCACAACCCAGGAGGTAGTGGAGTGCGTACGGTTCGGCTGACCACGGCCCAGGCGCTCGTGCGGTGGTTGATCGCCCAGCGCACGGAACTGCTCGACGGCTCGCAGGCGCCGCTGTTCCCCGGGGTGTTCGCGATCTTCGGCCACGGCAACGTGCTCGGCCTGGGCAACGCCCTCGAAGAGCACCGCGACGAGATCCCGGTGTGGCGCGGGCAGAACGAGCAGGGCATGGCGCTCGCCGCGATCGGCCACGCCAAGGCCACCCACCGGCGCCAGGTCATGGTGGCGACGTCCTCCATCGGCCCCGGCGCGCTCAACATGGTCACCGCCGCGGGCGTCGCGCACGCCAACCGGCTGCCGGTGCTCCTGCTGCCCGGCGACACCTTCGCCAGCCGCGCGCCCGACCCCGTCCTCCAGCAGGTGGAGCACTTCGGCGACGGCACGCTCACGGTCAACGACGCCTTCCGCGCGGTGAGCCGCTACTTCGACCGGATCACCAAGCCGGAGCAGCTGCTCGCCGCACTGCCGCAGGCCGCGCGCGTGCTCACCGACCCCGCCGAGTGCGGCCCGGTCACGCTCGCGCTGCCGCAGGACGTGCAGGGCGAGGCGTTCGACTTCCCGGAGTCGCTGTTCGCGCCGGTGGTGCACCACATGATTCGCCCTCGCGCCGACTCGCGGTCGATCGAGCGCGCCACCGAGCTGATCAAGGCCGCCAAGCGCCCGCTGCTGGTGGTCGGCGGCGGCGTCCGCTACTCCGGCGCGGGCGGCAAGGTCATCGAGTTCGCCCAGACGCACGGCGTGCCGATCACCGAGACCACCGCCGGCCGCACCCTCGTGCCGCACGACCACCGGCTGCACGCGGGGCCGCTGGGCGTGACCGGTTCTTCGTCGGCGAACACCCTCGCCGCGAAGGCCGACGTGGTGATCGCCGTCGGCACCCGCCTCCAGGACTTCACCACCGCGTCGTGGACGGTCTTCCACCCCGACACCAAGATCGTGTCGATCAACGCGGCGCGCTTCGACGCGGTCAAGCACGGTTCGCTCGCCGTGGTGGCCGACGCCGCCGAGGGACTGCGCGAACTGAACCGCGCGCTGGGCGACTGGCGGGCCGAGGACCCGTGGACGGCCTCTGCCGCTCACGAGCGCGCCAAGTGGGACGAGCACCTTGACGGGCTCCGGCAAGCCACGGACGGGCTACCGACCTACGCGCAGGTCGTCGGCGCCGTCAACGACAACGCGCACCCGCAGGACTACGTCATGACCGCCTCGGGCGGCCTGCCCGGCGAGCTGATCGGTGGGTGGCGCGCACTGGGCGCCGCGACCATGGACGTCGAGTACGGCTTCTCCTGCATGGGCTACGAGATCGCCGGAGCTTGGGGCGCCGCCATGGCCCGCGCCGAGACGCACCCCGACGGCGTCGTCACGACACTGCTCGGCGACGGCTCGTACCTGATGATGAACTCCGAGCTGTTCTCCGCCGCGTTCGCCGGGCACCCCCTCGTCGCGGTCGTCTGCGACAACGACGGCTACGCGGTGATCGCCCGCCTCCAGCAAGGCCAAGGCGGCGCGGCCTTCAACAACATGTTCAAGGACTGCCGCACAGTTGCAGGCAAGGGCACGGACAGCTCCCAGCGCCGAGTCGACTTCGCCGCGCACGCCGCTGCACTGGGCTGCGGCGTGATCCAGGCCGACACCCTCGCCGAGGTCGGTCCCGCGTACGCCGCCGCCCGATCGCAGGCCCGCCAGGAACGCCGTCCCGTCATGGTCCTCGTGCGCACGCACCCGTCGTCCTGGACCGAGGCCGGAGCCTGGTGGCAGGTCGGCGTCCCCGAAACCGCACACCGCGCCGAGATCACCCAGGCCCACCGCGAACTCCAAGAAGCCCGGACCCACCAACTCCGCTACCTGGCCAACTGACGCACTCCGAACCCGATGGACACGTTCTCAGGGCCGTCCCACCGGTGCTGGTGGAACGGCCCTGATGTGCGTGTGGAGAGGGATTCAGTCGCGGTACTTGTCCGCGTACCTGTCCTCGTACGGGTCGTCGTCCTCTTCGTCCTCGACGGAGGGCGGAGGAGGAGGACTCTCGTCACCGGACAGCTCGCGCTGCAACGCATCGAAGTCGGCGGGAGGGGTGTGGTACTTGAGCTCCCGGGCCACCTTCGTCTGCTTGGCCTTTGCACGGCCGCGCCCCATGGCTCGACCCCCTCATACAGGGACGGGGGCGACCAGTGGTGGCCCCGCACGTCTCGACTCGTTTCCTGGCAGTCACCGTACCGTGCCCAGGCCACTGAATGCGACGCGGCACGGCGCTCCGGGCAGTGCCTCATGACACGGTTGTGACCGGGCCGAGACCGCATGGCACGATTCCTCCCGTGCCCCGTCCGTTCGTCGCCTATCTCCGGGTGTACGAGCCGTTGTCCTCCCTGGAGGGCGCGTTTCGTTCGCAGGTCGAGCACGCGCTGCGCAACGGAGGCGGGCTCACCAGGTCCCAGGCCGCCGATCGCGAGCGCGAACTGTGGCTTAGGACACAGTCGACCGCCCCGACCCGCCTGCTCCCCGGCGACAACGCCGAGGGCGAAGGCGCGCTGCGCAGGCTCGACGTGATCACCCTGCCCGTCGCCGACGCGCCCGGCCGCGACGCGGTCGACTCCGACGAGTCCCCGTTGGTCTGCCCGCTCGACCTCCGCCCGCGCGCCGCGGCCGGGGTGATGGGCTTCCTGGCCCACTCGGTCGGACCGCTGGTCGACGAGGCGCTGCCGCTGCCGGTCGAGGTGGTCAGGGCGAGGGCGTCGGCCGCGCTGAGCAACCTGCCGCGCCGAGCCGCGCACGTCGTCTCCTCCACGTGGACCGTGCCGCTGCCGTGGTTCGCGCTGGTCGACCCGGGCGCGCGCAAGGTGGTCCTGAAGGAGCGCGGGGACGCGGAGCGCAGCGTGCACTGGCTGATCTCCATGTCCGACGCGCGCCGCCGCGCCGAGGAGGCGCACGCGGTGGTCACCGCGACCCTCGGCGAGGAGGGCCCGGCCCGCATCCTCCGCGACACCTCGCGCTGGCTGGCGCACTTCGACGACAACTCGGTGATCGAGCTGGACTACGGCGGCATCGTCCAGCTCCTGGAGGACACCGAGCTGACCGAGGACACCTCAGCCGAGGACGTCCAGGTCGCGCTCAGCGCCCTGGAGACGGGCAACGCCGAGCTGGCCGCCGAGCGCTACGCGAAGCTCCGCGAGTTCTGGAGCGACCTGGCCTCCCGCGAGCAGCACAACTAGCGAGCCGCTTTCATCCCCCGAGCCGTCTTGCTGAACGCCAGCCCGACGCCGACCAGGAGCATCGGCAGTGCCGCGCCCACGAAGGCCCACTGCACGTCGACCGCGATCAGCACGCCCATCAGCGCGATCGACACGGAGTCCAGGGTCATCCGGGGCAGGTCGATGATGCTGTTCACCCGGCCGAGCAGCTCGCGCGGAGCGGTGGTCTGGATGAAGGCGGGCAGCGCCACGTCACTGGAGTACGCGACCCCCACGCCGATCACGGCGAGCACGGCCGCGGCGACCCACACGCTGGGCAGGAAGCCGATGACCGCGAAGGCCGTGCCCTCGCACAGCGTCATCCCGATGATCAGCAAGCCCCAGCGCCGGGGCAGCCCGGTGACCGACGCGCTGTAGGCGCCGATGAGCTGGCCGAGCCCCCACGACGCGACGAGCACGCCGAGCGCGATCGGATCGCCGGACAGCTCCTTGGCCAGCGCGGGCAGTCCGACGGCGAACAGCCCCGCGTAGGCCAGCGTCGCCGCCGTGACCAGCAGCAACACGATCCGGATCTCCACGTTGTCGCGGGCGTAGCGCAGCCCGGCGCCGATCTCGCGCCACAACGGGGTCTCGGGGCGCTCGGCCGGTGCTCCCGCAGGCGCTCCGCGCAGCGTCAACGCCGCGAACAGGAACGTCGCCGCGTTCACGATCATGGCGATGGTGGTGCTGCCCAGCGCGACGAGCACGCCACCCGCGATCGGTCCGACCAGGCGGCCGAACTGCTCGCTCATCCCGAGCAGCGCGTTCGCCTTCGGGAGCTGTTCGTCGGGAACGAGCGACGGCAGGATGCTCGTGCTCGCGGGCCAGAAGAACGCCTCAGCGACACCGGAGATCACGCCGAAGACGAAGAAGTGCCAGACCGAGAGGGCGCCGGTGGCGTTGAGCACTGCCAGCGCGAGCACGCAGCCGCCGCGCACGAGATGCGAGATCAACATGACGGTCCTCGGCGAGAACCGGTCCGTGACAGCCCCGCCGACCAGCAGCAACGCGCCGCGCGGCACCGCGATGGAGATCATCACGGCGGCCAGGGTGGTGGTCGTGGAGCCGGTGGTCGACAGCACCAGCCAGGCGAAGACGACGTCGTAGCTGTAGTCCCCGAACATGGAGACCGACTCGCCCGCCCAGACACGGCGGAACGACTTCGGAAGATCGCGCATGAGCGGAACTGTCGCCGCACGTGCTCCGACCGGCAACCGATATTCAGAGCTTGCGCAGCAGCACCAGGCTGAGCAGCGCGGACGCGCCGCCCACCGCGAACGCCACCGGCCACGACACCTCAGCGGCCAGCCAGCCCGCGATGCCCGGGGCGATAGCCGCCGCCAGGTAGTTGGCCGTGTTCTGGAAGCCCAGCGCTGTGCCGCTCCTGCCCTCCGGCGCCATCTCCCCAGCGGCGGTGAACGCCAGGCCGTTCCAGCTCAGCGAGAGCGCGGTGGCCGCGATCGCCACCACGGCGAGCACCGGAACGGCAACGTTTCCCCAGTCCAGCAAGGCCACCAACAGCAAGGACGCCGCGATGAGCACCGAGACCGCGCGCAGCGGTCCGAGCCTGCTCGCCACGCGGTCCGACCACGCGCCGTTGAACAGCCGCCCACCCGCGCCGAGCAGCTGAGCGACGGCGAGCAGGGTCGATGCGACGACGAGGCTCACGCCCCGGTGCTCGTGGAACAGCTCGACCAGCAGCGCCGCGGTGGTGAACTGCGGGATCACCAGGCAGGCGCTGGCCAGGCTGAGCCGCCACAGCCTGGGGGAGCGCAGCACCTCACCGGCTCCGCCACCCTTCGGTGCCCGGACGGCGCCCTCCGGCTCGCGGACCCAGATGACCACGGCGATCGCGGCGACCATGCTGATCCCGGCCAGCACCAGGAAGGCCAGCGGCACGCCGCCGGAGTGCGCGGCCAGCGGCAGCACGAGCGCGGAGAGCGCGGCGCCCGCTGGCGTGGCGCACTGCCGCACACCCATCGCGATGCCCCGCTCGTCGGCGGCGAACCAGATCATCACGGCGCGTCCGCTCGCCGCGTTCGCGCTGGCCCCGAATGCCCCTGCCCCGAGCAGCGCGAGCCCGGCGACCAGCACGTCGTCGGTCGCGGCCGCACCCGCGAGGCAGAGCGCCGCCGCGACGAGGCCGATCGTCATGATCGGGCGCTCGCCGAAGCGGTCGGCGCTCGCGCCCCAGAGCACCAGCGTCAGCATCGTGCCGAGGTTGACCGCGCCGACCAGCAGCCCGGCCTGCGGCAGGCTCAGCGTGAAGTGGTCGCGCAGCTGCGGGATCAGCACCGGCAGGCCCAGGAAGTAGGAGGCGTTGGCCCCCTGGCCGAGGGCACCCGCCGCGAGCACGACCCAGCGGTAGCTCTCGGGGCGCGTGATCATCAGGGGAGCCTAGGACGCGCATCCACATGTCGGGAGCGCATTCCCAATAATTGAAATGACACGTAATAGAACCAGGCATTTATGTGGAAGATTTTCCATGTCGATGCATGGGGTGATCGAGGTGTTCTTCGGCTGTGTCCGAACTGCAATTTCCACAAAACCGCAGGTCATTGACCCCTTCTTGATGTTCGGGCTCGCGGTGACGATGGTCACAAGAAAAGGGAAATATGCGTTAAAGAGCGACTATTCCGCTCCGTGGGCATGCGTCATCTTGGTCACACGGCCGTGTTGCCAATTTTCCAACATCACCGTGGTTCAGTCGTTCTCGGTGGCGCACCCCCAGGCGCCGCGACTGAAAGGAAGACGATGACCTCGCTGCTCTCCCGCCTCACCGTCGGTGGCGTCCTGATCGCCGCACTGGGTGGCGCCATCGCCCCCGCCGCGGTCGCCGCCCCCGCTCCGGCGGCCGTCGACTGCGCCGAGGGCAACGTCCTCAAGAACGCCTTCCACTCGGCCGACAAGGCCGGCGTCGGCGTGGTCTTCAACTACCACTGCAAGATCAGCGTCCGCGACGTCTCGTACCTGAACCCGGGCGAGAAGCCCTACCAGGACGGCAGCGGTGACCCGGTCAAGGTCAAGGGCAAGGCGTTCATCCGCGTCGTCGTCGACGGCTACAACTGGATCGGCGACACCTACACCGGCCCGACGCGCATCGCGGGCGAGGGCGCGGTCACCGAGATCGTGCACGGCGGCAACTTCGAGGGCCAGTCGCTGTGGTGGATCGGCGTCGACAAGAAGCGCCCCTTCACCAAGACCGTCAGCGGCAAGTCCGTCACCGTGACCGTCAAGGCCGCCTGATGATCTCCACCCGAGGTCTGAGCAGGGCGATCGCCGCGGGCGCGGTGGCGGTGGCGATGCTGGGCGTGCTCTCGCCCGTGGCCTCCGCCGCCCCCGTGCAGGAGGAGTGCGCGCCGTTCACCTTCTCCAAGGTCAAGGTCCGTGACACCGGCTCCACGACCGCCGTCGACCTGACCTACTCCCGCCCCGTCGAGGACGTGACGGTGCGCGAGCTGACCTCGCCGCCGACGCAGGACGGCTCCGGCGACCCGGTCAAGGTCAAGGGCACGAGCTGGTACGAGGTCCGCATGCTGTGCGGATACGACTGGTACGGCAACCCGTACACCGGTCCGCGTCGTGTCAAGGGTGCGGGCGTCGTCGGTGAGGTCGTGCTCAACGGCGACTTCGAGGGCACGCTGTCCTGGGTCATCGGCACCCGCAAGGGCCTGTTCCCGAAGTCCGTGCACCACACCGGTTCGACGCTGACGATCGAGTTCCCCAAGAACTAGTCGCGCGCGAACCGCAGCAAGCCAGAAGGGGCCTTCACCGCAGGGGGTGGAGGTCCCTTCGCCTGTTCCAACTCAGAAGACGGCCCTAGAACACGGCGGGGAGCAGGCGCACCGAGCCGACCCGCCGACCGCCGCCGAAAACCGGCTCCTCGGCCAGCTCCTCCAGCGCGGGCGTCGCGACGCCGAGCGAGCGCAGCGCGCCGACGATCACCGGCATCCGCGCCCGCTGGGCCCCGTCGGAGATCTTGAGCGCGACCGCCCGCCCGTCCGGCAGGGCCGCCGCGTGCACGCCCTCGGCGCCCGCCTTGCACAGCAGCCCGGGCACGGCGTCCATCAGCAGCGTGTCCTCGCGCCCGGTCCCCGCGACGAGGTACGGGTGAGCGCGCATGGCGTCGGCGACGCGGCGCAGGTCGGAGCCGGGCTCCGCGCTGGCCAGCTTGCCGAAGGCGCGGGCGAGCCCGTACAGCGAGACGGAGAACAGCGGGGCACCGCAGCCGTCGACCGCCGTGTGCGCGATCGGCTCCTCGGCCAGCTCGGCGAGGGTGTTCCTGATCGCCACCTGGAGCGGGTGCGACGGATCGGTGTAGGACGTGGTCGGCCAGCCGCGCTGCACGCACGTCGCGAGCATGCCCGCGTGCTTGCCGGAGCAGTTCATGCTGACCCGGTTCGCCGAGCCACCGGCCGCCACCAGCGCGTTCCTGCTGCCCTCGTGCACGGGGTAGTCCGGAGGGCACAGCAGGTGGTCCGGGGTGAGGCCGTGCTTGGCCAGCAGCGCCGTCGCCCGCTCGACGTGCTCGGGCTCGCCGTTGTGCGAGGCGCAGATCAGCGCCAGGTCCGCGTCGTCCGGCACGTCGAGGCCGCAGCGCAGCATCCCCAGCGCCTGGACCGGCTTGTTCGACGAGCGCGGCATGATCGGCCTGCGGGTGTCCCCGTGCACGCGGACCACCTCGCCCGCCGGCCCGAGCACGATCACCGAGCCGTGGTGCACGCACTCGCGCACGCCGGAACGGACCACCTCGACCAGTTCGCTGGCGATGGCTAGTCCTCCTCGGGCTCGTCGGTGCCGTCCTGCTGGCGCAGCCTGCTGGCCGCCAGCAGATCGTCCACCGACGCCCTGCCCTCCCGGTACCGCCGAGCGATCTCTTCGTTGAGCTGGTCCATGACCACCTGCACCTCGCGCCGCCGCCCGGACACCGACGCCTCCTCGGCGCGGTAGGCCCGCAGCGCGTGCGCGATCTGCTCCTCGGTCAGCGAGGTGACGTTGGACAGGTCGACGTCGGAGACCAGGGTCTCGACGTGCCTGCGGTGCGCCTCCGCGCGCGAGGGCTCCGGCATCTGGGCGCGCCCGAGACTGCTGGTGGACCGGACCGCGTTCTCCGAGAGGATGCCGACGAGCTGCTCGACCACGGAGGTCGGACCACCCTCGGAGCGCCTGCGCTGCTCGGCCAGGACGATGTCGATCCTGGCGTGCAGAAGTCTGCGCACGTAGGAGAGGTCGGTCTCCTCCTGCGCAGCCTCGTCCCGCAGCTCCCGCACCTCGCTGAGGGGGCGCTGCTCGACACCCTCGGTGTAGTCCGGGGCCAGCACGCGGTCAATCCTCCGGCGCCCGCCTGGACGTACCTCGATCACGTGCCCATCCTGCGGGACATTCCGGTCAGCCGCCAACACCCGCTCTACTCCCAACAGGTACACATTCGAATAATCACCTGGATTGCCGCACTCCGAGCAGCGTCAGAGCCTCGTCGACCGCGATCGGCGGCCGCTGCGCGATCCGGGACAACGCCGCCGCTCGGGCCGCCAGTTGGGCGTTGTCGCGCACCCGCTCGCCCCTCGCGTAGGAGAGCGTGTCCTCCATGCCGACCCGCAGATGCCCACCTGCGGACAGTGAGGCCAACATCACCGGGAGCGAGGTGCGCCCGATGCCCGTCGCGGAGAAGCTCGCCCCCTGCGGCAGCAACCGCAGCGCGGAGGTCAGCATCTCCGTCGTGCCCGGCATGCCGCCGGGAACGCCCATCACGAGGTCGACGTGCACGTGACCGCCCGCGGGCGCCCCGTGCTCGTCCAGCAGCCGGTTCAGCGAGGCGAGCTGGCCGACGTCGAAGATCTCGTACTCCGGGACGATCTCGCGCTCCTGCATCCGCTTGTGCAGCTCGACGATGAACTCCCAGCGGTTCATGAACACCGCGTCGCCGAAGTTGACCGTGCCCATGGTGCAGGAGGCCGAGTCCGGCATGGCGTCGAGCACGGCCAGCCGGTCCTCCTCCGGGTCGGTCACCGCGCCGCCGGTGGACAGCTGGACGATCAGGTTCGTCTCGCCGCGCAGCGCGGCCACGGTCTCCTTGAGCAGGCCCTGGTCCAGGCTCGGCCGGGCCTCCGCGTCGCGGATGTGCACGTGGATCATGCTCGCGCCGACGCGCTCGCAGTCCTGGCCCGTGCGGACCAGCTCCTCCAGCGTGACCGGCAGGTTCGGGACCTCGGCCTTGCTGTGCTCCGCCCCGGTGGGGGCGACCGTGATGAGGGTGCCGGACGACGACGCTGTCATGGTGGCGATCCTGCCAGGCGAGCGCCGTCCGGTGATACCCCCGGAGCAGGTGGTCAGCCCCGCAGCCTGCGCAGCGCGGCACGTCCTGGCTGCTCACCGGTGTCCGGCGGCACCGAGTCGGGGTCGATCGCGGCGCTCACCGCGTCCTCGCCCTCACCCGCGGCCAGTTCGGTCTCGACCGGCACCGAGCGCTTGAGCAGCGCCAGCGCGATCGGGCCCAGCTCGTGGTGCAGCACGGCCGTTCCGAGCCGCCCGACGACCTTGCCGCCCGCCGTGACCGGGGCCCCGGGCTCGGGCAGCACCTCCTGCGAGCCGTCCAGGTGCAGCAGCACCATCCGCCGGGGCGGCTTGCCGAGGTTGTGCACCCGGGCGACCGTCTCCTGGCCCCGGTAGCACCCCTTGTCCAGGTGCACGGCGCGGCCGATCCACGAGACCTCGTGCGGGATCGTGCGCGCGTCGGTGTCCATGCCGAGCCGGGGGCGCA
Source organism: Allokutzneria sp. NRRL B-24872 (assembly GCF_002155965.1). GTDB lineage: Bacteria > Actinomycetota > Actinomycetes > Mycobacteriales > Pseudonocardiaceae > Allokutzneria. The sequence continues at coordinate 18,816 of NZ_MUMH01000064.1, forward strand.
GCGCCTCGACGCGCAGTGCCTCGTAGGTCCAGCTGCCCGTCGGCCTGGCGCCCGCGTCGGTCAGCCGCGACCACCACGAGTCCAGCTCGGCGCGGGGCACCAGCAGGTCGACGGAGTCCGGCGCGCTCATCCGCCTGGCGAAGCCGCCGCCGGGCAGGGCGAGCACCCCGTCCGCGACCACCACGCCCACGGCCGCCAACACCTCGTCCGAGGTCGGGCCGAGCACGGTGAGCAGCGCGAACTCGTCGGTGACGTCCTTGGGCTCGACCTTGGACCAGAAGACCATCTTGGTGAGGTAGCCCAGCAGCGGCTCGACGCGCGAGTGTTCGGTGTCCAGCCACACCGTGCCGTCCAGTTCAGCGACGACGGCGTGGTCCTCGACCCGGCCCTGCACGTCCAGGACCAGCAGTTCGCTCCCGGAGCCGTTGGCGAGCGCGGTCATGTGCTGGCTGGTCAGCGAGTGCAGCCAGGTCAGCCGGTCGGCACCGGAGACCGCGATGACGCCGCGGTGCGAGCGGTCGATGACCGCCGCCGAGCGCGCGGCCGTCCGTTGCTCGGCGAGCGGATCGCCGAAGTGCCACGGCACCCCGGGGTCCACCGAGTCCTCCGGCGGGGGGATCGCGCCTGGCTGGCCTAGCGTCACGGCAACTCCTGATCTCCGACTGAGCAGTCCGCGCACACCCCGGAGAGCGCGAGGTGGCTGGCATCCAGGTGGAAACCGCGCGCGGAGTGCAGTTGTTCCCCCAGCGCCGCGAGTGCGTCGCAAGGCACCTCGTCCAGTCCGCCGCAGCGGTGGCAGACCAGGTGGACGTGCTCGTGGGCGTCCACCGAGTAGGTCGGCGCGCCGTGCCCGAGGTGCGTGTGCCGCACCAGTCCGAGCTGTTCGAGCAGGTCAAGCGTGCGGTAGACGGTGGTGATGTTGACCGTCGGCGTGCGCTCGCGGATGTGCTGGCAGATCTGCTCCGGGGTCGCGTGATCGAGCTCTGTCACCGCGTCGAGCACCAGCTGGCGCTGCGGCGTCATCCGCAGCCCGCGCTCGCGCAGGGTCCGGCGGAGCATCTCCGGCACGCTGTCCACGACACCGATCGTAGGCTGATCGCATGCGCGTAGTGGCAAAGCTCGACGGGACTCTCGTCGACCCAGAGGCCCCCCTCCTCCGACCGGACGACTACAGCGTCCAGCGCGGCGACGGCGTGTTCGAGACGATCTTCGTGGTGAACCGCAGGACCCGCGAGTTCGACCCGCACCTCGCCCGGCTCGCCCGCTCGGCCGCCCTGCTGGACATGCCCCCGGTCGACGTGCCCGCGTGGGAGCGGCTCAGCCAGATCGTCATCGACGCCTGGCCGTGGGACACCCACCCCGAGATGGGCCTGAAGCTGATCTACACCCGGGGCCCGGAGTACGGCGACGGCACGCCGACCGGCTTCGCCATGGGCATCCCGATCCCGGACAGCACCATCGCCTGCCGCCGCGACGGCGTGGCCGCGCTGACCCTGGACCGCGGCTACAGCACCGACCTCACCGACCGCGCGCCGTGGCTGCTGCTGGGCGCCAAGACGCTCAGCTACGCGGTGAACATGGCCGCGACCCGCTACGCGAAGAGCCAGGGCGCCCAGGAAGTGATCTTCACGGCCGCCGACGGCACCGTGCTGGAGGGGCCGACGTCCACCGTGGTCATCGCCAAGGACCGCACCCTGACCACCACGCCGCCCCCGCTCGGCATCCTGGAGGGCACCACCCAGGCGGCCCTGTTCCGCGCCGCCGAGGCGGCTGGCTGGAAGACCAAGGTCGAGCCGATGACCGTCGAGGACCTGACCAGCGCGGACGGCCTCTGGTGCGTCTCAAGCGTCCGGCTCATCACCCGCGTGCACACGCTCAACGGCACGCCCCTGCGGGACTTCACGCCCCTGCACCAGGAGATCTCGTCCCTCTACGAGGCCGCCTACGCCTGAAGCTCGTGTGTGGGCTGATCGCGCCTTCGGTCAGCCCACACCGCGTTCGGCTACCGGATGCTCGCGGCGACGAGCCCACCGAGCACGGACTGCCCAGTCTTGTTGAGGTGCAGCACCGCCTCCCGGCCCTCCTGCGTGGGCAGCAGGGCGTCGAAGCCGCGGTAGTAGGGCGCCCCTGCCTCGCACTGCGAGTGACCTGCGAACGCCTTGCCGACCGTGACCGAATCGGCCTCGTAGGGACTGACGAACGAGGCGTCGACGCCGCTCTCCCGCGCCTTGGCGACCGTGGCGCGAAGGGCCGCGTCCAGGGCGCTGGCGACCTTGTTGCCCTCGACGCGCTCCGCGCCGGTGAAGACGAGGGGCGCGCACACGGGGTCGAGCGCGGTGAGCGAATTGTGGCCGCGCGCCAGCTGGCTGCCGTAGGCGACCGCGATGATCTTCGCTGTCGGGCTCTTGGCCTTGATCTCGGTGAAGAGCCGGAAAAGGTTGTCGCTCATCGCGGGGAGCTGATCGGTCACGGTGTTGCCCGATGTCGAACAATCACCGGTGATGCAGAGGGTGCCGAATTCGGCGTACCCGACGTCGTTCGCGCCGAGGGTGAGCAGCACCAGATCGGTTTCCGGCTGCAACGCTTCCAGTTGCGCCGGCTCGTTCTTGAACGGCCTGCGCACGTCGTCGATCGCCGCGCCGCTGCACGCGACGCTGCGCAGCTCGACATCCCGGCCGCCCGCGCGCAGCTTCGCCGCCGCGACCTCGCCGTAGGAGTTGGCGCTGCGCCAGCAGGTGCGCGCGGTGCCGTCCCGGTAGTCACCCGCTCCCGTTCCCGACGCGGTCGAGTCGCCGAGCACCACCGCGCGCACCGGTTCCGATGGCGCGGCGGAGGCGACAACGGCGAAGGCGCACACCAGGAACGCGGCCAGCACGACCGCGACCGGAAGGATGTTCTTGTTCAACGCTTCTCCACTGTCGAGACTGTCGAGCGAGAGAATTCCCGCCACCCAGTGGGCGACTTGAGGAATTGTTGATCTCAACGAGCTCTTGCGTGGAAATTATGGGTGCGGCCGACGAAGTTCGATCCTCGCTTCGTGCACGCGTGAAATGCACGCGGAACGCAACCGATTGTCACCGGGATCGGCGTTGCCGCCTTGAGAAAAGCGAAGCCCCCGCCGCACGGGATTCACGTGCGACAGGGGCTGCTGGCCGCGACCTCAGCCGACGACGCGGGTGAGGCGGGCGGAGGTGTGCGGCTGGAGGGGCTGACCGGCCATGGCGCGCTCCTCGACGTAGGCCAGGTCGCCCTCGACGACGCCGTAGAGGCGGGAGGCCGCGTTGACCTCCTTGGCCGTCGCGGTGCGCATGACGATGTCGGTGCCGAACTCCCACGCGGTCTGGCTCAGCGGCTTGCCGTAGTAGATCTCGACGATGCCCGAGGAGTGGGTGAGCATGACCTCGATGGTCTCGTCGGCCTGCGGGCGCCAGAAGCCGGTCTCGCGCGCGGCGGGGCGCACGACCTCGCCGGCCTCGTTGAGCAGCCAGGAGCGCGCCTCGTAGTACACGAACGGCCGCCCGTCGTGGGCGAAGGTCACCTGCTGGCCGAAGCGGTAGGGGCCCTCGATCGTCGGGTAGACGACCTCGCCCTCGCCGCGCCACACGCCGATCAGCGGCAGCAGGTCCAGGCAGGCGTCGTGCAGGTTGGGACCGAGGCGCAGGTTCGCGGTGTCGCCCGCGATGGGCATGTCCTCGAACTGCGGCAGGTTGCGGTCGCGGGTGTGCTCGGCGCGCTCGGCCGCGGCGCGGACGGCGGCGTCACCGCTGCCGGGAACGACACCGGGGGGCGGCTCGGGGGGAGTCTGGGTCATGTCCTGCGATTCACTCGTCAGCGCTGGTCGGAGTAGAGCCGGTAGACGACGTAGCCGGCGAACCACAGTGTCAGCAGCGCGGCCAGCCCGATCAGCCCGGTAAAGAACCATTCCACCCGCCGAGGATAACGCCGGGGGTGGGACGGCCGCGCCGCCCCACCCCTGTTCAGTGACGAGGATCAACAGCCCCACTGGCCGCTGATGGAGATCGCGCGGTAGAGCGCGCCCCACGTCAGCGGGCCGATGATGCCGCTGTCCCTGATGCCGACGTTGCGCTGGAACACGCGCACGGTCGCCTGCCACGCGTCGTTGTAGTGCCCGTCGTGGTACTCAGGGGAGTTGATCTCCAGCCGGTTGAGCGCGTCGCTGAGCCAGTCCATCGTCTGCGGGTCGTGCGCGCCGGGCTGCATGCCGCGCTCCGGCAGCGGCGGCGTCCTCGTGTTGGCGGGCGGCAACACGCCGACGAGCGCCTGCCAGGTCGGCTGGTCCACCACGCCGTCGTCGACGATTCCGTTGCGGCGCTGGAAGTCCTTCACCGACGCGAGCGTGTTTTCCGCGTACAGCCCCGTTCCGCGCAGCCCGTAGCCCTTGTAGCGCAGCGCCCGCTGTAAGCCGAGCACCTCGACCCCGCGCTGGCCGGGCTCCACTCTGGACAGCGTCGCGGCGAACTCGCGCGAATCACCTTGGTGCGCCTCACAAGCCATCGCCGTGCCCGCGCCGGTCACCGCTGCCACACCGCTGAGCCCCGCCGCGAGCACCGCGACGATGACAGCCCGAACACCGAACTTCCGCATGGTTCCTCCCCTTGCCGTGTCTTGTGTCAGTGACACGTTCGGGTGGGGGATGTGGTTGCCACGAAAAGAAAAGAGTTCGACCCCGTCCCTGCGAGGCAGGAACGGGGCCGAACTTTCTCGGAGTGGCTTCTAGACGACCGCGACCTCAAGGGTGTGCAGTCCCGGGCCGTCGGCACTCACCGACGTCTCACCGTTGCCCGAGCGGTGCAGCGCGCGCACGGTCCACGAGCCCGGCGCGGCGAAGAACCGGAAGTCGCCCTCGTCGGAGGAGACGACCTCGGCGGTGAACTCGCCGGAGGAGTCGAGCAGGCGCACGAACGCGCCGCCGACCGGGGCACCGCCGGAGAGCACGCGCCCGGAGAGCACGCGCCCGGAGAGCACGACCTCCTTGCCGGTGTCGATGTCGGCGGGCAACGTCGCCGTCTGGGCGGGGGCTCCGCAGCTGCTCATCTCGTTCGCTCCCTTACTTCTTGCCCGCGCCGAGCTCGATCGGCACGCCGACCAGCGAGCCGTACTCGGTCCAGGAACCGTCGTAGTTCTTCACGTCGGAGTAGCCGAGCAGTTCCTTCAGCACGAACCACGTGTGCGAGGAGCGCTCGCCGATGCGGCAGTAGGCGATGGTCGCCTTGGACTCGTCGAGGCCCTCCGCCTGGTACAGCTCGCGCAGCTCCTCGTCCTTCTTGAAGGTGCCGTCCTCGTTGGCCGCCTTGCTCCACGGCACGTTCAGCGCGCCGGGGATGTGGCCGGGCCGCTGCGCCTGCTCCTGCGGCAGGTGCGCGGGGGCGGCCAGCTTGCCGGAGAACTCGTCGGGGGAGCGCACGTCCACGTAGTTCTTTGCGCCGATCTCGTCCTCGACCTCGCGGCGGAAGGCGCGGATGGAGGTGTCCGGCTCGGACGCGGTGTAGCTGGTCGCGGCCAGCTGCACGTCCTGCTTGTCCAGCGGGCGCCCGTCCAGCTCCCACTTCTTGCGCCCGCCGTCGAGCAACTTCACGTCGGCGTGGCCGTAGAGCTTGAAGTACCAGTACGCGTACGCGGCGAACCAGTTGTTGTTGCCGCCGTAGAGGACCACGGTGTTGTCGTTGCTGATCCCCTTGGCGGACAACAGCTTCTCGAAGCCCTCGCGGTCGACGAAGTCGCGGCGCACCGGGTCCTGGAGGTCGGACTTCCAGTCGATCTTGACTGCGCCGGGGATGTGCCCGGTGTCGTAGGCGGCGGTGTCCTCGTCGACCTCGACGAACACCACCCCTTCGGCGTCGAGGTTCTGCTCGGCCCATTCGGCCGAGACCAGGACGTTCTCACGGCTCATCGAGCGCTCCTCGTGAAGGGTTTGCGTCTACTCAGGACACTTGCTGGGGTGGAAAGTCTTGGCGTCTCACGCTGGGCGGAAACGCCTCAGCAGCAGGTACATCTCGCAGCCGAGGCACAGGCCGAACGCCGCGTTCAGCAGCGCGGCGACCAGTGCGCCGGAGGTGGCGACGAGGCCGAGGGTGGTCAGGCCCGAGGCGTAGCCGATGGTGCCGACCAGGGTGAAGACGAACCCGACGCCCTGGGCGAAGCGAAGCGGCTCCGACGCCTCGCGCTCGGTCGTCGGCCGCAGCCGGGGCTGCACCGTCGTGCGGTAGAGCTGGCCGTAGGGGTTGAGGCGCAGGCTGACGAAGGCGCACATCGCGAAGATGACCGTCTGCGCCGCCAGCAGCTGCCACACCCCGGTGACCATCGCCAGCACGAGCACGAGACTCGTCAGCCACGCCGAGAAACGGGGCCCTCGGGGGTCGACCGGTGGGTCTGCGGACATGGACTTGCCTCCTGACTCGACTGCGAAAAGAGTCCGTCAGAGGCGGTTTCCGGCGCGCTCGGCGCAGCCGTCAGCAACCGCCCGTCAGAGGCGACACAGGCTGCTGCGCACGCGGCAGTGGTCCACCACGCGTCGCTTCGTCAGCCATACGTACATGTCGGCGAGGTTACTCCGATCGCCCGCGCTCCGGGAGGGGTGTCCAACCAGTGGGAAGAGCCCGTGCTAGGGCAGGTGCGGGCGCAGCGCGGTGACCAGCGCGTCCCGCTTCGGCAGCCCGCTGACCCGCAGCAGTTCCCGCCCGTCGGGAGCAAGCGCGAGCGTGGTCGGGGTGCGCAGCACGCGCAGCTGCTCGGCGACCTCGGGGTGCGCGGTGAGGTCGAAGTCGACGTGGCGCAGCCCCTCCGTGCGCCCGGCGAGGTCGGCAAGCAGCACCCGCGCGTGGCGGCACGGCGCGCAGAAGGTGGTGGAGAACTGGAGCAGGGTGACCGGAGCTCCGGCGTCGGGCGCCGCGTCGAGCGCGGTGCGCACCGGAGCGGGCAGCGCGACCTCCACCGGCTGTCCCTTCTGCCTGACCCTGCCGTTGAGCTTGCGGTGGAGCAGGCCGACCGCGACCGTCACGGCGATCGCGGCCAGCACAACGACGAAACCCGTCACCGTCATCGTGTCACCGCCGAAAGAGCTAGGGGGTCACTGCCCCATGCGCCCGGTGAGGGTGCGCAGCTGCACGTCCCTGGCCAGAGCCTCCATGACGAGCTGGTTCCGTTCAACCCTGACCGCGGTCGGCACGACGGTGAAGGGCAGCGCGCCGAGGTTGACCCGGGTGGTGAAGGCGGCGCGAGCGGCCCGCTCGATGGCGGGCGGCAGGGAGACCTCGCCGCCGGACTTGGCGTTGCCGAGCTTGAGCGTGTTGGGCTTGATCTCGATCTGGCCCTCCACGATCTGGATCACGCCGAGCACGGTGATCTCGGTCTTCTGCCCGGCGATCGTGGTGCTGCCGGTGAGCCGGACCATGGCCTTGCGCTTCTCCTCGTCCTGCACGGTCCCGGCCAGCGGCGGCTTCGGCTCCTCCTGCTCCTTGACCCGGTTGACGTCGTTCTGGAGCTTGTTCAGCTCCTCCTGCGTCGGGTTCTCGATCTTCAGGTCCGGAATGTTGATCAGCTTGCCGACGTCGCTCGCGGTGACCTTGACGGCACCGAGCACCTCGTCCACCCGCATGTCCTGGGTGTTGCCGGAGATCAGGTCGGACAGCGAGGCGCGGGCGTGCCGCAGCCGGACCTCGCCCTCGACCTTGATCTTGCCGTCCGCGGTCAGCGGCACGCCGACCGCGCGGACCTCGACGTTGGGGTAGTCGCCGGTGAGCGCCTGGTAGATGAACGGGAAGCCGTTGATCCGGACGTCCGGGTCCTCGGTGATGTTGAGCTGGGTCCGCATCCGCTGCGACAACTGGTACTCGGCGGTCGCCGCGATGGCGTAGTCGGCGACCACGAACAGGCCCAGTACGACGACCAGGCTGATGACCAGCTTCTTCACGTGGGTTCTCCGTCCAATCCTTGCCCCGGTCCGCCGCTGGAGGGCCGCGGTACCGATAGGGGGACGTCACGCACCCCGACGGCGTTGCCTCGGGTGCGCTCGTCCAGCCACCGCGCGATGCGGTCCACCAGCTGTGGCGTCAGCGCGCTCTCAGCGTGCCTCATGCCCGGTTCGAGCCAAAGTTCGGCCTCCCCGCCGGTCGCCCGGTGCAGCGCCTCGGCGTGCTCGCGGGGGAAGTACTGGTCGCGCTCACCGTGCACGATCAGCAGTTTCTCCGGCGGCACGAGGCTCGCGACCTCGACCGGAGACGCCGGGATCTCCGCCCACGGAGTGCCCAGCCGGACCCCGAGCAGCCTCGCCGCGATCCGGCCCTGCGGCTGCTCCAGCATCCAGTGCACCCGGCGCATCGCGGGGGTCTCGCGCACCCACCACCGCGCCGGGCAGCTGACGACGGCGACGGCGTCGGGGGCTTCGACGAGCGCCGCGTGGCGCAGCACCACCGAGGCGCCGAGCGAGATCCCGAGCGTCGCGACCCGCTCGTAGCGCTCCCGCGCGTACCTGACCGCGGCCTCCACGTCGTGGATCTCGGCGTCGCCGACCGTGGAGACCCCGCCGGAGCGACCGTGTCCGCGCAGGTCGAAGCCGAGCACGGAGTGCTTCAGCGCGAGCCTTCGCAGCAGTCGTTCAACGGTGGGCAGGCCGACGTGGTGTGTTACGCCGTGTGCCACGACGACGGCCAGACCGGTCGGCTCAGCTGAATCGTGCAAGGCAGCGTGCAGGCGAACGTTGTCCGAGGTCATCAGTGTGACGCGGGTTTCGCGGCCTAGGTGTCGAGGTGGCACGTTCGGTATCCTCCCCGACATCCTTCGGCAACGGCGCCGACCGAACTCTTTGTGGACCGAGTGCGGCCCGCGCGAGAGGAGCGCCATGTCGAGCATCGACCTGCTGCTGCTGACCACCGACCGCGACCCCGAGTCGGTGCTGCCCGCTCTCTCGCTGCTCCCGCACCAGGTCCGCCCCCTCGCGCCCGACGTCTCCGCGCTGCTGGAGGCCGGTCCGCACGAGGCCGTCATCGTCGACGCCCGCACCGACCTCGTCGGCGCGCGCAGCCTCTGCCGCCTGCTCGCGGGCAGCGGCATCGACGTCCCGGTCATCGCCGTGGTGACCGAGGCCAGCCTCGTCGCGCTCAACGCGGACTGGGGCATCGACGAGATCCTGCTGCCGAACTCCGGCCCAGCCGAGGTCGACGCCCGCCTTCGGCTGGTCCGCGGTCGCCGGGCCGCCGCGCACCGGGGCGGCGACGGCGCGCTCCAGGTCGGCGAGCTGGTCATCGACGAGGCCACCTACTCCGCGAAGCTGCGCGGACGCGCGCTCGAACTGACCTACAAGGAGTTCGAGCTGCTCAAGTACCTCGCCCAGCACGCGGGCCGGGTCTTCACCCGCGCACAGCTGCTCCAGGAGGTCTGGGGCTACGACTTCTTCGGCGGCACCCGCACCGTGGACGTGCACGTGCGGCGCCTGCGCGCCAAGCTCGGCCTTGAGCACGAGACGCTGATCGGCACCGTGCGCAACGTCGGCTACAAGTTCGTCCGCCCGGCCACCCGTTCCGGCTCCCAGCGCGCGGCGACCCCGGCTCCCACGACTCCTGCGCCTCGGATTCCGCTCTCGCGCTAGGTAACGTCGGTTCGGTGGAACTGATCTGGCAGGACAAGCTCTCCGAAGAGCAGGCGGACCAGGTGCGCGCGCTCGTCGCCGCCGCGGCCGAGGTCGACGGCAGGGCGCCCATCGGCGAGCACGTGTTGCTGAACCTCGACGCCGGGGACCATCTCGTCGCCACCGAGCGCGCGGGCGGGCCGGTCGTCGGCTACGCCTTCCTCGACCGCACCGGCGACAACGACGGCAACGCGGTCGCCGAGCTGGCCGTCCACCCCGAGCGCCGCCGCCGCGGCACCGGCTCCGCGCTGGTCGAAGGCGTGCTGGCCAAGGTCTCCGACGGCGCGGAGCTGCGCATCTGGGCGCACGGTGAGACGCCCGCCGCCACGCGTCTCGCGGAGAAGTTCGGCCTGCGCCGCGCCCGCGAACTGTGGCGGATGCGCCGCTCGCTCGCCGAGCCCCTGCCGACCCGCGAGGCCCCGGAAGGCGTTGTGCTGCGGACCTTCCGGCCCGGTGAGGACGAGGCCGCCATGGTCGCGGTGAACAACCGCGCGTTCTCCTGGCACCCCGAGCAGGGCGGCTGGACCGAGGCGGACGTCCGCACCCGCGAGGCCGAGGAGTGGTTCGACGCCAACGGTTTCTTCCTCGCGGAGAAGGCGGGCGAGGTCGTCGGCTTCCACTGGACGAAGGTGCACCCGGCCTCGCCCGGCACCGGCGGCGAGCCCATCGGCGAGGTCTACGTCGTCGGCATCGACCCCGACGCGCAGGGCGGCGGCCTCGGCTCCGTGCTGACCCTCGCCGGGCTGCACCACCTGCGCTCGCTCGGCCTGCCCGCCGTGATGCTCTACGTCGAGGCGGACAACGCCGCGGCCGTCCGGGTCTACGAGAAGCTCGGGTTCAGCCAGTGGGACGCCGATGTCCAGTTTGCGCCGGTATGACCCGTTCCAGGTTGGGCATCCGGTGACGGAGAGGTACCGAGTCCGCACGAACCGGCACGCGGGTATGTGAATGTGCGGTACTTTCACGCGCCTTTAACACGCCGTAGACCTGTTCGGGAGTGAGTTCAGCCATGTCCATGCCTTACCCGCCGCAGAACCAGGGTGGATACCCCGCACAGCAGCAGAACGGATTGGGCACCGCCGGTTTCGTCGTCGGCCTCATCGGCCTGGTCTTCAGCTTCATCCCGATCATCGGTGTCGTCGCGTGGCCGCTGGTCATCATCGGCGCCGTGCTTTCCGGGGTCGGCCTGAGCAAGGCGATGAGCGGTGCCGCCAGCAACAAGGGGCTGGCCATCGCTGGCCTCGTCTGCTCGATCGTCGGACTGATCATGTGCTTCGCCTACCTCTCGGCGTGGAACGAGGCGGTCGACTCCGGCAACGAGATCCTGCGCAACCTGCCCAACCGGTAGCGCCGAACTCCTCCGGGAGGGGGCCGTGCTCGAACGAGCGCGGCCCCCTTTCCTGTGTCGCGGGGCGGACGGGCTCGTCGCAGACTGGGAGCCGTGGGCACACCGGATGACGGGGCTGTCACGGCGCGCATACGCGCTGGTCACGCGGGGGACACGGAAAGGCCCCAAAGGGGTGGGGATGGTCACTCCGAGTGGCTTGTTCACCCGTCGTTCACCTGTTCAGCGGGGGCCGTCAACCCTGGCTGCCTACCGTCTGCGGCCGTACGGCGGAAACCTCGCCGACGCATCCCTTTCCCAGCTGGAGGAGTTCAGGTGAAGATCAAGCAGAGCGGCGCCGCGATCGGTCTGGTGGCCGTCGGTGCCCTGCTGCTGTCCGCCTGCGGCAGCGACAACAACACCGGTGCCCAGGGGACGTCCAGCTCGATGGCGAACCTGAGCGTCGAGTGCGGCGGCAAGGCCAACCTCTCGGCCGAGGGCTCCTCGGCGCAGAAGAACGCCATGGACATCTTCGCCAAGGACTTCCAGGCGAAGTGCCAGGGCCAGAAGATCGCCTACACCAAGTCCGGCTCCGGCAAGGGCATCAGCCAGTTCACCGTCAAGCAGATCGACTTCGGTGGCACCGACTCCCCGCTGAGCAAGGAGAAGGGCGAGGTCGACAAGGCCGCGCAGCGCTGCGAGGGCAACCCGGCGTGGAACCTGCCGCTGGTCTTCGGCCCGGTCGCGCTGGCCTACAACCTGCCGAACGTCAACGGCCTGGTGCTCAACGGCGAACTCGCCGCGAAGGTCTTCAGCGGCCAGATCAGCAAGTGGAACGACCCGGCCATCGCCGCGGTCAACCCGGGCACCTCGCTGCCGGACAAGAAGATCGTCGTGATCTACCGCTCCGACGAGTCCGGCACCACCGAGAACTTCCAGACCTACCTCAAGACCGCGGCCCCGCAGGCGTGGACCAAGGGCGGCGGCAAGAAGTTCACCGGCGGCGTCGGCGAGGGCAAGGAGTCCTCCGACGGCGTCTCCAGCGCCACCAAGAGCACCGACGGCGCCATCACCTACGTCGAGTGGTCCTTCGCCAAGAACGCCAAGCTGGGCATCGCCAAGGTCGACACCGGCGCCGGCGCGGTGGAGCTGACCTCGGCCAGCGCCGCCAAGGCCATTGACGGCGCCCAGGTCAAGGGCTCCGGCAACGACCTCGTGCTGGACCTGAACTCGATCTACGGCACCAAGGCCGCCGGCGCCTACCCGCTGCTGCTGGCCACCTACGAGGTGGTCTGCTCCAAGGGCTACGACGCCGACACCACCAAGGCGCTCAAGGCGTTCCTGACGGTGGCCGCCAACGCCTCCGCGAGCGAGCTGGAGGCCGCGGGCTACGTGCCGCTGCCCGAGGCGTTCAAGAAGAAGCTGACAACGGCCGTCGCGGCGATCGCCTGACGGTTCCACTCTCGATCGGGCGGTTGGCCGGGACGCGACGCGCGTTCCGGCCTTCCGCTTGACCGGACTACCGGAGGCTGTCATCTCCAGCGCTGAGAAGCCGACCGTTGTCAGGCCAGGTGACCGGATCTTCCGGGCCCTGACCTCCGGTGCGGGCGTGTTCATCGTGGTCCTGATCGCCGCGATCGGGATCTTCCTGCTGCTGCGCGCGGTTCCCTCGCTGCAGCGGGACAACGTCAACTTCCTGCTGAGCCGCGACTGGGTGACCAACGACCCCGCGAACCTGCGCTTCGGCATCATCGACCTGCTGTGGGTCACCGTCGCGGCCTCCGCTGTCGCGCTGGTGCTGGCCACCCCGGTCGCGCTGGGCATCGCGCTGTTCCTCACCCAGTACGCGCCGCGCAGGCTCGCCCGGTCGCTGGCCTACGTGGTCGACCTGCTCGCCGCCGTGCCGTCGATCATCTTCGGCCTGTGGGGCATCCAGGTGCTCGCGCCGACGCTGCTGCCGTTCGCGGAGTGGCTCAACGACGTGCTGGGCTGGATTCCGATCTTCGCGCTGGGCAACGTCTCCACCGGCGGTGGCGGCAACATCTTCATCTCCGGCGTCGTGCTCGCGGTGATGATCCTGCCGATCATCACCGCGGTCAGCAGGGAGATCTTCGAGCGCACCCCGGTCGCGCACGTCGAGGGCGCGCTCGCGCTCGGCGCCACCAAGTGGGAGGTCGTGCGCACCACCGTGCTGCCCTTCGGCAAGGCGGGCTTCATCAGCGCCGCCATGCTCGGCCTCGGCCGCGCGCTCGGCGAGACCATCGCGCTCACCACGATCCTCAGCGCAACCGACTCCCCGCCGAACTACACGATCTTCGACGGCGGTGCGACGTTCGCCTCGCGGATCGCGCTGGGCTCGGCGGAGTTCAACGACAACCTCACCGTCGGCGCCTACATCGCCGCCGGCCTGGTGCTGTTCCTGATCACCTTCGCGGTCAACGCGCTCGCGCGGACCGTCGTGGCCGGGAAGAAGGAGTACGCATGAGTACCTCCGTTGATCTCGACCGCCCGGCGAGCCCGCCGGCGTTCCGGCCGATCGGTGCGGCGCGCAAGACCAAGAACCTCGTCGCGACCGTGCTGGTCTACCTGTGCTTCGCCATCGCGGTCATCCCGCTGGTGTGGGTGCTCTACACCGTGGTGGAGAAGGGCCTCGGCCCCATCCTCAGCGCGGACTGGTGGGGCAAGTCGCTCAACGGCCTCACCGCGACGCAGTTCGGCGGCGGGGCCTACCACGCGATCTTCGGGACCCTGGTGCAGGGCGTCGTCTGCGCGCTCATCTCGGTGCCGATCGGCGTGCTCGTGGCGATCTACCTCGTCGAGTACGGCGCGCGCTCGCGGATGGCCAAGACGACGACCTTCATGGTGGACATCCTCACCGGTGTCCCGTCCATCGTGGCCGGTCTGTTCATCTACGCGCTGTGGATCACCACGTTCGGCTTCACCCGCAGCGCGTTCGCGGTCTCGCTCTCCCTGGTGCTGCTGATGGTCCCGGTGGTCATCCGCACCACCGAGGAGATGCTGCGGATCGTGCCGATGGAGCTGCGCGAGGCCTCCTACGCGCTCGGCGTGCCCAAGTGGAAGACGATCGTCAAGATCGTCATCCCGACGGCGCTGTCCGGCATCGTCACCGGCGTCATGCTCGGCCTGGCCAGGGTGATGGGCGAGACGGCGCCGCTGCTGATCCTGGTCGGCTACGCGCCGTTCATCAACTACAACATCTTCTCCGGCGAGATGGCCTCGCTGCCGTTGTTGATGAACACCGAGCGCGCCACCGGCACCGAGGCGGGCGACATGCGCGTCTGGGGCGCCGCGCTGACCCTGGTAGTGATCATCATGCTGTTCAACCTCGTGGCCGCGGTCGTGTCGCGGCTCTCGGCGATCAAGACGAAGTGAGCGGGCGGTAAAACAGCGATGGCCAAGCGCATCGACGTCAAGGACCTCAACATCTACTACGGCAAGTTCCAGGCCGTCGACGGGGTCACCTTGTCCGTGCCGCCGCGCAGTGTCACGGCGTTCATCGGACCGTCCGGCTGCGGCAAGTCGACCGTGCTGCGGTCGCTGAACCGGATGCACGAGGTGACCCCCGGGGCGAGCGTCGCGGGACAGGTGCTGCTCGACGGCGAGGACATCTACGCGTCCACAGTGGACCCGGTGTCCGTCCGCCGCACGATCGGCATGGTCTTCCAGCGGCCCAATCCGTTCCCCACCATGTCCATCAAGGACAACGTGGTTGCCGGGCTGCGGCTGGCCGGGACGAAGAACAAGAAGGAGCTCAACGAGATCGCCGAGCGCTCGCTGCGCGGGGCGAACCTGTGGGCCGAGGTGAAGGACCGCCTCGACAAGCCCGGCGGCGGTCTCTCCGGTGGTCAGCAGCAGCGGCTGTGCATCGCGCGCGCCATCGCCGTGCAGCCCGACGTGCTGCTGATGGACGAGCCGTGCTCCGCGCTCGACCCGATCTCCACCCTGGCGATCGAGGACCTGATCACCGAGCTCAAGCAGCAGTACACGATCGTCATCGTCACCCACAACATGCAGCAGGCCGCGCGGGTGAGCGACCAGACCGCGTTCTTCAACCTCGCCGGAGTCGGCCAGCCCGGCCGCCTCGTCGAGGTCGACGGCACGGAGAAGATCTTCTCCAACCCGAAGCAGAAGGCGACCGAGGACTACATCTCCGGCCGCTTCGGCTGAGCCACAACCGACTGGGCCACAGGGGAAACGGATCGGCCGGGCGCACGAGCGCCCGGCCGATTTCGTCCATGTGGGGGATGCTTTGCCTACGTGGCAAGGAGAATTCTCTGCCGCAGTCGTCGGTGTGATCGCCCTTCCCCGCCCTGACCGCCACTCGACCGTAGACGAGTACCTCGCGCCAGTCGGCTCGTCCTCGCCGTCTGCCTTGCGCTGGAACCGCAGCTGCCGCCCGGACTTCGTTGTGCTTACAAGCGTTGCCGTGTCGAGGGTTTGCGCTGAGGACGGCGTAGTGCGCGCCTCAGAGACCGATCTTGTCGTCGAGGTCGTGTCGCGCGACTCGCGCCGCACCGACACCGTCATCAAGCGCCAGGACTACGCCGACGCCGGCATTCCCCACTGCTGGACGGTCGATCCCGAGCAACCGAGAACGGTGCTGTTGGCAACCAAGAATCCTGCGAAGGGGTGACACCTTGCCACCGCGGCAACTACGTGTCGTCGGCTCCTCCGGCACAATCGCACCGGGACACTCGGTGGTGGATGTGAGGAGAGCAGCGATGGAATTTTCCCGCCCTGATCACCTGCTGACCATCGACGAGTACGTCGCACTCGGTGAGACCGAGCACGGCTACACCGAGCTGCAAGAAGGTTGTCTCCTGATGTCCCCGAGCCCAACGCCGGAGCACAGCTTCGCCCTGAACAGGCTGCTGCGAGCACTCGACGACCGAGTACCGAAGACGTACTCGGTGTTCCCGGAACTCGATGTCGACCTGGAACTCGCCGCCCCGGGGAAGCCCGGCTTCTCGCGCAGGCCGGGTGTGCTCGTCGCGGAGAGGGCGGGGCGAGCGCGAGTCCGAGCCGAGGGCGGGTTGATCCGGGCTTCGGAGGTCCTGCTGGTCGTCGAGATCGTGTCACCCGGCTCGCGCCGGATGGACAACGTGGTGAAACGGCAGGAGTACGCGGATGCCGGTATCCCGCACTACTGGATCGTCGATCTCGATGAGCCGGTCTCACTGATCGCCTACTCGCTCACCGAAGAGTTCGGTTACGTCGACTCGCAGGAGGTGAGCAAGCGCTTCACCGCCGCAGAGCCGTTCCCGGTCGACATCGATCTCGACCGGTTGTTGGAGGAGGACGACTAGTCGTCGCCGGGCATCTTGCCGGTGACGATGAAGACCACGCGGCGGGCGAGCGCGACGGCGTGGTCGGCGAAGCGCTCGTAGAAGCGGCCGAGCAGGGTGATGTCGACGGCGGGCGCGACGCCGTGCGGCCACTCGGGGCTCATCATCACGGCGAAGAGGTGGCGGTGCAGCTCGTCCATCTCGTCGTCGTCCTGCTCCAGCTCCATGGCCAGTTCCAGGTCGCGGGTGCGGATGACGCGCTCGGCCTTCGTGCCCAGCTCGTGCGCCACGCGCCCCATCTCGGAGAAGTCCTCGCGGACCTGCTCCGGCAGCACGGGCTGCGGGTGCCTGCGGCGGGTGGTCTTGGCGACGTGCAGCGCGAGCTTGCCCATGCGCTCCAGGTCTTCGGCCGCGTGGATCGCGGAGACGACGACGCGCAGGTCGGTCGCGACGGGGGACTGGAGGGCGAGCAGCGCGAACGCCTGCTCCTCAGCCGCCTTGCGGGCCTCACCGATGCGGGCGTCCTCGTCGATCACCTGCTCGGCGAGCGACAGGTCCGCGTTCAGCAGGGCGGCGGTGGCCCGCTGAACGGCTTCGCTGACCGCTGCGCACATGTCACCGAGGTGGTTGGCGAAGTGGTCGAGCTGCTCTTGGTAGGCCTCACGCATGCCGCCCACCCTACGTCGGGCAGGACTCGGGGACCGTATAGCTCGGTGAACCCGGCGTTAATGGAGCACAAACACCGCGTGCGCGTGACCTACTTGCAGATCTCGTCGGCCGCGTTGACCGTGGACAGGTCCTTCGGCAGCGGGGGCGGCGTCGTCGAGGTGCTCGGCTGCTGGCTCTGGCCGCCGCCGGAGGGGGTCTTCCACTCGAACTCCGGGCCGAGCAGCAGCCGCACCGAGCCGCCCATGTTCGGCACTTCCTCCAGCAGCGCCCCGGGAACGACGCCCTGGAGCACCTTCGCGTGCAGCGCGCGCTCCGCGGAGAAGCGGATCACGGTGCGCTGCACCTGCTCGCCGGCGCCGCTGACGTTGACGACCTGGAAACCCGCCTTGCGAAGGGATTCCGCCGTGTTCTCGGCCAGCTTCGGCTTGGCGCTGCCGTTGAGCACCTGGACGGGGACCTCCTTGGCCGTCGGCGGAGGACCGACCGGACCACCGGCCTGGGGATCGGGAGTGCCGTTGTTGGAAGGCTTCTCGCCGGGCAGCGGGGCCTTGTCGATGATCGCGGTGAACAGCGCCTTGGTGGCCTCGGTGCGCAGGTCCTCGCGGAAGCTGTTGTCCTCCAGCTTGGTCGTGGTCGTGGGCACCGTGGTGAAGGTGACCCGCCCGGCCTCCAAGCCGTTCAGCGACTCGCCGAGCGTCAGCAGCTGGCTCACGTCGATGTTCTCGCCGTAGGTCGCCTTGGCGAAGGCGCTCGCGAAGTCCCGCAGCCTGCTCGGGCTCGTCAGCACCTGGCTCGACATCGCCTTGCGCAGCAACGAGGACAGGAACGCCTGCTGTCGCTTGATGCGGCCGTAGTCGCCGGTGGTGTCGCCCTCGACCTTGCGCGCCCTGACGAAGCTCAGCGCGGCGTCGCCGTTGATGGTCTGCTTGCCGGGATCGGGGATCACCACGCCGATCTCGGCGTCCTTCATCGGCTTGGTGACGCAGATCTCCACGCCCTTCACGGCGTCGACCATCGCCTTGAAGCCCTGGAAGTCGATCGCCACGAAGTGGTTGATGTGCAGGCCGGACAGGTTCTGGATGAGCTTCGTCAGGCACTTCGGCCCGCCGATCGCGTAGGCCGCGTTCAGCTTCTGCTTGGAGCCGGGGACCTTCTTGGAGGTCTGCTCGCCGGTCTTCGGGTCCCAGCCGTTGCAGTCCGGGATCTGCGTGTTGAGATCGCGCGGGAAGGACACCATCACCACGCGCTTCCGGTCCGCGGGCACGTGGGCGATCATCACGGTGTCCGAGCGCGCGCCCTCCGATGCGGCCTCGCTGCCGACGCCGTCCTCTGCCTTGGAGTTCGCCCTGGTGTCGGAGCCGACCATGAGGAAGTTCTCCGCGCCGTACTGCTTGTCCTTGTGCAGGATGGCCGCGGAGTTCTGGTCGAGCGCGTCGACCTCGCGGAACTGCCCGTCCAGCCAGACCTTGGTGACCCAGCCGGTGCCGAGGACCACGAACACCAGCGCGGCAACCGCGACCGCGACGCCGCGCAAAGCCAAGCGCGCCTTGGGGTTCAGCCGTTGCGGCGGGAGCACCGGCAGCACCGGCGGCTCGTCGTCGTTCCCGCCGTCATCTCCGCCGCCGTCCGCGAGCGGCTCGGGCGCGGCCTCGACGGGTGCGTCGTCCTGCGGCTCGTCGGGGATCTGCTGGATGAGCGCGGTGACGGCCTCATCCCCAGAAGCGCCAACCGCCCCGCTGCCGACGGCGATTCCGTTGCGACTGTCCCGCTCTGCGCGATCCGGAGCTGCGTGGTGCATCGTGGCGTGCAGCTGCCGGATCGGCACTTTTGGGCTTCGTATCGCCCTGTCCTCGGAATCGAGTTTGGATTTGAGCTGAGCGCTGAACTCCGGTCCGAGCTCCGCGCTCTCCTCGATCCGGATCAGCCGGGTGAGTTTGCTGCGCCGCTGTTTCTCGGCCTGCTCGATCTCGGCCATCTCGTCGTGCACCGCGGAGAAGCGCGCGAGCGTGGCGTCGATCTTGCGGCGGCGCTCGTCCAGCTCGAAGTCCGACTCGGCGGCCGGTTGCTTCGGCTGAGCCGGAGCGGGGGCTGCCGGAGCCGGAGCCGGGGGCTGGACTTGGAGAGGCGTCTGCTGGACCGGACCGCCGGGAAGGCGCTGCGGTCCGCTGTTGTGGTCGCGCGGGAAGCGCGGCGGGTTCTGCGGCGGCTGCACGGGGGGCTGCTGCTGCCGAGCCGGGCCGGGCGCACCGGGGGGCACCGGCGGGTTGGCCGGCGGGAACCGCCTGGCGCCCTGCTGGGGCTCGGCGGACCGGGGCGGCATACCGGGCGGTAGGGGCTGCTGCGGGTCGGGCAGCGCGCGGCGGCCGGTCTGCTGCGGCTCCATCGGCGGACGGCCGGCGGGGGGCTCGGCCAGCGCCCTGCGGCCGGTCGCCTGGGGCGGTTCCGGCTGGGCGAGCCTGCGCGCCGACGGTTGCTCCAGCGGGGGCCGGTTCTGCTGGGGCTGGGGCTGCGGCGGGAGCTGCTGCTGCGGTGGCCGCTGCGGCGGGGAGAGCCTGGGATCGAACGGCGGCTGTTCCACCGGAACGCGCTGCGGACCCGAATTCTGTTCACGTGCGCGCCTGCGACCGCCCTGCGCCTGCTCCATCGGCGAGTGCTGCGGCGCGGCGGGGTCGACGGGCCAGTGCCCGGAGTGCGGGGCGCCCTGGGGCACCGGCGGGGGCGACATCGGCATCGGGGGCTGCTGCGGCGGCGCTGGGGGCCGTTGCGGCGCTGCCTGGGGCTGCTGCCAGCGGGGGTCGGCCGGTTCCTGCGGCGGTAGCTGCTTGCCGCCGCCGTGCTTGGCCAGCAGGTCCGAGACCGAGGTTCCGCCGTCCTCGTCCAACGAGCGGCGTCGGCGGCCGGTCGGCTGGTCCAGCGGCGGCCGGTGCTCGTTCTGGGGTTCGTGGCTGGAGCCCCGGGAGCCGAAGCCGCGGCGCGAGTCCTCCGACACCCGGCCTCCTTTCCCTGGTCGTAGTCGCCCGTCCCCCGTTGAAGACGCAAAGCTAACCCGTCTGGGTTGCTTCGCCGTGTGCGCAGTGTCACACCCCGTCACGCTCTGTCGGACGACGAACGCTCCGAGGTCCCGGCCGATAGTACGGATCACGGTCCGGACTCACGAAGGTAACCGAACGAACGGTGATCGCGAATGGGCCGGATCGTTGTTACCGCGTTGCTCCGTACGGGTGGCGGTCAGTAGTACCCGACAACGCGCGGCTCGGCCACTGCCCTGCGCCCGGCGGCCGCCCCGGCAAGCCGAACGCGTCCGCCCTCGCGGTAGGCGACCGCGTTGCGGCCGGACTGCTTCGCCACGTAGAGCAGGCTGTCCGCGCGCAGCAGCTGCGCCTGGGGGTCGACCGAGAGGGGCGCTCCGCCCTGCTCCGGGGCCGGTTCGTGGGCGAGCCCGATGCTGACGGTCACCCGGAGTCCGGTGGCCAGTTGCTGCCACGGGAACCGTTCGGCGCGAGCCCGCGCCGCTTCGCAGACGGCGACCGCCGCGGGGGCGTCGATGTCCGGCAGCACCAGGACGAACTCCTCGCCGCCGTAGCGCGCGCAGAACCCGCCCTCCGGCAGGCCGTCCTGGAGCAGTTCGACGACGCGCTGGAGCACGCGGTCGCCGATCAGGTGCCCGTAGGTGTCGTTGACCTGCTTGAACCAGTCCAGGTCGACGAGCGCGACGGCGAGGCCGCCCGCGGTGTCGCGATCCTGCTCGGTGAGCAGGTCCACCAGGCGCTGGTCCAGGTACCGCCGGTTGTAGGAGGCGGTGAGGCTGTCCCGGAGGCTTTGTTCACGCGCTTCCGCGTGTTCCCTGCGCAGCCTGTCGACTTCGTTGCGCAGTTGTTCCGGAACGTGCGGCGGCTCGATTTGCTCGGAGGAGAGCAGGTCCAACGCGGAACGCAGGTGGTGATATGCCTGCCGCCACTGCCCGCGCGATGCGAACAACGCGGCGATGGATTCGTGCAGTTGGACGAGCCCCGCGTTCGGCTGCTGGGAACTCGAATTGTGCGGTACCCCGTTCGCCGGGGAACCGCGGTGCGCCGGTGGGACGGGTGGTGCGGGCACGCCTCGGACGGCGCTGCCCCGCGCCGGGTCCGACTCGGCGATGCCTGGCCGCAGTACGGTCACCGCACTCACCTCCCTTACGACGGTGGTGTCGTCGCGCGCGCCGGAGCCCTTGAGGCACCGCGCCCGGCCCGTCCGGTAATTCGCTCGACTGGCTGATCGAGGGTTGCTCCGAACTGGTGACGCAGCGTGATCCATCTCCCAGAGGGTTGTGTACCCGGCCGCGCCGGTGGGTCGTGCCCGATCGGGGCGTTACTACCCGCGTGGACCAGCCAATATCCTCGGTCGGCCCAGGGGGTGCGCCGGTCAGGGACGGAGCGCGTTCAGTTCGGGCAGGGCGCGAACCCATACGCCATTCCATTCAGGACGACAACGTGTTGGGAACCGATTTGGTTGCCCACCGTGTTGTTGTCGCGGCGCGTCGAGACCGAAACTGCTACGACATACACATTCCCGCGAGGGGGTGCGGTGTTTCCGCCCGGCGACCATTTCGGGTCCGCGCGCAACGTCGACCAGACCGGTTCGGTCAGCACCGTGAGGCCATTGAGTTGGCAAATGCCTGAATGGAAATCGGGGTGCTGGCTCTTCCGGAACAGCTCCTGCTGCGCCGCGCTGCCCTTGGCCGCCGCCGCGTTGCCGTCCTCGAAGTGGCGGACCACCAGCGCCCGCTCGGGATCGCCGACCCCTGCGAGCACCGCCTCGCCGGGGATCGCGGGCCCGCAGCCGGCGACGGCCAGCAGCAGGAGGGCGCCGAGCGCTCTCAGCGTCAGCCCCCGGAGTGCATGAGGTCGGCGCCGACCGGGACGGCGGTGTCCTCGGGGTCGTTGAGCCAGCCCTCAGGCAGCGCGACCTTGCCGGGCGAGCCCTGCCGCCCGCGCGGGCCCTCGGCGTCGTCCGGGAACGGCGCGGAGCCGTCGAGCTGGGCGATCAGGTCCTCCAGTTCGGCGACCGTGCTCACCAGGCTGAACTGGCGGCGCAGGTCCGAGCCGATCGGGAAGCCCTTGAGGTACCAGGACATGTGCTTGCGCAGGTCGCGCACGCCCGTGTCCACGCCGAGGTGGTCGACGAGCAGCAGCGCGTGCCGGTGCAGGATCTCGCCGACCTTGCCCAGCGAAGGCCCCTCGGGGATCGGCTCACCCCGGAACGCTGCCTGGAGCTCCGCGAACAGCCACGGCCGCCCGAGGCAGCCGCGCCCGACCACGACGCCGTCGCAGCCGGTCTCGGCCATCATCCGCAGCGCGTCCTGCGCGGAGAAGATGTCGCCGTTGCCCAGCACGGGAACGGTCCGCACCGCTTCCTTGAGCCGCGCGATCGCCGTCCAGTCGGCCTCGCCGGAGTACCGCTGCGCGGCGGTGCGGGCGTGCAGCGCGACCGCCTTGGCGCCCTCCGCCTCGGCGATCCGCCCGGCGTCGAGGTAGGTGATGTGCTCGTCGTTGATGCCGATGCGGAACTTCACCGTCACCGGAACGCCCGAGGGCTCGGCGGCCTTGACCGCGGCTGCCACGATCTCGCCGAACAGCCGCCGCTTGTAGGGCAGCGCGGCGCCACCGCCGTTGCGCGTCACCTTGGGCACGGGGCAGCCGAAGTTCATGTCCACGTGGTCGGCGAGGCCCTCGCCGACGACGATCCTGGTCGCCTCGGCCACGTTCACCGGGTCGACGCCGTAGAGCTGCATGGAGCGCGGGTGCTCGCCCTCGCCGAAGGCGATCATCCGCATGGTCTTCGCGTCGCGCTCGACGATCGCCCGCGCGGTGATCATCTCGCAGACGTAGAGCGAGGTGGGGCTGCCGAACTCGCGGCAGAGCTGCCGGAACGCCACGTTGGTGATGCCCGCCATGGGCGCGAGCACGACGGCGGGATCGACCGGGTACTGGCCGATCTTCAGGGAAGGCGCTGCGGATGCCACCAGGTCAGGGTAACCGGCGTGCTCCGGACGGCGGATGGCTCCGGCCGGTGTCCGCTGGCACGCTGGGCTGGTCCGAGGTCGTCTGTTCCTGACTCGGTGGCTGATCCGGGGGTCGGCTGGCCGTGGAGGTGCAGGCGTTCCTTCTTCAGCACGACGAAGGAGGACGCGTGTCGTACGCAGCGGGCGTTTCTCCTCGTCCTCCGAGGGAGAACGCCCCATGTCAACAGCTGTCCAAGCGCTTCTCAGCGCGCCCGTTCCCATCGTGACGGTGGCGCTGTCGCTCCGCTACGGGCCGTCCGCGCTGGTGTTCCTGGTGGCAGGAGTGGTCGCGGTGCTCGCGCCGGGGAAACGAGGTGAGCGCGCCCTCGCTGTCCTCCGGCTGGTGCGCTCCCCAGAGCCGCGACACAGGCGGTCTCGAAGTACGTCAGGCGGGGTCCTCTGAGCGGAAGCGGGCGAGCAGCTCCTGTGCCTGCGCGCTCTGCGCGTCGAAACCGTGGATCGTTCGCTGGGCCTCGGGAACGGCAGGCCCGCGCAGCAGCGCGCCATCGCAGCGGAAGCAGAACTCGATCTCGAACAGCGGCCCGGCGTCACCGTGGGCGCGGATCATCCAGCCCGGGACGAAGCAGCGCTTGAGCTCCTCGTGCGGCACGCCCGCGATCAGCGCGAGCGCGCTCCGGGCGCTGTCGCCCTCCCAGATCGCGACGAGCTGGTCGTCGCCGAGGCGGACCACCTCGACCAGCTCGGCGCGCTCGCTCGCGTCGGGGAGGAACACCTCAGCGCGCCACGCCGCAGGCGACGACGGTCTCGTGGGCGAGCAGCCTGGTCAGCTCCCTGACGAAGAAGTACGGCAGGTCCGGCCAGCCGTGGAACTCGATGCCCAGGTTGCCATAGGCCCAGTCGCTGTCCCACTCGGTGATCGGCTGGGTGAGGTAGCAGTCCGGGCAGCTCACCGGGCCCGCGCTGCCACCCGACTGCCACTCGGCGAGCGCGTCGGTCGCGTCGTCCTCGTCGGGCTCGAAGGTGTAGCGGCAGACCGGGCAGAACAGGAAGTGTCCGGCCGTCGAGGAGAACGCGGTGCGGCCGGTCACGATGCGCACGCCGCGCAGCATGTCCGGGCTCGGCCCGAGCAGCCGCTTGACGTTCGAGCCGGGGCGGTAGGCCCACAGCGGGTCGCCCTCGAAGATCTCGAACTGCTCCCCGATGATCACCTGGCGCATCAGCAGCCAGCTCCGAACCTCGTCAGCGAGTTTCGGAGCGTCCTCGGCAGACACCTCGCGATCGACGACCGCCGCGTACATCTCCACGGGAGCGGACGATAGTGAAGGCGTTTTGCCACCCTGCGCGCCACCCTGCGTCGCCACGTCCACACGCCGATTTGCTAAGCAGTCCACAGTGGACAGTGGGAATGCGGGCGCCTCACCCGATGGTTGTGTCCGGGCAGGAACTCGACCCCGGAGGTGAGCGGTGCGTGATCGCACCTGGTTGGTGGCCTGCGCGGCGGCGCTGTGGGGCACTGACGGACTGCTGCGCAAGCCCCTCGCCGACGCGCTGCCCCCGGCGACGGTCGTCTTCTGGGAGCACCTGATCGTCGTCGTGCTCCTGCTGCCGTGGTTGCCAGCGGCGCTGCGGGCGTTCGCGACGAGCACGGCGAAGCAGAAAGCGGCTCTGGTGGCGATCGGCGTCGGAGCTTCGGCCGTGGCCACGGCGATGTTCACCGCCGCGTTCAAGCTCGGCGATCCGGTGACGCCGCTCGTCCTGCAGAAGCTCCAGCCGGTGTTCGCGGTGCTGGCCGCCTTCTTCTTCCTGCGCGAGCGCGTGCGGTGGACCTACGCGGCGTTCGCCGTTCCCGCGCTGCTCGGAGCGTGGTTGCTGAGCTTCCCCGACCCGTCGCAGTTCCGGGTCTCCGCGCTGTCCGCCGCCCTGCTCGCGCTGGGCGCCGCGGCGCTGTGGGCGGGCGGCACGGTGCTCGGCAGGATGGTCAGCACGGAGATGTCGCCGATGCACGTGACCACGCTGCGGTTCGCGATCGGGCTCCCCGCGTCGGCCGTCGTGGTCGGCGTGCAGGGCGCGCCGGTCCTGGTCGGCGTCGACAACGCGCTCGGCCTGGTGCTGCTGGCGGTGATCCCGGGCCTGCTCGCGCTGCGCCTGTACTACCTCGGCCTCCAGACGACGCCCGCCTCCCGCGCGACCTTGGCGGAGCTGGCTTTCCCCGCCACCGCTGCCCTGATCGGGGTAGGGCTGCTCGGCACCTCGCTGACAGTGACGCAGTGGATCGGCTTCGCGGTGATCGTCGGCGCGGTGACCCTGTTGAGCTGGCACGAGCGCGTTCGCAAGGCCCCGGCGGTGGTTCACAAACCGACGTCGCGCGCGAGCAGGTCCTGAGCGGTCTCGCCGCGAACGAGCAGCCGAGGAACTCCGTCGCGCACGGCCACGACGGGTGGGCGGCCGACCATGTTGTAGTTCGAGGCTAGGGAGTGGTGGTAGGCGCCGGTGCACGGCACGGCGAGCAGGTCCCCGGCGTGTACGTCGCCGGGTAAGGGCACGTTCTCGGCGATGACGTCACCCGCCTCGCAGTGCCTGCCGACGACGGTCACGGGCGCGTCCGGCACCCGGCTTCCACGCCCGACCAGACGCACCGCGTACTTCGCGCCGTAGAGCGCCGGGCGCGCGTTGTCGCTCATACCGCCGTCGACCGCGACGAACGTGCGGTTGGTCCCGCGCTTCACGGTCACAACGCGGTAGAGCGTGACGCCGGCGCGCGCCACCAGCGAGCGGCCCGGCTCGACGGTGAGCTTCGGGGCGGGCAGCCCTCGGCGATCGCACTCGTAGTTCACCGCACCGCGAACTCGATCGGCGAAGCCGTGGAGGTCGAAGTCCGCCTCGCCCGCGAGGTACGGCACCACGTGCCCGCCGCCCAGGTTCAGCTGCGGCAACGTGATCCCGTGCTCGGCGCGCACGCTGTCCAGCAGTCCGACCATGCGGCGAGCGGCCAGTTCGAAGTCCGCCACCCGCCCGACCTGCGAGCCGATGTGGCAGTGCAGTCCGGCAAGGCGCAGCCCGGGCTCGGCGAGGACGTGCCGGACCGCCTCCGCTGCGGCACCGCTGGCCAGCGAGAACCCGAACTTCTGGTCCTCGACGCCGGTGGCGATCGCGGCGTGCGTGTGCCCGTCGACGCCCGGGGTGACCCGGATCAGCACCGGCTGCGCCGTCGCGAGCGCACCGAGCTGGCCGATCTCGTCGAGCGAGTCGACGACCACGCGGCCGACTCCGGCCTGCATCGCGGCCTTGAGGTCGTCGGGGGACTTCGCGTTGCCGTGCAGGACGATCCGCTCCGCCGGGAAGCCCGCCGCCATGGCCACGGCCAGTTCGCCCGCTGAGCAGACGTCCAGCGACAGGCCCTCTTCGGCGATCCAGGCGACCATCGCGCGGGTCAGGAACGCTTTGCCCGCGTAGGCGATCTCCACGTCCGGCAGGGCTCGGCGGTAGGCGCGGCAGTTCGCGCGGACCTGCGCCTCGTCGACGACGTAGGTCGGGGTGCCGAAGCGCCCGGCCAGCTCCGCGAGCGCGACCCCGCCGACGGCCAGGTCGCCGGTCGGGGTGAGGCGGGTGGAGCTCGGCCAGATCTCCGGCGCGGGCAGGCGGTCGATCGAGGTGCGGAGTGAGGGGATCAGCTCAGCGAGGGTCACCGTGGGCTCCGTGGCGTGGGGGTGTTCGACCGCTCCACGACACTCCTGGCGGCGGTGGTCTGCGAGGCCCCATACGCGGTCCTGACGCGACGGCCCGGGATGTTGACGTTTTCGCTGCGCCAAATCGTGATGTGCGCTCGTCACCCGGCGCCTCAGCGTGTCCACTGTGGACCTTTCGAGTGGTTTGAGCAGGTAGTTCGGGTGAACGCGAGTGATCATCGCGCCTTTCTCATGCCACGAACGCGACGAGCTGGCACTGAAGTGTGACCCAGTTCATAGATATCCGCGCCAACGTGCCACCCGCCCGGGGCGTCAAGGGAGTGCGGTTTACGGGTTTGTGGGAAAGGACACGATGGTGGGGGACAAGGGTCGTTCGGGGCGTCGCTGGGCGCTCGTCGTGCTGGGGTGCGCGGCGCTCGCGCTGACTCCGGCTCTGGCCGCGTGCACCGGTGGGGGCGGCACGACGACGCAGGGCAGCACGTCCACCCCGGAGGAGGCTCCGAAGGCCCCGGCGAAGGTCGCGATCGCGCCCGCCGACGGCGCCAAGGACGTGCCTCCCGGCCAGGAGGTCAAGGTCGGTGTCACCGACGGCACGCTCACCGAGGTCACGCTGACCAACAACGACGGCAAGGCCGTCGCGGGCAAGCTGTCCGAGGACAAGAGGTCGTGGGTTCCTGGGGAGGACCTCGGCTTCAGCAAGACCTACAAGTGGGCGGGCAGCGCGGTCGGCACCGACGGCAAGCCCGTGCCGCTGGCGGGCTCGTTCAGCACCGTCAAGCAGGGCCGCATGATCAACATCTCGCCGAACGTGGTCCAGGGCGAGACCTACGGCATCGCGATGCCGATCGGTCTGGTCTTCGGCCAGGACGTGAAGGACAAGGCGTCGGTGGAGCGGGCCCTCAAGGTCACCACCGAGCCCGCGACCGAGGGCTCCTGGGCGTGGACCCACAACGACCAGGTCTACTGGCGCCCCGCCGAGTACTGGAAGCCCAACACCAAGGTCACCCTGAACGCGAAGCTCTACGGCGTCTCCTTCGGCGGCAACTCCTTCGGCAAGGAGAGCATCACCAGGAGCTTCAGCATCGGCCGCGCCCGCATCACCGTCGCGGACAACCAGACGAAGCACGTGATCGTCACCGAGAACGGCCAGCAGGTCGCCGACTACCCGGCCAGCCTCGGCAAGGAGCACGACCGCAAGCTCGTCACCCGCAACGGCAAGTACTGGGCGATGGAGAAGCACCGCCTCAAGCTGATGACCAACCTCGCCTACGAGTACGAGAACTACCCGGCGCCGTGGGCGGTCCGGATGTCGTGGAACGGCGAGTTCATCCACGCCAACGACAGCACCCGCGGCTCGCACGGCAAGGCCAACGTCTCGCACGGCTGCATCAACCTGACCTCCGCGCGGGCCAAGGAGTTCCACGACGCCACCCTCATCGGCGACCCCATCGAGGTGACCGGCGCCAAGATCGACATCCCGACCAACGGCAGCGACATCTGGGGCGCCCCGTACAGCAACTGGAAGGCCCTCTCCGCACTCGGCAAGGGCTGACGCCGCGCGAGCTGGGGCGGCCCCGCACGGCCGCCCCACCAGCGGTGATCGAGATCGTTGCCGCCGCGCTGCCCGGTTCTGCACCCGTCACGCCCCGCAGTCGGCTAGCCTTGTCGACGGGCCGCTAGCTCAATTGGCAGAGCAGCGGACTTTTAATCCGCGGGTTGTGGGTTCGAGTCCCACGCGGCCCACAAAACCCCCAGGTCAACGGCCTGGGGGTTTCGTACTTCAGTGCTGTTGCCCCAGCTTCACCCCCGCTCTTGAGCTGGACTGTTTGCGGGGATCACAGCTTTGAGCAGCGCAGCCGCACCCGACCAGGGATCCGCCATCCCACAAGAGATCCCTGCCGAGATGCGGGCGGCCCGAAGGACCGCTACGGCAGCAGTGTGAAAGCTGGTACGTGTCGGGGGCGGACCACGTTGAAGTGGCGCTGGTCCAAGGTGGCGATGGTGGTAGCTCCGAACCGTTCCGCCACAGCGACAACTGAGGCGTCGGCGGTGCCGAGGGGAAGGTCTGAGTACCGCTCTACCAGGTCAGCCACGCGGTTCAGGTCCTCGGCGGTCAATGAGACCAGTTCGTAGAGGCCTTCGGCGACGTCGCGGAGAAAGCCAGCCTCAGCCTGAACGCCTTCAGCACGCCGAGTGCCGCGCGTGGAGAGCATGTAGCCGATCTCGCTCAGCAGCGGCTCAGGTAGGAGAAGTGCCCAGGAACTGTGGCCAGCAAGTGAGCGCATCGCTCATGATCCTGATCCTGCCGGTTTGCCATGGCCACCAGTGGACCGGTGTCAACGACGATCATGCGCCCTTGCGTCCCTCTCCCAGTTCTCGCCGAGCGATCTCCTTCGCGGTGGCGCCGAGGTCCGGGGGACCGTCGAACACCCCGACCGTCCGGAAGCGGCGCCGAGGAGGTTCCTGGTCTGCCGTACCGACGAAGCTGCGCAGCAGTTCGAGCACGGCCGGGATCTGATCATCCGGAACCGCGTCCAACAGGTGACGAGCATCCTCGCGAGCGCTCATGGAGCCAGTCTAAGTCTGGGGCACGCACCCTGACCATCTCCGACCTAACAGCACGCGTGTTCAGAGTTTCCTTACTAGTTCAAGGCGGCCCCTCCGGGGCCGCTGGCCACTGTGTTCCCTCCCGCGCGGTCAGTGCCGGGCGGGGCCCGGCCTCCGGCCACCCACCCGTCACACCGCGCGGAAAGCAGTGGAGGCCCGAAGGCCGACGAGGGCGGAAGCTGCGGGGCTGGCGGTGGAGCTGGACCAGGAGCACGAGGCCGAACAAGCCGACCTGGTCGACGTGGGTGGGGAAGCCGTGAAACGGGTGCAGTCCCTACGCGGACCCGCGCATGGCTGAGTTGGCTGCGTGGTCGGGGGTCCGCGACTGCGCGGGGCTTCCGGTCCTCGGCCCTGGCGGGCCTGCGGTCCGGGTCCCCTTGCTACGGAATCGAGCGGGCTCCTTAATCTCTCGGGTGACTTCAATGAGCAGGTTAGGCGCTGTCAAGATTCTTCATCGGAGTCGTCCTTTATGACCTCTGCTTCGATGATCTTTGTCGCACTCTCAAGTGCTCCTTGAAGGTTGCCGTCGGCGAGTTGGGAAATGCCTTTTCCGACGTGTAGGGCCAAGCGAATGTGTCGAAGGAATGTGAAAAACTTCTCCTTAATTCCTCCGCTTGCCTCTTGGTTTGCAACATTCGCGGCGAGTACCTGACTCACCTTTTCTAGATGCGAACTACCTCGGATTCGGTAGTTTCTAATCGCATCCGCAACGTCTGTGACTGAGTGGATTAGTCTGTTTCTTACGTCTGGCGAAAGGATTGTGTCTGCCCGGATCTCTTTTAGTAGATCCTCTGCCTGGCGCGCCAGGAGCTCTAGTTGCTCATCTTCGATGCGTCGTGATCCGAGCTTGTACTCTACCAGGTTGGCAACTATTAGGAGGTAATTTATCTCGTGTTCCGCCGGGCGTGAGATATTTCCTAGTCCGGCTGATTTGGCATCGAATCCAGCGCCGAAGCAGATTCGTGCCCACTGGTCAAAGTGTTGCAGTGTAACCGAGGGAGGCATGCCGGGAGAGAGGGATTGCGCATCGCTGCGAATTTCGCTAAGCATGCTCCCTAGGATTGCTTGTATCTCCCCGAGTGTCCAATCTTCGTCGCCTTCGTATCTGCTTTTGAAGACCTTCCTCCATGCCGTATGCAGGCTATGGTTCTGATCCCAGTAATTCATTAGGTCGACAAAGAGTTCGTATAGTCGCCGAGCCGTGCAGTCGTCGCTCTCCATATCCACCCCGTTCCTCTGGCTCTGAGACTGCCGTAGTCATGTGGTTCTCTGATCATGACGCCGTAGCCTGACAGGCGAGGACCAGTTCGGTCACAAGTAGGACATGCTCGCCCCCCACTCAATCCCCACCAATCAACGCCAAGTGGGCGGAAGCATCGGCAGGCAACAACCGTTTGCTTTCGCAATACTCTCTGGTTGTGGCAGGTGGGGACGAGCAATGCCAGACATCGACCGGGGGCGATCTTGAATCCGCGGGTTGTGGGTTCGAGTCCCACGCGGCCCACCAGCGCGGTCGTGTGATCGCCGAGACAGACCGAAGGCCCCCTGATCGCTCAGGGGGCCTTCGGTTCGTTCGGGGCTAGCAGCCTTTCGAGGTCGCGCGCTGGTTGCGAACCAGTGCCGCGTAGCCGAGGCGCAGGTGTTGCTTGGGGTGCGCGCACTCGCGCCACGGCCTGCCCGGCCCAAGAGGTGAGGACACGGTGTCCCATTCGACCAAGGTGCCGTAGGCGGGCGAGCAATTTCCGTAGAAGCGGATGCCGTCCTTGTCGTAGAAATTGCACAGTGTGGGAGGGTCCGCGTGTGCGGCGGAGACACCCAGGGTGAAAATGCTGGCCAGGGCGACGAGGGCGCTCCCAGCTCGCACGATGATCCGCGACATTTTTCAGTCCTCATCCGTGGGGTTCACAGGTTCTGCTGGCCGCAAGCTACTGGCGTCTACCTGCTGGTGGTGAGTGGATTCAGCCGTGCGGAAATGTGAACAACCGTGCAGGGATTTGGCTCTGCGGTCCCGGCTGGTCCCGGCTGGTCCCGTCCGGGCAGCTCCGGGCTGCCGTGATGGGGCGAACACTTTAGGCTCAGTCGAAGGATCGCCACTCCATCGTGTGGTCGACGTCGTGGTGTCGGTTACGCGAATTGATTTATCGGAGTTCTGTTACGGTGCTCTGGTAATCACTTGTTCGCGGCCTGCGGGTGTGAGTCGTGCTCGCGGGGATCGCATACATCGAACTCGGGCTGAGGAATCTTCATGCGCAAGATTGTCAGGGTTTTTGCCGCGGTCGTTCTGGCTGTGGGAGTGGCGGGTTTGTCTTCTGTTTCGGCCTCGGCCGAAGCGAAGATGCACCGGGGTGAGAGTGGATGCTTCACCTATTCGTACAAGCAGGGTGGCGTTCAGCTGAACACCACCGTGTACTACCACAACAAGTGCAAGGGCAGTGCCACGATCACGATCGTTCCGAAGAAGCGCGGGCTGGTCTGCTCGTCGGAGAAGATCCGGGTCAAGGGCGGCGACTACGGCGACTACACCATGTGGTGCGACTCCGTTCGGCGGGTTGAGGGCACCTGGAGCTAGGGCAGGCTGAGGTCCGGCCGGTCGTGGCGGTCGGCCGGAACCTCCAGGAGGCCGTGGTGCGCGATGCCTGGACGCGAGCCGTCGCCGGGCGCGGTGGGGACGCGGGGAAAGCCGCTGCATCAGCGGAAGAACTGCTTGCGCGGTACGGCGAAGCGCACCGCGGCTACCACACGGAGCGGCACGTTCTGGCGATGCTCGCCGACGTGGAACTGCTGGCGGAGAACATCGCGATCGAGCCCGCTGAACGTGACGTGCTGACCCTCGCCATCTGCGCGCACGACGTCGTTTACAACGGCCAGCCGGGTGAGGACGAGCGGGCGAGCGCTGCATGGGCTCGGCACCACCTCGCGGACGCCGACGTCCCTGGTGAGGTCATCGACCGTGTTGCGGCGCTCGTCCTCGCGACGATCACGCACGAGGCCGCTGGCGAGGACTCGTTGGCGGACGTGCTGCTCGACGTGGACTTGGCGATTCTTGGTGCGCCACAAGAGAAGTACGACGCCTACGTGCGGGCGGTGCGCGCGGAGTACTCGCACGTTGCGGACGAGCAGTGGCGCGTGGGGCGTGCGGCTGTGCTGCGGAGCCTCGTCGAGCGGGATGTCCTCTATCGGACCGCTGACGCGCGGCGGCGGTGGGATTCCTTTGCCCGCAACAACATGCGACGTGAGCTAGCTGCTCTGTGAAGCAGCGAGGCGTTGGGCGAACTCGGCGGCGCGGTCGGTGTCGCGGTTGACCCAGTAGAGCGCTTCGTGGTGGTGCGCGCGGTCGACATCGGCCACCTGCGTGTAGACCGCCGCGCTCCGCGCGTAGAAGTCGCGCCACTCCCGCAGGGGCGCCTCTGGTGCCGGGCGGAGGCGCCGAACCGCCTCGTGCGCGTCTCGCAGGGTGCGGACGTTCATCGCTTGCGACCAGGTGGTGACGCGCATGCCCCGACTCCTCTGTACAGAACCTGAGCCCTATTAGTGGAATCGAGGTGCCAGGAGTCAAGCAGGTTCTGTACAGATAGTCAGTTCGGGTGAGCGGAGAACTTGTACTCCAGCATGTAGGAGCCGGAGTCGAGGATCATCTCGTTCAGCTCTACCGGCACGTTGGCCGCCGTGTACGCGGTGCGCATGATCTCGATGACCGGTGTGCCCTGAACCAGTTGGAGGGTCTTAGTTTCCTCTGGGTTCGGCATCCGCGTGCGCAGTTCCTCGCGGAAGTGCACAGGCTCTTGCCCAAGCTCCTTCAGGCGTGCGTAGGCACCGCCGCTGCCAGTGTCGGCTTCGGTGATCGCGGAGCCTTTGACGAGCGTCGCCGGGTAGTAGGTCGTCGCGAGCTGGACGGCTTGTTCCTCGATCGCGTACAACCGTCGCCGGACCACGACCTGGTCGTCGGCGGCCAGGTCAAGGACGTGTGCGACGTGGGGTGGAGCCGATTCCTGGGAAACCCGAACGTCGGAGACCGCCAGACGGCGGTTGTCGGTGGCGCTCCAGATCGAGCGGTCGCCTCCCCACACGGTGGTCCTGAGCCGGTCGGGAGAAACGCGGCGGACGGGGCGGAACTCGCGGACGTAGGTGCCCGAACCACGGCGCGCGACAACGAGTCCCGCGTTCTTCAGGGTGTCCAGCGCGCGGCGGGCAGTCGGCTGCGCGACGCCGTACTGGGCCATGATCTCGTTCTCGCCGGGGACCTTGCTCCCGGGCGGCAGGGTCCCCGAGTCGATCAGGCTCCGGATCTCGTCAGCGATCTCGCGATATCCGTGCCGCGCCACCGCCACCTCCTCCGCAGGGGTTCGGTTCTGTACAGCGGCAGGCTACTGGGGCGGGGCTGCGCACCTGACTTCGCGGAGGACAATGTGCAGGTATGCAGACCGAAGCGTTCGCCGAGTACCTGTCCGAACTGGACGGCGCGTCGCTGACGGCGCTGCTCCACAAACGGCCGGACGTGCTGGTCGAGCCGTTTCCGCGAGGGTTCACCGGGCTCGCTCAACGGCTGAGCGACACGCATTCGCTCGCCGACGCGCTGCGCGAGGTGAGCCGGGACGCGGTGGTCGTGGGCCAGGCCATCGCGGTGCTGGCCCCGTCGGCGACCGTGACCGGAGTCGCGCGACTGCTCGACGCGCCGGAGACGGCGGTTCGCGAGGGAGTCGCGGAGCTGTGCGCTCGCGGGTTGGCCTGGACCACGTCGGCGACGGTGTTCCTGCCGGAATCGCTCCGGGCTCACTGGTCGGAGGCACTGGGCGCGACGAAGCCGGTCGCCAAGCTCGCGCAGGTGGTGCTCGCCGACGATCTGCGCACGGCGGTCGCCGCGCTGGGTGGTGACGTCGACGGCCTGCGCAAGCCGGAACTGATCACCCGGCTCGCAGAGCTGATGTCGGACACGCGGTCGATCGTCGCCCGGGTGAAGGCGCTGCCGAAAGCGGCGAGAAGACGACTTGATGAGTATCGCCGCATCCGGTTCGGCTACTTCGGCTTCCGGAGCGGGGATGAGCGCCCGGCGAACCTGGTCGGGCTCGTGCTGCTGCTCAACGGGATACCGGAGGTGCCGAAGGAGGTCGCGGTCGCCGCGTGGCTGGCGGAGCAGGACTTCGCGCTGACCGGTCGACCGGAGATCCCGTTGTCCGGCGCGGACGAAGACGTCGTCGGCGGGAGTGCTCAGGCTGCCGCTCAGGAAGCGCTGCGCGGGGTCACGACCCTGCTCGACGACGCCGCCGCGAATCCGGTCGCGTCGTTGAAGAAGGGCGGGATCGGCGCTCGCGAACGGGCCAAGCTCGCTGGGCGACTCGCAGTTCCCGAAGGCGTGGTCGCGCTGTGGATCGACCTGGCTCACGCGGTCGGACTGCTGGGCAAGACCGGGGCTGGTTACGTGCCGACGGCGGCGTACGCGGAGTGGCGAGCGGCAGAGCCCGGCTCGCGCTGGGCGAAGCTGGCCAGCGCATGGTTCGCGATGGATCACGCGCCGAGCAACAGGGAAGAGTTCAAGGGAGACAAGGAGACTCCGCCTCCGCTGTTCGTTCCGTCGAAGGCGGGGCTGATGCGCCGGGCCTTGTTGTCCGCCGCGCGCTCGGGTGGCTCCGCGGTCGCAGCGGGCCGGGAGATTGAGTGGTTCTGCCCGCTGCACGGCTACCCCGACGATCAACGCGCGGACAAAATCTCGGCAGCGCTCAGGGAAGCGGAGCTGCTGGGGGTGCTTGCGGCCGACACGCTGAGCCCGCTCGGTGAGCACCTGCTGGCCGTGCCCGACGAGGCGGAGGAGCTGGCTCGGCGTTGCGCCCCAATGCTTCCGGAGGCTCCCTGCTCGGTGATCCTCCAATCGGACCTCACCGCGGTCGTCACCGGACAGCCCAGCCTGGCCGTGGCCAGGTTGCTGGTGGCCGCGGCCGTGAGCGAAGCGCGCGGGTCAGCCGGGATGTGGCGGTTCTCCCCGGCGAGCGTGCGCGCGGCGTTCGACGCCGGCTGGGATTCGGCTGAGCTGCTGGCCGAGCTGAGGGCGATCTCCGAGCGCGAGCTGCCCCAACCACTGGAATACCTGGTCAACGACGTCGCGCGACGGCACGGGCATGTGCGGGTGCGGAGCACGCGGTCCTGCGTGGTCGCGGACGAGGCGACGATCACCGAGATCCTGCACACCCGCTCGCTGGGAGCGCTGTGCCTGCGGCGGCTCGCCCCCACAGTCGCCGCCAGCTCCGCCGACACCGCTGACGTGCTCGCCGGACTGCGCGCTGCGGGCCTCGCTCCCGTCGCCGAGGACGAGTCCGGCACAGTGATCGTCGAGTCCCGCCACGAGCACGAGGCAGTGAAGCGGGCACCTGGCGGATCGGGTCGCGCCCGGCTCACACCGACCGAACTGGTCGAACAGCTCGCCGCTGATCCGCACGGAGAACCTGTCCGCGTGGAGAGGGAAACCGACACGTTCGAGGCGTTGAGGCAGCACAACGGCTCCCTCAGCGACGCGGAACTGGAACTGCTCGCCGACGCTGTGGACAACGGCGGTGATGTGCGCATCGCCTACAGCGACCAGACCGGCGCGTTCACCATCAGGAACATCCAGCCGGAGGAGATCAACGACCGGTGGCTCGAATCCTGGTGCTACCTGCGGGAAGCCGAACGCGGTTTCGCCATCGCCAAGATCAGGTCGGTCTCGCCTGTGCCATGACCGGTGATCAGCCCTCGACGCAGTTCTTCCCGCTGACCGGGCAAACGAACGGGTCGTAGGGATCGGTGCGGCTGTCCAGCAGCGCTTTGTGGTCCGACCAGCTGACCTTGCACCAGCGTGCGACACAGAGTGCGGTGACCCGCGAAGCTCCCGCGTCGCGCAGGGTCACGGCAGCGGACTGGATCTTCGCTCCGGTCACCCAAGTGTCGTCGAGCAGCAGGACGTGTCGGCCCTGCACCCGCTCCCGGTACTTGTCCGGCACGTTGAACCTGTCTGCGCGCACAGACCGGTCGTCGTACTCGATCCCGGGCCCCAGCTCAAGAAGTGCTCGCCTGTCAGGGATCTCTGCGCCTTTGATCTTGCGAGCGAGCTCCACGATCGGATGCCTCGCTCCGGGGTAGCGCTTGGAGGGGACGAAGGTGACCGTGTCCCAGGACGAGTCCGAGCTCCCTGCGATGCACCCCCTGTGGATTCTGGTCGCTCCGGCGGCCATCATCGCCAGGTCGTCAGCGCACTGCGGAGCCGGAATCTCCTGTTTGTAGGCGTGCATCGTGTGGACCGACTGGTGCACGCTTCCGCCCCGCACATGAGTGAGAGTGACGACGGAGGTCGCAAGGCGGTCTCCGAATTCCTGGTGGTGGCTGGCGCACTTCTGGCACAAGTCCGATGAGGAAGGGCCGGTGCACGTCAGGCAGGTTTTCCGGCGATCCTCACCGTGTTGCAGAAGAATCCACCGACCCGCTCCACCAGTTGAGCGCGGAAATCCTGGACAGGACTGTTGCTCATAGATCGTCGACTGCGTCGAGCAGGTGGGAGATGTCACCCAGCCTGGTCGCCAGCCGGTGCGCGTGTTCGACAGCTTCGTCCGGTGTGTGCGCCGTGAAGACGCCAGGCCTGCCGATGAGGGCGTTTCCCCACTCCGTCCCCCGGGCGACGGAGTCCAACAGGATGACGGGCCTGCCGTGCGCGACGGCTACGCGAGCCTGGATGCGCGTGCCGCTCTTCTCGCTGGCCTCGACGACGATCGTGGCCCGCCCGTAAGCGCTCATGGTGGCGTTCCGCATGGGAAAGCTCTGCTTGCTCGGCGACGCGTCAGGCCAGAACTGGGAGATCACCAGGCCGCGCCCGGAGATCTCTGCCTGGAGTTCGCGGTTGGCGGCGGGGTAGCTCTTCTCGATGCCGGTGCCGATGATCGCGACGGTTCGCGCGCCGCTGCCGAGCGCGGCGACGTGCGCTGCGGCGTCGATGCCCTCGGCCAAGCCGGAGAGGACCGTGAGTCCAGCCCCCGCCAGCCCGGTCGCGATGGCGGTGGCGTTCGCGAGGGCTTCGTCGGAGGCCCGTCGCGAGCCGACCACGGACACCGCTTTGTCGTCAGGGACCAGATGTCCTCTGGTGAACAGCACCGGTGGCATCTGGTGCACTTCGCGCAGCTGCGCCGGATAGCGGTCGTCGTAGAACGTGAGGAAGTCGAAGTCCTGCGCGCTCCACGCCATGATGTCGGTGCGAGCGGAGTGAAGAGCGTCTTCGGGTTCGGCGAACAGCGACGGTTCGAGGTGAGCTTCCCAGACCTTGAGCGCGCTTCCGGCGTCCGCGACCTCGGCGGTGATCTCCGGCCACGACATGCCGGACGGGCGCGTTCTGAGCAGGGCGACGAGCGCTGCCTTCTCGTCGTCGCCCCAGCGTCCCATGCTGCTCAGCGTAGAGCCGCCCTGCCGTTGGCGCGGTACGGGCCGCGCGCAGGGATCGGCCAACTGCGTCTGATTCCTCATCGTCACCCCCGCTGCCCTGTCTACGCGACAGGAAGGGGATCAGCAGGCGATTGGCGGCTCGCGAACTGGGCCTTTGCCTGAAATGAAATCGCATCAGATTTCCCTCTTTGCGCGTGTGGCAAGTCATTTGGTGCGCAGGAGCTTCGCGGCCCAGGCGGGGAACCACCAGTTCCACCTGCCGAGCATGGCGACGGTGGCGGGGAGCAGGACGGATCGGATGAGGGTGGCGTCGAGCAGGATGCCGAGCGAGATGCCGGAGGCGAAGATCGCGACGTCGAGTTCGCCGCCGGTTGCCATGGAGGCGAAGGAGAAGAACAGGATGAGCGCGGCGCTGGTGACGAGGCGACCGGTTCTGCTGACGCCGTGGACGACGGCACGGCGGGTGTCGCCGGTGCGGTCGTACTCCTCGCGCATCCTGGCGATGATGAAGACCTCGTAGTCCATGGACAGCCCGTAGAGGAACGCGAAGATCGTCACGGGGACGAAGGTGCCGATGGCGCCATCGGGCTGGATGCCGAGCAGCGCCTCGGTGCCCCAACCCCACTGCCACAGCAGCACCATCGCGCCGAGAACCGCGCCGAGCGACAGCAGGTTGAGCGCGATCGCCTTGAGGGGCAACAACAACGAGCGGAACGCGCGGGCGAGCATGACGTAGGTGACGAGGGCCAGGATCGCGAGCATCCACGGGAAGGCCGTGTAGGTGGCGCTGACGTAGTCCATCTGCTGCGTGACGTTGCCGCCGACGAGCACCCCGTCGGGCACGGCGTCGATGACGCGGCGGATGGTCTGCTCCCCGGCGGGCGAACCGCCTTCGTCAACGGGGAGAACGGTGACGAGCTGTGTCCACTGTGGACTCCAGATGGCGGAGCGGACGCCGGGGAGATCGGCGAGGGTGCTCGCGACGCGCTGGGGATCGGTGCCGGACGGGACGAAGACGTCGAAGGACGTGAGCACGCCGGAGGGCACGTCGGCGGCGCGGAGCGAGGTCAGGGCGGCGCGACCGTCACCGGAGTGCGCGAGGTCGTCGGTGACGGGGACGCGCAGGTTGAGGTTGAGCGCGACGAGGCACAGGGCGGCGAGCACGGCCGAAGCGGCCAGCGCGGTGAGGTGCCGGTAGCGCACGACGAAGCGCGCCCAAGCTTCCCAACCCCGTGGCGCGCGCTCGGCGGAGGGCGTTCTTCCAGCTCTGGCAAGGAGAAGTGGCAGGAGCGTGAGCGAGACGAGCGCGCTCGCGGCGGTGACCATCGTGCCGCCGACACCGAGGCTGCTGAGCAGCGGGATGGGCAGCACGATCATGGTGACCAAGCCGATCGCGACGGCCGCGCTGCTGAACACGACGGCGTGGCCCGCGGTGGCCATCGCGCGGTGGACGGCCTCCTCGGGATCGGCGCCACGGGCTCGTTCCTCGCGCCATCGGCTCACCAGGATCAGCGCGTAGTCGATCCCGATGCCGATCCCGAACAGCGGCAGCATGATCAGTGTCGTCTCGTGGACGTCGATGACCGCGCTCGCGGCGAGCAGGCCGAGGAACGACACGGGCACGGCGACGAACGCGGTGAGCAGGGGTACGAGCGCGAGAGCCGAGCGGAACACCCAGGCCAGCACGGCGATCGCGGCTCCGATGGTGATCAGCAGCTTGACCGGCACGTTCAGCCCGCCCGCGTCCGAGCCGGTGGCCAGCGCGTCGAGGCCGGTCACCGCGACGTCGGCGCCGGGCGGCAGGTGCGGGCGCATGGCCTCGGCGATCGCGCCCTCCAGGCCAGCGCCTTCGCCGAGCGCGCTGCCCGGCAGGCCGCCCTGTTCGACGGGGCCGCCGAAGACCAGCCCGAAGCTCGTGGAGCCGTCCGCGCCGACGAAGCTCCGGTCACCGGTGTTGCCGTAGGAGACGACGCGAGCCTTGGTCTTGTCGGCGACGGCGGCGAATGCCCGGTCGAGCGCATCGCGGACGCGAGGCTGGTCGACAGGCGCTCCGGTGACCACCGGAACGAATGGTCTTTCGTAGCCGCCGGTGCCGTGAGCGGCGGCGATGCGCTGGTTCGCCTCGTAGCCGGGGAGACCGGGATAGGCGTTGTTCTGCGAGACCTTCGGCAGCAGCAGCGCGAGCGCTCCACCGCCCGCGAGCAGGAGGACCAGCGTCAATGCGCCGACAAGACGTCTGTGGGCGAGCACCCATCTCGACAGGGTTTCCATGTCTTCAAGGCCATCAGCTCGGTCTTCGGGCGCTCTGCGGCAGTTATGGGAGTTCTCTGTGAATCCGTTGTTCCAGTCGCTGGTCGCAGCCGTTCTGCCGGACACTGAGGAACGTGAAGCAGCAGCCGATCCGTGTTCTCGTGGTCGATGACGAGCGCTATCTCGCCGAGCTCGTGGCGACCGCGCTGCGCTACGAGGGCTTTGACACGGCGATCGCCGGGTCTGCGCGCGAAGCAATGGCCAGAGCGGTGGACTTCGCGCCGCAGCTGATCGTGCTCGACGTGATGTTGCCGGACGGTTCCGGAATCGACGTGTGCAGGCGGTTGCGGGGGAACTGGCACGAGATGCCGGTGGTGTTCCTCACCGCTCGCGACGCGACCGAGGACAAGATCACTGGCTTGACGGTGGGCGGTGACGACTACGTGACGAAGCCGTTCAGCCTGGAAGAACTCGTCGTTCGAGTTCGCACTGTGCTGCGACGCGGCAGGTTGGAGCCGCCCGCGTCCGGGGTGCTTTCCTTCGCGGACCTGGAAATCGACGAGGACGCGCACACGGTTCGACGGCACGGCGCGGTGGTCGACCTGACGCCGACCGAGTTCAAGCTGTTGCGCTACCTAGTGGTGAACGCGGGAAAGGTGTTGTCCAAGCGGCAGATCCTGGACCACGTGTGGGAGTACGACTTCAATGGTGACGCCGGAGTCGTGCAGACCTACATCTCGTACCTGCGCCGGAAGATTGACGCTCGGGAACCGAGGCTCATCCACACGATTCCCCGCGTCGGCTATGTGGTCCGCATGCCGGAGAGCCCCTGATGTCGCTGCGGAAGCGCCTGGTCCTGACCATGCTGGGCATGCTGGTGGTGTGCCTCTTCGCGTCGGTCGGCGCGATTTTCGGCGCGTTGCAGGACTGGAGCGGTGACGCCAACGACGACGTGCTTTCGGCCATGGGAAAGGACTTCCGCGAAGAAGTTCTGACGCGCGGACCTCAGGTGGAGCCTGCCGGAACCGCAGGAAGGCTGTGGCAGGCGTCCGCCACTGAGGGGAGAATTCCCTCGTTCTTCCAAGTTCGCCAACCCGATGGGCGAGTGTTGAGCACATCGTCCTTTGGTTCTGCGCCAACGCTTCCGGAGCGACTTGAAGTGCGCGAGCGGTTTCTCACACTGCCGGGCTGGCTCGTGTGGACTTCGCCGGTGAACGAGGGGGGGCCGCTTGTTGTCGCTGCTATGCGAACCGCCGCAACTGATGAGCTGATGGGGCGCGTGACCAACGTCGCGATCGTCTGCACCGCGGTGGGACTGGTCGTCGTCGCCCTGCTTTCGCTGCGTTTTGTGCGGCGTGGACTGAAACCGCTCGACGACATCGCCGATACAGCTGCCGCAATCGGTGATGGTGATCTGGCTCGGCGGATCGAGGGCGCTGGGCCGGACACCGAGGTCGGCAAGCTCGGGTCGGCGCTCAACGCGATGCTCGGCCAGATCGAAGCGGCTTTCCGGCAGCGCGAGGAATCGGAGGAGCGCCTGCGCAGGTTCGTCGCGGACGCCTCGCACGAACTGCGGACGCCGATCGCCACGATCCGGGGCTACGCCGAGCTCTTCCGGCGCGGAGCAGCCGCGCGACCGGACGACCTGGCGATGGCGATGGGGCGGATCGAGTCGGAGTCCGAGCGCATGGGGTCGCTCGTCGACGAACTGCTGCTGTTGGCGCGGCTCGACCAGGGCAGGCCGCTCGAACACGAGCCGGTCGAGCTGACCGAGCTGGCCGCCGACGCCGTCGCGGACGCGCTCACCTCGCGGTCAGGACATCGGTTCGAGGTCGAGTACGACGAGCCCGTGACCGTGACCGGCGATGCCGCGCGACTGCGCCAGGTGCTCGGAAACCTTGTGGGGAACGCGCTCCAGCACACTCCACCGGACACCACGGTGATCGTTCGAGTGTCCACAGAGGACGGTTCGGCGGTCGTCGAGGTCGCCGATGACGGCCCCGGACTGGACGCCGAGCACGTGTTCGAGCGGTTCTACCGGGGCGAAGCCGCGCGCGCCGCCGACAACGGAGGTGCCGGCCTCGGACTGTCCATTGTGGACTCGGTCGTGACCGCGCTCGGCGGCTCGGTGTCCGTCCGGTCGGAACCCGGCGAGGGCTCGGCCTTCCGCGTGGTGCTGCCGCTCAGGTCCGGCCCCACGACGTGATCTCGCCGCCCG
Source organism: Allokutzneria sp. NRRL B-24872 (assembly GCF_002155965.1). GTDB lineage: Bacteria > Actinomycetota > Actinomycetes > Mycobacteriales > Pseudonocardiaceae > Allokutzneria. The sequence continues at coordinate 60,917 of NZ_MUMH01000064.1, forward strand.
GCGCGCACACCACGCGCAGCTCGCCGGGCCCCGTCGCCGACCACGCCTCGTGCTTCGCGTCCGGCTCGACCGTCAGGTGGTAGCCGTTGCTGAAGCCCAGGTGCAGCTCGCCGTTCTTGAAGATGATCTCCCAGGTCAGCTTCGCGCCGAACAGGGCGAGCGCTTCGGCCACGCGCTGCCTCCCCGGCCGGAGCCGCACCGGGCCGTCCGGGGTGGACAGCTCGGCGTCGGCCTCGATCGCGATCACGGCGCCGCCGTCGAGCAGGAGCGTCAGCGCGTTGTCCACGCGGACCTGCGTGACCTCCATGCCCCGGTACGGCAGCGCCCAGCGGTCGCCGAGGTGGATCAGCTCGCCCATGCGCACAGCCTGCCCGACCAGCGGCGGACTCGCACGGGGTCAGAGGCCGAAGCCGCGTTGCTGGTCGGCTCGGCGCTCCTCCTTGGACTTCTTCGGGTCGGTGGCCTTGTCGTAGACGACCTCGGCGCCCTTCTCGATGACCACGTCGGTCCCCACCGCGATGCCCGCCGTTGTTGCGGCCTTGCCGATCCGGGTGGTGCCGCCGACCATCGTCGTGAGGATGCTCTCGCTGATGTTCGCGGCCAGTGCGGCGGGTCCGCTGCTCTGCGACAGGTGCGGGTTCATGGTCTTGGAGGCGAGTGACGCGGGAATCTCCTTCCCGTTCACCATCGTCTTGGTGTAGTCGGCGTTGCTCACGATGCGTCCGAGCGGGCTGCGGCGGTCCAGGTAGGTGGTGGCCGTGCTCTCGAACCAGCCGCCGTTGCGGCGCTTGTTCATCTCTTCGAGCACGTGGCGGATGCCGCCCTGCTTGCGCATCCCCACCATCACCTCCTCCAGCTTCTCGACGAGCGGGAGCAGGTGCTTCTGCAGCGAGCTGGCCTTGCCGCTCAGCTTGGCCGCGGTGCCGCCGACGCGGGCGAAGGTGGCGCTCATCGCCATGGCGGTGCTGGTGCCCGCGGTGATCCACGCGGCGGCGATCGCGGCGAGCCACTGCACGATCACGCCGATGACCAGCTCGGTGATGGCCTCGATGAAGAACTCGACCAGCATGTCGAAGAGGTCGGCCATGGTGTCGAGGACGTCCTTGATCTCGCGGACGTCGTCGGCGAGATCCTCGACGGCGGTGGCGAAGGACCCCATCTGCGCGCGGAAGGCGGTGGCCGCGGCGCCGACCCACACGGCCTCGGTCGCGGCGGCGCGGCGGCGCTCGGCGACGGCGACCTCGTCGAGCCAGCTGCCGACCTTGGCCCAGCCCTCGCCGGTGGCGCGCATCTGCTCGGGATCGCCGATCGCCCACTCCGCGATCTCGACGAGCGGGCTCATCACCAGGGACACCAGGAAGCCGAGTCCGTTGTCCGCCAAGGCTTTCCCGGGGCTGGCGATGGTCTGCAACAGCTCGGCGCGGCTGCTGACGGTGGCGATCGCGATCTCCGGCGGGGAGGTCGCGTCGGCGAGGTCCTGCGCGGAGCCGACCCAGGAGCTGCCCCGACCCGCGAGCTGCTCGAACCAGTTCTTCTGCTTGTCCTCGCCCTTGTTCAGCTCGGCGAAGCTGCCCGGCCCCGTCACGCCTGGACGTCCTTGCCGAGCGCGGAGAACCCTTGGGACAGAACCGATTCCGTGCCGTTGTAGATCGCGTGCGTCGCGTGCAGCCCTGCCGAGCTCTGCCGGAGGTACGCGGCGGCTCCCCTGGCGAGCGCACGGCACTCGTCCAGCGCGTCGTAGTAGAACTCCGGCGTGCGGTGCGCCTTGGCGAGCGGGCCGAAGCACTCGTCGCTCAACTTCGCCTGGAGCAGCAGGCTTTCCAGCTGGTCGAACTTGGCAGCGAGGCTGTCGCTGCCGTCGGCGTGGCTCAGCAGCGCGTCGGGCTGGACCTCGTAGCCGTTCACTCGGCGACCCCGTTCAGCGCCTTCTTCGCCTCCGCCAGGTGCTCGCCGAGGACCGGCTCCAACTCGGTGTCCACCCGCTGCGCGGCGGCGGCCGTCGCGAGCCGGATGGTCTTGAGGATGTCCTGCTGCAACGCGGTGTGCGAGCGCTTCACGGCGTCCGGGCTCAGCCGCAGGTCGAGCACGGCGCCCGCCGGGCTGACGGTCACGGTGACCGCTCCGTCGCCGCTGCGGGCGGTCCCCTGCACCTCGCGCAGCTTGTCCTGCGCCTTGCTGATCTGCTGCACGCGTTCCTCGAAGGACCGCAGCATCTGTTGGACGCGTTCCTGGTGGCTCGACATGACCCCTCCCCGATTTGCTACTGCAAGGACGTTATCGGGAACGGGGAGGGGACACGCGCGCTTCGGTGGCAAATGCCCGATCAGGTACGCCTGGCGGGGAGCTGCTTGACCGCGGAGGCGATGAAGCCCAGGTCGCCGATGACCTCCTCGGCCCGGTCGCGGTCGGTGTACATGGCGTAGTGCCGCGCGGCGATGGCGTCGGGGTCGGCCTCGCCTGCGCCCTTCTCGACGCGGACGCAGACGGTGAGCGTGCCGACGTGGATGCCGTCCGGGGCCAGCTCGGCGTTGAGCCCGATCGCCCAGTTGCGCAGCCCGGACATGGCGATCCCCAGGTTGGCCAGCATCGGAACGGGCTCGACGGCGGAGGCTCCCGCGCTGAACAGCAGCGTCCCCTCGCCGCGCTCGCGCATGCCCGGCAGCACCTGGCGGACGGCGGCGATCGCGCCGAGCACGTAGACGTCGAGCTCCCGCTGGGCGGACTCCACGGTCAGCTCGGTGGGGAACTGGAGCTGGGCGGGGTCGATCACGCTCGGGCCGAACACGAGGACGTCGACCTCGCCGATCTCCGCGAGCGCCGCGGTGAGGCGCGTGTGGTCGGCGATGTCTGCGGGGTGCGCGTGCGCGTCGATGCCCTCGGCGCGCAGCTCCTCGACGTAGCTGGCCAGCTTCGCCTCGTTCCTGGCGATCAGGCCGACCCGGAAGCCCTTGCTGCCGAAGAGCCTTGCGGTGGAGAGCCCAACTCCGGGGCCCACCCCGACGACGGCGACGGTCTTGGTCACGCGATCCTCCGATAGTTACTAGTTGTGCGTAGACGCATCATCAGTAAGTATTGGACCGCCGCGCAAGAAGGCACATTGATGTGCGCTACGAACACGGGAGTGCGTGATGACCGAACGGGACGTGCTCGCACTGAGGACCGACGCCGACGAGGAGACCTGCCGCAGGGTGCTCCAGGTGCTCGCGCGGGTCGGCGACAAGTGGACGCTGCTGGTGATCGGCACGCTCCGCGAGGGCACGATGCGCTTCGGCGAGCTGCACCGCAGCGTCACCGGGATCTCGCAGCGGATGCTCACGCTGACGCTGCGCCAACTCGAACGCGACGGGCTCGTCGGCAGGACCGTGCACCCCTCGGTGCCGCCGAAGGTCGAGTACGCGCTCACCGAGCTGGGGCGGACGCTGCTCGGCACCGCGCTCCAGCTGGCGTGGTGGGCGGCGGATCACATCGATGAGATCGAGGCGAACCGCCGCGACTACGACTCCGCGCTCAGCCCAGCAGGCGACTGACCCGCCGCACGACCTCGCCCGCGCCGTCCTCGGCCCGCACCAGCGCGCTCAGCTCGCGAGTGCGCGCGGCGTGCCGAGGAGCCGCCTTGATCAACTCGGCGAGGCGTTCGGCGCTCAGCTCGTTGAACGGCACCCAGCCTGGGCTCGCGCCGATCGCCTCCATGCGCTTCGCCCAGAACGGCTGGTCGGTGATCGCCGGGACGCCGACGGCGGGGACGCCCGCGCGCAGTCCGGCTCCGGTCGTGCCAGCTCCGCAGTGGTGCACCAGCGCGGCCATGCGCGGGAAGAGCCACTCGTGCGGGGCCTCGCCGATCGTCATCACGTCGTCGCTGTTGAGGTCGAGCCCCGCCCAGCCCGCCTGTACGACCGCGCGGACGCCCGCGAGCTTGATGGCGTGCGCCACCAGGTCGTTCAGCTTCGCCGGATCGGAGAACTCGCGGCTGCCGAAGCCGATGTAGACCGGCGGCGGTCCGGCCGCGAGGAAGTCGGAGAGCGCGGCGGGCGGTGCCCAGTCCGGGCGGCTCGCGGGCCACCAGAAGCCGACTCCGTCCTCGGCGTCCGTCCAGTCGCTGAGCTTGGGCGCGACCACCGGGCTGAAGCCGTTGATCACCGGGAGCTCGCGCCGCATGACCGAGGTGGTCAGCGCGCCGAGCCCGGACTTGGGCAGCCCCAACCGCGCGCGCTCGGCGGCGACGCCCTTGTTCATCACCTGCTCGCCGGTCAGCAGCGAGATGCGGCCGACCGCGCGGTTGCCCCACGGCCCGAGCGGGAACGGCACCAGCATGTCCGGCGCGGAGTCCGCCGTCGGCAACCACGGCTGCAACGGCGTGGCGATCAGCGGAACGCGCAGGCCCTGTGCCACGTGGTAGGCCGTGAAGACCGCCATGCTGTTGGAGAGCACCAGGTCCGCGCCCTCGGCACCCGCGCTGAAGATCCCGTCGTTCAGCTCGGCGATGTGCTCGCGGAACACCTTGATCATCCGCAGTGTGCCGAGCGGACCGCCGCCGCCCTCCTGCCACCGCTGGCCCTCCGGCGTCGCGCCGATGCCGCGCGGGTCGCCGGGGATGCTCCGGAACTCCAGGCCCGCGTCGCGGACGAAACCGCCGAACTCGGCGTAGGTGGCCACCGCGACGTCGTAGCCGGCTTCGCGCAGGCGGACGCCCAGGCCGGTGAACGGCGCGACGTCGCCCCGCGAACCGGGCGCGTAGATGAGGATCGGCATGAGGTGAACCTACAGATGAAACGTTTGGCCTCCGCCGAAGAGCACAGACCGCGCGAGCCGCCGCGACCTAGCTTCGGGATTCCCGGACGAGGGAGGCGACGTGAGGACCAGAGTGGTCGCGGCGGCAATGGCGCTGAGCACGGCGATGGCGCCCCAGGCGGTGGCCGCGCCCGCGGTCGAGATCCCGCCGGGGGTGACGACGGGGTTCGCGGTCTTCGACCGGGGGAGCGGTCAGTTCACGGTGCAGCACGAGGCCACGACGCGGTTCCGCTCCGCGTCCCTGGTGAAGATCCTGATCGCGCTGGACTACCTGACCAGGCGCGGAGTCGGCACGCCGGTCCCCGACATCGATCTTGCGCTGCTGGAGCCGATGCTGCGCTCCAGCGACGACACGGCGGCCTCGATCCTGTGGGAGCGCAACGGGCTCAACGAGATCGTGCACCGCATGGTGCGGCTGATCGGGCTCACCGAGACGCAGCCGCCCGCCGACCCGAACTGGTGGGGCTACACCGCCGTCAGCGCCTCCGACGTCGTCAAGGTCTACCGCTACCTGCTGGAGAAGGCACCGCAGCAGTTCCGTGAGTTCGTTCTCGGCAACCTCCGCAAGTCCACACAATGTGCGACAGACGAGCGCGACCAGTACTTCGGGATTCCCCGCGCGCTGCCCCGGCCGTGGGCCGTCAAGCAGGGGTGGTCCGGCTACCCGGAGCCGCCGCGCGGGGAGAAGTGCGTCGTCACCGGGGAGGGCGCGGCGGTGAACGAGATCGACCTGCGCAGCCCCGCGCTGCACACCTCCGGCCTCGTGGGCGAGGGGGACCGCAAGATCGTCGTCGTGCTGACCCTGCACCCGCAGGGCACTCCGTGGGCCACCGCCGCCGGGCGCATCACCGCCCTGACCAAGTCCGTCCTCGCGGCTAGCGGCCAGGGGGTTGTTCGGTGACCTGACGCGCGGTGACGGTTCCGTCCTCGCCTCGTTCTCCTTGCACGGCAACGGTGTCGCCGGGGGCGAGGTCGCGGGCGGAGCCGCGTTGCGTGATCAGCACGGAGGTCTGCGCGGAGAGCACGACCTTGACCTCCTGGCCGTCGCGGCCCTTGATGTAGACCGCGTCGCCCTCGACCCGCGAGATCGTGCCCGCGGTGCCGCCGCGGCCCTGCTGCTGGGGTTGCTGCTGCGGCTGTTGGGCTTGAGGCTGTCGCACGGCGGGGGACCGGCCGCCGAGCGCGGAGTGCATGGCGATGCCGCCGAGGAAGGACACGACGGCGAGCGCGGCGGCGGCCAGCACGAGCGTCAGCCTGCTGGTGCCGCGCCCGGCGACGGCCAGGCGCTCGTTCAGGTCGCCGCTGTCGAGTTCGCTGGTCAGCAGCTTCTCGGGGTCGGTGGACATCCCAGCCTCACTCATGCCGAAGGGCTTCGATCGGGCGCAGCCGGGCCGCCCGGCTCGCGGGGTAACTGCCGAAGAACAGTCCGATGAGCACGGACACGCCGAACGCGAGCAGCACCGAGGACGGCAGCACCTCGGGCTGGATGCCGGAGAAGCTGAACCGGCTGCCCACCCAGCCGGCGAGCACGCCGATCGCGCCGCCGATCATGCTCAGCAGCGTCGCCTCGGCGAGGAACTGGCCGGAGATCGCGCCGCGCGGGGCGCCGATGGCCTTGCGGATGCCGATCTCCCTGATCCGCTCGGTGACCGTGACCAGCATGATGTTGGTGATGCCGATCCCGCCCACCAGCAGGGAGATCCCGGCGACGGCGGCGAGCAGCGTGGTGAACACGTCCACCGCCTGGGTGCGGGTGCTGAGCAGTTGCTGCTGGTTCTGCACGCGGAAGTCCGAAGTGGACGATCCGGTGATGCCGTGCCGCTGGTTGAGCACGGCGGTGATCTGGTTCTGCGCGGCCGTGATCACCTCGGCTGACTCCGCCTGCACGACGACCTGGTTGAGGCTGCCCGTCCCGGTCAGCGCGTACTGCAACGTGGTCAGCGGCGCGACCACGGTGTCGTCGGCGTTCTGGAGACCGCTGGAGCCCTTCTGCGCCAACACTCCCGCGACGGTGAACGGGATGTTGTTGAGCTGGATCTGCTTGCCCAGCGGGTCATCGCCGGCGAACAGCTCCTGGGCGACGGTCTGCCCGATCACCACGACCTTGCGCGCGTCAGCGACGTCGCTGTCGGAGAACGCCGCGCCCGAGCCGACGGGACTGCTCGTGGCGTCGAAGTAGCTCGGGCGTGTACCGATGACCTGCCCGACGCTGTGGCTGAGCCCTCGGTAGGTCGCGGTCGCCTGCGCGGACACCACGGGCGAGACGCTGCGGACGTCCGGCGCGATCCGCTTGTCCGCCAAGGCTTCCGCGTCGGCAACGGTCAGCGGTCGGGGCGCGGTCACGGCTCCGCCCCGCATCGGGGAGACGGTGAGCAGGTTCGTGCCGAGTCCGGCGATGCTGTTCTCGATCGCCTTGGACGCGCCGTTGCCCACGGCGGTCAGCAGGATCACCGCCGCCACGCCGATGCTGATCCCGAGCGTCGTCAGAACCGACCGCATCTTGTTGGCCAGCAAGCCTTTCACGGCGAACCGGAGCACTTCGAGCGGGCTCATAGCGGCGCCTGCCGGTGGTCGGAGGTGATCTCGCCGTCCACGAGCCGCACGACGCGGCGGGCGTGCGCGGCGACATCGTTCTCGTGCGTGATCATCACGATCGTCCTGCCGAGCGCGTTGAGCCTGCCCAGCACGCCGAGCAGGTCGTTGCTGCTCTTGCTGTCCAGGTTGCCGGTCGGCTCGTCGGCGAGCACCACCGCGGGCGCGTTCACCAAAGCCCGCGCCACCGCGACGCGCTGCTGCTGGCCGCCGGAGAGCTCGTTGGGCATGTGGTGCGCGCGGTCGCTGAGCCCCACCAGCTCCAGCGCCGCCGACGCCCGCTCGCGCCGTTGCTTGCGGCCGAGCCCCGCGTAGGTCATCGGCAGCTCCACGTTGCCCAGTGCCGACACGCGCGGGATGAGGTTGAACGACTGGAAGACGAATCCGAGCTTCCTGTTGCGCAGCAGGGACAACTGCGTCTCGTTGAAGCTGCCGATGTCGATGCCGTCGAGCTTGTAGCGCCCGCCGCTGGGCACGTCGAGGCAGCCCAGGATGTTCAGCATCGTCGACTTGCCGGAGCCTGACGCGCCCATGATCGCCACGTAGTCGCCCCGGTGCACGGTCAGATCCACCCCGCGCAGCGCGTGCACGGCGGTGTCACCGCTGCCGTAGGTCTTGCGCAGGCCCTTGATCTCGATGACCGGAGCCGTCATCGGTTCCCACCCGGACCGCCACCGCCGCCAAAACCGCCACCGCCGCCCCCGCCGAACTGAACGCGTCCGCCTCCGCCCGGGAGTTGTTGCTGCTGGGTGTTGGCCGTCGCGGTGGGGATCACGACCAGCTCGCCCTCCGTCAGCCCGGAGGTGATCTGCGTCGACTGCTCGCCCTTCACGCCGACCTGGACCGCGCGCACCGACTGCTGGCCGTTGCTCCACACGGACACCCGGTGCGCGCCGCCGGTGGACTGCACGGCGAAGCTCGGCACGGTCACCGCGTTGTCGACCTTGGCCACCACGACCTGGACGCTCGCGGACTGCCCGGGCTTGAGCCCTTCCGGCACCTGGTTCAGGCTCAGCGTCACGCCGTACTGCACGACGTTCCCGCTGGTCGTGGGCGTGAGATCGATCTGGCTGACCCTCGCGGGGAACTGCTTGTCGGGCAACGCGTTGATGGTGACCGTTGACTCCTGGTCGACCTTCAGCCGGGAGGTGTCGATCTCCGCGATGTTCGCCTTCACCTGGAAGTTCACCAGGTCGGACAGCACCACGAAGCCGCTCGTCGTGCTGGAGGACGACGAGGACGAGGAGGAGTTGGCCGATGACGAGCCGCCGGAGGAGGACCCGCCCGACGAAGAACCGGCGGGATTGCCAACGGAGCCGGAGATCGACACGACCGTGCCCTCGGCGGGCGCCTTCAGCACCGAGGACGACAGGTTCGCCTTCGCCTCGGTCAGCGCGGCCTTGGCCTGCGTGAGCTGGCTCTTGCGCTGGGCGAGCGTCGCCGTGTCATCGGCCTTCACCGCGTTGAGCGCGGCCTGCGCGGCGTCCACGCTCGCGGCGGCCTGGTCGACCTTGCTCTGCAACGCGGTCGCGTCCAGCCTGGCAAGCTCCTGGCCAGCGGAGACCTTGTCGCCGACCTTGACGGAGATCTTCTTGACGGTCCCGCTCGTGCCGAAGTTCACGCCGACCGTCGAGGCGCTCTGCACCGTGCCCGCCGCCGAGACCGTCGCGCTGACCGAGCCGGTGCTGACCGGGACCGTGCGCGGCGCCGCGCCCTGGGCGGACTGGCCCGGGAACAGCAGGCGGACCGCGAAGAAGCCCGCCACCAGCACAATCAAGATCAACAGCACGTTGATCAGCACGGCACGTCTCATGTGCCGCAGCTTCTGTGCGTTAGCTGGGTATTACCTGTACGAGCGATAACGGAGCTGTCACAGCCAGCCCAGCTCCCACGCGCGCTGGGCGGCCTCGTACCGGGTGTCGGCGTCGAGCTTGGTCATCGCCGTCGACAGGTAGTTGCGCACGGTGCCCTGCGTCAGGTGCAGCCGCTGCGCGATGACCTGCACGGTCGCGCCCTCGCGGCTCTCGCGCAGCACGTCCAGCTCGCGCGGGGTCAGCGGGCACGGCCCGGCCAGCAGCGCCTGCGTCGCCAGGTCGGGGTCGATGCAGCGCTGACCCGCGTTGACCTTGCGCACCACGTCCGCGAGCGACTGGGCCTGCGCGGTCTTCGGCACGAACGCGAGCACCCCGGCGTTGAGCGCGCGGTGCAGCACGCCCGGCCGCGCGTGCCTGGTGACGATCGCGATCCGGGTCGTCGGCAGCTCGTCGCGCAGCGCCTCGGCCAGCTCGATCCCGTCCATGTCCGGCATCTCCAGGTCGAGCATGGCCACGTCCGGGCGCAGCTCCTTCGCGGCCTTCAGCGCGGACGGCCCGTCGGCGACCTCGGCCACCACGTCGATGTCCGGCTCCAGCGCGAGCAGCGCGGCCACCGCGCCCCGGATCAGGTGCTCGTCGTCGGCCAGCAGCAACCTGATCATGGCTTCTCCTCCCGAACCACGGGGATCTCCGCGCTGACCCGGAACGTCCCGCCGGGCTCCGCGCCCGCCGTGAACCGGCCGCCCACCGCGTGCACCCGAGCCGCGAGCCCGGTCAGCCCCGTGCCGGTGCCGTCCTGCGGAGCGCCCGCAACGCCGTCGTTGAGCACGGTCACGGCTGAGCCGTCGAAGGTGATCTCGCAACGCGTCGCCGCCGCGTGCCGCAGCACGTTGGTGATCGCCTCGCGCAGCACGGCGCCGAACAGCGGCTGGTGTGAGGACGGCAGAGAACCCGTTATGCGGCAAGCGATTCCGGCCGCTTCGAGCAGCGATCGGATTCCGCCCAGCTCCGTCGCGAGGTCGACCCGGCGGTAGCCGCGCACGACATCCCTGACCTCGCTGAGCGCGTCGTGGGCGGTCTGCCGCACCTCGGCCATGGTCGCCCGCGCACGCTCGTCATCGGGCAGCCGCACCGCCAGCTCGGCCTTCATCGCGATCACTTCGAGGCTGTGCCCGAGCACGTCATGCAGGTCAGCCGCGAAGCGCAGCCGCTCGTTGGCGACGGCCAGCTCCGACTCCGTGGAGCGCGCGGCGTTGACCTGTTCCGTCACGTCCCACAACCACGCCTGCGACACCGTGATCATCGAGACCAGCGCCACGACGACGATGCACACCGTCCAGTAGAGGTACGGCTGCACGAGGCCGATCAGCGCCGTCAGCCCGGCCATCACCGCCGTCTGCACCCATCGCGCCGGGCTCGGCAGAACGGCCGCCGCCGCACCTGCCGCCGCGGCGGGGCTGAACGCGGCCCACGCCGAGTAGGTGGGCTCAGCGGTCGGGATCAGCACCGCGGCCGAGACCAGCGACAACGCCAGCGTGACCAGCAGTTCGCGGTCGGTCCAGCGAACGGTGCCGTACTCGCTCAGCCCGCGCAGCGTCAGCCGCCCGACGAACACCGTGAACACGATCTGGAGTGCGGCAAGAGGAATGGTCCACAGCCCCGAACCCTTGAACAACAGGACCAGCAGCGGCACGAGCGCGAAGACCAGCACGCTGCCCAGCAGCGACCACTTCGTGTAGGTGTGGACGGCGCGGAGGCGCTTCTCCAGGAGCGGTTCCGGTGGGGGCACGCGGGCAACGCTACTGCCGATGACATTTGTCAGTACGGCCGCAACGCAGGGCGCCGCCCGGAGTGATGATCGCGCGCACTACTGGCAGAGCCGCAGGTCGAGCAGGCTTTGTCCTGTGAACGAATACGCGATCGACGCCGTCGGGCTCCGGTGCGCCTACGGCTCGTTCGAGGCGGTGCGGGGGATCGACCTGCAAGTCCGTCCGGGCGAGCTGTACGCGCTGCTCGGCACGAACGGCGCGGGAAAGACAACGGCGGTCGAGACCTTGGAAGGTCATCGGCGCGCGTCCGGGGGGACCGTGCGGGTGCTCGGCCTCGACCCGGTGGCCGACCGGGGGCGCCTGCGCTCGCGGATCGGGGTCATGTTGCAGGACAGCGGTTTCGCGGGTGACCTGACGGTCGCCGAAACGCTCCAGCTGTGGGGGAAGATCACCACTGCCCGTCGGGGGCGGCTGGACGTGCTGGAGCTGCTGGACCTCGGGCACCGCGCGGACGTCGCGGTGAAGCAGCTCTCCGGCGGTGAGCGCAGGCGGCTCGATCTGGCGCTCGCCGTGCTCAACCGGCCGGAGGTGCTGTTCCTGGACGAGCCGACCACCGGGCTCGACCCGGAGTCGCGCAAGCGCACGTGGGAGGTCGTGCGCGGGCTGCTCGTCGAGGGGACGACGGTGCTGCTCACCACGCACTACCTGGAGGAGGCCGAGACGCTGGCCAACCGGCTGTCCATCATGGACAAAGGTCGGATCAGCGTGCACGGGACGCTGGACGAGGTGCTCGCGGCGCATCCGGCGCGGATCGCCTTCGACCTGCCGCACGGGATCTCGGTGACCGAGCTGCCCGTGCTGCCGGGGATGTCCAACTTCACCAACAACGCGGGCCGGATCGAGCTGAACTCCGCGCGCCTGCAACACGATCTGAGCGCGCTGCTGTCCTGGGCGGACCAGCGCGGGGCCGATCTGGGGCGCCTGCGCGCGCACCACGCCTCGCTGGAGGACGTCTTCCACCAGGTGGCCGAGCGGATGGGAGAGGCGGCATGAGGGTGCTCGCGCTCGGGGGAACCGAGCTGAAGTTGTTGTGGCGCAACCGGACGGTCATGTTCATGGCCATCGCGTTCCCGCTGGGGCTCGGTGGCTACATGGCCTACCAGGGCACCTCGTTCGGCGGGGGCGGCTGGGGCGTCGTGGTCACGCTGCAGATCATGTTGGTGCTGCTGATGACCGTCTACATCACCATCACCACCACGCTCACCGCGCGCAGGCAGGACCTGTTCCTGAAGCGCCTGCGCAGCGGCGAGCTGACCGACTTCGGCGTGCTGGCCGGCACGGTGGGACCCGTGCTGGTGCTGGGTTTCGCGCAGTCCCTGGTGCTCGCGATCATCGCGATGGCCGCGGGTGCGCCGATCCCGGTGAACCCGCTGCTGTTCGCCGTGGGCGTGCTGATCGGGCTGGCGCTGTTCGCCGCGGCGGGCATGGCCTCGACGGTGTTCACCAAGACCCCGGAGAACGCGCAGCTCACCACGCTGCCGATCTTCATGGTGGCCGCCGGTGCCGCAGCCAGCTCGTTCCTCGCGGACAACCAGGTGGCGCACTGGATCTCCATTGCCCTGCCGGGCGGCGGGGTCGCCGAGCTGCTGCGCACCGGCTGGCTCGGGGTGACCTGGGACGGCAAGTCGGTCGGATTCGTCGACCAGCTGGTCTCCGCCGGGCCCGCCGCGGGTGCTTCGCTGCTGTGGGCGGTGCTCGCGGTCTACGCCGCGCTCAGGTGGTTCCGCTGGGAACCGCGGTCCTGACCTCCTCGGCCGCGGCTCGTTCCCTCGCAAGGGAGCGGGTCGCGGCCACTGCCGCTGGAGCGATCAACGCGGTGGTCAGCCCGACCGCGACGAAGGACAGCGACAGCGAGGTCAGCTGCGCGATCCCGCCGATCATCGGCGGTCCGAACAGGAAACCGCTGTAGGCCAACGCGGAGACGAACGCGATCTCGCGCTCACCACCGCTGCCGTCCGGCCGCCTGCCCGCCGCTCCGGCCAGGCCGAGCGCGATCGGGAAAGCTCCCGCGAGACCGGCTCCGGCCATCACGAAGCCCACGTAGCCGCCGCCTGGCACGAGTGCGGAGATGAGCAGTCCGGCCGAGGCCACGACGGCCCCGAAACCCAGGGTCTTCGCGGCTCCGAAGCGGTTCTGCGTCCACGCGCCCGCGAACCTGGCGATCGCCATCGACCCCGCGAAGGCGGCATAGCCGAGCGCCGCGGCGTCCTGTGCCAATCCGTGCTCGGTGACCAGCAACAACGCCGACCAGTCCGCGCTCCCGCCCTCGGCGATGGCCGAGCACAGCGCGATGCTGGCGAGCAGCCACAACACCGGCCGCCCCGCGACCTTGCCGGTCAGAGCGGGTTGTTCCGACGCGGCGGCCGTGGTCGTCGGCACCGCCCTGATCACCACGAAGAGCACGAGCGCGGTGATCACCGCGACGACGCCCAGGTGCTTCGCGACCGACAAGTCCTGCCTGGCTGCGAGAGCGGCGCCACCCGCGCCGAGCATCGCTCCGACGCTGAAGCCCGCGTGCAGCACCGGCATGACCGCCTTGCCGCCCGCGCGCTCGATCGCCACCCCGGCCACGTTCATCGCCACGTCGACGACCCCGGTCGCCGCACCGAGCACCAGCAACACCGCCGCCAGCATCGGAATCGAGTCGACCAGGCCGATCAGTGGCAGCGCAGCGGCTCCGACGAGCAGCGGCACCGCGATCCCCAGCCGCGCGCCGAAGCGTTCGACAGCTCCGCCGCAGAACGAGGCCGCCAGCACCATGCCGACGCTCGCCCCGAGCAGCGCGAGCCCGAGCGTGCCCGGCTCCGCGCGCAGTGTCTCGGCCAGCGCGGGCATGCGCGGCGCCCACGAGCCGAAAGCGGCCCCGTTGAGCGCGAACACGACGAACACCGCGATCCTGTGGTTGATCACGTATCCCCTCCCTTCTCTTTTCCCACAGTGACTTAAGCGCTTCAGTAAGTCCAGTGCTTTCCGGTCGTCCTAGACTGCGATGGTGAATGTCACACGGCGTCGGCGTCCGACGCTCGACGATGTCGCGGCGGCGGTCGGCGTCTCACGGGCCACCGTGTCCAACGCGTACAACCGGCCGGACCAGCTCTCCGCCGAGCTGCGCGCGCGGGTGCTCGACGCGGCCAAGCGCCTCGGCTACGCGGGGCCGAACCCGGTCGCCCGCAGCCTGGCGCGCAGCCAGTCCGGGGCGATCGCGTTCATGCTCGACGCCAACCTGTCCATCGCCTTCTCCGATCCGGCGCTGTCGATCACGCTGGACGCCTTCGCCACCGCCATCGCGCCGGGGGAGCACGCGCTCGTGCTGTTGCCCGGGGGCGAGGACGGCGGTCCAAGGCCGGAGCGGGTGATGCGCGCGCAGGCCGACCTGATGGTGTCGTACTCCTTGTCCGACAAGGCTTCCGCGCTGCAAGCCGTGCGCGATCGCGGCCTGCCGCTGGTGGTGATCGACGAGCCCCGCCTGCCCGGCGCGGCCGTTGTCGGCATCGACGACCGTGGTGGCTCCGAGGCGGCTGCCCGGCACCTCGTCGAGCTGGGGCACCGGCGGATCGGTGTGCTCGCGCAGGACTGCATGTACGGCTTCCCCGGTGGTCGGCGCAGTCGCGCGGAGGCCGAGGCCAGCCTGTTCCGGATCAACCGCGAGCGGCTGGGCGGCTACCTCGACGTCATCGCCTCGGCCGGGATCGACCCGGATTCCGTGCCGATCTGGGAGTTCAGCGGCATGGACCGGGAGAAGGCCGTCGGGGGCGCGCGCGCCGCGCTCGTCGAAGAACCCGGGCTCACCGCGCTGCTGTGCATGTCCGATGAACTGGCCGCCGCCGCGACGGCGGCCGCCCGGCAGCTCGGCCTGCGCGTCCCGGACGACCTGTCGCTGGTCGGCTTCGACGACACGCCCACCGCGCGGCTGCTCGACCCGCCGCTGACCACGGTTCGGCAGGACCTGCTCGGCAAGGGGCGCATCGCGGGGGAGTTGGCGCTGCGCATGCTGTCCGGCCGCAAGGCGCCCAAGCCGACCGTGCTCCCGACCGAACTCGTGGTCAGGGCTTCAACGGCGCCGCCGGTCAGCGCAGGTGGGAGGCCCCGTTGAGGTCCACGACCGTGCCCGATGCCCACAGCGCCTCCGGCGAGGCCAGCCACAGCACCGCCGCCGCGATCTCCTCCGGCTCCGCGACCCGGCCGAAGGGACTCTGAGCGCGGATTCGCTCGCCGGACGCCCCCGCGAGCCTGTCCGCGACGCGGTCGGTCTCGACGAACCCCGGCGCCACCGAGGTCACCGCGATCCCGTGCGGCGCAAGGGCAACCGCGAGCGACTGGCCGAGCGCGTGCAGCCCCGCCTTGCTCGCTCCGTAGGCGGGGTGGTCGGGCTCGCCGCGAAAAGCCCCGCGTGAACCGATGTTGATGATGCGCCCGCTGTTCTGGCCGATCATGATCTGGGCCGCGCAGTAGCTGAGATTGGCCGCTCCCACCAGGTTCACGTCCACCGTGTGCCGCCACGCCGCCGTCCAGTCCGCATAGGACGTTTCGGCGATCGGGTGCGCGATGTTGGTCGCCGCGTTGTTGACCAGCACGTCCAGTCCGCCGAGTCCGGCGGCTGCTTCGTCCACGATTCGCTTGGCCTGCGCGGGATCTGCGATGTCACCTTGGACGAGCAGACCCCCTTCGAGGGTGCGTGCGGCCTCCTCGCGGCGGGAGGAGCAGTGCACCGCGACCTTGGCCCCGTCGGCCGCGAACGCCCTGGCGATAGCGCGCCCGATGCCTCCCGAGGCGCCCGTGACGAGGACCCGCCTCACTTGGCGAAGACCTGGGAGTCGTCCGCGAACGCCTTGAACTCCAACGCGTTCCCGGCCGGATCGCGGAAGAACATCGTCCACTGCTCGCCCGGCTGCCCTTCGAAGCGCAGGTACGGCTCGATCACGAACTCCACACCCGCGCCCCTGATGCGCTCCGCCAGCTCGTGGAAGTCCTCGATCGTCAGCAGCAAACCAAAGTGCGGCACCGGAACCTGGTGCCCGTCAACGGGATTGCTCGCCGCGTCCCCACCGTCCCCTTCGGACAGATGCGTGACGAACTGGTGGCCGTACAGGTTCCAGTCGATCCACCGTTGCGCCGAGCGCCCCTCGGCCAGCCCGAGCACTCCGCCGTAGAAGGAGCGCGCCGCGTCGATGTCGTTGACCGGGACAGCGAGGTGGAACCTGGGCAGTGCGCTCATCGCGCTCCTCCTAATGTCGACATTCGGACAAGTGCAGCTCTCGTTGTCGCAGGCTATACGCACATATCGGGGCACGCTAGAATGAAAAAATGAAGAAGGTGGAGCGTCGGGGCCTCGCTGGCGACGCTGCGGACCGCATCCGGGACGCCATCCTCGACGGCACGTTCCTGCCCGGAGCCGCGCTGCGCGAGGTCGAGCTGGCCGCGACCCTCGGCATCGGCAGGGGTGCCGTCCGCGAAGCGCTCGCGTCGCTTGAGCACGAGGGCCTGGTGCAGAGCGAGTGGCACCGCGGCACCCGCGTCACCGACGTCACGCCCGAGGTGGCCGAGGAGGTCTACACCCTCCGCGCCACGATCGAGCGCCTGGCCAGCACCCTCGCCGCGCAGCGCGCCACCCCCGCCGAGCTGGCCGAACTCGACGACGTCGTCGACCGCATGGCTGCCGCCGTGGAGTCCGGCGCCGACGCCGTCGACCTGCTCGCACTCGACATCGAGTTCCACGACCGCGTCTACCGCGCCGCCCGGCACCGCAGGCTGAGCGAGGCGTGGCTGGCGCTGCGCTCGTCGGTCCGGCTCTGCCAGCTCACCCGCATCCGCCTCGGTCGCGCGGGCTATCGCGGCCTCGTCGTCGACGAACACCGCGAACTCGTCGAGCTGCTGCGCGGCACCGCTTCGAAACGCCTGGCCCGCGTCGCGGAGGAACACGTCCTGGGCGCCATGACCGCCCTCACCAAGGACCTCACCCCAGAGCCCGAGGTTCAGCAGTCTTGAAGACGCACACCCGAGGTGGAGAACGACATGGTGGAGCGCAGCGCGGCTTCGCTGAAGAGGGAGAGGCTCGCCGAAGTGGCGCAGGCGCTGGACGACGATCCGCAGTCGGTCGCAGCGATCATCGCGGCGTGGCGGAGCACCATGGCGATCTACGCCGACCCCGAGCTGGCCCGAATGCTCAACCGGGACGGCCATGACTGCGGACCGGTCCCCGAACCACCGCCAGTTTGAAGCGTTGTGGCTACTCCTTGCGAACAAGAGCGCTCCCAAATCGCAACGAGTAGCCACAACGCGAACAGCTACGCCCGAGCGGGAGCGGTGGAGGACAGGCCGAGGAGTTCGCGGGCCACGAGGACACCGCCGACGAAGGCCACGGGCATGACGATGATGCCCAGGATCGGGATCATGCACAGCAGCGCGGCGGGCAGGCCGAGGCCGAACCCGAGCATCCGGCGCTTGCGCAGCAGGTCGCGCCGCTCCTTCAACGCCATGCCGCGCCGGTAGAAGGGCACGCCGATCAGTTCGAGCGCCAGGAACCACGAGGTCACGAGCGCGATCAGCACCGGGACGACGAACTGGCCGAACACCGGGATGAACCCGGCGAAGAACAGCGGGACGGTGAACAGCAGCGACCGCAGCAGCAGCCGGAACGTGTCGGCGATACCCAGGCCCAGCAACGTGAAGAAGCCGAGGTCGACCGCGTCGGGAACGCCGCCGAGGTCGTCCTCGACCTTCTCCGCGATGGTCTCGTAGAAGGGGCCGCCGATGGCCAGGGTGAGTGCCGAGAACAGGAAGCTGCCGAGCATCAGGCCCGAGGCGAACAGCACGACCGAGGCCGCGATCCGCAGGACGTTCCGCGCGCCCTCCGACCACGTGTCGGCGAACGGCGTGATCAACGCGGCCAGCTCGTCCAGTGAGAAGAACAGGGTGACGAGGCCGCCGATCAGCAGCGCCGTGGTGATGATCGCCGGCAGCGCGCCGATCAGCAGCAGCCTCGGTTTGCTGAGAAGAATGCCCAGTCCTTGACCGAACATCCGAAGTCCCTTGAAGAAATCGCGCACCGGGCAAATCTGTCACAACCGGACAGGCGCGCGTCAGGGGTTTAGTCGTTTTCACCCGCCAACTCCGCCGCGATCCCGGCAGCGATCGTGTAGGTGTCGCCGAGCGGCTTGGTCGAGTGCACCGCCGCGCGCCGTGCCCAGTTGTCCGCCCGTGAGCACCAGTCGGTGAACACCGGCGGAACGCCGAGGTCCACGGTCTTGGCCAGCTCGGTGAACCACCGCTGCCACCGCGCCCGGTAGTAGTCGCCCATCAGCCCGTGCCAGTCGCGGTTGGCGTACTCGTGGAAGACGCCGCAGCCCTTGATCGTCCAGATGGTGAGGATGGATCTGGCGTTCCACACCAGGATCTCCTCTTCGAGCGGGGTGCTGGCCCACGTCTTCGCCCGCTGCTCCCACGGCCCGAGCATCCACTGCTCGTGCGTGCCGAGAACGCGATCGGTCAGGTCGGCGTAGTGCAGGAACCGCTCGCCCAGCCGCTCCACTTCGAGCCGGTTCTTCGCCTGGTAGGCCGTGCGGACGCGGTCGAGCACGCGCCGAGCCCGGTTGGCCAGCACTTGGCGGGTGACGTCGACCAGGTCGTAGCGGTAGGTCGTGAGCTGCCTCAGCATCGGGTGCACGCGCAGCAACGCGGCGAGCGCGGGCTCGAACTGCTCCGGCGGGTACCGCCACGTCTTCGGCGCGAACGACGACGCGGACGTGACCGTCAACGAGGGTTCGGCGGCGAACGGCGTCTCGTGCGGGCCTTCGCCGCTGGTGTGGTTGGTCGACTTGTACGAGTACGCCGTGTTCAGCAGCACCCGCCACGCCGTCAGCGCGTTCTGGTCGGAGGTGCCGTAGCGCCGCCGCACGTAGTCGGCGATCCAACCGTCCAGCTCGACCGGCTCGTCCCGCCACGTCATCTCCGCGAGCAGGTCGCCGACGACGGGGTTGTGGTAGGTCCCCTCCAGCACCATCGCGGTCCCGGTGAGCCGCCCCCGGTCGGCCGCCTTGCGCACCGCGGGCAGCGTGCGCCCGGGCTCGATGAGGTTGCCGAACATGCCGAGGCGCCCGCCGAAGTTCTGGATCGAGCCCCAAGCCCAAGGCGCGCCCCAGAAAGCGTTCGTCTTGTTCCACAGTGGACCGTCGTCGGAGTCGAGGTCGAGCACGATCACGCGGTCCTTGTCGATTGCCTCGATCAACTCCTTGCGCGGATTCCCTTGCCACGCCTGGAGGAGCCACGTCGCGTTCGGCACGGCCTTGGTGAGCGCGCCCTGCACCGCGCGCCCGGCGTCGCCGATCTTGACGTCGCCGAGCACCCCGCCCTCGTGCATGAGGTCGTTGGAGTAGTGCGTGGAGGTGCCGAAGTGCTTGGCCTGCAAGCGGTAGAACTGCTCGGCGAGCTGCGGCCACAGCGGGTCCGTCGCCGCGAGCCACCACGGCCGGGGGTGCCCGCCGTAGTCCTCCTGCGGGATGACCTTGGCGAAGGGATTGCGCTGCGCGAAGACCCGGTCGGGCACGTGGCCGATGAACGCGGGCAGCACCGGGGTGATGCCGAGCTGCCACATCCGCTCGTTGATCTTCCTGCCGAGGTCGGCGCGCTTGCGCATCAGCTCGACGCTGACCGGGCCGCTGTAGGCGGATTCACCGTCGTCGTAGCCGGTGATCTCGCCGTACCACTGCCACGGCTGGTGCGCTGGCTGCGCGATCCACTGCCGCACCTCGTACTCGTTGAGCCCGAAGCCCTGGAACAGCTCGTACCAGATGATCTCCTGGCCGACCATGGACAGGACCCGGTTGTAGCCGCTGGCCGCGAGCAGGTCGAGTTCGCGCTCCCAGTCCTCCCAGTGCCAGTACGGCATGGTGTAGCCGAAGACCGTGAAGTTGTAGGCGTAGCGGTCGGTCAGCGCGGTCGTCTTCGTGATCGGCCGCTTCGGCGCGGGCAGCTGGCGCGGCAGGTCGAGCCGGTCGCCGTTGGCCGACAGGTGCCCGCCCGCGACGTGCTTGAGCCACCAGTGGAATCCCGACATCAGCGCGACCGGGCTGCTCGCGCTGAGTTCGATCGCTCCGCGCTCACCGGAGATGTCGAATACGTCGTAAGCGCCGCTCGGCGGTTCCATGGGCCGCAGGTCGAACTGTTGCGCCCATCCGGTGTTTCCGCCAAGCAAACGGGTGATCGCAGTTCTGAGCGCTGCCGTGTCGAATGTGCGTGGAGGTCGCGGGGATTCCGCTGACGCCAAACCGGGTGTGGCCGCTACCAGTGCTCCGGCCAACGCGGTGTGCAGGAAGCCGCGGCGGTGGAAACGGGTCATGTGATCAGCCCCCGAATGCCGGTTTTCCCACTAACTGTCCGGGTTTCCGCGCCCGCTGGCCAGAGGCGTCATGCGAATGCAGGAGTCACACGGCGGCGGAGGAAGGCAGGTTGACCGTCAAACCCGAGGCCAGCACTCCGGAGTTCGGCAGCAGCAGGGTGCCGTCCTCGGTGGACAGCGTCACGTAGGTCAGCCCGAGCGCGATGACCCGTCCGACGAACGGACCGTTCAGCGCTCCGGAGCGCACCTCGATGGTGTCGCCGACCTTGAACGGCCGCACGAAGAGCACGACCAGCCCGGCGAAGACGTTGGCCAGGGTCTGCTGCGCGGCGATGCCGACCACCACGCCGGTGATCGCTCCGCCCAGCAGCAGCTGCTGCACCGGAACCGCCATCAGCCCGAGCGCGGTCAGCGCGACCAGCACGTATCCGACGACGGTCACCACGATCTTGACGATGGACCCGGCCGCCTGGAGCCCGCGCTGGTCGAACCGGCGGTCGATGTCGGCGGCGAGCAACCTGGTCAGCGCGATCCCACCGCAGAGGAACAGGACGGTGCCCGCGATGAGCAGGGTCTTGGCGAGGGCGCGGTCGTCGGGGTCGAGCAGCGAGCCAGGCGCTCCGGCGAGCGCGAGTCCGGCGACGGCTGCGACCACGGCGATGCCCAGCGGGAGAACTCTCATGCCCGACCGGGTACCCACGAGCCCCCGCCCGGCTAACAGCCCATCGGCGGACAGCGGGCGAACAGTGATCAGGCTTACGCTTGTGCAGAATCAGCGGAATATGCGGGGAGCGGGCGATGAAGGTGCGCAGAACCCCTTTGGCCATCGCGATGGTGATGGCGGTCGTGCTCGGTTCCGCCGCACCCGTTGTCGCCGAGTCCGGTGGCGCGTCGGTGGTCAGCGGATCAGCTCGCTTCGAGGTGTTGACACCGACGTTGATCCGGATGGAATACGCCGGTGATCGCCGTTTCGAGGACCGCCCCACATTCAACGCGGTCAATCGCCAGCTGCCCCGCGTCGCCTTCACCAAGACCCAGGAAAACGGCCTGCTCATCATTCGCACGGGCAAGCTGACCCTGCAGTACCGGCTGAATTCCGGGCCGTTCAACCAGGACAACCTGCGCGTGGACCTGATGGCCGGGCCGATGCCGGTGACCGCGCGCCCGGCGTGGGAGCTGGTCGGCTCGTGCGACTACGGCGCGCTCTGCGAGGCCGAGACGCAGCGCAACGTCAACGGCGCGATCATCGCCGACGAGCACCCCGGCTTCACCGGTCGCGGTTACGTCGCCGGGCTGACCCGCCGCAACTCCACGATCGGCTGGACGGCCAAGAAAGTCCCTGCTGGCAAGCACTCCGTGCAGGTCCGCTATGCCAACGCGGTGCCCGGCGGTGAGCCGCAGACCATGACGGTGACGGCGGGCGACGTCACCGTTCCGATCACCCTCGAACCCACTGGCAGCTGGGAAACCCGTGCCGTCGCCAAGGTCGCTGTCGACCTCCCGGCAGGCGCCCCGGTCATGTCGGTGAAGTGCGTCGAGGTCGGGCGCTGCGGGGTGGACATCGACAGCGTCGCTCTCACCCCGCTGGACGCCGCCTATCCGATCCCGGCCGATCCCGCGCACACAGCCGCGAACCTGGGTGGCTGGCGGCGCAGTCTCGACGAGGCCGACGGCCCGCGCGCCCTCTACGAAGGCATGATCAGCCGCGACGGCTGGTACCTGCTCAACGACACCGAGACCGGCATCGTGCAGCCCAACGGCTCGGTCGTCGCGCGCGCCAAGCGGACCACCGACTACCAGGACGGCTACTTCTTCGGCTACGGCCACGACTACCGGCAGGGTCTCCGCGACTTCCGCGACCTCACCGGGCCGTCGATGTTGTTGCCCCGCTGGACTTTCGGCAACTGGTACTCGCGCTACTACGCGCACTCCGACGCCGACTACCGCGACCAGATCGTGCCGGGCTTCCGCGCCAACAAGGTCCCGCTCGACGCGCTCGTGGTGGACACCGACTTCAAGGCGCCGAACAAGTGGAACGGGTGGGACTGGGACCCGAAGTACTTCCCGGACCCCAAGGGTTTCTTCGACTGGGCGCACCGCGAGGGCATCCGCGTCTCGCTCAACATCCACCCCAGCATCGCCACCAGCGACCCGCGCTACGCCGAGGTCCGCGCCGAGCTGGGCCGGGACCTGCGCGTCGGGCTCTGCAACCTGACCGAGGAGTGCCGGGTCTTCGACCTCAGCAACCCCGCCGAGTCCGCCGCGTACTTCAACCTGCACCGGAAGTTCGAGGAGCAGGGCGTCGACGTGTGGTGGCCGGACAGCTGCTGCGACGGCAGCATGGCGCGCGGCGACGGCATCTCCCCGGACAGCGTGCTCAACGCGCAGTACGCCAAGCGCGCGGACGACCAGGGCAAGCGCGGTTTCTCCTGGAACCGCAGCGGAAGCGGCTTCGGCGGGTACGCGCTCACCCCGGCATACCCGGCGGGGCCGTGGGCCGAGCACCGGTACACAGTGGACACTTCGATGGACACGACCTCCACGTGGGAGCTGCTGTCCTTCGCCTCGTACTACACGATTCGACGCGGCAACATCGGCATGCCCTACGAGTCGCACGACATCGGCGCGCACAACTACCCGGAGAACGGCAACAAGCTCCCCGAGGACCTGTACGCGCGGTGGGTGCAGTTCGGCACCTTCCAACCGTTGCTGCGCCTGCACTCCAACCACGGCGTCCGCCTGCCGTGGGACTACGCCGACCAGGCGCGCGCGTCCGCGACGAAGTTCCTCCAGCTCCGCGAAGCCCTTGTCCCGTACACGTATTCGCTCGCTCGGCAGGCCCACGACACGGGCCTGCCGATGACGCGGGGCATGTACCTCAACTACCCCGAGCACGAGGACGCCTACCGCTTCGACCGCCAGTACCTCTACGGCGACGACGTGCTGGTCGCGCCCGTGGCTTCGCCCGGCATGACCGATGTGAAGACGAAGGTCTGGTTCCCGCCGGGCAGCTGGGTCGACTACTTCACGGGCAAGCGCTACACCGGCCCGTCCGTGCAGGAGGTCAGCACCGATCTGTCCACGATGCCGGTTTTCCTGCGCGGCGGCGGAATTCTGCCCACGCGCACGGACTACGTCGACCACTCCGGGCAGCGGCCGTTGGACCAGGTGACCCTCGACGTCGCCTCCGGCGGTATCGGCACGTTCTCGCTCTACGAGGACGCCGGTGACGGAAACGCTTACCGCAACGGGGAATTCGGCCGGACCGAGATCCGCTACACCGAGCGCGCGGGCTCCGGGACGCTCACCATCATGCCTCGCGTCGGTACTTTCCCCGGAGCCGTGCCGAATCGTGCGTGGACCGTGAACATCCGCGATGTCGCAGCCGCTCCGCAGGCCGTCGCGATCGCAGGTGCGAACACCCCGTTCACCTACGACGCGGCGACGCGAACCCTCACCGTCAAGATCACCGCTGCCGCTGGCGCACAGACCACGCTCACCACGACTCCGCGCTGACCTCTCGACAACGCCCGCGCGGAAGAGGATCGTGCGGCGCATGGAACTCAGCGTCGACATCAGCGCGTCGCCGGAAGCCGTGTACGGCCTGGTCAGCGACGTGGCGCGGCAGAGCCGTTTCGTGGTGGAGTCGACGGACGCGCGGTGGCTGACCGCAGCGCGCGGTGTCGGCGCGAGGTTCCGCGCGGGGAACCGCAACGGGCTCTTCCGCTGGTGGACCACGGCCGAGGTCGTCCGCGCCGAGCCCGGGCGCTGCTTCGCCTACCACGTGCGGAGCTTCGGCGCGCTCGTCGCGGAGTGGCGCTACGACATCGAGGCGAGCGAGTTCGGCTGCCGCGTCACCGAGAGCACCCGCGATCTGCGCAACCGCCTCTTCCGCGCGGTGATCGCCCCCGTCGGCACCGGCGTCGTCGACCGGGAGAGCCACAACCGGGTCAACATCGAGAAGACCCTGGTGCGTCTCAAGGAACTCGCAGAGGCGCCATCGTGACCGTTGGCGAGACGAACGGGATGTAGGCGAGCCCCAACGGATTTCCGTTCGCCAGCAAGGAGATCCGCGCGCGGGTGACTGCCGCGCCGATGGGCTCGCCGTGCACGAGGAAGCCACGCAGGACCTCCTCGGCGAACTGGTCGGCCATCTGCTCGAAGACCGTGATCTCGGTGCCGATCACCCCGCACGCGAAGGCGTCCTCGACGAAGAAGCTCACGAAGTCGATCGCCCGCTCCGGCTCCAGGCCCGTTGTCCGGCATCCGTTCAGGAACACCAGCGGTCGGCTCCACGACCACCGGAGTCGATGCTCGGCGAGGTTGTCCGGAGTGATCGTCGGTCCGCCTCGCCTGCCGACATGAAGGTACGGGACCTCGCCGCTCGCGCCGCCGTGGCAGTAGAAGTAGACGATCTGCGGATCGCCCTTGAGCCCCGCGAGCGTGCTCTCCCGATCTTCGCCGAGCCGGTAGTCCTTCCACGGCAAGAGGTTTCGCAGCGTATCGCGGTGCGCGGCCGCCGAGGCGAAGTCCTCGTAGACCCCGCCGACGAGCCGCGCTCCGCCGTCGTGGGGGAGCAGCGGCGGCACCATGGGCGCCGTCCCGAGCGACGCGGGCAGCCCGAGCGCGTGGCGGAAGCCCCAGAACCCGCCGGGGCACACGACGGTCGGGTTCGGCCTCAGCGCTTGGCGGCACCGGCGTTGCAGGCATGGACTCCGAGGGATCTCGTTGCGGGTCGCCCAGTCCAGGAAGTCCTGGCACAGGGCCAAGTTCCGCGCGTTGCCGTCCAGCGGCAGGTCGTAGATCATCGCCGCGGGGATGACGTGCTGAGCGCCTTCCTTCAATGCGATCTGCACGAAGCCAGGGGCACCGAGCGCGCTGCCGACGCGGTCGGCCATGTCGCAAGAGTTCTCGTTCACCGAGCGTCCCAACGACCTGACCAGCACGTGGTAGAGCCGATAGCCGGTGACCGCCAAGGTGATCAGGTCGTTGCTGACCTGCTCCACGCTCGGCGGGATCGCGTAGCGGTAGGTGAACTCCTCGCGCCACGGGTGTTCGTTGCCCCACGCCACCCGGCTCAGCGCGCCCCTGGCCATCCGGATCGCGCTCGTCAGCCGCTGCCCGGGGATGCTCGCCTCCGCCCGCAGCACGTCCGCGCCCTGCTTGGCGAACACCCGCAGCGCGTGCGTTCCCCTGCCGTCGTCGTCGAGCAGCAGGCTCGCGCTGTACTGGTGCGGTGTGTACCGCAGCGGCACG
This sequence comes from Allokutzneria sp. NRRL B-24872, assembly GCF_002155965.1. Taxonomy (GTDB): domain Bacteria; phylum Actinomycetota; class Actinomycetes; order Mycobacteriales; family Pseudonocardiaceae; genus Allokutzneria. The sequence goes on from NZ_MUMH01000064.1 coordinate 86,530, forward strand.
TCGTCCGGATCAGCGATGCGAAAGTCCACAGTGGACTTCAGCTCGCCCGGGCTCGCGGTGATCAGCCGCGACTGGATCAGCTCCTGCTGCCAGTAGATGTTGCAGCGCAAGCGCAGTGGGCGCGGCTCGCGCGGAGTGCGCACGGGGAAGAACAACCGCGTCGGATTATCCACAATGGACGGTTGGCGGAGCACCCGCGCCGAGCCGTCCGCTGTCATCTCCAGCACTCCGGTCGCCGATGCCGGATCGATCGCGAACTCCCCGGGAAACCCGTACAGCACAACGGTCAGCTGCGAGTTCACCGGCGGGTACGGCGGCAACGACATCGGCCTCGCCTCGATGGAAGCACTGACCAGCGATCCGATGTCGAGCCAGAACCAGTAGCCCCAAGCGGGCCGCAGTGTCGTGTCCGGCGCCAACGGCTCCAGCGGTGCCTCCGCCTCCGCGAGTCCCGTGTTCACGAAGTTCGTGGAAGCGCTCGGTCCGGTGTGCTCGTCGGCCTGGTCCGGCGCGTCGAACACCGGCGGTGGAATCTCCATCTGCGCAATGACATTGGCGTGCGCGAGCCGGACCGGCTGCCCGCTGTCATCTCGTCGGACGAGGGTCGCGCGGGCCGCCAGGAACTGCGACACGATCGGCGTCGCCGGGATCTCCACGCTCAACTGGTACTCGCGCGCCTCCGCGCCCCACGTGCCCGTGTTGAACCCCAGCGGACCCGCCTCGTCGGTGAGATCGACCTGCCGGGGCGAGATCTGCCGCAGGAAACGCAGACGCGCGTGCTTCGGCAGCTCCAGCCGCAGGTGGACGCCGTCCTCGATGCCCTCGGTGGAGCTGTCCGGGCCCACGTAGTTGCACAGGAAGCGATCCGCGTACGGCGCCGCCGCCTCCGCGAAGTCCTGCCTGGTCCCCGCCGTGATCAACATCGCGCGCGGGTGCGGCCCGGTGTGCTCGGTCAGCAGCACGGCAGCTCGACCCAACCAGTCCGCGAACCGCGCTCCGCCTCGCGGCCCCAGCTCGCCCACCGCAGCCTTCGCCGCCGCGCGCGTCCGCTGGTCGGCCACCACCAGGCGCGCCCCGTCCGGCACCGTCGTCGAGCCCGCGACCACCGCGAACTCCACCCCGTCCGCGATCGCGTCGATCGCGCTGAGCACGTGCGCCTTCACCGCCGCGAACGCCGCCCGGTCGGACCGGTCGAAGACGATCACTTCCGCCGTCCTCGGCAGCGGGTGCGCCGAGACCGTCAGGATCACGTTGACCTCGCGGTCCGCCGCCTTGAGCGGTTTCGGGCCGCGCACCGCGACATCGAAGCTGAGCCGGTCGAGCATCATCCGCCTCCGTCAGCGGCGCGGGCCGTCGTGTTGCCGGGCGCCCATCGCACCCCGGTCCGCCCCGTTCGGCAACCGCTCGTCGACGAGGCGGTCGATCGTGAAGTTCTCCGAGCGCCCCACCAGGAGCACGAGCACCACCAGGCACCCCGCGAACAGCCCGATCCCGTGCGCGCCGAACAGATCCGTGCCTGTCAGGAACAACGCCAGCACCGCCCCACCCCCGATCAGGCTCAGGCGCACATCAGCGGAGCGGCGCCGGTTCAGGACGCAGACGAACCACCCGACGAGCAACCCGAACGCTCCCGCGCCGAGCAACCGGACCGTCGTAGCCGGTTCCATACGCCTTCCCTCCACACGCGAAACCCACACACAAACAGAGGTCCCCTCCCAGACGGGGACCCCCTAATCTCCAACTCTTGCACGCACGGCCCTTCAACAACCCCAAAACCCGACTCCCTGGGCGGAACCCCTCTCACCCCGCCCGCGCCCGTACGTACCCAATGCGGCATTCGTTTCGCCAGACGTAACCAATGCCGCATTGGTTCCACACCCGCCGCCCCCGCCCGCGCGCCCCGTAAGCCCTGAACGACCCCTTCAGTGCGCTCAACGCACCAAACGACCCGTTCAGGGCGTTGGGGGCACCAAACGACCCGTTCAGTGTGTTGAGGAACCCGAACGGCCCGTTCAGTGCGCGCGCCAGTCCCCAGTGACCGTTGGCGCGCTCAACGCCCCGAATGACCCGTTCAGTGCGTTGGAGGGCCTGAATGACTCATTGAGGTACGTGGACTCCCCGAATGACCCCTTCAGGTACGTGGACTCCCTGAACGGCCCGTTGAGGTACCTCAACTCCCCGAACGGCCCTTTCGGGTACTTGAACGCACCAAACGACCCGTTCAGTGCGCTCAACGCACCAAACGAGCCGTTGATCAGGCGAAACGATCAGGTGAGCGAACGAATCAGGTCATCAGGCCGGAGCGCCACGCCCACGAAGCGATCTCCACGCGGTTGCGAGCGCCGAGCTTGGACTGCACGGAAGCGAGGTGCGTCTTCACGGTGGACAGCGACAAGAACAGCTCGGCGCCGATCTCGGTGTTGGTCAGCCCCCGAGCGACCGCGCGCACAACGTCCAGCTCGCGCTCGGTCAACGCCTCGTGCGGCTTGTCGGCCACGCTCACCGCGGGCTTGTTGAAGTGCTCCAGCATCCGCACGGTGATCTGCGGCGAGATCAACGCGTCCCCGCGCTCGGCCGCCCGAACGGCCTCCACGAGCAGCGCGGGCCCGGCGTCCTTCAACAGGAAGCCGCTGGCGCCGTTGGCCAGCGCGGTGTGCACGTACTCGTCGAGGTCGAAGGTGGTCACGACGACGACCTTGATCGGGTCGGTGACGCCGGGGCCGCACAGCTGCCTGGTGACCTCCAGGCCGTCGAGGCCGGGCATGCGGATGTCCATGAGGCAGACGTCGGGCCGCAGCTCGCGGGCCTTGCTCACCGCGGAGATGCCGTCCCGGACGTCGGCGACGACCTCGATGTCGTCCTCGTTCTCCAGGATCATCCGGAAGCCGATGCGCACCATGTCCTGGTCGTCGGCGATGAGCACCCGGATCGTCATTGCTTGGCCTCCCCAACCGGCAGCTCGGCGAAGACCTCCCAACCGCCCTTCCACCCCCGGCCGGCCGAGAAGCGACCGCCGAGCAGCTCGACGCGTTCCCGCATTCCGACCAGACCGTAGCCGCCGGAGCCGCCGATCGGGTCATGGGCCGAGCCCTGCCCGTCGTCGGCGATGACCACGCGCGTCCTGCCCGGTTCGCTGATGACGTCGATCTTGATCACCGAGGCGTTCAGCGCGTGCTTGTGCGCGTTGGTCAGCGCCTCCTGCACCAGCCGCAGCACGGAGCGCGCGACCTCGGCGGGCACCTCCGCGCGCAGGTCGATGCGCAGCTCGATCGGCGGTCCGATCTCCCGCGCCTCCTCGACCACCTTGCGCACGTCGGCCGCGAGGTCGGCGGTCGCGGACTCGGCGGCGTCGACGCCGATCCGCGCGTCAGCGTCGCGCAGCGTGCCGACCAGCCGCCGCATCGCGGTCAGCGCATCGCTGCCGCTGCGCGCGACACTGGGAAGAATCCGTTGTGCGGCAAGGGGATCTTTCTCTGCGACGATCATCGCGGCCTGGGCCTGCACGACGATTCCGGTGACGTGGTGCGCGACGACGTCGTGCAGCTCGCGGGCCAGCGCGATGCGCTCCTGCTGCTGCGCGGAGGTCACCGCGTGGGTGACGGTGCGCTGCCGGTCCTTCTCCCGCGCCCGGAAGTACAGCCCCGTTCCGACCGCGAGCGCGAACAGCATGAAGGTCGGGAACGCGTTGTCGAAGTTGTTCAGCAGCCAGCCGCCCCGGAGGTTGTGCGGCCTGAACAGCGCTGCGATGAGCCCGGAGAACCAGATCGCCACCACGGCGGTGGTCGCCCACCGCCCCGGCGAGGAGCGGACGACCATCGCGATCAGCACCATCGTCGCCGCGGTCTCCGACGGGGACACCGGGCTGAAGACGGCGAAGGTCTGGGTCCCGGTGAGGGAGTAGCCGAGCGAGGTCCCGACGAGCATCGCCGCGCCGATGAACGCTGCGTCGATCGGCCTGCGCGGCGAGATCACCGCGACCGCGGACAGCAACATCGCGGGCGGGAGCGCGAGCAGGTCCCGGTTGAGCCCTGTGGACACCAGCTCCGCGAACAGCAGCACGCCGAGCGCGAGCGCGATCGGCCACTGCCTGCGCATGAGTGACTGCCAGCTCGCCAGGGAGTTGTCCACGAGACAGCAGGCTACGACCCCCGTGACCGGGAGCGGGTCGGCCACGCGGCCATGACCGCCCTCGGCCATTCGGCCGACCGATCGGGTGACGGCCCGGCCCGCTGGCCGAAGTGGCGGGACCTCGCCGGAAAGCAGGGTTGTCCCAGTCGTTCACAGCTTGGAGGAGACGGTGACAGAACCGATGGGTCTGAACCCACTTGCCGATCGCCAGCCCATTCTCGTCGGGCAGGGCCTGGTCAAGCGCTACGGGCAGACCCACGCGCTGGCCGGGGTGGACATCGCCGTCGGCGTCGGCGAGGTCGTCGCCATCGTCGGCCCGTCCGGTTCGGGCAAGTCCACGTTGCTGCACGTGCTGGCCGGAATCCTGCCCGCCGACGGAGGGGACGTCCTGGTCGCGGGCCGCCCCATCACCCGCCTCGGCGAGGGGGAGCGCAGCAAGCTCCGCCGCAGCGCGTTCGGCTTCGTCTTCCAGACCGGCATGCTCGTCGCCGAGCTGACCGCCGAGGAGAACGTCGCGCTGCCGCTGTTGCTCGCGGGCGGTTCCAAGAAGCAGGCGATGGGCACCGCCCAGGAGTGGCTGATCAAGCTCGGCCTCGGCGGGATGGAGCACCGGCGCCCCGGCGAGCTCTCCGGCGGGCAGGCGCAGCGGGTCGCCATCGCCAGGGCGCTCGCCCACCGGCCCAGGGTGATCTTCGCCGACGAGCCGACCGGAGCGCTGGACTCGCGCACCGGCGAGGAGACGGTGACCGCGCTGCTGCACGCCGCGCGCGCGACCGGAGCGGCGGTCGTCATCGTCACCCACGACCCCAACGTCGCCGCCCGCGCCCAGCGCGTCGTCGAGATCACCGACGGCCGGATCGCGCTGCGAGCCGCCGCGTGAACCCTCTGCAACTGGCCGTGCGCGTGCTGCGGGCCGATTCCCGCAGCCGCGCGTCCGCCCTCTTCACCATGCTCGGCGTCGCGGTCGGCGTCGCGCTCGTGGTGTGGCTGGCCGCCATGCCCGGCGCGATCCAGAACCGAGCCGACCGCGAGAGCTGGCGTTCCCAGTACAGCGTGGGCGGTCCCGAGCAGCCCGCTAACCAGCCGCTGCTCATCGTCAACACCTACGACGACGTCGACGGCGAGCGCGTGCACCGCTTCGACGTCGCCACGCTCAAGCCCGGCGTGCCCGTGGCACCCGGCATCCCGCGCATCCCCGGCCCCGGCGAGGTCTTCCTCTCCCCGGCCTTGGCAGATCTCGCCGCGAAACGCCCGCCCGCCGAGTTGGCCGAGCGCTTCCCCGGCAAGGTCGTCGGCGCGGTCGGCGACGAGGCGCTGACCCATCCGGACGAGCTGGTCGCGATCGTCGGCCACGCCCCGGACGAGATGCCCTCCGGAGCCCAAGCGCGCGCCGATCTCGCCCGCCCCGAGCACGGTGGCCACCCGGACGGGCTCCTGCTGCTGCTCTCCCAGGTCGGCCTGATCATCCTGGTCGTGCCGTGCCTGGTGCTGGTGGCCTCGGCCGCGCGGCTCACGGCGGCGCGGCGGGAACGCAGGCTGGCCGCGCTGCGGCTGGCGGGCGCGACACCGCAGCAGGTCGTCTGGATGACCGTCGCGGAGACCGCGGTCGCCGCGGTCGCGGGCACGGTGCTCGGCCTGATCATCGGCATCCCGCTGCGCTCGCTCACCGCGCGCATCCCGTGGGAGGGCGGCACCTGGTTCCCCTCCGACTTCACACCGAGTCCGCTGCTCGTGGTCGCCGTGCTGGTCCTGGCCCCGCTGATGGTCTGCCTCGCCGCCGTGTTCGGGTTGCGCCGGGTGCTCCACCAGCCGCTCGGTGCCGCCAACCAGCACACCAAGCGCGCGCCGAGCATCGCCCGGTTGCTGCTGATCTTCGGGGCGGGCGCGGTCTTCTTCGTGGGCCTCGGCATGGCCCAGGGCAGGGACGGCACCACCACCTACGTGCTGATCGGGCTCGCGGCCGTGGCGATCGCCCTCGTCCTGGTCGGCCCACTGGTCACCTCGTGGGTCGGCAGGTTCTTCACCGGGTTCTGGCGTTCCCCCGCGACGCTGCTCGCCGGGCGCAGGCTGCGCGATGACCCCAAGGCCGCATTCCGCGCGTCCTCCGGTGTGGTGGTCGCGGTGTTCGCGGGCTCCCTCGCGCTGACCATGTTCCCCGGACTGGAGGGCAGGATCGGCTTCAGCGACGGCACCTGGCGGGACGGCGTGATCGTCGCCGAGAGCTACGGCGCGCAGGCCAAACAGGTCGCTGCTGTGCGTTCGGACATCGCGAAGAACGGCGTCACCGCCCCCGTGATGGCGATCAGCGAGGGCAGCATCGGGGCCAAGGGTGACAAGCAGCTCCGGTCCGCGATGGTCCTGAGCTGCACAGATGCCGTGAAGATCCGCCCGGTCGACATCTCCACCTGTCAGCAGGGCCCCGCGATCTACGTGCCGAGGGGCACGCGCATCGCCCCGGGCGAGCTCGTCTTCCGCGGCTTCGGTTCGCGAGGCGCAGAGCCCGCCGACATCGCCCTGCCCGCTCAGGTGCCGGTCCGCGAGTACCAGTCGAACGGCCGAGGCCGCTCGACGATCTTCGTCGACCCGGCGCTCGTGCCCCAGAACAAGCTCTCGATCAGCTCCATCGCCGTGGTGACCACGCCGCAGAACGAGGCGGTCGCCCGCACGGCCGTCCTGCGCAACGCGGTCGGCGCGTCGATCTACAGCAACGGGGCCTACGACTCGCACGGCGACACCCTGCTCGGGGACCTGCGCCGGGTGACCGTGATCGGCCTCGCGATCGCCACCATCCTCGGCGGGGTGAGCGCCGGGGTGGCCGCCGCAGGCTCCGTCGTGGACCGCAGGCGCACGTTCGGCGCGCTGATCGCGGCAGGAACACCGACGAACGTGCTGGTCAAGGCCCTGCGCCGGGAGGCGATGCTGCCAGCGCTCGTGGCAACCGTCGGCGCGAGCGTCGCGGGAGCCTTCATCGGCGCCGGGTTGTTGACCCTGGCCAAGGGCGATCTCGTGCTGAGTCCGTGGCTGGTGACCCCGGCGGTGCTGGGCCTGGTCGTTGCCCTGCTCGCCGCGGCCGCCTGCGGGCCGGTCCTGCGCAAGGTGACCGCCCGCGCGTACGCCGAGGAGTAGGCCCTCGGCGTGCGTCAACCCTGACGGGGGTTCGGGCCGACTTCGGGGGTCGGCCCGAGCCCCCGTCGGGGTTTTTCCCCCTCGGCCGGATGGCGAGCGCGCTCTGGCCGCACAGCCGATCCGCTGACCCCCTCCGACCAGCGACTCTTGTGGTGTCACGCCGAAGAGGGGACACCGGAGGAGCAGGAGATGGTCACCATGATCTGGATCGGAATCGCGGCGGGCCTCGTCGTTCTCGTCCTGATGGCCGTGTCGGACCACATGAACGACCACGCCCAGGCCGAGGACCGCGCTCCCGCCCCCGCCGCCGTGCCCGTTCTGGCCGAGCGCACCAGGAACGCCGCCGCTCCGGCAGCCCTGCCCACCCGCTCGACGCACCTGCCGAGCGCCGCCTGACTCACCGGGAACTCCGCCAATCACCGGCAATCGCTGTCCAACCGGTGCCGCGCGTGAATATCCTGCGAACTCCCTGGCGCGGTCGCCGCTCCAGGCCCGACGAAGCGGGACTCACGAATGGCCTCGACCGAAGACCACTTACCGAAGCCGCAGCCGCAGCGGATGAGCAGGCGCGCCAAGACGGTGCTCAACGTCGCGGCCGGTGGGGTCCTGCTGCTGGTGGTCGCGGTGGCGATCGGCGCGTGCTGGCTGTTCCGCGAGTCCGAGAACATGGCGATCACCAAGGCCACCTACGACGCCGTCGTGGTCGGCCAGCCCGAATCCGAGGCCAAGCGGCTGCTTCCGCACGGCCAGTCCAAGATCGCCGCGAAGCTCGCGCGCAAGGGCGGGCTGACCGCCAAGCAGGACAACGCGGCCTGTCGGCACTACCTCTCCCGCGACGAGCAGGCCGCGCACGCCGGGCACCTGCTGGTCTACCAGGTCTGCTTCGCCGCCGAGTCCAAGTCCGTCGCGGCGAAGTCCCGGCTGGAGGTCGGCAACCTGGCCCCGAGGGGCCCGCGCTCGGCCGACCGACTCGAGCACTGACCGCAAACCTCACCCCTTCAGGGGATAGCTCACACAAGAAGCACCCCGTTTTCGCGTGATGAGTCCCCGTCAGCGCGCTCTTACCTCGTGAGAGGTCTTGGCGGCGAGAGGGGAACGCAGTGGAACAGGTGACGCTCAGGGCCAACGTGCCCGTCGCCAGGGCGACCCCGGGGCAGCAGCTCGTGCGCGTCGCGCACGTGGACTCCGTTCCGCTCTTCCAGCAGGGCGTCGCCGCGGTGCTGCACCGCGATCCGCGCACCGTGTGGGTCGGCGCCGCCGCCTCCACCGCCGCCACGGTGAACCTCTGCCAGAGCGCCAAGCCGAACGTCCTGCTCGTCGACGCCGACGCCGATCCAGGAGCGCACCTGTGCCGCCTGCTCAGCGGCCTGCACCCGGAGTTGGTCGTGGTGGTGCTGTTCCGGCAGAGCGCGCGCAGCGGGGGCGAGGTCGAGCGCGCGCGCCAGGCCGGTGCCCGCGGTTTCCTCCCCCGCGAGATCGACCCGAACCGCCTGCCGAGCGCGCTCAGCCTCGCGCTGGAGAACGGCTTCTACATCGATCCCAGCATCAGCCCGCTGCTGAAGAACAGCGGCCACGCCAAGCACTCCGGCACCCTGCTCTCCCGCCGCGAACAGGAAGTGCTCGGCCTGATCGCCGAGGGCATGACGGCCAAGCGGATCGGCAACCGGCTCGGCGTCACCGAGGAGACCGTCAAGACCCACATCCGCCGGATACTGCGCAAACTGGAGGCCAGGGACCGCGCCCACGCCGTGGCCCGAGCCTTCCACGCCGGGGTGCTGCCACCCCGCTGACCAGGGGAGAAACGCTTCGTGCAGTTCGGCGCCTACACGTTCGTCACCGATGAGGGCATCCACCCCGCCGAGCTGGCCAGAGCACTGGAGGAACGCGGTTTCTCCGCGTTGTTCGTGCCGGAGCACACGCACATGCCGCTCGACCACACGCCGTACCCCGGCGGAGGTCCGGTTCCGCGCCGCTACTGCCGCTCGCTCGACCCGTTCGTCGTCCTCGCGACGGCGGCCGCGGTCACCGAGCGCCTGGTGCTGGGCACGGCGATCGCGCTGCTCGTCCAACGGGACCCGATCGTGCTGGCGAAGGAGGTGGCCAGCATCGACCACCTCTCCGGCGGTCGCGTCGAGCTGGGCGTCGGGGCCGGCTGGAACCGCCCGGAGATCGCCAACCACGGCGTCGACCCCCGCGTGCGCACGCGGGTGCTGCGCGAACGCGTGCTCGCCGTGAAGGAGATCTGGACCAACGAGGTCGCCGAGTTCCACGGCGAGCACGTGGACTTCGGGCCCATGCGCTCCTGGCCGAAGCCGGTGCGCGCGCCGCACCCGCCGGTCCTGCTCGGTGGCTGGGGGCCGACGCTGGTCGAGCGGATCGTCGACCACGCGGAAGGCTGGATCGCCCCACCGCCCTTCGGCCCGGAGAAGGTCGCCGAGCGGGTGGTGGAGCTGCGTCGCGCCGCCGAGGAGGCGGGCAAGCCGATGCCGTCGGTGACGGCCTACGTGCACGGACCCGATCAGCGGGTCATCGACGGTTTCGCCGAAGCGGGGGCGGACCGGCTGCTCCTCAGCCTGCCCGTCGCCGGGCGCGAGGAGAGCCTGCGCCTGCTCGACGACTTCGTCACGCGGATCGCGATCTGAGTCCGTGCACGGGGAGAACGGGGGGAGTGCGGCTCACACCAGGTTGTTCTGGCGGGCTTCCCACTCGAGGCGCTGCATGACCCACTCCTGGGCCAGCGCGGTCGGCGAGGTCTGCCGCATCTCGGCGAGCTCGCGCAGCTGCTCGTTGGCCATGAGCTGCAGGCGCAGCTGGAGGACCTGCGCGTTGCCGAAACGGCGCCCCGAGGCGGTCGTCTCGACATCGGATTCAGGTGCCAGTGCGGCGAGGTAGGAGTCCATCTCCTTGTCAGGAGCGAACTCCTCCGATTGCCGCACCGGCGGGCGATGGCGTCCAGTCGAAGATTTCAGTCGTCCAAGCACGCCGAAGAGGGTAGCCGGTGGGTCTCACACCGGAGTACTCCGTGACGTGTGTCACGGGCAGGCGCTCCGCCTGATCTTGCCCCACGCGTGGAGAGGCCCCCGCGCCAGGGGGAGGAACGCGGGGGCCGGAGGGGATCTCCACAGGCGCTGACCGGGGGGTGTCAGCACGCCCGATTGTTGCACGCGCACAGTTCGCTCAACAGGGGTGGAATTCAACATTTTTGGTCAAATTCTTTCAAAGCACCCCGCCTGAACGGCGCTTATCAACGAATCAAGATCACTTCCCGCCCTGCTGGCCCGCGTGCGTTTCGGCCTTGCTCGGCTGGGTGTCGACCTTCCCGAGGGCCAGCCCCGCGCCCACGAGGGCGACCAGCGCCACCGCGAGCGCGGTGAGCACCAGTGCCGGGTTCGCCCGGTTCGTCATGAACCGCTCGCGACCGCGTACCCGGCCTCCGCGACCGCGGCGGCGACCTCGTCGTCGGTGAGCGGGCGGCTGCTGGTCACGGTCACCGTGCCGGAGCTCAGCTCGACCTCGACGCCGGTCACGCCGGGGACCTCGGACAGCTCCTCGGTGACCGAGGCGACGCAGTGTCCGCACGTCATGCCGGTGACCACGTACTGCTGGGTCGTGGTGGTGGTGCTCACGCTCACGGCTGCTCCTGGGGTGTGCTCGGCCTGGCGCCCCAGTCTCGCGCGGCCCCGGCGGGCGGGCGTGCCCGGGGCGCGGTCGCTGAATCGAAACCGGGCGACGATCGTATGGTTACCCAGGGTTTTGACTGAATCACTCTGCGGGGGGCTGCGGTCGGTTCTAGCGGTAGATAACCTGCGCCGGAAGCCCAAGTCGGGGAGGCGCGATGTACGGGTCGCTCGAAGTCAAAAAGTTCTTGTGGGAACAGGGTGAGTCGGTCGGCAGGCAGGCGGGCGGAGTGCCCATGCCGCGCAATGGCGACCCCTCACGGATCTCGGACGAGCAGGTGCACAGGGCCAGGGTCGCGGTCGCCCGCGGCGCTTTAGGAGCAGAGGACTGCCGGACCCTGCTGGACATGCTCGGCCTGGTTCCAGGAGAGGACGGTGTGCCCCCGGTGCAGCGCTGACCTGGGCTGTCGGCGATCCGGATGACCTGAGGAAGTGAGGTGGGGCGGCGGCTTGGGCCTGCGCGCCCCACCTCACTCCCGTTCGCGGGACGCTCCCGTGTCACTCGTCCCGCTCGGTGCGGCTCCCCCGAGACGCGCACCCCCCGGGCGCATCCGCTCCACCTGAAGACCCGGTTGATCGTTGTGCGTCTTTCGGGGCTTTCGCAAAAGATACCTGCGTGCTGCTTTTGCGGCAATCGCAGACAATTGTCATCACTCGGTCGCAATTCGTGACCGCAATAGGCCAAAGCGGTGGGGATCGGCCGCGCGCCGCGTCGCGAGCATTACTTGCCGTGTTCGCCGTTCACCCTTTCGGCCCCTCAGAACGGTCAGATCCGCAGACTCCAGCCGCCGTCGCTGACGAGGGTCTGCCCGGTCATCCAGGCGCTGCCGTCCGAGGACAACCACTCGATGAGGTCCGCCGTGTCCTCCGGTCGACCCCACCGCCCCATGGGCATTCGCCTGGCCACGTGCTCCCGCAGCGCGTGGTCGGCGTACCCGGTGTCCACCGGGCCCGGGTCCACGCAGTTCACCGTCACCCCTTTGGCCGCGAGCGCACCCGCCAGGCTCTTCGTCACCTGGTGCAGCGCGCCCTTTGAGGCCACGTAGGGCAGCTCGCCCGGCATCGCGCCGCTGTGCTGCCCCGAGGTGAACAGCACGATCCGCCCGCCCGGCCTGTCGTGGTCGCGCACCGCGTCGTAGCGCTGCGCCAGCAACATCGATCCTCGGACGTTCACCGCGTGGGTCAGGTCCAGCTCCGCCGCCGTCAGCTCCGCCAGGCTCTGCCCGCTGCTGCGCGCGTGCGCCGCCACCACCACGTCGATCGCCCCGAAGGCCGCCACCGTCGCGTCCACCACCGCCGCGGGCGCTCCCGGCTCCGCGAAGTCGGCCTCCACGTGCTCGATCCGCCCCGCTCCCGAGGGCAGTCCCCGCCTCAGCTCCTCGATGACGTAGATCACACCATGTGGGTCCGCGCCCCACGGCTGCTCCGCGTCGTGCGCCTCCCACGACTGGGCGAGCACGTCCGCCCCCAGGCTCGCCAGCCGCTCTGCCACGGCAAACGCGATCCCGGCCCGCCTGCTGACCCCGGTCACCAACGCGGCCCGGCCGCGCAGAGGGAACTCCCGCATGCCCCCACCCTCCTCGTCCACGCAAGGCATTTCCGCAGGTCAGAAGTCTTGTGGACCCCCGTTTTGTATTTGCTGGACCCTCTGCCCTATGCTTTCGGTACTCCCAACGGACAGCCGGGAGGCAAGGTCGGGTTGGTCACCGAACTGGCCTGGTCCCCATCGTCTAGCGGCCTAGGACTCCGCCCTTTCAAGGCGGCAGCGCGGGTTCGAATCCCGTTGGGGGCACTGCACTACAGTAGTAAGAAATGCCACTAGGCCCAGTGGCGCAGTTGGTTAGCGCGTCGCCCTGTCACGGCGAAGGTCGCGGGTTCGAGTCCCGTCTGGGTCGCCAAGCTTCCAGTTCGCTGGGAGCAAGGCCAGGTAGCTCAGTTGGTACGAGCGACCGCCTGAAAAGCGGTAGGTCGGCGGTTCGACCCCGCCCCTGGCCACCACACATGAACTGCGAGAAGAAGCCCCAGCCGATTCGGCTGGGGCTTCTGTCGTTTGCCGCAGAGTCGGGTGCGGGGCTCTTCTAGTGGCGTTGCTGAAGCAAATAGTCTTTCTTCGTGGGCTCCCCTGACCTCACCGCAGACGCCGTCATCGCGGCACTCGACGAGTTCGACCGTCTTGGCAAGGAAGCGTTCCTGGAGCGGTACGGCTACCGCGAGAACCTCTGGTACCTGCTGAAGCGCGGCAGCAGGGAGTACGACGCGGCCAGCATCTTGGGTGCTGCCTACGGTCACGTGCTGGGCGGATCGCCCATCGAGGCCGACAAGCCCGTTTCTGACGCGTTGGCGGCGCAGATCCTGAACAGCCTCGGGTTCTCCGTACGGGAAGTACGAGGCCCTGCTTGGACCAGGGAAGAGATCATCCTCGCCTGCAAGGCGGTGAAGGACAACGGTTGGAAGGCCCTGAGCACCGATGACAGCCGAGTCGTCGAGCTGTCCCGGACTCTGCAAAACCTCGGCGCGCACCCGCCCGAAGTGCGGGGCCGAAGTACCGCAATCTCAACGGAGTCAAACGAAAGACGGCCGATCTTGCGACCCGTCTCCCTGGCTACAAGGGAAAAGCAACCAACGGCAACCGGCTGGACAGAGAGGTCCTGCAGGACTTCCTCGACCGCCCAGAGGAGATGGACGAGCTTGCCTGCAGCATCATCCGCGGTGTGGAGAACGGCGAGTTCGACGGGCTTCCTGAACTCCCCGATGATGAGGACGACGACGAAGCCGATGAAGGACGCTTGCTGCGGCGGCGTCATCTCAGGCGAGAACGCAACCGGGCGCTGCGGAACAAGAAGATCGACTCGGTGCTGAAGCAGGAGAACTGCTTGCAGTGCGAGGTCTGCGGCTTCGACTTCGAGAAGGTCTACGGCGAGCGGGGTGCCAGGTTCGCGGAGTGCCACCACGCCGTCCCGCTGCACGTTTCGGGCGCGGTGCGCAGCAAGCTGAGTGACCTAGTCGTTCTCTGCTCGAACTGCCATCGCATGATCCATCGGGGAAAACGCTGGTTGACCCCGGCGGAGCTTCGCGACCTCGTGCTCGCCAAACGTACGTCGACGTAAGTTACATCGACGTACGTTTGTCCTCCGGACGAGCCGGGCCGGGTCAGCGGAGGAAGTCGGGGAGCCAGTCGTCGTCGAAGTGGATGAGGACAAGGGCCTGGTCGTCGTGGAGCTTGGGGCGGGGCCAGCGCTTGCCGTCGGGGTCGGAGGACTCGGCCTTGCGGACGGCGTCGAGCACGGCGTGCAGGCCCTCGTCGGAGGCTTGGTCGAGCAGGGCGGTCCAGTCGGCGAACAGGCCGTAGTCGTCGACGCCGCAGGAGACGCCGTCGCTGGCCATGACGACGCTCTGCACCTGGTCACGGGGCCAGCCGGCGCGGATGGCCTGGCGGGCGGCGGCGGGGTCGGCCTCGGCCACCCAGAAGCCGCCATCGCGGTTGCGCCACGCGCCGACCTCGGCGGCCGAGGAGCGCAGCAGTTCGAGGTGTTCCTCGCCGTAGCCGCCGCCCTCGCGCAGGTGTTCGCGGTGGCTGCTGCTCGGCCGGGGCAGGTTGGCCAGGCGCGTGTCGTTGACGACGTGCACGTCGCCGATGGTGAACGCGACGACGGGGCTGTCGGCGAGCACGAGCGCGTCGACGTGGTCGTCGGTCCAGCGCACGATGGCGACGGTGCTGGACGGGGAACTCCCGGGCTTGAGCTCGTAGTCCTCGGCCATGGTGCCGATCGCCGTCTCCAGCACCTCGGCGAGGTCGGCCTCGGGGTCCTTGTTCAGCCCGCGGCGCAGGTAGTCGCCGAGGCACTCGGCGTACCACCCGCCGGAGCGGGCGCGCGGTTGCAGCGTGGTGGCACCGTCGAGCAGGACGACGGCGTGGGGCAGGACGACGATCTGGTCCTCGTTGGCGCGGACGCCGCCGTCGATGCGGACGCCAGCGCGCTCTGCCATGTCGATCAGCGGCACGCTCCCGACAGTAGAGGTCCGGACCGACAAAGAAGATCTACGACGGCGTTTGCACCCGGGTGGGCGCACGCAATGCCACGGATGGCAGAAAGGCCTGTACGACGGGTCCCATCGCCAGCGCGTAGACCACGGTGCCGATGCCGACCGTTCCGCCGAGCAGCCAGCCGAGCGCGAGCACGCTCAACTCGATCCCGGTCCGCACCAGGCGGATCGACCAGCCGGTGCGCGCGGTGATGCCGGTCATCAGGCCGTCGCGCGGGCCGGGACCGAGCCGGGCGCCGATGTAGACCGCGCAGGCGAAGCCGTTGATCACGACGCTGGCCAGCATCGCGAAGATCTGCAGCGGCAGGCCGTGCAGTTCGGGCAGCAGGGCCAGGGTGGCGTCCACCGCGAGTGCGATCACCACCACGTTGGCCACGGTGCCGATGCCCGGCATCTGCCGGAGGGGTAACCAGGCCAGCAGCACCACGGCCCCGGTTAACGCGGTGATCGTGCCGAAGCTCAGGCCGATCCGGTTGGTCAGGCCCTCGTGCAGCACGTCCCACGGGTCGAGCCCCATGCCCGCGCGCACCATCAGCCCCATGCTCGCCCCGTACAGCGCGAGGCCGACGAAGAGCTGGGTGAAGCGCCGGAGCGGTCGGTCGGAGAGGGGGAGCGGACTCAGGTTCACAGCGGCCATGCCCTCATCCTCTGGACTGATTGGCCTTTACTTCGAGGGCCAATCCTGAAAAATTGGCCGCATGACCTCCGCTCTGCCTGCGGGAAGCCGGATCTCCGGGCCGCGTCTGGCCTCCTTCCTCGGCTCGTGGCGGCGCCCGGACGGCAGGGGAGCCGCCGTGGACCTCGCCGCCGCGCTGCGCGTGCTCTTCCTGGACGGGCGCCTGCCGGTGGGCACCCGCCTGCCCGCGGAGCGCGAACTGGCCGAGGCACTGGGCGTCAGCCGCACGATGGTCACCACGGCCATGGACTCGCTGCGCGAACACGGCATGGTCGCGAGCAGGCGCGGCGCGGGCTCGTGGATCTCGGTGCCGGGCAAGGAGCCGGACCGGACCGGCTGGTCGCTCTACCCGCCGTCTGCGGTCATCGACATGGCGCACGCGTCCCCGTTCGCGCCGCCGGGGCTGGCGGCGGCCGTCGACCGGGCGAGGTTGCGCCTGCCGGAACTGCTCAACAGCCACGGCTACCAGTCCTTCGGCCTGCCGGAGCCGCGCGAGCTGATCGCGCGCCGCTACACCGAGCGCGGGCTGCCGACGAGGCCGGACCAGGTCATGATCACCAACGGGGCGCAGCACGCGCTGACGCTGGCGCTGCGGCTGCACGTCGGGCCGGGGCAGCGGGTGCTGGTGGACAACCCGACCTACCCGACCGCCCTCGACGGCATCCGCGCGGCGCACGCGCTGCCCGTCGCCGTGCCACTCGGCCAGGACGGCTGGGACCTGGACAGCGTGGAGGCGACGCTGCGCCAGGCGGCGCCGCGGCTGGCCTACTTCGTCGTGGACTTCCAGAACCCCACGGGCCTGCGGATGTCCGCGCCGGACCGGGAGCGGCTGGCGCACGCGCTGCGCAGGGCGAGGACGCTGACCGTGGTGGACGAGACCCTGGTCGAGCTGGACCTGGAGGGCGATCCGGTCGACGCGCCACAGCCCCTGGCCGCCTTCGCCGAGGACTGGGTGATCCTGGCCGGATCGGCGAGCAAGGCGTACTGGGGCGGCCTGCGGATGGGGTGGCTGCGCGCGCCCGCGGAGCTGGTGCACCGGCTCGGCGAGTCGCGGCCGTCGATGGACCTGGGCTCGCCGGTTTTCGAGCAGCTGGTGCTCGCTGAGCTGCTGGCCGACGGCGAGGCGATCCTGGCGCCGCGCCGCGAGGAGTTCGCGCGCCGCAGGGATCTCATGGTGGAACTGCTCGCCGAGCACTGTCCAGAGTGGACGGTGAATCGGCCACCCGGTGGACTGAACCTGTGGTGCGACTTGGGAAAGCCCTTGAGCACGCAGCTCGCCATGGCCGCCGGAAGGCACTCGGTGCAGGCCGTCCCGGGCTCCCGGTTCGCCGCGCACGGCGGGTTGGAGCAGTGGATGCGGCTGCCGTACACGCTGCCGGATGACCAGCTCGCCGAAGCCGTGCGCCGCATCGGAGCCGCGTGGAGCGGCCTGGCCGACCCGGCGCCGCCGGGACACGGGATCGCTTGAGCTACAACAGGATCTGGCTCACCGTGTGGATCAGCAGCCCGGCGAGCGCGCCGACCACGGTCCCGTTGATCCGGATGAACTGGAGGTCGCGGCCGACCTGGAGCTCGATCTTGCGCGAGGCCTCCTCGGCGTCCCAGCGCTGCACGGTCTCGGTGATCAGGCCGCCGATCTCGTTCCGATAGTTGATCACCACGTACATCGCCGCGCCTTCGAGCCAGCCCTCGGCCTTGGCGCGCAGCGCGGGATCGGACACCAGCCGGTCGCCGAGCTTGAGCAGCCCGTCGTGCATCCGCTGGCGCAGCTCGCTGGAGGGGTCCTCGGCCGCGGCCAGGATCATCTTCTTCGCCGCGCCCCACGCGGAGCCGGTGAGCCGCTGCGCGTCCGGGTGCGCGAGCACCTGCTGCTTGACCTGCTCGGCTCGGGCCATGGTGGCCGGATCGTTCTGCAGGTCGTCGGCGAACTCGGTGAGGAAGCGGTCGATCGCCTGGCGCATCGGGTGTTCCGGATCGGCCTGCACCTTCGCGGTGAACTTCAGCAGCTCCTTGTTCACCCGCTCCGCGAGCATGCTGTCCATGAACTTCGGCGACCAGCTCGGCGCGCGGTCGCTGACCAGCTTGGACACCGCGTCGGGGTGGTCGCGGACCCACTCGTGCGCGCGGTCGCAGAGCAGGTCGACCAGCCGGTGGTGGGTGCCGTCGGCGAAGAGCTGGCCGAGCAGCCTGCCCAGCGGCGGTCCCCACGCGCGGTCGGTGAGCTTGCGCACGACGGCCTGCTCCAGCACCGCCTGCACGTCCTCGTCGCGCAGCACCGCCACCGCGCCGCGCACGATCGTCGCGGCCTCCTCGGTCACCCGGTCGGCGTGCTCCGGCTGGGACAGCCACTCGCCGAGCCGGGCGGCGAAGCCGACGCGCCGCAGCTTGTCCCGCACCACGTCCTCGGAGAGGAAGTTCGACTCGACGAAGGCGCCGAGGTTGCGGCCGAGGTCGTCCTTGCGGGTCGGGATGATCGCCGTGTGCGGGATCGGCAGCCCGAGCGGGCGGCGGAACAGCGCGGTCACGGCGAACCAGTCGGCGAGCGCGCCGACCATCCCGGCCTCCGCCGCCGCGCGGACGTAGCCGACCCAGCCGGGCGCGCCGAGCGACTCCTGCCAGCGCGTCACCGCGAAGATCAGCGTCGCGCCGAGCAGGAAGCACAGCGCCACCACCTTCATCCGGCGGAGGTCGCGGAGCTTCTCGTGCTCTCGGGGAGTCAGGGTCGTCACCCCCCGATTCTTACCCGTGCTTGGCCCAGGGATGCCGAACGAGCAGGATCGTGGCCGTGGCTAATCGTGCTCTCGTCTCCCGGCTCCAGCCGTTCACCTCGACGATCTTCGCCGAGATGACCGCACTCGCCCAGCGCACCAGCGCGGTCAACCTGGGCCAGGGCTTCCCGGACACCGACGGTCCGGCGTCGATGCTCGAAGCGGCGCGGGCCGCCATCGCGAACGGGGTGAACCAGTACCCGCCCGGCCCCGGAATGCCCGAGCTGCGCACCGCCATCGCCGAGCACCGCACCCGCTACGGCACGTCCTACGACCCGGACACCGAGGTCCTGGTCACCGTGGGCGCGACCGAGGCGATCGCCTCCGCGCTGCTGGGCCTCGTCGAGCCGGGCGACGAGGTCGTGCTGGTCGAGCCGTACTACGACTCCTACGCCGCCTCCGTCGCGCTCGCCGGAGCTGAGCGCAAGGTCGTCTCCCTGGTGCCGGACGGAGACCGGTTCGCGCTGGACCTGGACGGGCTGCGCGCGGCGATGGGCCCGCGCACCAAGGCGATCCTGGTCAACACCCCGCACAACCCGACCGGAACCGTCTACACCGCCGACGAGCTGGCCGAGATCGCTCGCCTGTGCCAGGAGCACGACGTCGTCGCGATCACCGACGAGGTCTACGAGCACCTGCTCTTCGACGGCAGGCAGCACACCCCGCTCGCGACGCTCCCGGGGATGGCCGAGCGCACGCTGACGATCTCCAGTTCCGGCAAGACCTTCAGCGCCACCGGCTGGAAGGTCGGCTGGATCTGCGGACCCGCCGAGCTGGTCGCGGCCGCCCGCGCCGCAAAGCAGTTCCTCACCTTCGTCGGCAGCGGCCCGTTCCAGCCCGCTGTCGCGCACGCGCTGCGCACCGAGCTGGACTGGGTCGAGGAGCAGCGCCTCGCCTTGCAGGACAAGCGGAACCGGCTCTCCACGGGACTCGCGGAGGCGGGCTTCGGCGTGCGCGCCAGCGAGGGCACCTACTTCGTCTGCGCAGACGTGCGCCCGCTCGGCTTCGAGGACGGCTACGAGCTGTGCCGCGCCCTCCCGGAGCGCATCGGCGTCGCCGCCGTGCCCGTCCAGGTCTTCACGGACAACCAGGAGAACTGGCGGCACCTCGTTCGCTTCGCCTTCAGCAAGCGCGACGAGGTGCTGGACGAGGCCGTGCGCCGCCTGCACAAGCTCGCCTCCTGATCAGCGTCGCGTCTTCGAGAGCTTGCGCCGCAACGCGTGCAGGCACCGCAGGCGCATCGGCCCGATGCTGCTCTCCGCTACGCCCAGCTCCCGCGCGAGCTGGGCGTAGCTGATCTCCGGGTGGAACGCCAGCACCCACAGCACGCGCTGGCACCTCGGCGGCAGGTCCGCGAACGCCCGCCACAGCTCCCGCCGCGCGGCCGCGCTGAGCAGCTGCTCCTCCGGTCCCTCGCCGGGAACCGGCCGGTCCAGCAACGGCGGCTCGCACGGCGTTTCCCTGCGGCGCTCGGCGAGCAGCCGCAGGGATTCGCGGCGGGCCGTGGTCGCCAGCCAGCCGGGCAGGCGCTCGGGATCGCGCACCGTGTCCAGCCGTTCCGCGAGCCGCAGCCACGTCGCCTGCGCCACGTCCGCGACATCGGAACTGCTCAGCCGGTGCGACCGCGCCGTTGCCAGCACCAGGCGCTCGTAGCGGGCGACCAGCGCGCGCCACGCGGGCTCTTCGCCCGCTCTGGCTCCCGCGACCAGTTCCCCCGTGGTCTCGGCTGTGTCTCCTTCTCCGTCCACTGCTCCGTCCACAACGTTCCCCTTCGCGCGGTCGTCGGTGGTGCCGAGCTATGTGACTCGCCAGTAACATGCTGCGGCTCCACCACTCGCCGGATCGGGTGGGCGCGACACGCCCGGCGGAGCGCTCCGCGCACCCAATGGCCCAAGGCCGAGCCGAAGATCACGGCTCGATCGGGCAAAACGGGCCCGGTGGCGCTGCCGGGGAGACCGGTCAGTGCCTGAACCGCTCAGGAAAAGCCAGGTCGTGCGGTGAAACCCGAAAGATCGACCTTCGTCACTCTCCGTGCGAGGCCGGGCATCGGGCGGGCGCGGGGGTGCGGTGGAAAGCCAGGTCGCGGGGTCACCTCACGCGTGCGGACCCGGCTCACTCGACCGAGTGGCGCCACGCACCGTCATCGCAGGCCAGCGCCCCGTCCACGAGTGGAGCACCGAGCAGCCTTTCCGGGTGGTTAATTGCGGGTAGGCTCGCCAACGGCGCCGGGTGGAACAAACATGTCAATCGCAGCGGTTCCCGAGCGTGTTACGTCTTTGGTGATCGGCGGGTGGTGGTGACGGTGTCCAGCACCGGAACGGTGCGCAGCTGGGGAGAGAGGCTGCGCGCTGTTGCCGTACGGCTGGCCGTCACTGGTGGTCTTGCTGCGACCGCTTGGCTGGCCGTGGCCACCACCGCTACCGCCGACGAGGCGCCGGCCCGTGTCGATGTTCTGAGCCCGTCGGTCGTCTTGGAGCAGGGCCAGCGACCGGCGGATGCCGCGACGCCGGCCGGCGTCCTCGTCGAACCGACCGCCACCGCCACGTCGCACCCCGCCACGTCGCACTCCGGCTCCGCCGCGCGCCTGCGGGCCGCGAAGGCCGTCGAGCGCTCCGAGTCCCCGGCCCCCGCCGCTGCTGTGCGCAGCGAGCCCGCCGCTGACCACTCCGAGCTGCGCGAGGCGATCAGGGACCTGCTTCGCCTGCGGCTCACGCCGCCGGCCCCGGAGCCCGGTGAGGACCCCAGCGCCGGGCTGACCCGGCCGCTGCCCGAGCCCGACCCCGAGCTGCCCAACCTGCTCCCGGCCGGCCCGGAGCGGCCGCCGCTGGGCAACCACTCCTCCGGCGAGGTCTCGGCCGAGCGGCCCAAGCCGCTGCCCTGGCCCGCCCCCGTGACGCTGCCCGCTCCGGACGAGCCGCCCGCGCAGGCTCCTGCCGACGAGGCGAGCACCCCGGTGCGGCACGCCCACCACGCGAGCGCTCGTCCCGCGTCCGCGCGTTCCAGCCTTTCCCTCGGCGGTGCCGGGGATGCCAAGAAGGACGGCGTCCCCACGCTGCCGCACGAGGACACCAAGCCGAACCCGGTGCAGACCGGGACCTCGCCCACGAGCGGCAACGGCCTGAGCGAGGGCGGCCCGCAGCGCGGCTCCGCCGGTCTGCCAGCGCTGCTGCCCCCGACGCCGGTCCTCTCGGTGACCGGCGTCGTCTACGGCGACGGCGTCGTGCCCGTCGCCGGTTTCCTGAGCCGCCCGGCCACCTCGCCGGACTGACCCCGCGACCGCTGGCGCGGTTGGGGTGTGCGCAGTTCGAGTTGATCTTGCTCATGCTTCGGCGCCGACCGTCTGTGCAACGGTCGTGACGCCCTTCCCGACCGGCGCGGCGCCCGCGGGTTCGCTCCGGAGGCTTACTGTCCTGAGCCCTTTCCGGAAGTCGGTTCCCCCGCCGATGAGCCCGTGGGCGCCCGCCCGGCCCCGGCCCTCCGCCTCGCGCGGACACCCCTCCCAGAACCACCCGATTCCGACCGACCGCGCCCGGCCGGGTCGGGTTTACAGCCCCGGCGTCGCGTTGCCCCCGCGACGTCGGGGCTTCTTACTGCCCTCGTGCAGTCGCGTTTCGCGTTTCGGCAACAACTTGTGCGATGGAGCGCTCCTCAATCGCAACGCGTTGCCAAAGCGCTGGGAGGGGACAGGTTTGGCGCGCTCGCGGCGTGCGATGCCGATTCCCTCGCCGAGTTCGAGCGCGAGTTCCACGTGGCGATGGCTGAGGCCGATGACGACTTCGACCTCAGCCGGGTGGAGGGCGTGGTCAGCCACTGGAACGGCCGCGCGGTGCTCCTGCTCAATCCGGAGATGGCTGACAACGTGGCCGAGGACGCGGCGTCGCTCAGGGCAGGGCTCTCGGAGACCTGGGAGCGCGATGAGGAGCGGGGTGGATGGGTTCGAGTCCCGGGAGAGAACGACCCCGACCAGGAGCGGCGCTTCAAGCCCTTCACTGAAGCGGAGCGGCGGGCCGTCCTCGCGTAGTCCCGCTTGAGGGGGTCAGGTTCTGGTGCGCTCGCGGAAGGTGCGGGCTTTTTCGCGGTTGCCGCAGACGCGCATGGAGCACCAGGAGCGCGAGCGGTTGCGGGAGCGGTCGTAGAAGGCCCACTGGCAGGTGTGCGCCGGGCAGATCTTGAGGCGGTCCCAGTCGCCGAGGACGGTGAGGCGGAGCGCGGCGGCCATGAAGAGGCCCGCGGCGGTGGTGGGGGCGAGCACGGGGACGCCGGAGCGCAGTTCGGCGCGCAGGTCGACGGTGATGTCGGGGGCGTGCGCGCGGCCCGCGACGGCCTCGCGGAGGGCGTCGCGCAGCGGCCGGACGTCGGCGGGGCGGCCGGGTTCGCGGATGTCATGGGAGTGCGCCCAGAGCCGCCACTGCTCGACGTCGTCGAGGACGTCCGTGTGCTTCTCCTCGTCGCGGGTATTCAGGAACGCGAGCAGGAGGTCCACGTCGTGGTCGGTGTTCCAGGCGGTCACCAGCCCCACTCTACGACCGGGAACGGTTGCGACCCGCCCGGCTGACCACCATACTGCCGACACTGGTTACTAACTGTCGTTCACGTAACAGTGGTTATGTGCTGGAGGAGTGGTCATGGCTGAGAAGCGCGCCCTGCGACTGGAGACGGTCGTGCTGGACTGCCCGGAGCCGCTGGCGCTCGCGGCGTTCTACAACGACCTGCTCGGGTGGAACGGGGTCGAGGGCGACGACAGGTGGGCCTCGGTGACCGGCCCGGACGGGGCGACGGTCTCGTTCCAGCGCGATCCGGGGTTCCGCGCGCCGACCTGGCCGGAGGGGGAGCGGCCGCAGATGCTGCACCTGGACATCAAGGTCGACGACATCGACGCGGAGCACGACCGCGTCGTCTCGGTGGGGGCGAAGCCGCTCGGCGTCGATTCGCCGGAGCGCGGGTTCCGGGTCTACGCCGATCCGGCGGGGCACCCGTTCTGCCTGGTGACGTGAACCCGGTGACGTGAGCTGGTGCACTGGGCCGCCCGGCATGCGCTGACCCGGGCGACCCAGTCACACCGTCCACACGTCGGGGGGCACTGATGTCAGTGCGGACGGTATGCACCGGCGCCTCACGGATGCGGCTTCAGAGCCGGACAGCCCGAAGAGGCGTAGTCCTTGTCGTACTCGAAATGCCACGGTTCGTTGGCATAACGGCGGCACCAGCCTAATGCTCCAGCGGTGCGCTCCAACCATGCTGCCGACGCACGGGGCTGCACGTCCACTGCGAGCCCGCTCACATGCAAAGATTTAGCGGGCGGTAACACGTACCGCTCGGTCAGCGCTCGGTCGCCACCGTAGCGCTCCAACGCCTCCTCGAACTCCGCTTTCTGCTGCGCGACAGAGCGTTTCGCCTCGTGCGCGCACAGCGCGACGCCCTTGGAAGTGGCCTCCTCCTTCGCCTTGGTCCACGCCTGGGCAGCCGAGGACGTCATGCCCTTGGTGTCCTTGTCGTGGTAGCTCGGATCGGCGGAGCAGGTGCCCTTGGTGGTCTTGCCCTCCTTCTCGCCCTTGGGGGCACTCGCCCCGTCCTCCGGTGGCACGTAGGTGATTGCCGGAGGCGGCTCCGGAGGCATTGCGCGGGCGGCCCTGCTGTCCACTTGAGTGCGCGTTTGTCCTGTTCCGGCCTCTGTGCCCGGGCCGATGGACATCGTGCCGAGCGCGGTGATCATCACACCGACGAGGGCGCCAGCGGCGACCAGTCCGACGGCTTTCTGCACTTCGCGCTCCCAGGTTTCGACTGCTTCTCAACCGGATACGGGCGACTCCCGTGGCGCGTTGCACGGCGGGGCGAGGACCACATCAAGAAATCGACATCCCCGGCTATACACTCGGTGTACAGTCCGACCCATGTCAGTGGGGCACACGTTGCTGGGCTTGTTGGAGAAAGGTCCACGGCACGGCTACGACCTGAAGCGCGCCTACGACGAGCGGTTCGGGCACGATCGCCCACTGCACTACGGCCAGGTCTACTCGACCCTGTCCCGCCTGCTGCGCAACGGACTCGTGCAGGTGGACGGCACCGAGGCGGGCGGAGGGCCGGAGCGCAAGCGCTACGCGATCACCGACGCGGGGGTCACCGACGTCGACGCGTGGCTGGGCACCCCGGAGAAACCCGAGCTGTACCTGCAGAACACCTTGTACGCCAAGGTGGTTCTCGCGTTGATGTCCGGCAGGAGCGCGCAGGGCGTCCTGGACGCGCAGCGCGCGGAGCACCTGCGGCTCATGCGCGCGCTGACCAGGCGCAAGGACGGCGGGGACCTCGCCGAGCAGTTGGTGTGCGACCACGCCCTGTTCCACCTCGAAGCCGATCTGCGCTGGCTGGAGCTGACCGCGGCGCGGCTGGACGAGCTGCGGGAGGCCGGAGCGTGACGGAGCTGCTGGTGGCGAAGGGCCTCGCGAAGTCCTTCGGGAAGACGACCGCGCTGGTCGACGCGAGCCTGTCGGTGCGCGCGGGGGAACTGGTCGCGGTCATGGGGCCGTCCGGTTCCGGCAAGTCCACGTTGCTGCACTGCCTCGCGGGCATCCTCAAGCCGGACGCGGGCGCGGTGACCTATCGGGGCGAGGACCTGTCGGAGATGTCCGACGGTGACCGAAGTGCTCTGCGCCGCAACGACTTCGGGTTCGTCTTCCAGTTCGGGCAGCTCGTTCCCGAACTGACCTTCCTGGAGAACGTGGCGTTGCCGTTGCGCCTCGGCGGGACGCGCCGGGCCGAAGCGGAGCGCGTGGCGGCGCAGTGGCTGGACCAGCTGGAGGTCGGCGACATCGCGGCCAAACGGCCCGAGGAGGTTTCCGGAGGGCAGGGGCAGCGCGCCGCCGTGGCGCGAGCGCTGGCCACCAGGCCGAAGGTGCTCTTCGCGGACGAACCCACCGGGGCACTGGACTCGCTGAACGGCGAGCGCGTGCTGCGGTTGCTCTTCGACGCGGCCAAGCAGACCCGCGCCGCGGTCGTGATCGTCACGCACGAGCCGAGAGTTGCCGCCTACGCGGACCGCGAGGTCGTCGTTCGGGACGGGCGCACGCAGGACACCGAGCTCGTCGCGTGAACTTGGGCAGGCGCGGCCAGTGGTTCGCTGACTTCGCGCTCGGGGTGCGGCTCGCGGTCGCGGGCGGCAGAGGCGCGCTGGTGCGCCTGGTGTGGATCACGGTTGGCATCGGGCTCGGCGTCGCGGCACTGCTCACCGTCGCTTCCGCGAACTCCGTGCTGAGCTCCCACGAACAGCGCACCTATGACCGCCTGATCAGCTCCTCCGGCGAAGCGACCCGACCGGTTCCCGGTGTCAGTCCGCTGCACAGCTCCTACGTCAGCACGGAGTTCGCCGGGCGGCGCTTCGGCGGGGCGATGCTCTTCGCGGACGGGCCGAACCCGCCGAGGATGCCCGGAGTCGAGGCGCTGCCGAAGCCGGGCGAGATCGTGTTCTCACCCGCGCTGCGCGACTTCCTGGCCGGGCGGGACGGCGAGCTGCTGCGCCCGAGGTTCCCCCAGCGCGTCATCGGCCTCATCGGTGACGAGGGGCTGAGCGGGCCGTCGGAACTGCACTTCTACATCGGCGTCGAGCGGGCCGAGCTGCCTGAGGGGGCCGTCGGGTCCTACGTCGTCGGTGTCCCGGCGGAGGATCTGTACATCAACCCGTTGCTGGTGCTGCTGGCCGTCATCGCCCTGGTGGTGCTGTGCGTGCCGGTGGTGGTGTTCGTCGCGGGCAGCGCGCGGCTGTCGGCCTCCGCGCGGGACCGCAGGCTCGCCGCTCTTCGGCTGATCGGCGCGGGCAGCGGTCAGGTCAGGCGGATCGCCGCGGGGGAGTCCCTCGTCGGCGCGCTGGCCGGGCTCGTCGCCGGAGTGGGGTTCTTCCTGGGCGGCAGGGAACTCCTCGACTGGGGCTCGCCGTTCGGGCTGAGCGTGTTCGCGCGGGACATCCGGCCGTCGCCCCCGCTGACGCTGGTGATCTTCGTGGTGGTCCCGGTGATCGCCGTCTTGGCGGCCCTGTTCGCCTTGCGCAGCACGCTGATCGAGCCGCTCGGCGTCCGCAGGGGAGAAGGCCGTGCCCCGCGCAGGCTGTGGTGGCGGCTGCTGCCGGTGCTGGCCGGGGTCGCGCTGCTCGCGGGGCAGCACCGCGGCATGGCGTCGGAGCCCCGCCCGGCGCTCGTGGTCCTCGGGGTGGTGCTGATCCTGGTGGGGCTGCCGATGGTGCTGCCGTGGCTGCTCGAACGCTGCGTCGGCCGGTCGCGGACCGGACCGCTGTCCTGGCAGCTCGCGATGCGGCGGATGGAAGCGCACGGTGGTGCCTCGTGGCGGATCGTCGGCGGGTTCTCGGCGTTGCTGGCGGGCGGCATCGCGGTCCAAGCGCTGCTGCTGACCATCGATCCGATGCACCAGAACGAGCACATGACGCCGCAGGGCGACGGCGGTCGGGCGTGGACGGCCACCTCCGACGCGGAATCGGCGCGAGCGCTCGCGGAGCGGTTGCGCGCCGTTCCGGGCGTCGCGCGCGCTGTCTCCTACGACGTGGCTTACCCGCGGAAACCGTTGCGGGAGTTCGATTCCCTTGAGCTGATCGTCGCGCCGTGCCCCGCGTTGCGCGAGTTGACGCCGATCGAGAACTGCGCGGACGGCGACGTGTTCTCCTATCCCGACCGCGCCGGTGAGCACGTGGAGGTGCCGGTCGGCACGGAGTTCGCGCTGGACTCCGATGCCGCGCGCGAGGCCCTGGTGACCTGGAGGTTCCCCTCCGGCGTCCACCCCGTCGCTCGGCCGGCCGCGCACCTCAGGTGGATCGGGCCCGGCCTGCTGCTCACCCCCTCGGCCCTCGCGGGCGTGGTGCCGGAGTTCCAGCACCAGGTGTCCGTCTGGTTCGGCGAGCAGGATTCCCTTGCCCTGGAAGGGATTCGCAACGTGATCGGGTTGACGGGGCCGCTCATGGCGCCCACGCGGGCGACGACGGCCAGCGACTCCGAGCGGATCTACGCGGCGATCCGGCAGCTCGTCACGGTCAGCTCCGCCGTGACGCTCGGGCTCGCGGCGGGCGGGCTGCTGGTGGTGGCCTTCGAGCACGTCAGGCAGCGCAGGCGGCAGTTCGCGGTGCTGGCGGCGACCGGAGTGCCGTACTCGACGCTCGCGCTGTCGGTGCTGTGGCAGAACGCCGTGCCGGTGCTCCTGGGGACGGGGGGCGCGCTGGTGTGCGGCCTGGGCTTGGCGGTGCTGGTGCTGAACACCACGCCGATGCCGCAGCACTACGACTGGGCGGGGATCGCGACGATGGGCCTGGCGGCCACGATCGCGGTGCTGCTGGCGACGCTGCTGACGCTGCCGCAACTGCGCCGCGCGATGCGGCCGGAGGGCCTGCGCACCGAATGATGCATTTCCATGCAGACAAGTTCGGAGAATTCTGGAAGAAAGACTAGACCCGCTCGGCGGGATCAGATGATGAATTCGAGGATGTCCTCGATGAAGCTGTCGTCCTCGTCGCGCCTTCGCTTCTTCCTGTGGTCATCGCGCTGGCTCCTGAAGTACGTGCTCGACGCCCTGACCAGCTGTTCCAGCTCTCCTCGGTCGAGGTAGAGACCCTGGCAGCCACGGCACTGGTCGACGTGCACGCCGTTGCGCTCGTAGGTCACCAACACATCGCTGCATTTCGGGCAGATCATGGCTGAAGATTACGCGGATTCGAGTTCCCAGTGCTGTCCGCCAGACGGCTCATCGAGCCAGATCCACTGGCCGCCGGAGTCGATGGTGAGCCGGAATTGCTCGCGCCTGGGCTCACCGAGTTCGCGCCAGCGCTCGTAGGCGTGCTCGGTCTCGTCCCACAGCCGCCGGGGCCCGCCCTGCTCGACGTGGTGGCGCCCGCGCTCGGAGACGTGCCGGACCCAGGAGCCGTCCGGGTGCAGCAGCCAGTTCTGCCGCGAGTCGCCCTCGGTCACCCCGGTGGCGGGCCGCACGCCCGGCAGCGCGAGCCCGGCGAAGAACTCGAACGAGCTGCTCGGGCTGGTCACCACGTTCATGCCGAGGCTCGTGGACGAGGCGGGGGCGGAGGAGTCGCCGATGGCGCGCAGGAGCTCGGCCAGCTCGGGGCCGCGATGGGCGCGCAGCGGCATGAACCGGCCGTCCGCCGGGAGCACGCTGCCCTCGCCGGTGCCGTTGCGACCGGCCTTGACCCGCACGAGCCCGGCGCCGAGCGGCCGGTGCAGCGTGGTGACGACGAGGCCGCCGACCACGGTCTGGGCCAACCAGGGCAACGGAATCCGCGCGACCGAGCAGGTGGCCAGCACCCGGTCGTACGGCGCGGTCGGCGCGTAACCGGCTGCGCCGTCGGAGGTCGACACGGTCGGGCGGTAGCCGGCGCGCTCCAGGTTTGCCGCCGCCCTGCGCAGGACCAGCGGGTCGACGTCCACTGTGGACACATTGCGCTGGCCGAGCCGGTGGCACAGCAGCGCCGCGTTGTAGCCGGTCCCGGTGCCGACCTCCAGCACCTTCTCGCCGCCCCGGATCTCCAGTGCCTCCAACATGATCGCCATGATCGTCGGCATGCTGGAGGAGGAGGTCGCTGTGCCCGGGGTGCGGCCCTGCTGCCTGGCCGTGGCCCACCGGCGGTCGTCGCAGTCGAGCTGCGTCACCCACACCCAGTCCGAGTAGACCAGGTCGAGCCATTCGTGGTCGGAGTCGGCGATCGCCGTCCAGCCGCCGTCCGGGTGCGGCTTGAAGAACCGGGACAGGAACACGTGCCGGGGCACCTGTTCGAAGGCCGTGCGCCAGCGAGGATCGGCCACGGCGCCCTGGGTGGCCAGCGTCGCGGCCATCCGGTTGCGCAGCCGTTGTGCCTTGCGCTTGCTCAATTCGCCCATGGCGCACCTCGTCAATCACGGTAACCCGAGGTGGGCCGTTGCGCCTTCAGCCGAACAGGGCAGCTCCGGCCGCCACTCCGCCCGCCGCCGAGAGCACGCCGAGCACCGTGCTGCCGACGACGTTCAGCAGAGCGGCCCTGCGCTGACCGGCCCTGAGCAGTTCCACCGTCTCGTGGCCGAAGGTCGAGTACGTGGTGAGCGCGCCGCACAGGCCGGTGCCGAGCAACGCCATGCCGGGCGTGGCCACGGCCGCCCCGGTGAGCGCGCCGAGCACGAACGAGCCGATCACGTTGACGGCGAAGATGCCGCGCGTGCCGAAGCGCAGGGCGGCGAGGTAGCGCAGCGGAGCGCCGACTCCGGCGCCGAGCGCGACGAGGAGGGCGTTCACCTGACCAGCCTCGCTCCCAGGACCACGGCGCCGAGCGCGGCGAAGAGCGTGCCGAGGACGTAGAGTCCGGCGATCACGTAGTGCCCGCCCGCGAGCAGTTGCTCGGTCTCCACGGCGTAGCCGGAGAACGTGGTGAAACCGCCGAGGACGCCGGTACCGAGCAGCGGCCTGCGCAGGCCCTTCGCGGGCAGGGCCATGAGCGCGCCGATGAGCAGGCAGCCGAGCACGTTTATGCCGAAGGTGGCCCAGGGAAACCCTTCGGAAGGAACGCCGATGGCGAGGCTCACGCCGTATCTGGCGAGGGCGCCGATGACGCCGCCCGCCGCGACCGCTAGCAGTGCTGGGACCTGTTCTCGCACGTCAAGACCGTAGTCGGAGTCGGTGTGGGCAAGGCCACCACCCTTCTGCAAGCGCTTTGCTTGCAACAGCTAGCACCCGTGCGTACTGTCGGGTAACAGCGAGAGGAGGTGGCCGGATGAGCCGGGTCGAGAAAGCCGTCAGCGACGTCAACGAAGCCGTTGTCGGCACGGTCCGCGACATCGGTGAGTACATCCGGACGCAGCGCTCCAACGCGCAGATCTCGCTGCGACAGCTGGCCAAGCAGGCCGGGGTGTCCAACCCCTACCTGAGCCAGATCGAGCGGGGACTGCGCAAGCCGAGCGCGGAGATCCTGCAGCAGATCGCCAAGGGGCTGCGGATCTCGGCCGAAGCGCTCTACGTGCAGGCCGGAATCCTCGAAGAGCGGGAGAGCGGTGCCGTTGTCGACGCCGTGCTCGCCGACTCCGAACTCACCGAGCGGCAGAAGCAGGTGCTGCTCGACGTCTACCAATCCTTCCGGCGGGAGAACCGCGCCTCACCGTCCACTTCGGACGACGAAGGCGACCAGTCCCAGCCGACCGAGACTCGCCAGAACTAAGGAGCACTACCGTGTCGACCACCACTCAGAACGTCCGCGAGCAGGCGAGCGCCGTCGTCACCACGGTGCTGGAGCAGGCCCGCACCCCGCTGCTGGCCGCGCTCGGCGCCGGTGACCTCGCCGCCAAGGCCGTCACCGACGCGCTCGGCAAGGCCCGCGAGGCCGCCAAGGACGGCGCCGAGGCCGCCAAGTCCGCCGCCGACGAGCTGCCCAAGGACCTGACCGGCCTGCGCGCCAAGCTGGAGCCGGCCGAGCTGCGCAAGCTCGTCGACGCCTACACCCAGGCCGCGCTGCAGCTCTACGGCTACCTCGCCGAGCGCGGCGAGGAGGCGCTGGAGACCCTGCGCAACACCCCGCAGGTGCAGAAGGCGCTGACCCAGGTCGAGGAGGGCACCAAGGTCGCCCAGGGCCGCGTCGAGGAGGTCGTCACCGACGTCCGCGAGCTGGCCGACGACGTGCTCGGCAAGGTCACCCGCCGCACCCGCTCCGCCGGTGAGAAGGCCGCGCAGGCCACCGAGCGGGTCGCCGAGGACGTGGCCGAGGCCGTCGTCGACGCCGGTGCCGAGGCCGCCGCCGCGACCCGCAGCACCGCCCGCAAGGCCGCCAACCGCACCGAGGCCGCCAAGCCCGCCGCCGCGAAGAAGACCACCAAGAACTGATCTCCAGCGCGAACCCCGCAGGGCCCCTGATCACTCCCGTGGATCAGGGGCCCTGACGCGCTCGGGGGCTCCGGATCACCGGAACAGCCCGTACGCTGGGAGTCGTGTGGAGGCCAGACGTCATCATCCTGCTCGTCATCTACTGGGCGGCGATCCCGGTCGGTGTGTACGCGTTCGGCCACGCCCTCATGCAGCGTGCCGACGCCTTCACCGTCGCCGACAAGCTGACCAAGCCCGCATGGCTGGGCATCACCGGAGGCGCCACCGCGGCGCTGGTCCTGTTCCAGCTCGGCGGCCCCGGTTCGCTCTTCTGGCTGCCCGCGCTCGTCGCGGTGCTGGTCTACATCGTCGACGTGCGCCCCAAGCTGCTAGAGGTCCAGCGCGGCCCCCGTTGGTGATCTGGCAGGCGCACGGTTCCGGCGACCCGGTCACCGTCGTCGTTCCCGGACTGGGGACGACTCCCGGCGAAGCGCGGCTGCCCGCTTCCGGCCTGCCGGGCACCCGCGTCGTGCTGACCCTGCCGGGTCACGGCGACGCACCCGACGCCCCGCCCGGGTACTGGCGCTACGAGCGCGTGGCCGACGACGTTTCGGCGGTCGCCGCCGAGGTGGGAGCCACCTCCGCCATCGGGACCTCGCTCGGCGCGGCCGCGTTGATCAACCTCGTCGCGCGCGAGCCGGAGCGCTTCGACCGGCTCGCCCTGCTGCTGCCCGCCGCGCTGACCGAGCCGCGCAGCGACCCTGACCTCCCACTGCTCCGCCAAGCCACTGCCGTGGCCCGTGGCGACCGCGCTGAGCTGCGCGAACTCATGGTGGAACACCTTCCTCGAGGCGTGGAGCTCGGCGACTACGTGGACACCAGGATCGCCGCGCTGATGCGGCTCGGCGACGCGCTCGCGGCCCTTCCCGGCCAGGCCCCGCTGAGCGATCCCGCGCAGGTGGCGGCGGTGCGCGCGGACGTGCTGGTGATCGCGGCGACCGGCGACGGCCAGCACCCGCGCGAGGTCGGCGAGGCCGTCGCGGCGGCGTTCCCGAACGGTCGGCTCGAAGTGCTGCCGACGCGGGCGCCGCTGCTCACCCACCGGCCGCGCGTGCGGCAACTGCTCGGCGAGTGGCTTGCCCGGCCGTCTCGTGGGTAGCCGAAGTGCATGGCCGAATACCTGAAGAGAATCGCGTTCATGGTGGCCGACGAGGGCATCGAGCAGGTCGAGCTGACCTCGCCGTGGCAGACCGTGCTCGACGCCCCCGCCGAACCGCGCCTGCTCGGCCCGGAACTGGGCGAGGTGCGGGGCTTCAACCACCTCGACCCCGCTGACTCCTTCCCCGTCGACATCGCGTTCGAGGAGGCCGTTGCCGCCGACTACGCGGGGCTCGTACTGCCCGGCGGCGTGGCGAACGCGGACAAGCTGCGGATGAACCCGCACGCCGTGCGCCTGGTGAAGGAGTTCGTCGCGGCGGGCAAGCCGATCGCGGCGATCTGCCACGCGCCGTGGGTGCTCGTGGAGGCGGACGTGGTGCGCGGCAAGACGCTCACGTCCTTCCCGAGTCTCACGACGGACATCCGCAACGCGGGCGCGACCTGGGTGGACGAGGAGGTCTTCGTCTGCGACCACAACGGCTGGCAGCTGATCACCAGCCGCACGCCCGAGGACCTGGACGCCTTCAACGCCGCCATCCTGAAGGTGTTTAGCCTGGGCGCATGACCTGGACCATCGCCGGATCGCTCACCGTCCTGCCCGCCGCCGAGCACCCGGAGCTGCTCGCCGAGCCGGTCGCCAAGGCGCTCAGCGCGCTGTCCGACGCCGACCGCGACCGCGTCGGGGTCGCCGAGATCGACCCCGAGCTGGCCGACACCGCCGCGTTCTGCGAGAAGTACGGCTCGCCGCTGGACGCCTCGGCGAACTGCGTCGTGATCAGCGGCAAGCGCGGCGACACCGTCCGCTTCGCCGCGTGCCTGGTGCTGGCGACGACCCGCGCCGACGTGAACGGCTTGGCGCGCAAGCGCTTGGAGGCGCGGAAGGCGTCGTTCGCGCCGATGGACGAGGCGGTCAGCCTGACCGGCATGGCCTACGGCGGGATCACTCCGGTGGGGCTGCCGGAGGGTTGGCCGATCCTGCTGGACTCCGTCGTGGCCGCCGCGCCCGAGCTGGTGATCGGCAGCGGAGTGCGCTCCAGCAAGCTCTTCATCCCCGGTGACGTGCTGGCCCGCTTGGCCGGTGCGGAGGTCGTGGAGGGTCTGGGCCGGTGAGCATGCCGGACTACGAGGTCGAGGCCGCTCGCTACGACTCGACCCGAGGCGGTGAGCCCCGCGCTCGGGCCGCCGCCGATGCGATCGAACGGCTGCTCCCACCCGGCCCGGTGCTCGACGTCGCGGTGGGCACGGGGATCGTCGCCGCGACCATGACTCGCCCAGTAATTGGTGTTGATCTTTCGAGCGCGATGCTCGGGCACGCCGTGCTGCGCCTGCCGGGACGGGTCGCCCGGGCCGATGCGCGTCGGCTGCCCGCGCGGTCCTCCAGCGTCTCCGCCGTGACCGCGATCTGGTTGCTGCACCTCATGCCCGACTCGGAGGCGGTGGTGCGCGAGGTCGCTCGCGTGCTCCGGCCGGGCGGCGTTTTCGTGTGCACTGTGGACAAACGCGCCGCGCACCGCTTGGCGGAGGGCACCATCGCGATGCCCGGCGCGCGGGACGAACGCGCTCGCGTCGAAGCTCTCGGCGCGCGGTACGGGCTCTCCGTGTGCGGCGAAGGCTCCTTCGTCGGCCACGGCCAGGACCACGAGCCCGTCTTCCCGTTGGTGGCCCTGGCGAAGGGTTAGTGGAAGACCACGGTTCGGTTGCCGTGCACCAGGACGCGGTCCTCGACGTGCCAGCGGAGGCCGCGCGCGAGCACGACCTTCTCGATGTCGCGGCCCTTGCGGACCATGTCACCGCTGCTGTCGGTGTGGTCGACCCGAACGATGTCCTGCTCGATGATCGGCCCCGCGTCGAGCTCGGCGGTGACGTAGTGGCAGGTCGCGCCGACGAGCTTCACGCCGCGCGCGTACGCCTGGTGGTAGGGGCGCGCGCCGATGAAGGACGGCAGGAAGCTGTGGTGGATGTTGAGCGCCTTGCCCGCCCACGCCGCGCACAGCTCCGGCGGCAGGACCTGCATGAAGCGGGCGAGCACCACGGCGTCGGGGTGGTGCGAGTCGACGATCTGGCGGATCTGGTTGAAGGCGGCCTGCTTGCCGTCGGGGTCCTGGCCGGGGCCGGGGAAGGGCACGTGGTGGAACGGGATGCCGTGCGCCCTGGTGATGTTGGCGAGGTCGGCGTGGTTGCCGATCACGGCGCGCACGTCGACGTCGAGCTCGCCCGAGGCGACGCGGCCGAGCAGGTCGTAGAGGCAGTGCCCGGCCTTGGACACCAGGAGCACCACGCGGCGCGGCACTCCGGTGTCGCTCACCCGCCAGTCGGTGCGGCTGCCCAGCTCGGCGGCGACCCTGGCGAAGCGCGTGCGCAGCTCGTCCAGGCCGAAGGGCAGCGAGTCGGCGCGGACCTCCTGGCGGGTGAAGAACCAGTTGGTGTCGCGATCGGTGTGGTAGGCCGCTTCCACGATCCAACCGCCGAACTCCGCGAGGAACGTCGAGATCTTGGCGACGATCCCGGAGCGGTCGGGACAGCCGAGTGTGATGACGTAGCGGCGTTCAGGGCTGGACATGGCTGGTCAGTCTGTCAGGCGGTCACGATCGAGCGATGCGCAACCCCGGTCTGGAGCTAGGGTCGGCGCATGCGCATTGCCAGCTACAACATCATGAGCGGTGGCTTCGACGGGTACGAGACGGCATCGCCCGTGCCCCAGCGGCTGCCCGAGGTGAAGCTGGCGGTCGAGCAGCTGCGGGCCGACGTGGTCGGCCTCGTCGACACGTTCCGGTGGGACGAGGTCTTCACGACCGACGAGATCTGCGAGCACTTCGGCTACAAGCACGCGTTCTGCGTCAACCTGGGCGACGAGCGGTTGACGGAGTTGGGGCACAACAACGGCCTCACTTTGCTGAGCAACGTCGAGCTGGAGGACGTCCGCTCAGTTCGGGTCGCGACGCGCAACGCGATCTCCGCGCGGTTGCGCGGCGGGCTGCGGCTCGTGCTCGTCTACCTGGACGACCTGAGCGAGGACGTGCGGGTCTCGCAGGTGAAGGCGCTGGCCGCGGAGATCGACTCCAGCGTTCCGACCGTTGTCGTCGGCGACCTGAACTCGTTCAAGGCCAACGACTTGCCCGACCTGACCGGCGTGTACGAGAGCGCTCCTGTGCTCGCCGGAGCGCTGGCGCCGATCGTCGCGGACATGCAGCGGGGTGAAGTCGCGGAACTGCTGGAGTCCTTGGGGCTTCAGGACGCGAGCCCGGCCGGTCGCCCGACTTTTCCCACGCAGCTGTTCCCCATCAAGCTCGACGAGCCGGTGCTGCGCCTGGACTACTGCTTCCACACCGCTTCGGTGACTGTGCGGGACTTCTCGGTGCCGAACACGGAGATCTTCCACAAGGCGTCGGACCACCTTCCCGTCGTCTTCGACGTGGTGTGAGTCAGATCGTGGGCAGTGCGTCGAACAACGACGGGTCTCCGGTCTTCACCGCCGTGCTCGGGCGGTTCCAGACGGCTCGGTAGACCGCGTCCGCCGTCCCCGCGACCACGGCGTCGGTGTGGAGCGCGGGGTCCGCTGTCGGAGTCACTTCGGGCGTCTCGCCAGGGCTCAACGTCATCGTCCACGCGCGGCCCGCGTCGGCGGCGTGGAAGAGCACGGTGCCGTTCGCGGTCGAGGAGCTGAAGTTGCCCAGCGGCAGCGCGACCAGGCGCTCATCGATGCCGTCCGCGGCGAACTGCGGATCGAAGATCAGCCGGGAGTCCACGCCGTGCGCGAGGTCCGCGTCGACGCGGTGGATGGCCGTCTCGTGCGCCTGCCGCCGTGCCCACACGCGCACGCTCCCGGGCATGGAGGCGAACATCCAGGTCGGCTTGTCGTGGTCCAGCTCGACGAAGCGGTCCAGCATCGTGGCGGCCACGTCGTCCCACCACACCAGCAGCTCATCCCACTGCTTCGGCGCCCGCGCGAACTGCGGCGGGGCCGAGATGTCTTGTGCGACAAGCACTTCAGCGGTTCGCGAGTGCACGTTGGCGATGTGCCGCACCAGGTCGAAGACCGTCCAGCCGGGGCAGGGCGGAACCTTCGCGTCCGGGCCGGCGGCCACCGCGGCCTCGCGCAGCGCCACGGCCTGCTCT
Source organism: Allokutzneria sp. NRRL B-24872 (assembly GCF_002155965.1). Classification (GTDB taxonomy): domain Bacteria; phylum Actinomycetota; class Actinomycetes; order Mycobacteriales; family Pseudonocardiaceae; genus Allokutzneria. Next base: position 123,042 of record NZ_MUMH01000064.1, read on the forward strand.
CGCACGTGATTGACGAAGTCGGCGTGCTCCATGCGCTCGACCCTAGAGGTCGGCGGGGGCCACCGCGGCCCAGTCGACGGTGACCTCACCGAGGCGCCAGCGGCGGTGGTTGTCGCGCACGGGCCAGCCGCGCTCGGCGAACAGGCGGACGGCCTCGGCCCACCTGGCACGCGGACCGAACGGCACGAAGGGCGCGGCGGTGGCCCAGCAGGCGTCGAGGTCGGAGAGCAGATCGTGCACGCGCTCACCGGGCACGTTGCGGTGGATCAGCGACTTCGGCAGGCGCTCGGCCAGCTCGGACGGCACCTCGATGTCGGCGGGCTTGCAGGCGAAGGTCATCGTCAGCGGTCCGGAGGCGTCGAGCGTGACCCAGCAGCAGCGCCTGCCGATCTCGTCGCACGTGCCCTCGACCAGCAGGCCGCCCGGGGCCAGCCCGTCCAGGATCGTGCGCCACGCCTGCTCGGCGTCGGACTCGCTGTACTGGCGCAGCACGTTGAACGCGCGCACCAGGTCGGGCCGCCGCCCGGCCAGCTCGAAGCCGCCGCGCCGGAAGTCCAGCAGCGGCGGGTCGGCGACGGCGACACCGGCGGCAACGCGCTCGGCGTCGATCTCCAGGCCGAGCATGCGCAGGTCGGGGCGGACGACGCGCAGCCGCTGCGCCATCTCCACGGTGGTCACCGGCGACGAGCCGTAGCCGAGGTCGATCACCAGCGGGTCGGCTGCCGCGCGCAGCACCGTGCCGACGCGCGGGTTCGACGCCATCCAGCGGTCGACGCGGCGCAGCCGGTTGGGGTTGGTGGTGCCCCGGGTCGGCAGGCCGAGCGCACGGGCCCGGCCCGCCGCGAACCGGGGCTTGCGACGGGCCTGGTTCACGGCTTGTCGGTCAGCCAGCTCATCGTGAAGGTGTTCTCCGCGTCGAGCAGCTTGCCGATCTGCTCCACGATCGCCTTCTCCACCTTGCCGCCGACGAAGGGCAGCGACACCCGCACCTCCAGGGCGCTGAGCAGCTGCGATCCCGCGCCGTTCGGCCTCAGCTGGAGCGAGCAGGTGATCGAGGCCGGGGCGCCGGGCACCGAGGCGACGACCGTGCCGACGGCGCCCTCCCCGGCGGCTCGCCAGCGCTCGGTGCGCTCGATCACCAGGTCGCCGTTGATCAGTGTGCGGACGAAGGAGGGCAGCTTGTCGGCGGGAACGCCCTGTTTGAGCACCGCCTTGCTCTCGCCGTCCGTGCTCTCGTGCGAGAGGAGTTCCGCCTTGCCGCCGCCGACCGCGGCGAGCCGCGCGCGCAGGTAGTCGGCATCGGTCAGCGCCGCGAGCAGCGCGTGCGCCGGGAACGGGAACTCGTGTGAGGTCTCGGTGCTGGTGGCCACGGCGCGTCAGGCTACCGTTGACGGCCGTGACCACACCGCCGTCCGCCACCGAAGCCGTCGCGCTCGCCGACCACACGACGCTGCGACTGGGCGGTCCGGCGGCCCGGTTCGTCAACGCCACCACCTCCGCCGAGCTGGTCGAGGTCGTGCGCGCCGCCGACTCCTCATCGGAATCCCTGCTCGTGCTGGGCGGCGGATCGAACCTGGTGATCGCCGACGAGGGCTTCGACGGCACCGTCGTGCGCATCGGCACCTCCGGCAGGCGCATCGACCGGCTCAGCGACGGCCGCGTGCAGCTGACCGTCGAGGCGGGCGAGGACTGGGACGACGTCGTCGCGCACACCGTCGCCAACGACCTCGGCGGCCTGGAGTGCCTTTCCGGCATCCCCGGCCTCGTCGGCGCGACCCCCGTGCAGAACGTCGGCGCGTACGGCGTGGAGATCACCGACGTGCTGGTCTCCGTCGACCTGCTGGACCGCGAGAGCGGCCAGGTGCGCATGGTGCCCGCCGCCGAGCTGGGGTTGGCGTACCGGACGAGCGTGCTGAAGGGCAAGGACAACGCCGTCGTGCTGCGCGCGCGGTACTCGCTGACCGACGGCGGGCGCTCCGCCCCGATCGCCTACGCCGAACTCGCCCGCACCCTCGGCGTCGAGGTCGGTGAGCGCGCGCCCGTCGGCGAGGTGCGCAAGACCGTGCTGGAACTGCGGCGCGGCAAGGGAATGGTGCTCGACCCGGTCGACAACGACACGTGGAGCGCGGGTTCCTTCTTCACCAACCCGATCCTCGCCGAGCACGACCTCCCCGGTGTGCTGGAGCGGATCACGGCCGTGGTCGGGCAGGACGTCCCGGTGCCGAGCTTCCCCGCGACCGAGGGGCACGTGAAGCTCTCCGCCGCGTGGCTGATCGAGCGCGCCGGTTTCCGCAAGGGCCACAGCGCCCGCGACGGCCGGGTTTCCTTGTCCACCAAGCACACCCTCGCGCTGACCAACCGCGGCTCCGCGCGCACCGAGGACCTGCTCGCCCTCGCCGCCGAGGTGCGCGACGGCGTGGCGTCCGCCTTCGGTGTCCGCCTGCACCCCGAGCCCGTCCTCATCGGCTGCTCGCTCTAGCCCGTGGGTGGGCAAACGCCTGGGTGAGCGGGGGCCGTTCGGGTGACGTCGTGTGACGATCGTCTAACTGCGCGTGTTTCATGGGATGTGCGGATGCCAGCTCTGACGAGGAGGGCATCATGGCGGGCGACACCCGGGCTTGGCGCAGGGACGAGATCCGACCGGTGAAGCGGCGGGTCGAGGACGCTTTTCTCGATCTGCCAGGGGTTGTCGGAGTGGACATCGCGCAGCGGCGCGTTGCGGGGCTGCCGGTGGGGCAGCTCGCGATCTCGGTCTCGGTGCTCGACAAGCTCCCCGAGAACCGTTTGCCGGCAAGGAACATCCTGCCGCGCGAGGTCGAGGGCGTTCCGGTCGACGTGGTGCGCGACGACGTCGTGGCGCACACGGCGCTGATGCGCGCGGACTCCGCGCCGGAACCGCCGCCCGAGGCCTACTCGACCCTGCTCGGCGGGATCAGCATCGGCCCGTGCAGGCCGATCCGGCTCGGGCCGCCGCTGGCGCCGGAGTACGGCGAGTACGTCACGGTCGGCACGCTCGGCGTGCTCGTCACCGACCGGCTCAGCGGCGGGGAAGTGCTGGGGCTGACCAGTTTCCACGTCGCGTGCGTCGACGACGGCTGGGCGATCGGCGACGAGCTGACCCATCCGTCCAGAGTGGACGGTGGCCGGTGCCCGGACGACGTCTGCGGCAGTCTCGCGCGCGGCGCCCTTTCGTCCAAGGTGGACGCCGCGCTGATCAGGTTCCGCTCGGGCAGCGCCACCGAGCCCGCGATCGTGGGCATCGGGCCGATCGCCGGGCACGCCGCGGCGCGCATCGGAGCTCCGGTGCGCAAGCGCGGCCGCAGCACCGGGCTCACCGCGGGCGTCGTGGTGTCGGTGGACGCGACCGTGCAGCTCGACTACGGCGCGGGCCTCGGCGTGCGGCGGATGCGCGACCAGGTCCGGGTGGAGGTGGCGGCGGGGCGCTTCGGCGACCGGGGCGACTCGGGGGCCGCCGTCGTCGACCAGTCGGGGCGCGTGATCGGCCTGCACTTCGCGGGTAACCAGGGCGGGACGGTGGGCTACGCCAATCCCATCGAGCCGGTGCTGGCCGAGCTGTTCGTGGACGTTTGCACCGGTTGAGGCGATCTTGAGCGGTTCGAGGTGACGACCGTCACACCCGACTGGCGCACCCTCGGCTTCACGCCGAACGTCTTCTGGGAGGTGCACGATCGTGCCCATGGGTAGGTGGAGGTCGATGGACGTGGGTAAGCGGGGAACTCGGGGCGTTGTCGGGCTGACGGGCATGGCGCTCGCCGCGGTTCTCTCGCTGGTGGCCTGCAGCGGGGGCGAGGGTGGAGCACCCGCGCCCGAGGCCCCGCCCGTCGCCAAGGTCGCGACGGACCCCGTCGACGGCGCGAAGGACATCAGCCCGACCGCCCCGGTCAAGGTCACCGTCGCCCAGGGCACGCTGACCGAGGTCACCCTCACCAACGCCGACGGCAAGGCGGTCAAGGGCGAGCTGGCCCCGGACAAGCTGAGCTGGAGCAGCACCGAGAAGCTGGCCTTCGAGAAGAACTACACCTGGACCGGCAAGGCGACCGGCACCGACAACAAGCCGGTCGAGGTCAAGGGCGGGTTCAGCACCCTCAAGGCGGGCAAGCTCATCCGGGCCACCGTGAACCCCACCGACAACGCGGTCGTCGGCATCGCCATGCCGATCAAGGTCGAGTTCGACGCGAAGGTCAAGGACAAGGCCGCCGCCGAGAAGGCGCTGGTCGTGGAGACCACGCCCAAGGTCGAGGGCGCGTGGGCCTGGCTCAACGACCGCGAGGTGCACTACCGGCCGGAGAAGTACTGGCCCGCCAACACCAAGATCAAGGTGCAGGCCAACCTGTACGCGGTGCCCTACGGCGACGGCAACTTCGGCCGCGCGGACGTGAGCACGCAGTTCAGCATCGGCCGGGCGCAGATCGTCAAGGCGCACACGCCCTCGCACAAGCTCGTCGTGCAGCGCGACGGCCAGACCGTCGCGACCTACCCGGCCAGCTACGGCAAGGACGGCAACAAGGACCTGAACACGCCCAACGGCACCTACATCGTGATGCAGAAGAACCCCGTCGAGAAGATGGACAACCCGAAGTACGGCTACACCAACGTCATGAAGAAGTGGGCCGTCCGGATCTCCAACCACGGCGAGTTCATCCACGAGAACAACGACAACGCGGCGAACATCGGCAGGGCCAACACCTCGCACGGCTGCGCGAACCTGCTGGAAGCCGACGCCAAGAAGTTCTTCGACAGCGCGCTGGTCGGCGACCCCGTCGAGGTCACCGGCTCGGCGACCGCGATCGCCCCGCAGTACGACGTCTACGACTGGCAGCTCACCTGGAACCAGTGGCAGTCCAAGTCGGCTCTGCGCTGAACGGCTCTGCGCTGATGTGCTCTGGGCTGATGTGAGTTCGGGAACGGGCCCTCGCGGACGCGGGGGCTCTCCGGGTTCACTGGAGTTGTGCGACTCTCGGAGCTGAGCGGTGCCGGTGGGACCAGGTTGGCCGTGGTGGAGGCCGGGCCACCCGACGCCCCTCCGGTGGTGCTCGTGCACGGCTGGGCGCAGTCGGCGTGGTCCTGGGCCGCCCAGCTCACCGATGAGCGCCTGACCTCCCGCTTCCGCCTCATCGCCGCCGACCTGCGCGGACACGGCAACTCCTCAGCTCCCGCCGACGGTTACGACCGGTCCGCGAACTGGGCGGGCGACGTGGCTTCGCTGCTCACGCACGCGGGCCGTGACGCGGTGCTCGTCGGCTGGTCCTACGGGGGCCTTGTCATCACCGACTACCTGCGTGAACACGGTTCACAGGCGGTCGCGGGCGTGGCGCTCGTCGGCGCGATCACCGAACTCGGCCGAGGTCGTGAAGGCGGGCGCACCGGAGCTGTCATGCGTGCCGCGCTCCCCGCCGCACTGTCCGACGACCCCGCCGTCGCGGTGCCCGCCCTCCAGGAGTTCATCGACGGCATGGCCGCGCGTCCACTGCTGGGCGAGATCCGCCAGCGCGGGCTCGGTGCGGCGCTGAACACCCCGCCCGCCGTGCGCCACGGGCTGTTCCGCAGGGACGTCGGCAGTGCTGACGTGCTGGCGGGGCTCGACGTGCCCGCGCTCGTCCTGCACGGCCTCGAAGACCGCGTCGTCGACCCGGCTGCGGGCCGCTACGCCGCCGACCTCATCCCCGGCGCGGCGACGAGCTGGTACCCGGAGTGCGGACACCTGCCCTTCGTGGAGCACGCCGAGCGCTTCTCCGCCGAGCTGGCCGAGTTCGTCGAGCGCTGCCAGGGGGCTGTGTCATGAGTGAGGGGCAAGTGATCAAGCGGATCGCCGTGCTGGCGATGCACACCTCGCCGTTGGAGCAGCCGGGCACCGGGGACGCGGGCGGGATGAACGTCTACGTCGCGCAGACCAGCAGGCACCTCGCCGCGAACGGGGTCGAGGTCGAGGTGTTCACCAGGGCCAACGCCCCCGACCTGCCGCCCGCCGTGGAGATGGTGCCCGGGGTGACCGTGCGGCACGTCCCCGCCGGGCCGCCGGAGCTGGACAAGAACGACCTGCCGACGCGTGTCGCCGAGTTCGCCTCCGGGGTGGTCGCGGTGGGGCAGGGCAGCTTCGACGCGGTGCACTCGCACTACTGGCTCGCCGGGCAGGCCGGTGTGCGGGCGAAGCGAGCTTGGCGAACGCCGCTCGTGCACACGGCGCACACGTTGGCCAAGGTGAAGAACGCCGCGCTCGCCGAGGGGGAGCGGCCCGAGTCGATGGCGCGGGTGATCGGTGAGGAGGAGCTGGCCACCGCCGCTGATCGGCTCGTGGTCAACACCGAGATCGAGGCGGCGCAGCTGCTCGGCCTGTACCGGGCGCGCCCCGAGCAGGTCCTGACGATCCCGCCTGGCGTGGACCTCGACTGCTTCACCCCGGGAGACCGCGCCGCCGCGCGCGCTGAGCTGGGCCTGCCCCTCGACGCGGTCGTCCCGGCCTTCGTCGGCCGCATCCAGCCGCTGAAGGCGCCTGACGTGCTGCTGCGCGCGACCGCGGAGCTGTTGGCCCGCACGCCGTCGCTGCGCGAGCGCGTGGTGACGCTCGTGGTCGGTGGTCCTTCCGGCACCGGGCTCGACCAGCCTGAGCTGTTGCAGCGGCTGGCCGTCGAGCTGGGCATCGCCGACGTGGTGCGGTTCCTGCCGCCGCGCTCCGGTGCCGCGCTCGCGCAGGCCTACCGGGCCGCCGACGTGATCGCGGTGCCCAGCCACAGCGAGTCCTTCGGCCTCGTCGCGCTCGAAGCCCAGGCGTGCGGCACCCCGGTCGCGGCGACGGCGGTCGGCGGGCTGCCCGTCGCGGTCGCGGACGGCGTGTCCGGGCTGCTCCTGCCCGACCACCGCACCGGGCGCTGGGCGGACGCGCTCGCCGGGATCGCGCTCGACCCGGCGCGGCGCGCGGCCATGTCGGTGGCGGCGGTGCGGCATGCGGCACGCTTCTCCTGGGAACGCACCACGGAGGGGTTGTTGGCCGCCTACGCCGACGCCGCGCGAACGGAGGCCGGGGCATGTCCGTGCAGCAGCTGATCGAATCCACTTTGGACGAACGCGAACTCGTTTGGCAGAGCAAGGAAGCGGGCAAGTACTTCGTCACGCTGCCCGGCACCAAGAAGCTCCAGACCAACTGCTGGCTCATCATCGGCCGCGAGGCGCTGCTGATCGAGGCCTTCGTCTGCCGCCAGCCCGACGGCAAGCACGAGGACGTCTACCGATTCCTGTTGCGCCGCAACGCGAAGCTCTACGGCGTGCACTACACCCTGGACGCCGAGGGGGACATCTACCTCGTCGGCAGGATCGGGTTGCACGCGGTGACCGCCGACGAGCTGGACCGGCTGCTCGGCCAAGTCCTCGAAGCGGCGGACGGGGACTTCAACAGCCTCCTGGAAATCGGTTTCGCGGACGCGATCCGGCGGGAGTGGGACTGGCGGGTCTCCCGTGGCGAGTCCCTGGCCAACCTGAAGTCCTTCAAGCACCTGGTGGGAGACGCCGAGTCCCAATCGTGATGCCGGTGGACGAACGCGGTTGAGGTCGCCTTCCGTCTTCGGGGCATGCCGTCATCCAACGTGACTCGACGTCTCGGCACCGCGATCGGTGCCGTGCTCGCACTGGGCTTGCTGGCCGGATGTGGTTCCGGCGCGACTTCTTCCGGCGGTGCGCAGGACTTCTCGGCGCCCGTCCCCGCCGATGGCAGCCTCGGCAAGCGCGGCGCGGGTGAGGCGGCGGGCATCGCCCCCAACGCGCCGGTCCCGCCGGACCAGAAGATCGATCCGCTCACGCCGAACTCGATCTCCCCGGAGCGCCAGCTGATCCGCACCGCGCGCCTGGAGCTGAGCGCCGCCGACGTCGCGGGCGTGGTCGGGCGCGGCAAGGAGGCCGCGACCAGAGCGGGCGGCTTCGCGGGCGCTGAGGAGACCAGGGAGACCCGCGCGACGCTGACCCTGCGCGTGCCATCGGACAAGCTCGACGCGGTCCTGGACGAGCTGGCCAAGCTGGGCACGGTGAACGTGCGCGACGTGCGCTCCACCGACGTCACCGACCAGCTCGTGGACACGCAGAGCCGCCTCACCTCGCAGCGGGCCAGTGTGGAGCGCGTGCGGGCGCTGCTGGGCCGCGCCAACACGGTCGGCGAGATCGTCCAGGTGGAGGGCGAGCTGAACCGCAGGCAGGCCGATCTCGAAGCGCTGCAACGGCGTCTGGAGTCGATGTCCAACCAGGTGGCCATGTCCACGGTGACGCTGACCGCGGTGCGGACCGGCGCTCCGCCCGCCAAGGCCGACACCGGCTTCCTCGCCGGGCTGGCGAGCGGCTGGAACGCCCTGCTGGCCTTTGGTTCCGGGCTGCTGACGGCGATCGGTGCCGTGCTGCCGTTCGCCGTGGTGGTCGCGGTTCCGGTGCTGGCGCTGGTGATCTGGCTCCGCCGGAGGAGGCCGAGCCCGGTCGTGACAGCCGAGGAGTGAGGGGACGGTGGAGCGGCTCGGGAGAGAGAGGGAGTCGCGAGCTCGAACCGCTCCACGCGTGTCCCCGGCCGGTCGCGCAGGTGGGGGGCACCTGGGCGGTGTTCCGGGCGGGCCGCGGTTCGACGGGGGATGCGAACCGCGTGACGCCTCACCGGATCGGGGAATGCGTGGGAGCCGACCAGTGAGGTGCTGCCAACTTGGCAGACCCGGCCGGGCGATCACAAGCCTGCCTTGTTACTCCATTCGAGTGTAGTTAGGCGTGCAAAGTAACGGAAAGGTGTCGGGTTCCTGCAGGTGGCGGATGCCTTGACCCTGGGTTGTGAAGCCGGTCACGATGGGGCGCCGCCACCTGGGCAACCACCCGACGGAGGGACGTTCATGATCTTCAGGAGCCCGTTCCCCGATGTTGCGATCCCCGACGTGAGCTTGCCGGAGTACCTCTTCGGCGATCTCTCCCAGCGGGAAGGCACTGCGAGAGCCGAGCACCCCGCGCTCGTGGACGGCTCCTCCGGCCGCTCGCTGAGCTACGGGGAGCTGGCCGCGATGATCGACAAGGTCGCGGGAGCACTGGCGGCGCGCGGTGTGCGCAAGGGCGACGTGGTGGGGATCTTCAGTCCCAACACGCCCTTCTACGCCGTCGCCTTCCACGGCGTGCTGCGCGCGGGCGCCGTCGCCACCACGGCCAACTCGCTCTACACCGCCGACGAGCTGGCCTCGCAGCTGCGCGACTCCGGCGCGACCGTGCTGATCACCATCTCCGCGTTCCTCGACCGCGCCGAAGCGGCCGCCAAGGCCGACGGAGTGCGGGTCTCGGAGATCATCGTGCTGGACTCGGCGCCCGGCCACGCCAGCATCGTCGACCTGTTCGCCGAGGGCGCGGCCCCGCCCGACGTGGTGATCGACCCGGCGACCGACCTGGCGGTGCTGCCGTACTCCTCCGGTACGACCGGGCGGGCCAAGGGCGTGATGCTCACCCACCGCAACCTGGTGGCGAACATCGCGCAGATCTGCGAGCTGATCGAGGTCGGCAGCGAGACCCGGGTGCTGGCGGTGCTGCCGTTCTTCCACATCTACGGCATGCAGGTGACCATGAACGCCGCGCTGCACGTCGGCGCGACCGTGGTGACCATGCCCAAGTTCGACCTGCCCGAGTTCCTGCGGGTGATCGCCGAGCACCGCACCGACCGCGTCTACATCGCCCCGCCCGTCGCGGTGGCGCTGGCCAAGCACCCGATCGTCGACTCCTACGACCTGTCGCCGATGAAGGTGCTCTTCTCCGGTGCCGCTCCGCTGGACGAGGAGCTGGCCGCCGCGGTGAAGGCGCGGCTGGGCTGCACGGTCCGCCAGGGCTACGGGATGACCGAGATGAGCCCGGTCAGCCACATGATCCCGGACGTGCGCGAGGACATCGCGATCGGCACGGTCGGCCTGATCATCCCGAACATGGAGTGCAAGCTGATCGACCCCGCCACCGGCGAGGAGGTCGGCACCGGGGTGCCCGGCGAGCTGTTGTGCAAGGGGCCCAACGTGATGGTGGGCTACCTGAACAACCAGGAGGCCACCGACTCCACTGTGGACGCTGACGGCTACCTGCACACCGGTGACGTCGCGGTGATCGACGAGAACGGCGTCGTCTCGATCGTCGACCGGGTCAAGGAGCTGATCAAGTACAAGGGCTACCAGGTGCCGCCCGCCGAGCTGGAAGCGTTGCTGCTGACCAATCCCGCGATCGCCGACGCCGCCGTGATCGGCGTGCGCGACGAGGAGGGCGAGGAGGTGCCCAAGGCCTTCGTCGTGCGGCAGCAGGGCGCCGACCTCGACGAGGCGGCGGTGAAGGCCTTCGTCGCCGAGCGCGTGGCGCCGTACAAGAAGGTCAGGGTCGTGGAATTCCTTGAGGCGATCCCGAAATCGGCCAGCGGCAAGATCCTCCGCAAGGACCTCCGCGCCCGCGAGCGCGCCTAGCCCCTGTCCCGCGCGGCCTCGCGAATGCCGCGTTTGGTGCCCTGAACTCCCTGAATGACTCATTCAGGGAGTTCAGGTACCTGAATGAGTCATTCAGCGCGTTGATGGTCCTGAATGAGTCATTCAGGAACTGAACTTCACGCTCTGGTAGCCGTTGGGCACGAGGGTCGAGCTGCCGGGCGGGACGGTGGTCGCGAAGCCGGAGCACTGGGCGTTGGAGTACACCAGCGCCGTGGCGTTCGTGCGGTTGTTCGCGCCGACGCCCTCCCAGGCCAGGGAGAAGCACTTGAACGCCGGCGGGTTCTGGATCGCGTAGGACTGGCCGGTCGCGGTGAGCACGACGAACTGGCCGGTGGCCGCCTGCGCGGTCAGCGGGGCGAGCAGGGAGAGCGCCGCGGCTGCTCCGGCGGCGGCGAGAACGGTCAGACTTCTGGTCACGGTGACCCCCAGGTCGTGGTGATGGGACGGAACGACCGATACCTATCGGCTGACCGCACCGCGCGCCCGCGTTTTCAGCGATGCTGAACGACGCCAACGTTCGCCTTGGCGTTCGCCGCCAACCGCGTTCGGCTGGACGGCCGATTCGGGTTAGGTTCTCGTGACATGTCCACGCCAGTGCCCGAGCGCCCGCAGCGCGGCGGCCGACCGCGCAACGCCGCCATCGACGGCCAGGTCCTCTCCGCAGCGGTGGACCTGGTGGTCGACAAGGGCATGGCCGGGTTCTCCATCGAACGCCTCGCCGCGCACACCGGGATCGCCAAGACCACGATCTACCGCAGGTGGAAGTCCGGGGACGAGCTGCTGCAGGACGCGCTGGCCTCGCTGCACTTCATCCACCAGGAGTTCGAGGAGGGACCGCTGGAGCCGGTCCTGGTCGAGCGGGTCTGGCAGCTCTACCGCAGCATGATCGACACCAGGGCGGGCAAGCTGGTCGCCGAGCTGGTCCCCGACATCCACCGCCGCCCCGAGCTGTTCGAGGTCTACTGGACCCAGGTGGTCCGCCCCGGCCGGGCCGCGATGGTGGAGCGGCTGCGGCGGGCGGTCGCCGAGGGCGAGCTGCTGGCGGGCACCGATCCGGAGTTCCTGGTCGAGATGCTGATCGGGCCCGCGCTCTCCGGCGCGCTGTTCCTGCCGGGGGCGATGACCGAGGAGCAGTCGGCCTTCCACGTGCGCACGGTCCTCGCCGGACTCCGTCCTAACACGAAAGAGTGATCTGGCAGGCTTGACGCCATGACAGCGACCCTGGTTCTGCTCCGCCACGGTGAGAGCGTCTGGAACGCCGAGAACCTGTTCACCGGCTGGGTGGACGTGCCGTTGTCGGAGAAGGGGGTGGTCGAGGCCAAGCGCGGCGGTGAGCTGCTCAGCGAGGCCAAGCTCCTGCCCGACGTGGTGCACACCTCGCTGCTGCGACGCGCGATCTCCACCGCCAACCTCGCGCTCGACGCCTGCGACCGGCACTGGATCGACGTCCGCCGCGACTGGCGGCTCAACGAGCGGCACTACGGCGCGCTCCAGGGCAAGGACAAGAAGCAGACCCTGGAGGCCTACGGCGAGGAGCAGTTCATGCTCTGGCGCCGCTCCTACGACACCCCGCCGCCGGACATCGAGCTGGGCAGCACCTACTCCCAGGACGAGGACCCGCGCTACGCCGGGCTCGGCTCCGAGCTGCCGCGCACCGAGTGCCTCAAGGACGTCGGCATCCGCATGCTGCCGTACTGGGAGAAGGCGATCGTGCCCGACCTGCGCGCGGGCAAGGTCGTGCTCGTCGCCGCGCACGGCAACTCGCTGCGCGCGCTCGTGAAGCACCTCGACGGCATCTCCGACGAGGCCATCGCGGGGCTGAACATCCCCACCGGCATCCCGCTGCGCTACGACCTCGACGAGGACCTCAAGCCGGTCACCGCCGGTGGTACCTACCTCGACCCCGAGGCAGCGGCGGGTGCGATCAAGGCCGTCGCGAGCCAGGGCCGATAACCGTTCGGTTAACGGTTCGAGACCTGTCGCTGAACAACGCCTCGAACAGGTGTCACGGGCGTCACGTATAGCCGTCTGGGAGTAGTCCAACCGCCCGGACCAGTGCTTACGATGCGCCCGTGACCGCTTCGGGCTGCATCGCCCTGCTGATCGGTGTGCTGCTGGTCGGCGCGGGGGTCGGCTTTGTCTCCGGGCGCGCCGCCGGTCGGCGCGCCCGGAACCGACCCGCCGAGCTGACCGTGGCCGATCTCGTGCAACGCGTCGTGCACTCCGCGCACAACGGGGTGGCGGTCATCAACCGCTTCGGCGCGGTCGTCGTGCACAACCCGCGCTCGGTCGAGCTGGGCTTCGTCAGGGACAACCGCCCCGACCTCCGCGCCGAGAAGGCCGCCGAGCAGGCCATCGCCACCGGTGAGCCCGTCGAGGTCGACCTCACCCCGCTGGACAACCGGGTCGGCCGCCAGCCCGCCGCCGTGCTCGCCGAGGTCCGCCCGCTCGGGGACGGCTTCGCCGTTGTCGACGCCGCCGACCAGTCCGAGGCCGTCCGCCTCGAAGCCACCCGCCGCGACTTCGTCGCCAACGTCAGCCACGAGCTGAAGACGCCGGTCGGCGCGCTCGCGCTGCTGGCCGAGGCCGTGCTGGACGCCGTTGACGACCCGGTCGAGGTGCGCAGGTTCAGCGGCAAGATCCTCCGCGAGGCCACCCGGCTCGGCACCCTGGTCACCGAGCTGATCGCGCTGTCCCGGCTGACCGGCGCCGAGGCGCTGCCCGAGCTGGAGGTGCTGGAGGTCGACGACGTCGTCGACGAGGCGCTCGGCCGCTCCCGGCTGGCCGCGGAGTCCGCGGGCATCGAGATCACCGTGGACCGGCAGAGCGGCCTGCTCGTGGACGGCGACCGCACGCTGCTGGTGACCGCGCTGACCAACCTGATCGACAACGCCGTCTCCTACTCCGAGCCGGGCAGCCCGGTCTCGCTCAGCCGCCGCTTCGCCGACGGGACCGTGGAGATCGCGGTCACCGACCGGGGGACCGGCATCGCCCCGGAGCACCAGGAGCGCGTCTTCGAGCGCTTCTACCGAGCCGACCCGGCCCGCTCCAGGGCCACCGGGGGCACCGGCCTCGGACTGGCCATCGTCAAGCACGTCGCCGCCAACCACGGCGGTGAGGTGCGGCTGTGGAGCAAGCCGGGCACCGGTTCCACCTTCACCCTCCGCATCCCGGCACACCGGGTCGCGGAGGTCGCGCCCTCAGTGGCGGCACCGGAGGACCCGGCGCCGCTCGCCGTCGTCGAATCCGGAGGAGTCTCGTGACCAGGGTGCTCATCGTCGAGGACGAGGAGTCCTTCGCCGACCCGCTCGCCTTCCTGCTGCGCAAGGAGGGCTTCGCCACCGCCGTCGCCGCGACCGGCCAGGAGGCGCTGGAGGAGTTCGACCGCAACGGCGCCGACATCGTGCTGCTGGACCTGATGCTGCCGGGGATGAGCGGCACCGACGTCTGCCGCGCGCTGCGGCTGCGCTCCTCGGTGCCCGTGATCATGGTCACGGCCCGGGACAGCGAGATCGACAAGGTGGTCGGCCTGGAGCTGGGCGCCGACGACTACGTCACCAAGCCGTACTCGGCGCGGGAGCTGATCGCGCGCGTCCGCGCGGTGCTGCGCAGGGGCGCCGACAACGCGATGGACTCCGACCTCGCGCCGCAGGTGCTGGAGGCGGGCGTGGTGCGGATGGACGTGGAGCGGCACGTGGTCACGGTCTCCGGCGCGGAGGTCAGCCTGCCGCTGAAGGAGTTCGACCTGCTGGAGTACCTGCTGCGCAACGTCGGCAGGGTGCTCACCCGCGGCCAGCTGATCGACCGGGTGTGGGGCGCGGACTACGTCGGCGACACCAAGACGCTGGACGTGCACGTGAAGCGGCTGCGTTCCAAGATCGAACCGGACCCCTCGCTGCCCCGGTACCTGGTCACGGTCCGTGGGCTGGGCTACAAGTTCGAGTCGTAGGCTGTTGATCACGCGTCCGGGGCCGCGCGCCCCGGACGGCGCCCTCCCGCGCCCGGGCCGGGCCGATGGCCACCGCGCCCCCGACCGGCGGGTAGCCTTGTCTCCGTGCGCCTAGGGGTGCTTGACGTCGGGTCCAACACCGTCCACCTGTTGGTGGTGGACGCGCATCGTGGTGCCCACCCGACGCCGATGCGGTCGGAGAAGTCGGTGCTGCGGCTCGCCGAGCAGATCACCGACGGTGACCGGCTCAGCGACGAGGGCGCCGAGCTGCTGGTGGACGCCGTCGCCAACGCGCGCGAGTCCGCCGTCGGGTTCGGCTGCGCCGAGCTGATGGCCTTCGCCACCTCCGCGGTCCGCGAGGCCAGCAACTCCGCCGAGGTGCTCGCGCTGGTGCACGAGCGCACCGGCGTGGAGCTGAAGGTCCTCTCCGGCGAGGACGAGGCCCGCTACACCTTCCTCGCGGTGCGCCGCTGGTACGGCTGGTCGGCGGGCAACACGGTGGTGCTCGACATCGGCGGCGGCTCGCTGGAGATCGCCGTCGGCATCGACGAGGACCCCGACCTCGCGCTGTCCCTCCCCTTCGGGGCGGGCAGGCTGACCAGGACCCGCTTCGCCTCCGACCCGCCGACCAAGCGCGAGGTCCGCGAGCTGCGCGAGCGGCTGGACGCCGAACTCGCCCCGGTGGCGCGGCGGCTGCGCAAGATCGGGCCGCCGGACCACGCGGTGGCCACCTCGAAGACTTTTCGCACCCTGGCGAGGCTGACCGGAGCCGCGCCGTCCTCCGCTGGCCCGATGGCCCGCAGGACGCTGACGGACGCCGGGCTGCGCCAACTGATCGCTTTCATCTCCCGCATGTCAGCCGCTGACCTCGCCGAGCTGGAGGGCGTCAGCCACAGCAGAGCGCACCAGCTGGTCGCGGGCGCACTGGTGGCGGAGGCCGCAATGCGAGCGTTGTCGCTGTCCGAGCTGGAGATCTGCCCGTGGGCGCTGCGCGAGGGCGTGATCTTGAGGCGGCTGGACCAGACGGAGGAAGCAGTCCAGACTGCTCCGGCAGTGAACGGCTCGATCGATCAGCTTTCGGGTCGGCAGGATCACAGTTCTGGACGGACAGGCCGGTACGGGGCACGGTGGACTCAATGAGCAAGAACAGCGAGTCGGAGCACGACGACGGCCAGAAGACCGTCGCGGAGCTGCTCGCCCAGTACGGGGCCGACGGCCCGCCAACGGCGCGACGCAGGCGCAGGCGGGACGACGACGACGTCAACGAGACCGCGCCGCAGGCGATCATCAACCGGATCCTCACGGACTCCGGTCAGATGCGCGCGATCCGCGACGACGGTCAGCCGCAGCAGGGGCAGCAACCGCACCAGCCGCAGCAGGGCCAGCCGCAGCAGCGCCCGCAGGCCGGGCCCGGACAGGGCACCGGTCGCTTCGCCGCGCCGCCGCCCCAGCAGCAGCCCGCGCCGCAGCGCTTCGAGCCCAGCCCGCAGGCCGGGGGGCCGCCGCACGCCTCGGGTCGCTTCGCCGCGCCCCCGCCGAACACCGGCGCTCACCCCGTTCCGGGCACGGGCCAGCACCCGGTGCCGGGAACCGGCGCGCACCCGCTGCCGCAGGGCACCGGGCAGCACCCGGCTCCGCAGAGCACCGGCTCGCACCTGGCCCCGCCGCCCGGCACCCCCGACGCGGACGTGACCGCGCAGTACCCGGCGATCAGCGGCGACTACCCGCCGCCGGGAACCCCCGGTGGCCAGCGCCTGGCCCCGCGACCGAACCCGGCCGCGCAGACCTCGCAGGCCCTGCCCGTGCCGCCGCCCGGCGCCGCGGCGGGCGAGCCGGTCACCGAGCAGTTCCCCCGGATCACCGATGACGCCGCGCCCACCCAGGTCGGCGCCACGCCCCCGCTCACCGGCGCGGCCCCCGCCGGCCTCGACGGCGACCACGACTGGTTCGGCAACACCGGCCAGCAGCCGTACGCGGCGCTGCGGACCGGGCGTCCCGCCGACGAGGACTACCCGACCAGCCAGGCCCCCGCGGTCGTCGACGACGAGCGCGAGGACGAGCTGGACGAGGACGACGACGCCCGCCGTCCGGTCGCCGACGACGAGGACGACGACGCCGAGCGCGCCGAGTCCGACGCCGACGAGGACGAGGACTACGACGAGTACGACGAGGACGAGCCGTCTCCGACCAAGGAGTGGCTGGTCATGCTCGCGCAGCTCGGCGGGGGTCTCGTCGGCGGCGCCGGGCTCTGGATCGGGTTCCAGTTCCTGTGGAGCTGGATGGCCCCGGTCGCGCTGTTCGTCGCGCTCGCGGTGATCGGCGGCATGGTGTGGCTGGTCCGCAAGATCCGCAAGGCCGACGACCTCCAGACGATCGTGCTCACCGTGCTGGTCGGCCTGGTGGTGACCATCTCACCGGCGGCTCTGCTGCTGGTGAACCGTTGATCCCGGTCGGACTCTCCACGGCGGCGGTCTGGCCGCAGCCCGCCGCCGCCGCGTTCGAGTACGCCAAGGAGCTCGGCTACGACGGCGTCGAGGTCATGGTGTGGGCCGACCCGGTCAGCCAGGACGTCAGCGCGCTGCGCAGGCTCTCCGACATGCACGGCGTGCCCGTGCTGGCCGTGCACGCGCCCTGCCTGCTGATCACCCAGCGGATCTGGTCGCCCGACCCGGAGGTGCGGCTGCGCCGCGCCGTCGCGGCAGCCGCGGCGCTGGACGCCCCGACGACGGTGGTGCACCCGCCGTTCCGGTGGCAGCGCAAGTACGCCGACTCCTTCCCGCAGCTGGTCGCCGAGCTGGAGCGGGTGACCGAGGTGGCGGTCGCGGTGGAGAACATGTTCCCGCTGCGCCCGCTGGGCAGGAAGCGCCAGCTGCGCCTGTCCGGCTACCGGCCCTCCTACGACCCCACCGACATCGGCTACGCGAACTACACGCTCGACCTGTCGCACACCGCCGCCGCGCACGTGGACGCGCTGGAGCTGGCCAAGCGGATGGGTTCCGGGCTGCGGCACATCCACCTCGCAGACGGCACCGGGGCGCCGACCGACGAGCACCTCGTCCCCGGGCGCGGCAACCAGCCGTGCGCGCAGCTGTGCGAAGAGCTGGCGCGCAACGGTTTCGACGGCCAGGTGGTACTCGAGGTGAGCACCCGCAAGGCCACCAGCCGCGAGCAGCGGGTCAGCGATCTGGCCGAGGCGCTGCTGTTCGCGCGGCTGCACCTCGGGCAGAACCCGCGCCTCGATCCGGCTTGATCGACTTTCTCGTTGCCGAGATGTGTCCGCCGCAAGCTTTTTGATCTTGTTGCTGACGTACAGTTCCGCCCGTGAATCCGTTGCGCTCGTTGATCCTCGCCGCCGCGGGCAACGACGCCGTCCAGCGGGTGGTGTCGACCGCCCCGCTCAGCCGAGGTGTCGTCGACCGCTTCGTCGCGGGCGAGGGCACCGGCGACGCCGTCGCGGTCACCGCCGCGCTGGCGCGGGACGGGCTCGCGGTGACGCTGGACTACCTCGGCGAGCACACGACCGACCGCGAGCTGGCCGACCGCACCGTGCGGGCGTACCTGGACCTGCTGGACAGCCTGCACGCGGCAGGGCTCTCGGGCTCCGCCGAAGTGAGCGTGAAGCTCTCCGCGGTGGGTCAGGCCTTCGACGAGGGGCTCGCGCTGGCCAACGCCTCGCGGATCTGCGCGGCTGCGGAGCAGTGCGGCACCACGGTCACGCTGGACATGGAGGACCACACCACCACCGACTCCACCCTGGGCGTGCTCGCCGAGCTGCGCAGGACCTGGCCGTCGGTGGGCGCGGTCCTCCAGGCGTACCTGCGCCGGACCCTCGGCGACTGCCGGGACCTCGCCGGCTCGCGGGTGCGGCTGTGCAAGGGCGCCTACGCGGAGCCGGAGTCGGTGGCCTACGCCGACCCCCATGAGGTGGACCTGAACTACGTGCGCTGCGCGAACGTCCTGCTGGAAGGGCAGGGCTACCCCATGTTCGCCACGCACGACCCCCGGCTCGTGTCGATCATCGGCGAGCGGGCGAAGTGGTACGACCGCGCTCCGGGCAGCTACGAGCACCAGATGCTCTTCGGAGTGCGACCGGACGAACAACGGCGCTTGGCCGAGACGGGCGAGACGATGCGGGTTTATGTGCCCTACGGCGGGCAGTGGTACGGCTACCTGACGCGGCGGCTGGCCGAGCGCCCCGCCAACACCACCTTCTTCCTGCGCTCCCTGGTCGGTACCTCATGAGACTGCGCACGGACCCGGTGCGGGTCACCCCCTTCGCCATCGCCACCACCGTGCGGCCGATGGGCGACGGCAGCTTCACCGGCGAGCTGGCCGCGGACTGGACGATCGGCGGCAAGCCGCACGGCGGCTACCTGCTCGCGCTGATCGCCAGGACGGCGCTCGCCGCGGTGGACCCGGGCGGTGCCGGCGGTCTCGACCCGCTCAGCGTCAGCGCGGACTTCCTGCACACCCCCGAGCTGGGCCCGGTCCTGGTGCGCACGACGGTCGCCAAGGCGGGCCGCACGGTCACCGTCGTGCAGGCGGAGCTGGTGCAGCGCGGCCGGACCTGCGTGCACGCCATGATCACCGTCGGCAGGCTGCCCGACGCCGTTCCCGCGTGGTCGGACCTGCCCGACCTCCCCGCGGAGCCCCCGGCGCGGGCCATCGACGTCGGTGCCACGGACGCGGCGAAGACCTTCCGGATGTCCAAGGCCTGTCAGGTCATGCTCGACCCGGACGGCGCCGGCTTCCTCAACGGCAACATCGGCGACCCGCTGCGCCTGCGCCTGTGGGTGCGCCCGCGCGACGGCCAGCCCGACCCGCTGTTCGCCCTGGTGGCCGGGGACATCTCGATGCCGGTCACGTTCAACCTGGGCAGGCTCAGCTGGTCGCCGACCGTGCAGCTCACGGCCCTGCTGCGCTCCCGCCCGAGCACCGGCTGGCTGCGCTTGCAGGTCGACTCCCGCGCCGTGCTCGGCCAGTGGTTCGACGAGGACGCCACGGTGATCGACTCCACCGGCAAGCTCGTCTGCCAGGCCCGGCAACTCGCTCTGACCAGCGCGGGGTAACGCCCTAGGCTTTCCGGTCATGACGACGATCGCGGTACTGGGTGCGGGCAAGATCGGTGAGGCGCTGCTGTCGGGGCTGCTGGCCTCCGGGCACCCGTGCGGCGAGCTGGTGTTCACCGAGCGCCACCCGGAGCGCTCCGCGGAACTGACCCGCCGCTACGGCGTGCGCGGGGTCGAGGTGGCCGAGGCCGCCAAGCTGGCCGACGCGCTCGTGGTCGCGGTCAAGCCGCAGGACATCGAGCCGCTGCTGGAGGAGCTGAACGGCTCGCTGTCCTCCGGCACGCTCGTGGTCTCGCTCTGCGCGGGCCTGCCGACCGCGCTGTTCGAGAGCCGCCTGCCCGAGGGCACCCCGGTGGTCCGCGTCATGCCCAACACCCCGATGGTCGTCGGCGAGGCGATGAGCGCGATCTCGGCCGGGCGGCACGCGTCCAGGGCGCACATGGAGCTGGCCGAGGGCATGCTCGGCGCCGTCGGCAAGGTGGTCCGGGTGCCCGAGGCCCAGCAGGACGCGGTCACCGCGCTCTCCGGGTCCGGCCCCGCGTACTTCTTCTTCCTGGTCGAGGCCATGATCGACGCGGGCATCCTGCTCGGTCTGCCCAGGGCCGTCGCCGCCGATCTGATCATCCAGTCGGCCATCGGCTCGGCGAAGATGCTGCGCGACTCCGGCGAGCACCCCGTCGCCCTGCGCGAGGCCGTGACCTCCCCGGCGGGCACCACGATCATGGCCATCAGGGAGCTGGAGAAGCACGGCGTGCGCGCCGCGCTGCTGGCCGCGATCGAGGCGGCCCGGGACCGCTCCGTCGAGCTGGGCCGGGCGCACGAGGGAACTTCCCGCTAGTCGCTTCAGCCACACCAGCCCGGTTACCCTCAGGGGGAGCGCGTGCGTGTTGAGTTCCGCCGGAGGGGAAGCCGGCGGCGCGCCACGTGGCGATGAAAGATGCGGTGACACATGCCGACTGGCAGGGAGAAGAAGGACGACAGGCTCGGTCAGGTCCAGTTTCTGACGGTCGCCGAGGTGGCCGACATCATGCGTGTCTCGAAGATGACCGTGTACCGCCTGGTGCACTCGGGCGAGCTGCCCGCGGTGCGCGTCGGCCGTTCGTTCCGGGTCCCGGAGAACGAGGTGCACGCCTACTTGGAGAACGCGTACTACTCGGCTGGATAGCTGACGAGAGGGGCTTCAGCCCGCCCAGGTACTCTGGCAAGCCGCTGCGTGCCCGAGGCCGCCGGCAGGTGTGCGTGGGCGTGCGAGAAGCTCGAAATACGCAAACGTCAACAGCGAAGGAACCCGCATGGGCTCGGTCATCAAGAAGCGTCGCAAGCGCATGTCGAAGAAGAAGCACCGCAAGCTGCTTCGCAAGACCCGCCACGCGCGTCGCAAGCAGGGCAAGTAAGCAGTACGCGACCGCCCCTGCGGTTGATCCCGTGACGCCCGCGCCCGGAACGCTCCGGCGCGGGCGTTCGCGCGTCCTGGACCGCCTCGTGGTGTGCCCCGCAGCACAGAGTGATCGGAAACGCACTCGTCCAGTACGGTGACGCGCCCGGGATCTGGCTAACGATCTGGCCGACTCCTGCGAAGCTTCCGGCGGGTAACATCCCACCCTTCACCGCCAGTGCCCAGGGAGTCGCATGGCGCCCAACGTCGTTCTCGTCACCGGGGTCAGCCGTTTCCTCGGCGGACACCTCGCCGCCCGTCTCGCCGCGAACCCGGACATCGAACGCGTGCTCGGGGTCGACACCGTGCCCCCGCCGCGCGACCTGCTGCGCCGGATGGGCCGGGCCGAGTTCGTCCGCGCGGACATCCGCAACCCGCTGATCGCCAAGGTCATCGCCACCGCCAAGGTGGACACCGTCGTGCACGCCTCGCTCTCGGCCAACCCCGGGGCGACCGGCCGCACGGCCATGAAGGAAATGAACGTCATCGGGACGATGCAGCTGCTGGCCGCGTGCCAGAAGTCCGACCTGGTGCGCAAGTTCGTGGTCAAGTCGACCACCGCCGTCTACGGTTCGAGCCCGCGCGACCCCGCGGTGTTCACCGAGTCGATGGGCCCCAAGGACCTGCCGTCCTCCGGCTACGCCAAGGACGCGGTCGAGGTCGAGGGCTACGTGCGCGGTTACGGCAGGCGCCGCCCGGACGTCACCATCTCGACGCTGCGTTTCACCAACTTCATCGGTCCGCGCATCGACACGGTGCTCACCCGCTACTTCGCGCTGCCGGTCGTGCCGACGGTGCTCGGTTACGACGCTCGTGTCCAGCTGTTGCACTCCGAGGACGCCCTCGCGATCCTGGAGCGTGCGACGCTGCACGACCTGCCCGGGGTGTTCAACGCGGGAGCGGACGGACTGCTGCTGCTCTCCCAGGCCATCCGCCGCGCGGGCCGGGTTCCGATGCCGGTGCCCAGCTTCGCGGTGCAGCCCTTCGCGCAGGTGGTGCGCGGCGCGCGGCTGGTGGACTTCTCGCCGGAGCAGATGCGGTTCCTGAACTTCGGCAGGGTGGTGGACACGGCCAAGCTGCGCGAGCAGTTCGGCTTCACCCCGAGGTGGACCACCCAGCAGGCGTTCGACGACTACGTGCGCGGCCGCGGCCTGCGGCCGGTGATCGACCCGGAACTCGTCAACGATGCCGAGCGGGGCATCCGTGGAGTGCTGGCCCGGCTGGGCCGATGAGGGAGTGAGGAGGTGAAGACGATGGCAGGAGCACGAGTGATCCCGATCCGCTCGGTGGCGCGCAAGCAGCAACAGCAGCAGCCAGCGGGATCAGCGCCGGTGCGCCCGGTCCCGACCGCGGAGGAGCTGCCGCCGCCGCAGGAGGACAAGCCCGACGAGCGCGAGCAGGTGCGCGAGGAGTCCGCGTTCGAGCGCGGGCTGACCGACGCACTCGCCTTCGTGCGCAGGAGGCTCACCGGCGACTACGAGATCGACGAGTTCGGCTTCGACCGCGAGCTCACCGACAACGTGCTGTTCCCGCCGCTGCGGCCGCTGTACGAGAAGTGGTTCCGCGTCGAGACGATCGGCCTGCACAACGTGCCCGCCGAGGGCGGCGCGCTGCTGGTGGCCAACCACTCCGGCACGTTGATGCCGATGGACGCGGTGATGACGGGCCTCGCGGTCCGCGACCACCACCCCGCCGAGCGGCACCTGCGGATGCTGGCCGCCGACCTGGTCTTCAAGTTCCCGGTGCTCGGCGCGCTCGCCCGCAAGGCCGGTCACACGCTCGCGTGCGGCGCGGACGCGGAGCGCCTGCTGCGCAACGGCGAGCTGGTCGGTGTCTGGCCCGAGGGCTTCAAGGGCATCGGCAAGCCGTACCGCGACCGCTACAAGCTCCAGCGCTTCGGCAGGGGCGGTTTCGTCTCCGCCGCGCTGCGCACCGGGGTGCCGATCATCCCGTGCTCGATCGTGGGCGCCGAGGAGATCTACCCGATGATCGCCGACGTGAAGGCGCTGGCCAGGCTGTTCGGCCTGCCGTACTTCCCGGTGACGCCGTTCTTCCCGCACCTCGGGCCGCTTGGTCTCGTTCCGCTGCCGTCGAAGTGGTACATCGAGTTCGGCGAGCCGATCACCACCGACCAGTACGAGGCCGGGGCCGCCGACGACCCGATGCTGGTGTTCAACCTGACCGACCAGGTGCGCGAGACCATCCAGCAGACGCTCTACCGACTGCTCACCCAGCGCCGCAACGTCTTCCTCGGGTGAACGCTGAGCTGAAACCGCACTTGAACACCGGCGTTCTCCCACGTGGGGGCGGATCTCGCGGCTAGCATCGCCGCCGTGAACCAACCCATGCCCCCCATGCCACCGCCGCCACCGATCCTGGTCAGCACGATGAACGACGTGCCCGGCTTCCGCGTCGTCCGGGTGATCGGTGAGGTGTTCGGCTCGACCGTGCGCAGCCGCAACGCCTTCTCCGACATCGGCGCCAGCTTCAAGGGCATGTTCGGCGGCGAGCAGGCCGGCTACACGCAGCTGCTTAACGACTCGCGGTTCGAGGCGCTCGGCAGGCTCAAGCAGAACGCCGCGGGCATGGGCGCCAACGCCGTGCTCGCGATGCGCTTCGAGAGCGGCGACATCATGCCGGGCAGCACGGAGATCGCGGCCTACGGCACCGCTGTCTTCATCGTTCCGCTGGACCAGCAGGGCCCTGGTGGCCCTGGTCCGGGTGGTCCCGGCCCCAGGTAGTCACACCCGTCAGGAGCGGCCGCGGCGGCGGTAGGCCATGCCCGCCGCCAAGGCCCCCGCGACGACCCCAGCGCCCAGCACCGTGGGCACGCCGATCCTGGCCGCCTTGCGACCGGTGCGGAAGTCCCGGACCTCCCAGCCGCGCGCCCGCGCCACGTCGCGCAGGCCCTGGTCGGGGTTGACCGCGACCGCGGTGCCGACGACCGAGAGCATCGGGACGTCGTTGACGGAGTCCGAGTAAGCCGTGCAGCGGCGCAGGTTCAGGCCCTCGCGGGCGGAGAGCGCGCGGACCGCGTGCGCCTTGCCCGGCCCGTGCAGCAGATCGCCGACCAGACGGCCGGTGTAGACGCCGTCGACGCTCTCCGCGACCGTGCCCAGCGCGCCGGTCAGGCCGAGCCTGCGGGCGATGATCCGCGCCAGCTCCACCGGGGTCGCGGTGACCAGCCAGACCCGCTGGCCAGCGTCCAGGTGCATCTGCGCGAGAGCCCTGGTGCCGGACCAGATCCGGTCCGCCATCAGCTCGTCGTAGATCTCCTCGCCGAGGGTGACCAGTTCCTCGACCGAGCGGCCCGCGACGAAGGACAGCGCCTGCTCACGGCTGCTGCGGATGCCGTCCGCGTCCTCCTTGCCGCCGATCCGGAACTTCAGCTGCTGCCAGGCGAATCCGGCCAGGTCAGAGGTGGTGAAGTACTTCCGGGCGGCCAAGCCCCTGGCGAAGTGGAAGATCGACGCGCCCATCATCATCGTGTTGTCCACGTCGAAGAACGCCGCCGCGGTCAGGTCCGGCGGCACGGCGAGGGCGGCTTCCAGCTCAGCGGCGGCGGCCTCGGCGGAGGCTTCGCCAGCGGCGATCGCCCGGGACTCCCGCTCCGAGCTGTCGACATCCCTGCGCCACAGTGGCACCTCGGCGCCTCCGGTCCTTGATCGTCTGGCCTGCTGATGACCCGTTCCAGCGTAGCGATCGACCCGTGGCGCAACTGTGGGGATGTGCCCAGACGCTCAGCCGTCAGCGCGCGCCGCGGGCACGGCGGCGGGCGGTGGGACGGCGCTCAGCACGGCGAGCAGCCTGGCCTTCATCCGCTCGCGCGTCTCCTGGTCAGGGGCATCGCGAGGAGCGCAGCGGCGCAGCAGCGCCACCACCTCGTCCTCGCGTTCCGCAGTCACCGTCGCTCGTCCCTTCCAGACTGGACAAACGAGGTGATACCGGATCGGTTACGCCGCTATCAAGCCACGTCAGCGAAGGCTTCGGGGCAGCAGCTCCGCGAGCTTGCGCACGGCCCGGTGCTGGAGCGCCTTCACCGCGCCCTCGTTGCGACCCATCGCCTCGGCGGTCTCAGCGACCGAGAGCCCGTGCAGGAACCGCAGCACGATGCACTCGCGCTGGTCGGTGTTGAGCTTGTCGACGCAGCGCAGCACCTCGGCGTTGGTGGCGTCGCGCACCACCGACTGCTCGGGACCGGCGTGCTCCTCGCGGGTCTCGCCCAGCTCCGCGGTCGGCACCTCGAAGCGGTACCGGCTGGACTTCACGTGGTCGAGCACCAGGTTGCGGGCGATGGTGATGAACCACGCGCCCACGTCGCGGCCCTGGTAGCTGACCGAGCCGATGCGGCGCAGCGCGCGCAGGAACGTCTCGCTGGTCACGTCCTCGGCGAGCGCGCGGTCGCCGAGCCGGAACAGCACGTACCGGTAGACCACGTCGACGTAGCGGTCGTAGAGCTCGCCGAAGGCCGCGACGTCGCCGTCCTGCGCCGCGGCGACCAGCCGCCACACATCGGTCATCGCCGCCTCATCCGGCACGGGACGCAGGGTCGTTCTGGTGGTCGGGGCAAGCCCTGAGCAGGCCCGGCCCAGTGGTTGGGTCATCCGCCGCTCCCTTGCTCCGCTGCGTGAGGACGGCCACGCCGCCCGGGGCGGTTCGCCGAAGCATACGTCTTACTACTCGCCGGTAGGTAGTGGCTGGTGCCACCGAGGGGGTGACGCACGCCGGGCGGATGCGTGACGTAGCACACCCATGACAGACTTCCCGTCCCGGGTAATCCGCTTTCGGGTCACCCGGAATCGCCCAGTAGGAGGTCGCGCATGTCCGTCGTCAACGTCGCCGATCTGGTGCGTGCGGCCGCCCAGCGGGGCCCCGCTCATCCCGCGCTGGTCGACGCAGCCGACGGGCGCACGCTGACCTGGTCCGAACTGGACTCCGCGGTCAGCGCCGAGGCCGCGCGGCTGCGCGCCGACGGTGCCGAGCCCGGTGACCGGATCGCCGTGAAGCTGCCGACCGGCCTGCCGTTCTGCGTCGCCGTGCTCGGCGCGCTGCGCGCGGGCTGCGCCGTCGTCCCGATCGGCCCCGGTGTCTCCGATCGCGAGCAGGAGCGCGTGCTCGCCGACAGCGGCGCCCGCGTGCTGATCGACTCCGAGGACGTTCCCGCGCTCGACACCTCGTTCACGCCCGGCGAGTCCGTGCGCGGCGGCGAGGACCTGGCCGTGCTCGCCTACACCTCCGGCACGTCCGGCTCGCCGCGCGGCGTGATGCTGTCCCACCGCGCGCTGCTGGCCAACACCAAGCAGTGCTCCGAGCTGCGCCCCTGTCCGGTCACCGCAGCTGACCGGGTGCTGCTGGCGCTGCCGCTGTTCCACGTCTACGGCCTGGGCCCCGGCCTGTTCCAGGTCTGCGCGAGCGGCGGCACCGGCGTGCTGCTCGCCCGCTTCGACGCGGACGCGGCGCTGGAGGCGATCGAGAACCACCGCGTCACCACGCTCGTCGGCGTCCCGCCGATGTACACCGTGCTGCTGCGCCAGCCCGCCGAGGTGCTGCGCGAGCGCCTGGCCACCGTGCGGATCTTCACCTCCGGCGCCGCACCGCTGGACTACGAGGTCCTGCGCGGCATGCGCCAGATCACCGGCCTCGACATCTACGAGGGCTACGGCCTGACCGAGACGGGGCCGGTGCTCACCACCACCCTGGGCACCGGGCGGATCAAGCCCGGTTCGGTCGGCCAGGCGCTGCCCGGCGTCGAGGTCCGGCTGGTCGACTCCGACGGCGAGGCGCTGCCCGACGGCTTCGAGATGGGCGAGGACGCCGAGAGCACCGGCCTGGTCGCCGCGCGCGGGGCCAACCTGCTCAGCGGCTACTGGCCCGACGCTTCCGACGGCCCCGACGCCGATGGCTGGTTCCGCACCGGCGACGTCGGCTACTTCGACTCCGACGGCGACCTGCACCTGGTGGACCGCGCGGGTGACCTGATCATCGTGAACGGCTTCAACGTGTACCCGCACGAGGTCGAGTCCGTGCTCGCCGAGCTGGCCGGGGTGCGCGAGTCCGCCGCTGTCGGCGTCCCCGACGACACCACCGGCGAGGCCGTCAAGGTCGTCATCATCCGCACCGAGGACGCCGACCTCAGCGAGGAGAAGGTGCTCGCCCACTGCGCCGAGCGCCTGGCCAAGTTCAAGGTGCCGACCAAGGTCGAGTTCGTCGAGGTCCTGCCGCACACCGCGACCGGCAAGCTCGCCCGCCGCAAGCTCCGCGATCTCTGACCCGGGAAGACAAGCCTGTGGTTGCCGGGCTTGTCTTCCGCTATAGTTGAGGCGCGGACCCGTCCCACTCCAGTGGATCAACGGGTCTTGCTTCTTTTTCGGGCTTTACAGTGGCTGGGGCATTCCGCCCAATGCGCACACCTCGCCGAGGATGTTCGGGTACCACTGCCACATCACCCTCTTCGAGTCTGCTCGTAGGACGGTCATGAACGCGGCGTATGCGATGAGGTCCGCCTGCTGCACCCATTGGCTCGTGTGCGATCCCTGGAACGACGGGTCTTCCAGAAGGCAGCGCGTGTCCAGCTTCAAGCCTCGGTGGGCGAGCCGGTAGGCCGGATCGGTGCCGTCTCCGTCCATGAACACCATGCCCAGTTCACCGGCCGTGTGCAGGCGTTCGTCGAGCATGGTGATCAGGTCGCTGTAGAGGTCCGCCTTGGCCTTGGTGAAGTTCGTTCCCTTGGTCTCGCGGAAGACCGCGCCGACACGGACGCCGGGCAGAGCGGCGATCGTCCGAAAGGCATCGGCCATCACCTCTGTGCGGTTGGCCTTGCTGTGATCCCAGGGCGTTCCTCCCGTCGGGCGGAACCTCGTGGCGTGCAGTTCGTAGCTGGCTGGAACTCCCGTTGCGGTGTGCAGGTCGCGTCGCCAGTCGAGCCAGCACCTCAGTCCGCGCCGCCAGTCGGTGTCGAGCACTTCCACCCAGGCGTAGACGGCCAGTCCGGACTCCTGCGCGCCGGAATCGTCGATATAGATCAACCGCACGACGCAAAGCTAGGTCAGCCCTGTGACAGTCCCGACCATCGTCAGGCAAGCGCCTAGGGCTGCGGGTGTGCACGGATAGTTGGACTTCCTAGTATCGGTGGCCCCACAATCGGACGGTCCGAGTTCTGAGCACCCGCGTGGAGGACCGCCGCGATGAGCGCGCCCGTGATCGAACGCCAGCTGCCGACCGAGGAAGCCGCCGAGCTGCTCGCGCTGACCCGCGAGCTGGCCCAGCGCGAACTGGCCCCGAAGGCGGCTGAGGCCGAGGCGACCGGGGAGTTCCCGCGCGAGGTCTTCCGCACGCTGGGCCGCTCGGGCCTGCTGGGGTTGCCGTACCCGGAGCGCTACGACGGCGGGGAACAGCCGTACGAGGTGTACCTCCAGGTCGTGGAGGAGCTGTCGCGAGCGTGGCTGGCGGTCGGCCTCGGGGTCAGCGTGCACACGCTGTCCTGCCACGCGCTGGCGAACTTCGGCACGGACGAGCAGCGCGAGCGGTGGCTGCCGTCGTTGCTGGGCGGGGAGAAGCTGGGCGCCTACTGCCTCTCGGAGCCGCACAGCGGATCGGACGCGGCGGCGCTGCGCACGAGCGCGAAGGCGGACCAGCACGGCGTCTACACGGTGCAGGGCACCAAGGCGTGGATCACGCACGCGGGAGCGGCGGACTTCTACACGTTGCTGGCGCGCACGGGGGACGACGGCCCGAAGGGGATCTCGGCGTTCCTGGTGGACGCGGACACTCCGGGGATCTCGGTGGCGCGGCCGGAGCGCAAGATGGGCATGAAGGCCTCGCTCACCGCGCAGGTGATCTTCGAGGGCGCGCAGCTCCCGGCGGAGCGGCGGCTCGGGGCCGAGGGGCAGGGCCTCAAGATCGCGTTGGAGGCGCTGGACGCGGGGCGGCTCGGGATCTCGGCGTGCGCGGTGGGCGTCGCGCAGGCCGCGCTGGACGTGGCGGTCGCCTACGCGCGGGAGCGCACGGCCTTCGGCAAGGCGATCGGGGAGTTCCAGGGCGTCTCGTTCATGCTCGCCGACGCGGCCGCGGGCATCGAGGCGGCGCGGCAGCTCTACCTGTCGGCGGCCCGGCGCAAGGACGCGGGGCAGGCGTACTCCACGCAGGCGGCGATGGCGAAGCTGATCTCCACCGACATGTGCATGAAGGTCACCACGGACATGGTCCAGGTGCTCGGCGGCGCTGGCTATGTCGAGGACTACCCGGTGGAGCGCTACATGCGCGAGGCCAAGGTGCTCCAGATCGTGGAGGGCACCAACCAGATCCAGCGCATGGTGATCGGGCGGACGCTGCTCAAGGGATGATTGAGCGCATGTCCCACGAAGTCACGCTGATGAGCCGGGCAGGCTGCCACCCCTGCGAGGTCGCCAAGGTGGAGCTGGCCCGGATCTGCGGTGAGCTGGGCGTGCCGTTGTCGGAGGTGGACGTGGACTCCGATCGCGAGCTGCGCGCGGAGTACGGGGACCGCGTCCCGGTGTTCCTGGTCGACGGCCGCGAGCACGGTTACTGGAGGGTGGAGGAGGCGCGGCTGCGGGCCGCGCTAGCCTGATCCCGGGCGGAATGCCCACATTTCGGCCTGGGAAATACCTGTTCGGGTGAGTGCTCGATGAGCTGGCCCGGGACCCCCTCCGCCGCCGCGAGTGGTCAACGACCTGCGTGTGGCCGGGTATTGTGCGGCTGGTTACGTCGGTCGGCCACGACTTTGTGCCTGCGTTCACAAGCGGCTACCGTGTGAACGTCGCCGTTGCGGCTGGAGAGCGGAAGACCCCACCTTCGCGGACGTCAGCTGCCGGGCGAACCATTTCCAGATTGCAGGCGAGGGAGAGCAGCGTGGCGGCGCAGCGGGACCAGGGGCACAACGGGGACCAGCCGCCCGCCACTGTCGCCGACGCACCCGCCCGCGAGGTCACCGCCCGCGATGTCCCGGCCGCCCGTGAGCGGGCCCGTGCCATTCCCGAGGCCGCCGTCGCCAGGCTCGCCGTCTACCTGCGGGTTCTCTCCGCGATGGGCGAGGACGGGGTCACCACGATCTCCAGCGAGGAACTGGCCGCCGCCGCCGGGGTGAACTCGGCGAAGCTGCGCAAGGACCTCTCCTACATCGGCTCCTACGGCACCCGCGGCGTCGGCTACGACGTGGACGTGCTGATCAGTGAGATCGAGCGCATTCTCGGCCTGACCCGCAAGCACAGCGTCGCGGTGGTCGGTATCGGAAACCTCGGCCACGCGCTGGCGAACTACGGCGGATTCCCGAGCAGGGGATTCCCGGTCGCCGCGCTCTTCGACGTCGATTCCGACCTGATGGGCGTCCCCGTCGGCGGCATTCCGGTCGAGCACATCGAGGACATCGAGTCGATCTGCCGCGAGCGCGAGGTCACCATCGGCGTGATCGCCACGCCGCCCTCGGTGGCTCAGGATGTTTGCGATCGTTTGGTCTCCGGCGGCGTGCAATGCATCCTGAACTTCGCACCAGTGGTTCTCGGGGTCCCCGACCACGTCGAGGTGCGCAAGGTGGACCTGGCGGTGGAGATGCAGATCCTCTCCTTCCACGTCGCCCGCCGCGCTGACGAGGCGCAGGCCGAGGTGACCGTGGACGGCACCCGGCCCGGCGTCGGCGAGGCGGTGGTCGGGCGATGACCCTGCTCGCCGTCGGTCTGTCGCACCGCACCGCACCGGTCCGCGTCCTGGAACGCGCCGCTGTCTCCGGTGACGAGGCCGGGAAGCTGCTGGACGAGCTGCTGCGCTGCCCCAACGTCTCCGAGGCCGTGCTGGTCGCGACCTGCAACCGCGTCGAGGTCTACGCGGTCGTCGACGCTTTCCACGGCGGCCTCGCGGACGTCTCCGGCGTGCTCGCGCGCCAGGCGGGCACCGACGTCGGCCAGCTGTCGGCGCACCTGTACGTGCACTACGCGGCGCGCGCCGTCGAGCACCTGTTCCGGGTCGCCTCCGGGCTGGACTCCATGGTGGTCGGCGAGGCCCAGGTCCTCGGGCAGCTGCGCACCGCCTACGGCGAGGCCGACAAGGCCGGGACCGTCGGCAAGGTCCTGCACGAGCTGGTCCAGCAGGCCCTGCGGGTCGGCAAGCGCGTGCACAGCGAGACCGGTATCGACCACGCCGGGGCCTCGCTGGTCACCGAAGCCCTCGCCGATGCCGCCGCCGTGCTGGGCACGCTGTCCGGCCGCCGCGCGCTGATCGTCGGCTCCGGTGCGATGGGCGGGCTGGCCGCGGCGCACCTGCGCCGCGCGGGCGTGGCGGAGATCGTCGTCGCCAACCGCACCCCGGAGAACGGGCAGCGGCTGGCGGAGATCATCGCCGCCGAGGGCGTCGCCGCGCGCGCAACGGGCCTGTCGGAGCTGGACGTCGAGCTGGCGACGGCGGACGTGGTGTTCGCGTGCACCGGTGCCACCGAGGTGGTCATCGACGCGGGCATGCTCGCCGGGGCCAGCCGCGACATCGTGCTCTGCGACCTCGGCCTGCCCCGCGACATCGACCCGGCCGCCGCCGAGGTGCCCGGTGTGCGCGTGGTGGACCTGGAGAGCCTCCAGGCCCGGCTCAGCGACGCCGAGGCGGGTGCGGACACCAGGCTCGCCACCGAACTCGTCGCGGAGGAGGTGCGCGCCTACCTGGCCGCGCAGCGCTCCGCCGCGGTGACCCCGACCGTGACCGCGCTGCGCAGGCGCGCCGCCGAGGTGGTCGACGCCGAGCTGCTGAGGCTGTCGACGCGGCTGCCGGAGCTGGCGCCCGAGGTGCGCGACGAGCTGTCGCTGACGGTGCGCCGCGTGGTGGACAAGCTGCTGCACACCCCGACCGTGCGGGTGAAGCAGCTCGCCTCCGCGCCCGGCGGCTCCGACTACGCGGACGCGCTCCGCGAGCTGTTCGCGCTCGACCCGCAGGCCCCTGCCGCGGTCGGCGCACTCGATCCCTTTACCCATGGCGTCCACAGTGGACAGTCCGAACAGGACGGTGATATCCGGTGAAGCCGAGACTGCGGATCGGGACGCGCGGCAGCGCGCTCGCTCTGGCGCAGACCGGCCTGATCGCCGCGGCGCTGGAGCGCGCGGGAGCAGAGATCGAGACGGTCGTCGTGAGCACCCCGGGGGACCGGTCGAGCGCTCCGATCGCCGAGATCGGGGTCGGGGTGTTCACCTCGGCACTGCGCGACGCGCTGGCGGCGAACGAGATCGACGTGGCCGTGCACTCCTACAAGGACCTGCCGACCGCGCCGGACCCCCGGCTCGTGCTGGCGGCGGTGCCCCCTCGCGAGGACCCGAGGGACGCGCTGTGCGCAAGGGACAACCTGACCCTCGGGGAGCTGCCGGTCGGCTCCACGGTGGGCACGGGATCGCCGCGGCGGGCCGCTCAGCTGGAGGCCCTCGGCCTCGGGCTGACCGTGGTTCCGTTGCGCGGCAACGTGGACACCCGGCTCGGCAAGGTCACCTCAGGTGAACTCGACGCCGTGGTGCTCGCGAGGGCCGGACTCGCCCGCCTCGGCAGGCTCGACGAGATCAGCGAGACGCTGGACCCGTTGCAGATGCTGCCCGCGCCCGCACAGGGCGCGCTGGCGGTGGAGTGCCGGATCGACGACGTCGACGTGGAGCACCTGATCCGCTCCACGCTCGACGACGAGGCCAGTCGCGCCGCGGTTACCGCGGAGCGCGCGATGCTCGCCAGGTTGGAGGCGGGCTGCAGCGCTCCTGTCGGGGCACTGGCCGATGTGGTCGAGGACCTCGACGACGACGGGCGCACCGTGCTGCGCCTGTCGTTGCGAGGAGTCGCGGCGACCCCCCACGGGGACATGCTGCGCGCCTCGGCCATCGGAAACACGACAGCTGCTGAGCAGCTCGGCCGCGCGGTGGCCGAGGAACTGCTCGACCTCGGGGCCGCGGTGCTCAGCGGCCCAGGGGAGTGAATGGGAATGGGGATTGCCTGATGACCCGCGCTCGCAAGACCCCAGGACGGGTGGCCTTCGTCGGTTCCGGACCTGGTGATCTCGGTCTGCTGACCGTCCGGGCCCAGGAGCTGTTGACCAGGGCCGAACTCGTGGTCACCGACCCGGACGTCCCGGTGGAGGTCGCCGCCCTGGTTCCGGAGACGGCCGAGGTCCGGCCCGCGGTGGGCGAGCCCGCCGACGTGGCCAAGGACCTGGTGAACGAGGCCAAGAACGGCCGCTCTGTGGTCCGGCTCGTCGCCGGTGACCCGCTGACCGCCGACGCGGTGGTCGAGGAGGCCGCCTCCGTCGCCAAGTCCACCATCGCCTTCGACGTGGTCCCCGGCGTCGCCGCGGGCACCGCGGTCCCGGCCTACGCCGGTGTCGCGCTCGGCGCGGTGCACACCGAGGCCGACGTGCGCGGCAGCGTGGACTGGGCCGCACTGGCCGCCGCTCCGGGCACCCTGGTGCTGCACGCCTCGGCCAGCCACCTCGCCGAGGCGGCGTCCTCGCTGGTGGAGCAGGGCCTCGCACCGCAGACCCCGGTCTCGGTGACCACCGAGGGCACCTCCTGCGCGCAGAAGACCGTCGACACCGCGCTGGCCTCGCTCGCCAGCGACGCCGGTGACCTCGCAGGCCCGCTCGTGGTGACCGTCGGCGGAGCCGTCGCGAACCGGGCGAAGCTGTCCTGGTGGGAGTCGCGGGCGCTCTACGGCTGGCGCGTCCTGGTGCCCCGCACCAAGGAGCAGGCCGGCGCGATGAGCGAGCGCCTCCGGTCGCACGGCGCCATCCCGGTCGAGGTGCCGACGATCTCGGTGGAGCCGCCGCGCAGCCCCGCGCAGATGGAGCGCGCGGTCAAGGGCCTGGTGGACGGCCGCTACCAGTGGGTCGTGTTCACCTCGACCAACGCGGTCCGCGCGGTGTGGGAGAAGTTCGCCGAGTTCGGCTTGGACGCCCGCGCGTTCTCCGGCGTGAAGATCGCCTGCATCGGCGAGGCCACGGCGGCGAAGGTGCGCTCCTTCGGCATCATCCCCGAGCTGGTCCCCTCCGGGGAGCAGTCCAGCGAGGGCCTGCTCGCCGAGTTCCCGCCGCACGACGACATCCTGGACCCGGTCGACCGGGTGCTGCTGCCCAGGGCGGACATCGCCACGGAGACGCTGGCCGCCGGGATGCGCGAGCGCGGCTGGGAGATCGACGACGTCACCGCCTACCGCACCGTGCGCGCGGCCCCGCCGCCTGCGGACACCCGCGAGATGATCAAGACCGGTGGCTTCGACGCGGTGTGCTTCACCTCGTCCTCCACCGTCCGCAACCTGGTGGGCATCGCGGGCAAGCCGCACGCCCGCACCCTGGTGGCGTGCATCGGCCCGCAGACGGCCGAGACCGCCAAGGAGTTCGGCCTGCGCGTGGACGTGCAGCCGGACCTCGCCCAGGTGCCCGCACTGGTCGACGCGCTCGCCGAGCACGCCAACCGGCTGCGCGCGGAGGGTGCTCTGCCGCCCCCGCGCAAGACCAAGCGCGCCCGCCGCTGACCGCGGTTCCAGCAGTGCCACCGCGGCCCCGGGCGTGTCCTCGCCCGGGGCCGCTTTGTCTTCACCGCGCCGCTTTGGCTTCACAGCAAGGTTTCCCGAGAAGGGAAGTAGTGCCCGTGTTCCCCACCCACCGCCCGCGCCGACTGCGCCGCAACCCGGCGATCCGCAGGCTCGTCGCCGAGACCACCGTCGAGCCGCGCCAGCTCGTGCTGCCGATGTTCGTCAAGGAAGGCGCCCGCGAGCCGGTCGCGATCCGCTCGATGCCCGGCGTCTTCCAGCACACCCGTGACTCGCTGCGCAAGGCCGCCGCGGAGGCGGTGGAGGCGGGGGTCGGCGGGCTGATGCTCTTCGGCGTCCCCGAGACCCGTGACGCCACGGGCTCCGGCGGCATCGACCCCGACGGCATCCTCAACGTGGCCCTGCGCGACGTCCGCGCCGAGGTCGGCGACGCCACCGTGCTGATGTCCGACTGCTGCCTGGACGAGTTCACCGACCACGGGCACTGCGGCGTGCTGGCCCCGGACGGCTCGGTGGACAACGACGCGACGCTGAGCATCTACGGCGAGATGGCCGTGGCGCAGGCCGAATCCGGCGCCCACCTCATCGGCCCCAGCGGGATGATGGACGGCCAGGTCGGCATCATCCGCGAAGCGCTGGACCGCGCGGGCCTGCTGGACACCGGCATCCTCGCGTACTCGGCGAAGTACTCCTCGGCGTTCTACGGCCCGTTCCGCGAGGCGGTGGAGTCGCAGCTCAAGGGCGACCGCAAGACCTACCAGCAGGACAGCGCCAACGTCCGCGAGTCCCTGCGCGAGGTGCAGCTCGACCTCGCCGAGGGCGCCGACGTGGTGATGGTCAAGCCCGCCGGGGCCTACCTCGACGTGATCCGCGCGATCGCCGAGATCTCCGACGTTCCCGTTGCGGCGTACCAGATCTCCGGTGAGTACGCGATGATCGAGGCCGCCGCGGCCAACGGCTGGATCGACCGCAAGCCCGCCGTGCTGGAGACGCTGACCTCGATCAGGCGCGCCGGCGCGGACGTCATCCTCACCTACTGGGCAGTGGAAGCCGCGCAGTGGCTGAACCAGAGGTGACCTCGGAGCAGGCCCCAGCCCCGGCCCCGCAGCCGTTGCAGCTGGCCCGGGTGCTCTGGATCGCCAGCACGGTGGTCAGCATGGGCCGGGCCCTCACCAAGCTCTCCGACCGCGAAGCGATCATGAACCAGCTCCAGGCCATGCGCCCGGACCTGCCCTTCGACCAGGTCGACTCGGCGGCTTCGGCCTCGGTGTTCATGGGGTTGGCGCTGTCGCTGGGCTTCATCGCGATCTACGCGTGGCTGTCCTCGCGGATGCTGGCGGGTTTCCCGTGGGCGCGGATGGTGCTGGTCGTGTTCGGGGTGATCGGCGTGAGCCTCAACGTGCTCGGGCTCGTGGGGCTGGCCGGTGGGGTGACCGCGACGGCGGGGCTCCAGGTGACGGCGCTGGACGTGGTCTTCGGGACGACCGTGCTCGCGCTGGACGCCACCGCGCTCGTGCTGATGTTCCGGCGGGAGTCGCTGGCGTACTTCGCGAAGATGGCGCCGCTGCGCATGCCCCGGCGCCCGTTGCGCTGAGTTACCCGGTCGGGCGATTTTGGTAACGGTCCGTGGTTCGCGGCGGATGTCGAGGGTGTGACCACTGCTCCTGACCCGTCGTCGCTGCCCTCGGCCCCGGAGATCTCTGCCCCGGAGATCGACGACGGTCGGCGCGCGCCCGTGCGGCCCCGTGAGGTGGTGATCTCGTTCTGGGCGTGGATCGCGGCCGCCGCGCTGGAGGTCGTGCTCATCCCGCTGGTGCTCGCCGACGGGCACCTGCTGACCGATGAGGCCCTGGACGAGGAGCGCGCGGGCGCGGTGCTGCGCGGCGACTCGGTGCAGCTGGACTCCGGCGTGGTCCGCTTCGGCGCCGGGGTGGTGATCGGGGTGGTGTGCGTCGCGGTGCTCGCGCTGGCCGCCGCCTACGTGTGGTTCGCGCTGCGGATGCTCGCCGGGCGGGGGTGGGCGCGCGTGGTGCTGATCGGGCTGACGGTGGTCTCCGCCGTGTCCTCGTTCTGGGTCGACACCGACTGGTACGGCATGAGCATGGTCGGGCTGTCGGTCTTCGCGACGCTGCTGATGGTGATGCCGACCGCGAACGCTTACTTCGCCGAACCTCGAAGCCGGGGACAGGTATGAGGGTTCGCCAATAATTTTCACGAATGACTGAGCAGCAGCGGCTCCCGCGACCGAAGACGGTCGAGTTCGCCTTCCGGTTGAGCGTGGTCAGCGCGCTCAGCGCGTTCGTGTCGCTCGCCTACTACTTCGCCCAGCGCGAGGACGTGGTCGCCATGCTCAGCCACGTCGTCCGGCGCTTCGATTTCGTCCCGTCGGAGCGCCAGGAGGCATACGTCCAGGACATGGTCAACAACGCCATGACCATGTCGGTGGTCGTGACGGTGATCCTCGCGGGAGTGCTCGTGACCTTCGCGATCCTGATGCGACAGCGGAAGAACTGGGCCCGGATCGTGCTGACGGTGGTGTTGGTGTTCGGGCTCGCCGGAATGCAGGCCACCGTCAACGGCGTGGCGCTCAGCGCGCCGGGGTTCTTGGCGCTGTTCGTCTTCGCGGTGAACATCGCGGTGATCGTGCTGCTGTACGTGCCCGCGTCCAACCGCTACTTCGCCAAGCCCGAGCTCCAGGGGTGATCCGGCGGCGGTCGGCTACCGTGCACGCGTGACCACGCCCCAGCCGCGCCCGAAGACCGTCGAGGTCGCGTTCTGGCTCAGCGTGGTCGCCGTGGTCATCGCGCTCACGACGCTGGGGGTCGTCCTCTCGGCGATCCACCTGGGCAGCTCGCTGGTCGACGCGGCCAACGACGCGCCGCCCGGCGGGTTCCTCAAGGCGTTCGCGGACGCCTTCGGCGGTTCGATGCTGTTCGCCGCCGTCGTGAACGGGGTTGTTGCCGCACTGGCGCTGACGGTCGTGGGCATGATGCGCGGCGGGAAGAACTGGGCTCGCGCCGTGGTCACTGTGCTGTGCGTTGGTGGCCTCGGCTGGCTGATGACCAGCCGTCACGGCGTGGACCTCAGCTCGCCCAGTGCGTTTGCGCTGATCACGATCGCCACCATCGTCGCGGTGCCCGTGCTGCTGTACGCGCCCGCCTCCAACCGCTACTTCGCGAGGCCCCGAGCATGAGCAAAGAACCGGCAGTGTCGGCCAAGTCCGTGCGCACCGCAGTCGCCGTGTGGCTGGCGCTGTCGACCTTCTGCGCGCTGGACGTGCTGCTCACCTGGTTGGAGCAGAGCAACATCCGCAAGGCGGTCGCTGACGCCGGGATCGTCCCGCCGGAGAGCGTCGACGCGTTCCTGAACAACGTGCTCTGGCAGAAGACGATCTTCCAGCTGGGCTTCGCGGTGGTCTACATCATCCTGGCGGTGTTGCTGCGCAAGGGATTCGCGTGGACGCGGGTCGCGCTGATCGCGGCCTCGGTGTTCCACGTGTTCCTGCTGCTCTCCGGCGGCTCGTTCAACGCCGTGCTGATCCTGATCATCGCGCTGGTGACCGGCGCGCTGATGATGACCTGGCGGCAGCCGACCACGGACTGGCTGGCCACGGCCCGCGAAGCGCGCTGATGCGGCCGGGCTTCGACGAGCCCGCTCCCGTGCTCTACGCCGAGCGCGGGGCGAGCTGGTGGCCGGTGCTCTGGGGCCCGGCGTTCTGCCTGGTCGGCGTGGTCGTGGAACTGCTGCGGCCGGGCGGGATGGGACTGGGCACGTGGGTGCTGGTCGCGCTCGCGTTCACCGTCGCGGCGGCGGTGTGGGTGCGTGCGCGGCGGGCGATCGGCGCGGTGGAGCTGACGCCGTTCGTGCTGCGCCAGGGCCGGGAGGACCTTCCGGTCGAGCGGATCGAGGCGGTCACCGACGTGGGCGCCCAGGTCGGCGCGAAGGTGCTCGGCGGGGGGTGGAGCGTGCCGAAGGGCGCGACGGCGCTGCCGATCCGGCTCGACGACGGGGCCGTGGTGCTGGCGTGGGCGCGCGACGCGCAAGCCCTGCGGGACGCCCTGATCCGGCTCCTGGAACGGCCGTCGTGAGAGGCTAGGCGCCATGGTCGAACACCGGGAACCGCGCCTGCACCAGCCCAAGCGCTGGTGGATCGTCGGCGCGGAGGTCGTGCTCGCGGTCGTGTTCGTCCTCATCGCGGTCTGGGCGTGGCAGCGCGGCATCGTGCCCATGGAGTACCCCAGGCAGAGCGGCCAGCCGTTCCAGTTGGAGCGGTACGAGGGGCAGTGGTGGATGCTCGCGGCGGGCCTGTGCACGGCGGCCGGATTGCTGGTGCTGGACGCTGTTCGCCAGGCGCTGCTGGCCAAGCGCGGCAAGTTCGAGCCGGTCGAGCTGGCTGACTGACTGACAGTGGCTGACTGATCGTGGCTGACGACAGGGTGCGCGTGCTCGTCGTCGACGACGAGCCGGCCATCCGGGACCTTCTCGCGGCGAGCCTGGGCTACGCGGGCTTCAAGGTCCGCACCGCTGCGGACGGGGCCGACGCGCTCGCCGTCGCCGAACTGGACCGCCCGGACCTCGTGGTGCTGGACGTGATGCTGCCGGACATGAGCGGCTTCGAGGTGATCAGCGCGTTGCGCGCGACGGGCGGCCGGGTTCCCGTGCTGTTCCTGACCGCACGCGACGCCGCGGAGGACAAGGTCACCGGGCTGACCCTCGGCGGCGACGACTACGTCACCAAGCCGTTCAGCCTCGAAGAGGTGATCGCGAGGGTGGAGGCGGTGCTCCGGCGCAGTCGCGCGCCAAGCCCGGAACTGCGGAAAGTGTTGCGCTGCGCGGACTTGGAGCTCGACGAGGACGCCTACGTGGTGCGCCGCGCCGGTGAGCCGGTGCGGTTGTCGCCGACGGAGTTCAAGCTGCTGCACCACCTGCTCAGCAACGCGGGCAAGGTGCTGTCGCGGGCATCGATCCTGGACGCGGTGTGGCGCTACGACTTCGGCGGCGAGGCCGGGGTGGTCGAGTCCTACATCTCCTACCTGCGCAGGAAGGTCGACTCGACGCAGCCGCGGCTGATCCACACCGTGCGCGGCATCGGTTACGTGCTGCGCGAGCCGCCGGGAACCCGGTGATGCGCGCCTGGTTCCGGTCCAGGCTCGACCGCGTGCCCCTGCGCTCGCAGCTCGTCGTCGGCCTGTCCGTGCTGGTCGCTGGCGGCATGGTCGTGGTCGGTCTGCTGGCGGTCGCGGCCGTGCGCAACAACTTGCAGTCCCAGGTCGACAAGCGGCTCTCGGAGATCGACGTGAGCCAGCTCGACCTGCGCCCGCCCGGACGCGGGTCACCCACGGGCAGCCGCGCGCACCTGCCCGGCACGTTCCTGGTCCAGGCCACCGACGCCACCGGGCGCGTGCTCGCCGAGCAGCGGATGGTCGACGTCCAGTTCCAGGGCAGCCCGGTGCTCGCCGGAGTGCTGCCGCGCGGGCTCGCCACCGTGCCGTCCACAGTGGACGGTGGGTCGTGGCGGATCATGGTGCGGGACGCGGGCGGCGGCAGGTTCTTCGTGACAGCGTCCACTTTGGACGACGTGGAGGACGTGGTCGAGGCGCTGGCGATCACGCTGCTGGCGATCGGCGGCATCGTGCTGACGCTGCTCGGCGCGCTCGGCCAGACCCTCGTCCGGGCCAGCCTGCGCCCGCTGGACGAGGTGCGGGAGACGGCGCAGCGCATCGCCGACGGGGACCTCTCCAGCCGCGTGCCCGCGCGGCCGGAGAGCACCGAGGTCGGCGGATTGGCGGCGGCGCTCAACACGATGCTCGTGCGGATCGAGGACTCCTTCAGCGCGCAACGGCGTTCCGAGGAGGCCGCGCGGCGCTCGGAGGAGCGGATGCGGCGGTTCGTCGCCGACGCCAGCCACGAGCTGCGAACGCCGCTGACCTCGATCAGGGGCTACGCGGAGCTGTACCGCCAGGGTGCGGCGACCGATCCGGAACAACCGTTGCGCCGCATCGAGGACGAGGCCGCGCGGATGGGGCTGCTCGTCGACGACCTCCTCCTGCTCGCGCGTCTGGACCAGGAGCGTTCGCGGCGTGACGACCTGGTCGACCTGGCCGTGCTCGCGGTGGACGCGGTCGCCGACGCGCACGCCGTCGAGCCGGGGCGGCAGGTGCGGCTGAAGCTGGGGGAACCGAGCGGGCTGACCGTGCGCGGTGACGAGGACCAGCTGCGGCAGGTGCTCGCGAACCTCGTCGGCAACGCGCTCCGGCACACCTCCGAGGAGGTCGAGGTCGCTGCGCGCCCGGACGGCGAGGACGTCGTGCTGAGCGTGACCGACCACGGACCCGGACTCGCGGCGGAGGACGCTGAGCGGATCTTCGAGCGCTTCTACCGCGCGGACGCGGGGCGCAGCAGGAGCAGCGGCGGTGGCACCGGGCTCGGGCTGGCCATCGTGGCGGCGATCGTGGCTTCGCACGGCGGAGAAGTCGCTGTGCGGACGGCTCCCGGCGAGGGCGCGAGCTTCGAGGTGCGGTTGCGTGGGGCACGTCACGGGGGCTCGTGACGGAGCACCGCACGCCGGTTGCCACACTGGAGGGGTGACCGCACACTCCGGTTCCGAGACATCCGCAGCCCTGTTCAAGCGCGCGTCCGCCGCGACGCCGGGCGGGGTGAACTCGCCGGTCCGCGCCTTCCACTCGGTCGGGGGGACGCCGAGGTTCATGGTGCGCGGCGAGGGCCCGCACCTCTTCGACGCCGACGGCAACCGCTACGTCGACCTGGTCGCGTCGTGGGGTCCGATGATCTTGGGGCACGCGCACCCGGCCGTGGTCGACGCCGTCCAGCGCGCCGCCTCCGCCGGCCTGTCCTTCGGCACGCCGACCGAGGGCGAGATCGAGCTGGCCGAAGAGCTGATCGCGCGGGTCGAGCCCGTCGAGCAGGTGCGCCTGGTCAACTCCGGCACCGAGGCGACGATGAGCGCCATCCGCCTCGCGCGCGGTTTCACCGGGCGCCGCAAGGTGGTCAAGTTCGCCGGGTGCTACCACGGGCACGTCGACGCGCTGCTCGCCCAGGCGGGCTCCGGCGTGGCCACGCTCGGCCTGCCGACCACGCCCGGCGTGACCGGCGCGCAGGCCGAGGACACGCTCGTGCTGCCCTACAACGACCTCGACGCGGTGCGGGCGGCCTTCGCCTCGCACGGCGCCGACATCGCCTGCGTGATCACCGAGGCGGCGCCGGGCAACATGGGCGCCATCGCGCCGGAGCCGGGCTTCAACGCCGGGCTGCGTTCGCTGTGCCACGAGAACGGCGCGCTGCTCGTCATGGACGAGGTGATGACCGGCTTCCGCGTCTCCTCGGCGGGGTGGTTCGGCGTCGAGGGCGTCGCGGGCGACCTCTACACCTTCGGCAAGGTCATGTCCGGTGGTCTTCCGGCTGCGGCGTTCGGCGGCCGTGCCGACGTGATGGCCAAGCTCGCTCCGGCTGGCCCCGTCTACCAGGCGGGCACGCTCTCCGGGAACCCCGTCGCCGTCGCTGCTGGCCTCGCCACGCTGCGCGCCGCCGACGCCGAGGTCTACCGGGCACTGGACCGCAACGCACGCAAGCTCGGGCAGCTGTTCACCGACGCGCTCACCGCCGAGGGCGTCGCGCACCGCGTGCAGTACGCGGGCAACCTGGTCAGCGTGTTCTTCACCGAGGACCCGGTGCGCGACTACGAGGGCGCCAAGGCCGCGCAGACCTGGCGCTTCCCGCCGTTCTTCCACGCGCTGCTGGAGCGCGGAGTCTACGCGCCGCCGAGCGCCTTCGAGGCGTGGTTCGTCTCCGCTGCGCTCGACGACGACGCGTTCAACGTGATCACCGAAGCCCTGCCGCACGCCGCCGCCGCGGCTGCCGCCGCCGCCCGCGAGGAGGACAAGGCGTGACCAAGACCGTTGTCCACGTGATGCGGCACGGCGAGGTCTACAACCCGCAGGGCATCCTCTACGGCCGCCTCCCCGGGTTCCGCCTCTCCGGTGCCGGCCAGCAGCAGGCCAAGCTCGTCGCCGAGTTCCTGACCGACCACGACATCGTGCACGTGGTCGCATCGCCCCTGGAACGCGCGCAGCAGACCGCGCGGCCGCTGGTGGAGTCGCACCACCTGGAGCTCGCGACCGATGACCGGCTGATCGAGTCGGCGAACAAGTTCGAGGGCATGCGGGTCGCGGTCGGCGACGGCGCGCTGCGCTCGCCCGCGAACTGGCCGAAGCTGTACAACCCGTTCCGCCCGTCCTGGGGCGAGCCGTACTTCAAGATCGCGCACCGGATGCTCGGCGCCGTGCAGCGCGCGAGGGCCGTCGCGGCCGGACACGAGGCTGTCGTGGTCTCCCACCAGCTGCCGATCTGGACGCTGCGGCGGTTCCTGGAGGGCAGGCGGCTCTGGCACGATCCGCGCCGCAGGCAGTGCTCGCTGGCCTCGCTGACGTCGCTGATCTTCGAGGACGAGCAGCTGGTGAAGATCGTCTACGCCGAGCCGGTCGGCAAGACCGACCCGAGGGTGACCGGGGCATGAGATTCTTCCTGGCCGCGTTGGCGCTGCTGCTGGTGGCGGGCTGCGACGCGGCGCCGGGCGACGAGTTCACCTTCGTGGCGCCCGGCGGGCAGACCAAGATCTTCTACGACGGTGCCGACCGCAAGAAGCTCCCCGCGATCGAGGGCGAGAGCTTGTTGGAGGAGGGCAAGACGATCAAGGTCTCGGACTACCGGGACGAGGTCGTCGTGCTCAACATCTGGGGCGCGTGGTGCGTGGCCTGCCGCACCGAGGCCGACGACCTGGAGCGCGTGCACCAGCAGACCAAGGACTCCGGAGTGCGGTTCCTCGGCATCGACGTGAAGGACCCCTCGCGCACCGCCCCCGCCGACTTCCTCCGCGACCGCAAGATCACCTACCCGTCGATCTACGACCCGGCCGGGCGCTCGCTCCTGGCGCTGCGCAACTACCCGCGCAACATCGTGCCGTCGACCATCGTCCTCGACCGGCAGCACCGCGTCGCGGCCATCCTGCTCACCGACCTCCTCGACACCGACCTCCTCCCGGTCGTCCAGCGCATCGCCGCCGAACCCCGCTGACCCCGTCCACCTGAATGACTCCTTCACCACGTTGAACGTGCTGAATGACTCGTTCAGCACGTTGGACCACGCGAATGACTCGTTCA
Source organism: Allokutzneria sp. NRRL B-24872 (assembly GCF_002155965.1). Classification (GTDB taxonomy): domain Bacteria; phylum Actinomycetota; class Actinomycetes; order Mycobacteriales; family Pseudonocardiaceae; genus Allokutzneria. The sequence continues at coordinate 166,658 of NZ_MUMH01000064.1, forward strand.
GCACGTTCAACCACATGAACGAGTCATTGAGGCGCTCGTGAAGCCCTGAACGGGTCGTTTGGTGCGTTCAAGTACCTGAACGGGTCGTTCAGGGCGTTGAGGGGAAGCACCTGAATGAGTCATTGGGGGCGCTCAAGTACCTCAATGACTCATTCAGTCCGTTGAAGTACCTCAATGAGTCATTCAGCGC
>NZ_MUMH01000065.1 GCF_002155965.1 Allokutzneria sp. NRRL B-24872
GGGCGGGCGGGGGAGTGCGGGAACGGGGCGGTGCCGAAGGCGATGTTCGGCGACTGGTCGGCGATGAAGGCGGTCCGGTACTCACCGTCCATGATCATCGCGAGCTTGCCCTGCTGGAAGGCGTGGTCGGCGGAGTACTCCTGGCCGAGCCCGGCGCGGAAGCGCTCCAGGTTCTCGTAGCCGTAGAACTCCACCAGCTTCTTCTGGAACTCGAACATCGCCTTCCACTCGGCGCTGCCCGCGAGCGCGGACTTGCCGTTGGCGTCGAGGTAGCGCGCGCCCCAGGACGGCGCCCAGATCTGCGCCTGGTTGTTGTAGAAGGGCATCGACGGCAGGAAGCCCGCGACCTTGATCGAGCCGTCCGGGTTCTTCTGGGTCAGCCGCTTCGCCGCGTCCAGCAGCTGGTCGGTGGTCTTCGGGACCTCGGTGATGCCCGCCGCGGAGAACTGGTCCTTGTTGTAGAAGAGCCCGTAGACGTCGGCGAGCATCGGCAGCGCGCAGCGGGTGCCCTTGAAGTCGGTGTAGTCGCGCACCGCCTGCGGGATCACCGAGAGGTCGACCTTGTCGCGGTCGAGGTAGCCCTTGAGGTTCTGCCAGGAGCCGCTGGAGCAGAACTGGCCGAGGTTGTCGGTCATGAAGGTCATCGCCACGTCCGGCGGGTTCCCGCCGCGCACCGCACCGGTGATCTTGTCGTCGTCCTGGTTGCCCTCGTGCTTGATCTCGATGTTCGGGAACTTCGCCTTGAAGCTGTTGAGCGCCTTGGTGACCTCGCGTTCCTCCCGGTCGGAGTACTTGGAGAACACCGTCAGCGTCAGCTTGTCGTCCTTCTTCGGCGGTTCGGCGACCCCGCCGCCACCGCCGCGTCCGCCACCACCGGCGCACGCTGTCGTCAGCACCGCCACCGCGGTGAGTCCCGCAAGTGTCTTGCGCATCAAGCCCTCCGTCGAAGAGGTCAGGCGGGTCTCGGGGACCCGCGGAAGGGTTCGGCCGTGGCGGCGGCGGTGAGTCCAAAAACCTTCTGCCTGGCCAGCGCGAGCGCGGAGTGCAGCGCGCCCGCGCGCACCGGGTTCCCGGTGACCAGGGTGGGAGCGACCGGGGTGCGGGGCACCACCAGTTCGTGCAGCTCGGTGGCGACGAGACCGCACAGCGCCTCCCCGCCCGCCTGACCGGTCTCCCCGGCCAGCAGGACGAGTTGCGGGTCGACCACGCTGACCACCCCGGCGACCCCGGTGGCGATCCGCTTGGCCAGATCGGTGAGGAACGGCTGGCCGTCCTCGCCGGAGGTGCGCGCCTTGCGCACGGCCGACCACGCGGTGCGCGCGGACAGCCCGTGTGCGCGGGCGAGCTTGAGGATGGTCGGCGAGCCGAGCAGGTCGCCGAGCCGGATGCCCCTGCGGTCTATGCCGGTGTCAGCGGCGGCCAGGTCGGGAACGCGCATCCAGTCGATCTCGCCCGCACCGCCGGTGGCCCCGCGCAGCATCCTGCGGTTGATCACCACCGCGGCGCCGATGCCCTCGCTGAGCCAGATCAGCACGAAGTCGTCGATGTCGGTGGCCCGCCCGGCGACCATCTCCTCCAGCGCGACCAGGTTGACGTCGTTCTCGACGGTGACCGGGGCCTCCAGCAGCTCGCGCAGCCGCCCCGGCATGTCGAAGCCCTCCCAGCCGGGCAGGTGCGGCGCGAAGCCGAGGTGCCCGTCGGCGGGGTTCACCGCACCGGGCGAGCCGACGACGACCGAGCACAGCTGGTTCGTGGACAGCCCCGCGCTGCCCACCGTCGCGCGCACCGCGTCGGCGAAGGCGGTGACCACGCCGGGGCCGCCGTCGGGCAGTTCCTGCTGCTGTTCGGCCAGGATCGCGCCGGTGATGTCGGCGACCACGATGTCGGCGTGGCTCGGGGTGAGGTCGACGGCCACGACGTGCGCGAGCGCCCCGTTGACCGCCCACAGCTGGGCGCGCGGCCCCCGGCTCCCGCCGCGCAGCCCGTCGCGCACGACCGCGCCGTCCTGCTCCAGCCGGGTCAGCAGCTGAGCGGTGGCGGGCTTGGACAGTCCGATGATCGCCTCGACCTCGGACCGCGTCATGGCGCCGCGCTGGAGCAGCGCCTCGATCGCGGCGCGGTCGTTGATCTCCCGCAGCAGCCTCGGACTCCCCGCCCTCATCCGCTCCTCCGTTCCGACTTGTCTGTTAACTTCCCAGACGATTTCCGCCACCGTAGTAACCCGCCTCACGGAGGTCAATCCCCAAACCGTTAGCGAACTCCAGGCACAAAGGGTTGCCTAAGTGGTGTTCGTCGGCGGGCTGTTCAGGCAGGCTGGAGGGGTGACGCAACGGTCTGCCGCCTCGCAGGAGGCCAACCCCGGTGAGGAGTCGCTCGCCTCGCTGCTCGGTGGGCGCCGGGCGGCCGTGGACGCGACGCTGCCGCCGGTGGCCTTCGTCGTCGGCTGGCTCGCCTTCGGCGACTCCGTGCTGCTCGGCGCGGTGTCGGCGGTGGTCGTGGGCGCGGTGCTGGCGGTCATCCGGCAGCGGCGCGGGGACAAGCCCCGCGCGGTGCTGCTGGGCATGCTCGGCGTCGTGCTCGCCGCGCTGGTCCCGCTCTACACCGGGCGCGCGTCCGACTTCTTCCTGCTCCAGCTGATCGCGAACGCGGGCAGCGCGCTCGCGTGGGCGGTGAGCATCGTGATCCGCTGGCCGCTGCTCGGCGTCGTGGTCGGCACCGCGCTCGGGCAGCGCACGCGCTGGCGCAAGGACCCCGCGCTGCTGCGCGCCTACAGCCTGGCGAGCTGGTCGTGGGTGCTCCAGTACGTGATCCGGCTGGCCGTGTTCATCCCGCTGTGGTGGATCGACGCCACCGTCGCGCTGGGCACCACGCGCGCCGCGCTGACCTATCCGCTGGTCGCGCTGAACCTCGCGGTGAGCTGGTGGATCTTCCGCAAGGTGCTGCCCGACGACCACCCGGGCATCCGGCACCCGCGCGTTCCCTAGACTCGGCCCATGAGTCGGCTGGAGCCGGGCGGCGCGACCACTCCCGCCGAGTTCGTCGCCCTGCTGAGGGAGGTCAGGGACCGTTCGGGGCTCACCTACCGGGAGATCGAACGCCGTGCCGAAGCGCTCGGCGAGGTCCTGCCGAAGAGCACCGCCGCCTCGATGCTCACCCGCGACACCCTGCCCCGCGCGGAGCTGGTCAGCACCTTGCTCAAGGTGTGCGGGGAGCCCGACGACGCGAGCTGGCTGCTGGCCCGTGAGCGACTTTCCGGTGCTGTCGAGGCCGAAGCACCCGTTCTCGCCGAAGAGAAGCCCAAGCGCCGGTGGATCTGGCCGGTCGGCGGCGCGGCGGTCGTGCTCGTCGCGGTGGCGGTCGCCGTTCCGATGATCCTGGGCGGCCGGCGCTCCGACGACGAGTCGCACCCGATCGCCGCCAAGCCGAACCCAGCCGCGCCCGCCGAGGGCGACTACCGGCTCCGCGCCGCGCACTCCGGCCTGTGCCTGTCGGAGCGCGAGGGCTCGGACACCGGGGTCCTGTTCCAGAAGGACTGCGTGCGCACGCTCCCGCGCCACACGCTCGACCGGGTCGAAGACGGCTCGTACCGCCTCCGCGCTGATCACCCGCAGTTCGGCCCGGGGTGCCTCGGCGTGCGCAAGGAGTCCATGGAGGTCGGCGCGGCGGTGGTCGACGACGAGTGCGCCACCGGCAACGCCGAGCTGTTCAACGTGGAATCCGCTGGTGCCAACGGTTTCCGGCTGCGCGCGCTGCACAGCAACCTGTGCGTGGGGATCGCGGACGGCGAGATGGACGAGTGGGTGGCCCTGCGCCAGGTCGTGTGCGAGTCACCCGTCTCGGCGACCGTCCTCACCTTCGAACCGCTGCCGAAGTAATCCCTCGAATTCGCCATTGCGCTTTGTGGTGAACCCTTCCGGGTGATGCCCCTTTTTGGGTCCCTCGGGTGATCACCTGCGGGGCGTGACGGTGATCTCCGGTGTGTCCCCTGTCTGAGGTATTTCCCCATTCTGGCGCGTTCGCCCTGGTCCGGGCATGTCTATGTTCGTGTGTCCGCCGTCCTTCGGAAAGGGCAGGGAAATGTCGAAGCCGTTGTGGCACGGCCTATTTCGTGTTATGCGCTCCACCTTGGCCTGTCTTCTCGTGCTTTCTCTGCTCGCGCCGTCTGCCGCTTTCGCCCAGCAGGCGCGCGGACTGGGGACGGAGCGCCAGATCGGGCCGACGCCGGTGTACTCCGGCCTCGCCCACGGCGCGATCACCATGGCGTCGAACTCCGTGGTCAACTGCGGCGCGACCACCTGCACCGACAGCACCAGCAACGGGCAGCCCGCCACGTGGGTGAAGGTCGACCCGGCCGCTCCCGGCAACACCGCGTCGAGCGCCCGGATCAGCCTGCCCAGCGGTGCCACCGTGCTCTCCGCCCGGCTCTACTGGCAGCTCAATCCCGTTGCCAGCACTGGGACTTCGGGTGATGCGAGCAAGGCGAACCAGGTCTCGTTCAAGGTCCCCGGCAGCACCGCGTACCGGCGGCTGACCGCCGACACCTACGACTGGTTCGACGCGGCGGGCCGGGGCACCCCGGTGCTCACCGCGCACGCGGGCGCGAAGGACGTCACCGACCTGGTCCGCGCGGCGGGCTCGGGTGACTACACCGTCGCCGACGTGCAGGCGTGCCAGGGCAGGTCGATCAACTCTTCGACGAACCTCGGCTGCTGGGGCGGCTGGTCGCTGGTCGTGGCCTACGAGAACCCGGCCGAGCCGCTGCGCTACCTCCAGGTCTGGGACGGCTTCCAGAAGGTCGTCGGCACCAACTCCGTCGCCATCGACCTCACCGGGATCAAGTCCGTCAGCAGCCGCGTCCCGAACGCCACGCTCGGCATCACCGCCGGTGACGGGGACGCCGACATCGACGGGGACTTCCTCCAGGTCGGGCGGGACGCGTCGTCCTTGCAGACGCTCGCCATGCCCGCGCCGACGCTGCCGGGTTCCAGTCGCCCCAACGCTTTCAGCAGCCGCATCGACCTCGTCTCGGCCGCTGGTGCCGGAACCAACATCACCGCGAGGAATCCCGCTCCGGTCAACAACTTCGGCTACGACGCCCGCACGGTCGACGTCACCGGCAAAGTCCCCGCGGGCACCGACCGGCTCCAGTTGAAGATCGCCACCAACGGCGACGCGATCTACCCGCAGACCGTGTGGCTGATGACCGACGCCCTCGAACCCGATCTGCGGATCACCAAGGCCAACACGCCGCCCGGCAACACCGCCGACAACCCGCCCGGGTGGGTCGTCAAGGGCGGTGAGATCACCTACACCCTCGACGTCGTCAACAAGCACGCAGACGGCAGCATCACGGACCTGGACACCGCGACCGCGATCTCGGTGACCGACCGCCTGCCAGCGGGACTGTCTTATGTGGCCGGATCGGGCGCCGGGTGCTCGGCGAGCGGTCAGCTCGTCACGTGCCCGCTCGCGGACCTCAAACCGGGTGCGAGCGCGCGCATCACCTTCCGCGTCAAGGTCGGTGACTCCGTCGCGGACGGCACGAAGTTCGACAACACCGCGCAGCTCACGTTCAAGGGCGCGCAGACCGGGCGCCCGCAGTCGCGCGAGAGCAACACCGTGCGCAACACCGTCACCTCGCCGCGCTACGAGCTGGTCAAGTCGGTGGACAAGGCCGAAGCCCTCCCCGGTGAGACGCTGACCTACACCGTGGGCATCCGGAACACAGGAACCGTTGCGGCGCCCGGGATCGTGGTCACCGACACGCTTCCCGAGGGAACGAGCTACATCGAGTCGACGCCGTCCCAGGGCTCGGTGTCGGGTTCCGGGCCGCTGGTGTGGAACGCGGGTGACCTCGCGATCGGCGGCAGTGCGAACCTCCAGGTCAAGGTCCGCGTCGGCGAGGACGCCATCGGCAAGTCGCTCGTCAACCGTGCCAAGGGAACCGGCGGGCCGCCCGGCACCGTGCCGCCGGCGAACCGGTGCACCGACGACGCCGCCGCGGCCTGCGCGACCACGGTCGTGCCCAGTCCGGGTTACACCGTGACCAAGAACGTCGACAAGGCCGAAGCGAAGCCGGGCGAGAAGGTCGTCTACACGCTGACCGTGCGCAACACGGGTCGGGTGACCGCCAAGGACATCAAGGTCGTCGATGATCTTTCCAAGGTGCTGGACGACGCTGACTACAACTCCGACGCCTCGGCTTCCGTTGGTAGTCCGACGTATGCGGCGCCGAAGCTGACGTGGACCGGAACGCTCCCGGTCCAGGGAACGGCCACCATCACGTACTCGGTGACGGTGAAGTCGCCGAACACCGGGGACCACAAGCTCGTCAACGCGGTGACCTCGGAGACGCCGGGCGGCAACTGCCCGCCGGACTCGACCGACCCGGCGTGCTCGAAGACCACGCTCGTCCCCGGCATGTCGATCAACAAGGAGGTCGACAAGAAGTCGGCGAACCCGGGCGACAAGGTCACGTACACGGTGACCGTGCGCAACACCGGCCAGACCACGCTGACCGGAGCGTCCTTTGTGGACGATCTGAGCAAGGTGCTCGACGACGCGGTGTACAACGCCGACGCGTCCGCTTCCGTTGGTGCCGCGACGTACGCGGCGCCTCGCTTGACCTGGACGGGGGACCTGAAGGTCGGCGAGAGCGCGAAGATCACGTACTCGGTGACGGTGAAGTCGCCGAACCCCGGTGACAACAAGCTGATCAACACCGTCAGCTCCGAGACGCCGGGCAATCGGTGTGAAACCACGTGCACCACAACGACCCCGGTCTCCGGTTTCCGCATCGAGAAGAAAGCCGATCCCGTGCAGGCCAACCCCGGTGGCACGGTGACCTACACCGTGACCGTGACCAACACCGGGCAGGTCGACCTCACCACAGTGTCCTTTGTGGACGATCTGACCGGCGTCCTCGACGACGCGGTCTACAACGGGGACGCCACCGCCTCGCCGGGCGCGGTGACCTACGAAGCTCCTCGGCTGACGTGGAAGGGCGACCTCGCGGTCGGCGGCTCCGCGACGGTGAAGTACTCGGTCCGCGTGAGCGATCCGGTCAAGGGCGACCACAAGCTCGTCAACGCGGTCGGCTCGGAAACCCCGGGCAGCAACTGCCCGCCGGGCTCGACGGACCCGAAGTGCTCGACGACGACCCCGGTGTCCGGTGTGGACATTCGCAAGGAGGTCGACAAGAAGTCCGCCAATCCCGGTGACAAGGTCACGTACACGGTGACCGTGACCAACAAGGGGCAGACGGCGCTGACCGGAGCGTCCTTTGTGGACGATCTGACCAAGGTGCTCGACGACGCGAAGTACAACGACGACGCCACCGCGACCGTCGGCGCGGTGACCTACGCGGCTCCTCGGTTGACGTGGAAGGGCGATCTGGCGATCGGCGCCAAGGCCACCGTCAAGTACTCGGTGACCGTGAACAAGCCCAACACCGGTGACAACAAGCTGATCAACGCGGTCAGCTCCGAGACGCCCGGTGGCAACTGCCCGCCCGGTTCGACCGAACCGCACTGCACCACCACGACCACGGTCCCCGGGATCGCGATCAAGAAGGTCGTGGACAAGCAGGTCGCCAAGCCCGGCGACAAGGTCACCTACACCGTGACGGTGGCCAACACCGGCCAGGAGGACGTGAAGGCGGCGACCTTCACCGACGACCTGTCGAAGGTCCTCGACGACGCCGATTACAACGCGGATGTGGCCGCTTCCCTTGGTAGCGCGACGTATGCGGCGCCGAAGGTGACCTGGACCGGAGACCTGAAGATCGGCGAGACGGCCAAGATCACGTACTCCGTGACCGTGAAGGCCGGTGGGGGCGACCGCAAGCTCACCAACGCCGTCAGCTCGGAGACTCCCGGCGGCAACTGCCCGCCCGGCTCCACCGATCCGGAGTGCAGCACGAACACGCTGATCCCGGGCGTGCTGATCGTCAAGACCGCCGACCCGCAGCGCGTGCAGCCCGGCGAGAAGGTGACCTACACGGTCAAGGTCACCAACACCGGCACCGCGCCGCTGACCGGAGCGTCCTTCGTGGACGACATGACCGGGGTCCTCGACGACGCGAAGTACAACGACGACGCCCTGGCCTTGCCGGGATCGGTCACGTACTCGGCGCCGAAGTTGAGCTGGAGCGGTGACCTCGCGGTCGGCGCGACGGCCACGATCACGTACTCGGTGACCGTCCAGGACCCGGTGAGCGGTGACAGCAAGCTCCGCAACGCCGTCACTTCGGACACGCCTGGTGGCAACTGCGTTCCCGACGGCAAGGACCCGCAGTGCGCCACCGAAACCCCGGTCGACCCCAAGCCGCCGGTGCCGCCCACTCCGCCGACGCCGGTTGACCCGAAGCCGCCGCTGGCCGACACGGGCGCCACGGTGGGAGCCCTGATGACCTGGGGCTTGCTGCTCATCGTCGCGGGATTCGCCGCGCTGGTCGCCTCGCGGAGGCGACGGGCCTGAACACAGGCGAAGCGGCCCGTCTGCCACCGGGCCGCTTCGTCATGAATCAGACGGCGTCGATCAGACGGTGCCGTAGTAACCGGGCGAGCAGTAGTTGCCGCCGACGTACCAGGCTCCGGTGACCGCCCAGTGCCTCGGGTACGGCGAGTACGGCTGGAGGTCGGTCACACCGGGGCGGACGCAGACCTTGAAATCACTGTCGAAGAACCGGGAGACCTGGAGCATCACGCTCAGCCGCGGGTTCGATTCGCAGTGGTTGTACTTGCCGCCGCCCTGGTACCCGCAGCCTCGTGCGGTGGGCTCGGCCTGCGCGGCGGGCACGACGGCCCCGGTCACGGCAATGCTGAGGGCCAGCACGCCAAGGGCGCGTGCAATTTTCATTGCGTTTTCCTCGCTTAGCTAGGGAATGTCCTGGCGTCGCGGACGCTAGCGAGGTCGCGTTGAGCGGAGCTGTGTTTTGGCCGTTTCTTCGGATTTGCGGGGTTATTTGTCCCTTGAATTGGCCACGTTCTTCAGGGGAAAGAAGGGTCCGCCTGGTGGCGGACCCTTCTCCTGGTCACCTTCTTTTAGTCAACGGTGCCCTTGTAGCCGGGGGTGCAGTTCGCTCCGCCGATGTACCAGGCGTCGGTGACCGCCCAGCCCGGCGAGTACTCCTGGAGGTTGGTCCTGCCCGGCTTGACACAGACCTTGAAGTCACTGCCGAAGACCCGCTCCACCTGGAGCATCACGTTCACGTTCGAGCAGTGCTCGTACTTGCCCCAGTTCTGGAAGCCGCAGCCGCGCGGTGCGGGGTCGGCCTGGGCGATGGGCGCCGCCACTCCGGCCGCGACGATGCTCAGCGCCAGCACGCCAAGGGCGCGTGCAATCCTCATCGATCATTCCTCGCTTGAAGTCGGGATTGTCCTGTTGTGACAACGGTAACGAGGGTGACCTGTGCGAAGAGGCGTCTTCTTGAATTCTTTGTATATGACGGCGGATTTGTCCCTGGAACAGGCCACGTTCCGGCCGTTTATTAACTGAAAACAATCAGGGGCTAGGCGAGGAGTGCGGTGTGCAGCGCGCGGCGCTGTGCCTCGTCCGGGAGGAGTTCGGTCGCGGCCAGCCACGCGGCCCCGGCCGCCCCGTCCGTCGCCTCGGAGATGTCGCAGAAACCGTTGGCGCTCAAGCCGACCCGGAGCGCGTCGCCGAAGGGGTTCCCCGCCTCGGTGAGACTGCCGATGAGCACCACGGGTGAGTCGTCGTCCGCGGCGGGCGCGGCGGCGAGGGTGATGTCCACCAGGTGCAGCACGCCGCGCCGCACGATGTCCTGCGCGATCTCGTCGCCCTCGGCGGCGGCGGTGCTGACCAGTGGCGCGAACCGGGCAAGGCGCACGGGCTCGTCGGCGTTGCAGCGGGTGATCACCAGGCGCCTGCGGTCGGCGGAGTCGGTGCCGCCGACCTCGGCGAGCACGGCCCTGCTGAGCGCGGTGAGCGGCGCGCGGCCCTCGACGGCCTTGAGCGTGGCGCGCACGGCCTCGCGGCCGACCCAGTAGCCGGAGCCCTCGTCGCCGAGCAGCCAGCCGTTGCCGCCGAAGATCGCGGCCATCCGGTGGTCCACGATCCGCATCGCCACCGAGCCGGTGCCCGCGACGAGCGCGGCGCCGTTCGGTTTCGGGGTGCCAGCGGCGAATCCGACCTCGCAGTCGGTCACGACGCGCAGCGGGCAGCGCAGGCCGACCCCGTGCCACATCTCGGTGAAGAGCGCGACGATCTCGGGGTCGGACATCTTGCTGGCGCCCGCCATGCCGACGACGGCGGCCACGACCCCGGCGGGATCGCGGCCGTCCAACGCCGCTTTGAGCGCACCGGCCACCTCGGCGGCGGCCTGGGCGGGGGCGTGCGAGTTGGGGTTCCCGCCACCCGTCCTGCCCGAGCCCAGCCGCGTGCCGTCCAGGTCGGCCAGCAGGGCCCTGCTCGACGTGCCGCCGATGTCCACTCCGAGGATCACGAGCCGACCCTAACGGCGCGATCTCGTGGGAAAAAGACCGATAAGGGGCTCCTTATCGTCAATGTTTCCCCACGATCACATTGCGATGAGACCGGCCCGTTGACCCCGCCCGTTGTGGTGGTGCAAGATCAACAGCTCCTTCGGGACGGTGCCCGGACCGGGCTTGACCTGCAACGTCGACCGGTCGCGGGCCACGTGCGCGACCGCGGGGGCCGAGCCGATGACCACGCCGGGCTTGAGCGGGTCGAAGCTCACCGGGGTCCCGCTGGTGTCCACGAGGCCGTCGGAGTCGCTGGGCGCCACGTAGTAGCCCCGCACGTTCACCATGTACTTCAACGGCGCCGAGGTCGCACCGGCCGGGATGCCCAGCGCCTTCAAGGTGGTCGGCAGCGCGATCACGCTGGTGTCGTAGACGTTGGTGTCCACGTCGCCGTACTGGGTGTTGACCGGCTGGGCCTCCACGATCGCGAAGGTGCCGTCCGGCTCCCGCTTGGTGAGGTCCCTGGTCTGCGCCAGGAGCAGATCGGTCTGCGGCTGCCTGCCGACCTCCACGCGGCGGTCGGGCCTGCCGTCGCCGGTGGTGTCGATGTCCACGAACGGCACGGTGTTGCCGCCGACACTGGACCAGTCGCCCCAGGTCGCGATGCCGAAGGTGACGAGCCCCTGCTGGTTGCTGTTCGCGCCGTACCAGCGCAGGTCACCGCCGCGCGCCGTCTGGTTGATCGTGCAGTTGTCGACGACCGCGCCGCCGCACTCGCGCATCTGCGGGGAACTGCCGTGCAGCTCGAAGACACTGGCCAGCGAGCGGTACGCCTGGCTGCCACTGCCCTGGTCGAGCCCGCGCCCGGTGAACTGCACCAGCCGCTGCGTTCCGACCTCCAGCTTCTGCGCGGCCAGCTGCGAGACCGGCTTCGGCGCCGCGTAGACCGGCAGCCGCAGCGCCGATCCGCCCTGGGGAGTCACGGTCAGCCAGCCGGAGGCGTCGCTGACGAACTGCCGCGCCTTGCCGCCCTGCTTCTCCTGCATGGTCGGGTCGATGACCTTGCGCAGCGCCCGCGCGTCGTCGATCCGCAGCGTCACGGTGAAGGTCCTGGTGAGCTTCGGCCCCAGGTCCAGCTCGCTCGGCGTGACCTCGTAGCGCACGCCGGGCATCTTGGTCGCGGCCACGTAGTCGATCGCCACGCTGACCGGCTTGTCGCTCTTGTTGACCACCTTCACGGTCCTGGTGGCGCGCACGCGGTCGATCACCTCGACGGTGCCGAAGGAGACGCTGACGGCCTGGGACGGGTCGTCGGCCATCACGAGCAGCTGGTTCTGCTGCGCGGCTAGGGCGTCGACACGACCGGAGCCGACCCGCTGCGGGCCTTCGGCGACCTTCTTGTCGGCGGCGGCGTTGATGGTCGCGGTCGCGGTGTTCATCACCGACGCCTTGACCTCTTCCGGAGTCCAGTCCGGGTGCGCCTGGCGGACCAGCGCGGCGATCCCGGCGACGTGCGGGGTGGCCATCGAGGTGCCGCCGATGACCAGGACGTCGTTGCCGGAGCCCGATTTCGCCGAGGAGATCGTGTCACCGGGGGCGGCCACGTCCGGCTTCACGGCGGGACCGCGCCCGCCGCGCGAGGAGGACGGCGTGATCGTGTCGGCGATCCGGGGCTCGACGTTCGGGGTGGACCCGCGCAGCGAGCCGCGCAGGCGGACGCTGAGCTGGCCGAGCACCGGGCGCACCTGCTCGCTGGCCTGGCGGGTCAGCTGGAACATCGGCGTGGTCTTGTTGCCGCCGATGCCCGCGGCGAACTCGAAGGCGGTGGTGGGCAACAGGACCGCCTTGGCCCCGGCGGCTTCGGCGTTGTTCGCGCGCACCGCCGAACCGCACTTGCGCGTCGCGTCGTCGTCGTCCCACTCCAGCCAGACGATCTTGTCAGCGACCTTGGCCTTGTCCGCGTCGGAGAACGCCTTGCAGCCGTCCTTGTTGGCCTCGTCGGACATCGGGACGACCTGGCGGGTGAGGTCCAGGCTCGCGTAGCCGCCGTACTCCACGCTGAGCTGGCCCGCCTTGCGACCGGCCACTGTGGACGGTGCAGTGACCTCGATGCCGTCGCGCAGCGAGTAGGCGTCCCTGGTGTTGGCCACCGCCAGCGTGGACGGCGCGTTCGCGGGGGAGCCGCCGACGTCGGTGATATCACCGCCGTTGCCGTTGGCCGCCACCACGAGCACGCCGTGGTCGGCCAGCGTCTTCATGATCTTGTTTTCCGGGGTGTCCGAGGTGCCGAAGTCGGTGCCCAGCGACAGGTTCACCACGTCGAGCCGGTCGCCGAAGTCGCCGTCGGAGTTGGGGTCAAGCGCGAGGTCCATCGCCTTGGACGTGACGCTCGTCCCGCCCTTGCAGCCGAACACCTTGTAGGCGTAGATCTTCGCCTTCGGCGCGGTGCCGGGCCCGATGCGCATCGCCGCGAGCTGGTCGCCGCCGAGGGTGTTGTAGTCGCCCTTGAACGTGCCGCCGTCGGCGTTGACGCCGAAGCCCGCCGCCGTCCCCGCCACGTGCGTGCCGTGCTGTCCGCAGGCGATCGGGTTGGGGTCCGGCTTCGGCGTGCGCGAACCGAAACGGCCGGAGGAGTCGTAGTCGTTGCCGACGAGGTCGGCCCCGCCGACGACCTTGGCGGTCGGGAAGTACGAGGACTCGATCTTGGTGGAGTCGATGGCCTTGTACGCCGCCTCGGTGCCGGGCCCGCCGAAGGTCGCGTGCGTGTAGTCCACGCCGTCGTCGACGATGCCGATGCGCATGTTGTCGCCGAGCCGCCCGGTGGCCTTCCACGCGTTCACGGCCTTGGTGAGCTGCGCGGCGCTGGCGTTCATCCGCTCGGTCGGCATGTGCCTGCGCACCGAGCGCACCTCGGGCAGCTTGCCGAGCGCGGCGAGCTTGTCGGCCTTGCCGCTGAGCATCAGGCCGTTGAGCGCGTTGCCCGTGCGGTACAGCTCCTCGCCACCGGAGCCCAGCGCGGCGACCACGCGGTCGGCCTGCTGGTTCATCCGCTCGCGGGTGGAGCGCACGGCCTGCGCGGTCTGCTCGGGCGTCGCGCGGTTGCGGCGCTGCTCGGCGTAGACGTCGATCAGCGAGCGCTCGCTCAGCTCGACGAAGGCCGTCGCGGTGCCGTCCGTGGCGAGCAGCGCGGGGTCGACCCGTTCGCGCTCAGCCACCTTCGGCCAGGGGCCGGTCGGCGCCGCGGGGGTGAGCCCGTCGGCGGGGGTGGTCTGCGCGCTCGCGTTGCCAGCGAGCCCGGCCGCGGCCAGTGCGGCGACGAGCACCACAGCCCCGCCGCGCAGCGCCTTCTGTCCTCGGCCCTGTCGTTCTCGACGGAGTGCCATGCGCGTCCTCTCCGAAGGGGAAGTGATCACTGACCGGTCCATCAGACCCGCCCGGGGGCCGTGGTGGCGACGCAAGCCCGGGGAACCACCCGTTGGGGGAGGTCGGCGCGGTGCGGGAGGCAAGTTGATCATGAACGCGCGGAGGGTGATTCATCGGATCTCAGCACGTGACTGCGCCGGTCGGAGGCTGGACTTCGGGAATGCGGAGGGCTATACATCGGATGTCTGAGTGGCCGTGGTCGAGGAGGGTTCGCCCGTGCAGCTGATGCGACTTGGTCCGCCGGGAGCGGAGCGACCCGTGGTACGCGACGGCGAGGGAGCCCTGCACGACCTGGGCGGGCTGACAGCCGACATCGGCGGCGCGTTCCTGGCCAACGGGGGTGTCGCGATGGTGCGCGCGGCGCTGGAGGCGGGCGTGCTGCCCCGGCTCTCCGACGAGGGCCTGCGGATCGGTCCGCCGATCGCCCGGCCCGGCAAGATCGTCTGCGTCGGGCTGAACTACCGCGACCACGCGGCGGAGACCGGTGCCGAGATCCCGGCCGAGCCCGTGCTGTTCCTCAAGGCCCCGGACACGATCGTCGGCGCGTACGACGAGGTGCTGGTTCCGCGCGGTTCCACGAAGACCGACTGGGAGGTCGAACTCGGCGTCGTGATCGGGAAAACCGCTCGCTACCTCGCCGATGGCGACGACCCACTGTCCTATGTGGCCGGTTACGCCGTCTCGCACGACGTTTCTGAGCGCGAGTTCCAACTGGAACGCGGTGGCACCTGGGACAAGGGCAAGTCCTGCGAGAGCTTCAACCCGCTCGGCCCGTGGCTGGTGCCCGCCGACGAGGTGCCCTTCCCGCAGAACCTGGGCTTGCGGCTGTCGGTCAACGGCGTCGAGCGGCAGAACGGCAGCACCGCTGACATGGTCTTCGGTGTGGCCGAGATCGTCCGCTACGTCAGCCAGTTCATGGTGTTGCACCCCGGCGACCTGATCAACACGGGCACTCCGGCCGGCGTCGCGCTCGGGCAGCCGGAGCCCAAGCCGTTCCTGCGCGCGGGTGATGTGGTGGAGCTGGAGGTCGACGGCCTCGGCCGCCAGCGCCAGACGCTCGGGCAGGCCTGACATGGCCCGCGTGACCAGCGTCGACGTGCTCGACATCCGCTTCCCGACCTCGCGGGAGCTGGACGGCTCCGACGCGATGAACCCCGATCCGGACTACTCGGCCGCCTACGTCGTGCTGCGGACGGACATCGGGGTGGACGGTCACGGGCTCGCCTTCACCATCGGCCGGGGCAACGACGTCCAGGCCGCCGCGATCCAGGCGCTCGCTCCGCACGTGGTCGGCCGCGAGGTGCCGCGTGACGCCGCCGCTCTCGGAGAGCTGTCCCGCGACCTCGTCGGCGACTCGCAGCTGCGGTGGCTCGGGCCGGAGAAGGGCGTTGTGCACATGGCGGTCGGCGCGGTGGTGAACGCCGCGTGGGACCTGGCCGCCAAGCTCGCCGACCGTCCACTGTGGAGGTTCATGGCGGAGATGTCACCGGAGGAGCTGGTCTCCCTGGTGGACTTCCGCTACCTCAGCGACGCGATCACCCCCGGCGAGGCGCTCGCGCTGCTGCGGGCTGCCGATCCGGGGCGTGCTGAGCGGATGAAGGTGTTGCTGGACAAGGGTTATCCGGCCTACACGACCTCGCCGGGTTGGTTGGGCTACTCCGACGACAAGCTCTCCGGGCTGGCCCGCCAGGCGGTCGCGGACGGCTTCGACATGATCAAGCTCAAGGTCGGTGGGGACCTCGGTGACGACGTGCGCCGGATGCGGCTGGCCCGCGCGGCGGTCGGCTCCCAGGTCCGCATCGCCGTGGACGCCAACCAGCGGTGGGACGTCGCGGACGCGGTGAGCTGGATGAAGGAGCTGGCCGAGTTCGACCCGTACTGGATCGAGGAGCCGACCTCGCCGGACGACGTGCTCGGCCACCTCGCCATCGCGCGGGCGCTGCGCCCGATCCGGGTGGCCACCGGCGAGCACGTGCACAACCGCGTGATGTTCAAGCAGCTGCTGGCCTCCGGCGCGATCGACGTGCTCCAACTGGACGCGGCGCGGGTCGGCGGTGTGAACGAGAACCTCGCGATCCTGTTGCTGGCGGCCAAGTTCGGCGTCCCGGTGTGCCCGCACGCGGGCGGCGTCGGGCTCTGCGAGCTGGTGCAGCACCTGGCGATGTTCGACTTCGTCGCGGTCTCCGGCACCTGGGAGAACCGGGTGATCGAGTGGGTGGACCACCTGCACGAGCACTTCGTCACCCCTGCTGTCGTCCACAATGGACGGTACGAGACGCCGACCGCGCCGGGCTTCTCCGCCGAGATCCACCCGGCCTCGCTGCACCACTTCGCCTACCCCTCCGGACCCGAGTGGAGCGCGCCATGAACGACTTCGACGGCTTGGTCGCGGCGGTGACGGGCGGGGCATCGGGCATCGGGGCCGCGACCGCCGCCGAGCTGGAGGCGCGGGGCGCGCGGGTCGCCAGGCTGGACGTCAATCCCGGCTCGGACGGCATCGCGTGCGACGTCACTGACGACGAGTCCGTGCGGGCCGCGATCGAGGCGGTGGTGGAGCGCTACGGGCGGTTGGACGTGCTGGTCAACAACGCTGGGATCGGCGCGCAGGGCGATGTCTCCGCGAACGAGGACGCCGAGTGGTTCCGCGTGCTCGACGTCAACGTCGTGGGCATCGCGCGGGTGAGCCGGGCCGCGCTGCCGCACCTGCGCCGGTCACCGGCTGCGGCGATCGTCAACACGTGCTCGATCGCGGCGTGGGCGGGGCTGCCGCAGCGCGCGCTGTACTCGGCCTCGAAGGGCGCCGTGTACGCGCTCACGCTGGCCATGGCCGCTGACCACGTGCGCGAGGGGATCAGGGTCAACTGCGTCGCGCCGGGCACCGTGGACACACCGTGGGTCGGCAGGCTGCTGGACGCCGCCGAGGGCCCGGGGGCGGAGCGCTCCGCGCTGGAGGCACGCCAGCCCACCGGCCGGTTGGTCTCCGCCGAAGAGGTGGCAAAAGCGATCACCTACTTGGCCAGCCCGCTCTCCGGGGCCAGTGTGGGCACCGTGCTGGCCGTCGACGGCGGCATGCACGGGCTGCGGCTGCGGCCGCACAGCTGAACCGGGTCCACAAACGACACCCAGAGGACATCCATGCAACGACGCAGAATCCTCAGCCTGATCTCCGGGATCGCCCTGCTCGGCACCGTCGCGGCCTGCGGCGGCGGCGCCACCGGCGGAGCCCAGATCGGTGTTGACTACCCGCGCGCGGACTCCGACTTCTGGAACTCCTACATCAAGTACACGCCGCAGTTCGCCAAGGAGCTGGACGTGCGGCTGATGTCGCCGACCAACTCGCAGAACGACGTGGCCAAGCTCGTCGCCAACGTCCAGGCCATGACCAGCCAGGGCGCCAAGGCGATCGTGATGGCCCCGCAGGACACCGGCGCCATCGCCACCACGCTCGCGCAGCTGGAGCAGAAGAAGATCCCGGTGGTCACCGTGGACACCCGCCCGGACAAGGGCAAGGCGTACATGGTCGTGCGCGCCGACAACAAGGCCTACGGCGAGAAGGCGTGCCGCTACCTCGGCGAGAAGCTGGGCAACACGGGCAAGGTCGTGGAGTTCCAGGGCGCGCTGTCCTCGATCAACGGCCGCGACCGCTCCGAGGCCTTCGCCTCCTGCATGAAGCAGCACTACCCGGGCATCACGATCTTCGAGGAGCCCACGGACTGGCTGGACACCAAGGCCGCTGCGGCCTTGCAGACCCGGCTCACCCAGCACCCGGACATCAACGGCATCTACATGCAGGCGGGCGGGGTGTACCTGGCGGCGACGCTGCAGGTGCTGCGCTCGGCGGGCAAGCTGTTCCCGGTCGGCGACCCCAGGCACATCACCATCGTGTCCAACGACGGCATCCCGCAGGAGTTCGAGTCCATCCGCAAGGGCGAGATCGACGCGACCGTCTCGCAGCCCGCCGACTCCTACGCGAAGTGGGCGCTGTACTACGCCAAGGCCGCGATCGAGGGCAAGGTCTTCAAGCCCGGCCCGACCGACCACGACAGCACGATCATCGAGGTGGCCAACGGGGTGCTGGAGGACCAGCTGCCCGCGCCCCTGGTGACCAAGGACAACGTCGACGACCCCAAGCTGTGGGGCAACCAGATCGGCAAGTAGATGGCTGCTGTTGAAGCAACGGGAGTCACCAAGCGGTACGGCTCCACCGTCGCGCTCGACGAGGTCGGCATCACCGTCGCTGACGGGGAGTCGCACGCGCTCGTCGGGCGCAACGGCGCGGGCAAGTCGACCTTGGTGTCCATCCTGACCGGGCTCAACCGCGCGGACGCCGGCTCCGTCACCTTCGGCGGTGACCCGGCGCCCGCGCTGGCCGACCGCGACGCGTGGCGGCGCAAAGTCGCCTGCGTCTACCAGAAATCCACGATCATCCCCGCGCTCACCGTCGCGGAGAACCTGTTCATCAACCGGCAATCGTTGGAACGCCGCTCGCTGATCAGTTGGAAGTCCTTGCGCACCAAGGCTTCCGAGGTCCTGTCCAGCTACGGTGTCGACGTCGACCCCGCTCGCCCCGCCGCCGATCTGACGGTGGAGCAGCGGCAGCTCGTGGAGATCGCGCGGGCGTTGTCCTTCGGGGCGCGGTTCATCATCCTCGACGAACCGACGGCCCAGCTGGACGGTCCGGCGATCGAACGGCTCTTCGAGCGGATGCGCGGCCTCCAGGACTCGGGGGTGACGTTCCTCTTCATCTCCCACCACCTCCAGGAGATCTTCGAGATCTGCCAGACGGTGACGGTGTTCCGCGACGCGCGGCACGTGCTGACGAGTCCCGTCTCCTCGCTCTCCACCGACAGCTTGGTGGCGGCGATGACGGGTGACGCTGCGGGTTTGCGCGTCGGGCACACGCGGCCGTCGCTGGCCGATGACGCGCCGGTCGTGCTCTCGGTCTCCGGGCTCCGCTCGGAGGCGTTCTTCGGTGTTGATCTTACGATTCGCGCTGGGGAAGTCGTCGGCATCGCGGGCTCGGCCAGTAGCGGGAAGGTGGAGTTGGGCGAGGCCGTGGTGGGGCTGCGCCAGGTCTCGTCCGGGACTGTCCACGTTGGACAGAAGGCTGTGCGTTCGGGCAGCGTGCCCGACGCGCTGAAGGCGGGGATCGGCTTCGTGCCTGAGGATCGGCACAAGGAGGGGCTGGTCCCGACGCTGGGGGTGGGTGAGAACGCCACGCTGCCGATCACCGATCGGCTAGGCCGCTTCGGAGCGATCTCGCCCACCCGCCAGCGCACCGTCGCGGAGCGGATGATCGCTGACCTCGGCATCAAGACCTCCGGGCCGTCGCAACCGGTGTCGGGGCTGTCCGGCGGCAACCAGCAGAAGGTCGTGATGGCTCGTGCGCTGTCCAGCGATCCTTCGGTGCTGGTGCTGACCGATCCGACGGCGGGCGTCGACGTGCGCTCGAAGGAGTCGTTGCTGGGCGTGGTCGACCGGGTCGCGGGGGAGGGCACCGCGGTGTTGGTGATCTCCGACGAGCTGGACGACCTGCGGCCGTGCGACCGGGTGCTGGTGATGTTCCACGGCGAGGTGACGGCGAGCTTCCCGCGCGGGTGGACCGACGGGGAACTGGTCGCCGCGATCGAGGGCGTTTCTGCGGAGCAGGGAGCGGACGAATGACCAAGACACTGCGGTTCGCCCGCTTCCGGGATCTGGCGCTGCTCCCGGCGATCGTCGTGCTGATGATCGTGGGCGCGCTGGTGGACCCGGTGTTCCTCAGCGCGGACAACCTGACCAACGTGCTGCAACAGCGCACCGAGCTGAGCCTGCTCGTGCTCGGCCAGGCGCTGGTGCTGATCAGCGGCAAGATCGACCTGTCGCTGGAGTCGACGATCGGCCTGGCTCCAGCGCTGGCGCTCGGGCTGATCATCCCGGCGTCCGCGCACGGGCTCGGCATCGAACTGCCGGAGTGGACGGCGATCCCGCTGTGCCTGCTGATCGGTGTGGTGATCGGCGCGTTCAACGGGTTCCTGATCCTCAAGCTCCAGTTGTCCGCGTTCATCGTGACGCTGGGCATGCTGACGGTGTTGCGGGGCTTGCAGATCGGCTTCACCGAGGGGCAGAACCTGTTCGAGGTGCCGCTGTCGTTCACGTACCTCGGCAGCGCGCGGTGGTTCGGCCTGCCCGCGTCGGTGCTGATCTGCCTGGTGGCCTTCGTGCTGGGCATCGTGGCGCTGGCGTACTTCCGGCAGGGGCGCTCGATCTACGCGATCGGCGGCAACGTCGAGGCTGCGCGCGCGGCCGGTATCCGCACCGAGCGCGTGCTGTGGACGGTGCTGATCATCGCCAGCCTGCTGGCCGCGCTGGCCGGGCTGCTGATGACCGGTCGGCTCGGCTCGGTCGGCCCGGCGCAGGGCCAGGGGATGATCTTCACGGTGTTCGCCGCCGCGGTGATCGGCGGGGTCAGCCTGGACGGCGGCAAGGGCACGCTCTTCGGTGCGCTGACCGGTGTGCTGGCGCTCGGGCTGATCGAGAACATCCTGACGCTCGGCGGGGTGTCGCCGCACTGGATTCAGGCCATCTACGGCGCGATCATCCTCATTGCGCTGATGCTGGCGCGGTTGACCTCGGGCAAGGCGCAGGACTAGCTGTGCGTCGAGTCCGGTTGGGACGCACCGAAGTCCAGGTGAGCAGCCTGGGCTTCGGTGCTGCGCCCATGGCCGGGCTCTACCGGTCGGTCTCCGAGGAGGTCGCGGCGGGTTCGGTCGCGGCTGCGCTGGAGGCGGGTGTCTCGTACTTCGACACCGCGCCGCACTACGGCCTCGGCCTGTCAGAGCGGCGGCTTGGTAAGGCTCTGGCATCCGCCTCGGACTTCGTGATCTCCACCAAGGTCGGTCGTCGGCTTGAGCCGATTCCTGTTGTTGGGGACGACATGGCGAACGGATTCGCCGTGCCCGCAACGCATCGGCGCGTCTGGGACTTCAGCGCTGCCGGAGTGCTCGCGTCCGTCGAGTCCTCTTTGGACAGACTGGGCGTTTCGCGCGCCGACATCCTCTTCCTGCACGATCCCGACGACCACTGGGACCAAGCCGTTGGCGAAGCCCTGCCCGCGTTGGCTTCGCTCCGCGCTCAGGGTTTGGTTGGCGCGATCGGTGCTGGCATGAACCAGTGGCAGATGCTGGCGCGCCTGGTCGCGGAGACCTCGGTGGACGTGGTGATGCTGGCGGGCCGTTACACGCTGCTCGAACAGTCCGCGCTCGACGAGCTGCTTCCGCTCTGCTCGGAGCGCCAGGTGTCCGTGGTCGCGGCGGCCGTGTTCAACTCGGGAATCCTGGCTCGACCAGTTGTTGCGCCTGATGCGACCTACAACTACTCGGCGGCCCCGCCTGCGCTGATCGACCGCGCGCGGCGGATGGCTGAGGTGTGCGGTCGATTCGGTGTGACGCTCCCGCAGGCGGCGTTGCAGTTCCCGTTGGGGCATCCGGCGGTGGCATCGGTGGTGATCGGCGCGCGGACGGCTTCGCAGATGGCGGAGAACGCTCGGTTGTTCGCCGCGCCCGTGCCCGCGGAGTGCTGGGCGGCGTTGAAGTCCGAAGGGCTGCTGCGCCCGGATGCACCGGTGCCGTCATGATCGACGCGCACCAGCACTTCTGGGACCTGGGCGTTCGCGACCAGGAGTGGATCACTGGCGCGATGCGTCCGTTGCGCCGGAACTTCGGTGTGTCGGATCTGCGCGCGGCGGCTCCGGACGTTACGGCAACTGTGCTCGTGCAGACCGTCACCGACGCGGCGGAGACTCCGGAATTCCTTGCCCTGGCAGCAGAATCGGATCTCGTCGGCGCCGTCGTCGGCTGGGTGGACCTGACGGCTCCGGATGTCTTTGACCGTGTTCAGTCCTATGTGGATGGACATGGCGGTTCGTGGTTGCGGGGGATTCGGCACCAGGTCCAGGGGGAGCGCAACCCTCGTTGGCTCTGTCGGCGTGATGTGCGGCGCGGGCTTTCGGCGGTGTCGGACAACGGGCTCGTGTACGAGTTGTTGACGTTGCCGCATCAGATTCCGGCCGCTGTCGAGACCGCTTCGGCGCTGCCGTCGACGCACTTCGTGCTCGACCACTGCTCGAAGCCGCCGGTCGCTTCCGGGCGGCTCTACCCGTGGGCGGAGAACATCCGGGCGCTCGCGCTCAACGAGAACGTCTCGTGCAAGCTCTCCGGTCTGGTCACCGAGGCTGACTGGGCACAGTGGACGGTCAGCGACCTCCGGCCGTACTTCGACGTGGTGCTGGAGGCTTTCGGCCCCGAGCGGCTGATGTTCGGTTCGGACTGGCCGGTGTGCCTGCTGGCCGCCGAGCACTCCGAGGTCGTCGCCGCCGCGCGGGAGCTCACCGCGGCTTTGTCCCCGGCTGAGCAGCACGCGATCTTCCACGCGAACGCCGCGCGGGCGTACCGGATCGGTTAGCGATTCCGCAAGAGTTTCGGCTCTGTTCAAACGGGATCTCCGCTTCCTTGACCCGTTGCGGCCCAGGTCACAACCTGGTTGGCAGGCCCCCACCCCTGCCGAGGAGCCCAACAATGAAGAAGAACCCTGTGATCGCGCTGGCCACCGCCAGCGTTCTGTCGCTGACCTTGTTGAGCGGCAACGCTTCCGCTGCTCCACGCCCGAACTTCCAGCTGCCGTTCCCCTGCGGCCAGGTCTGGGCGATGACCACCTACGCCGGGCACGCGCCCGACGACAAGAAGATCGACATGTTCAACGTCAACGGTCCGACCGAGGGCGCGCACGTGGTCGCCGCCGCACCGGGCGTGGTCAACGAGATCCACCCGCGCTCCGGCGGTGTGGAGATCAACCACGGCGACGGCTGGTTCACCCTGTACCTGCACATGAGCATCCGGACAGTCAACGTCGGCGACCGGGTCCTGCGCGGCCAGCGCATCGGCACCGTCGGCAAGGTCAACACCAGCGTCGCGCACCTGCACTACGAGCTGCTCCGCGATGCCAACGGCAACAACAACGGCGAGAACGGGGAATGGGTCAAGCCCATCTTCAACGGCGTCGAGTACACGATGAGCCCGAACCGCCCGTTCAACCTCCGCAGCAACAACTGCTGACACCTGCTGGCACCTGCGGAACACCGAAGGAGGACACCGGTACCGAAGCGGTGATCGACAGCCCCCAGTGCTTCGGCTTTCTCCGTTGTGAGCAACGGTTTTCGCGATTCACCATTGCCTGGCACTGGCAAGCACAGCACTTCGACCACAAGGAGTGGGGACATGTCGATTTCCGCGAAGTTTCTCGCCGCGATCACCGTTTCCGGCGCGGTTCTGCTCGGTGCGGGCACCGCGCTCGCGGCCCCTGCCGCCGGGAGCACCGCGACCGCGTCCGCCGAGATCGTGCTGGACAGCGCGACCGTGGTCTCGGTGAGTGCGGGCAAGCTGAACGTCAAGCTCAGCACGGGTGCCTCCGCGTCGGTGAAGCTCACCTCCGCCACCGAGATCACCGGCAAGCTGGTCGCCGGCGTCAAGGTGAAGGTGCTGTGCTTCAAGGTGGACGGCTCGCTCGTGGCCAACACCGTCATCGTTCTCTGAGAACTGCCCTCTAAGTGCCACATCGAGCGGCAGGCGTCCTTTCCCCGAGGGACGCCTGCCGTCTCGTGCGCCTACTTGCCGAGATCCGTTCGCTGGAGCGCGATTCCGAGCTGTGAGCGCCGGTTGATACCGAGCTTGCGGTAGACGTGCGTGAGGTGCTGCTCCACCGCGCGCCGTGTCACCAGGAACGCCTCGGCGATCTCTCGGTTGGTCATGCCCCGCACGGCCAGATCCGCGATCCTGCGCTCATGCGGAGTCAATCCACCGCTGGCGCAGCGCTTCACCCCGACGCCGCCCCGAGCATCGC
The DNA here is from genome assembly GCF_002155965.1 of Allokutzneria sp. NRRL B-24872. Classification (GTDB taxonomy): domain Bacteria; phylum Actinomycetota; class Actinomycetes; order Mycobacteriales; family Pseudonocardiaceae; genus Allokutzneria. The sequence goes on from NZ_MUMH01000065.1 coordinate 23,745, forward strand.
GCACTGCCGCCGCCAGCGCGTCGGAGCCGCACGCCGTCGCGATCTCCCTTGCCGACCGCAGATGTGGCTCGGCCTCATCGGCGCGCCCCGCCCGCACCAGCTCCGCGCCCAACTCCGCCAGCGACCACCCCCGCTCAAGCCGAAACGTCGACGACGAGAGCGTGCAGGCCGATTCCATGAGCAGGGCGAGCTTTTCCGGTCCTTCGGCGACCACGCCCGACACCCGGAGCGCGACTCCGAGCCGCACCGGCCCCGCCCACTCCCGCGCGTGCGCCAGCTCCACCGCGGCCATCTCACGCGCTGCTTCGGCTTCGCCGAGCGCGTGGTGCGCGAGCGCCGCCAGCATCCGCCACGCGAGCGGCGCCCGACCCGACATCCCGCGCTGCGCATAGCGTCGACCGCACTCCAGCACATCCGCGAGGGCCCGCCGAGGATCACCGAGCGCGAGCCAGAGCCGCCCCCGGGACAGCAGGAGGTAGTTGTAGCGCCACGAAGGCGGCAGCTCTCCGGTGAGCGCCCGCTGGTCGAGCTCGGTCGCGGCGGCCTCGGCCTGGCCCCGATCGATCAACGTCTCGACCAGGGTGGACAACGCGAAGATCGTCGCGGTCCTGGTCCCCGTGCGGATCTCGTCCAGCACCGCGAGCGCCGACCGCGCGTCGTCCTCAGCCTCAGCGAGCGCGCCCGCGCGGAATCGCGCCTGCGCTCGCAAAGCCTCCGAGGCCGCGCTGCCCAACGAGAGCCCGAGAGCGGTGGTCGCGGTCAGCATCTCCGAGCAGTACTGGTCGGCCAGCTCCAACTTCTCGGTCACGATCAACGAGATGGCCAGGTAGACGTACTGCCAGCCGCTCGTGACGTCCCACGGCGTGCCCTGCCAGGAGCGTGGGGGAACCCGCTGCGCCCAGGACGCCGTCACCGCCGCCGAGACAGCTCCCCACGAGTCCCCGTCCACCGCCGCGAGGAACGTCAGCAGCGCATCGCGGAAGCGCACGGTCTCCGGCGGCAGGTCGTCGTACTCCTTGATGCGGTCGAGCCGGTCCGCTAGCACCGACACCACGTGGTGCGAGTCGAGCGAGACGCAGACCGAGCACAGCTCCAACCGCACCGCCACGTCCTGGTTCACCGGGCGGACCTCGCTCGCCGCCGCGTCCAGCAGTTCCGTGGCTTCGGTGTAGCGCTCCCGCTCCGCCAGCTCCTGCGCGAGCACCACCGCGATGTCCGCCCTCGCCAACGGATCGAGCGCGCGGGCGTGCGCCTCGGTGAGGTTGTCCAACGCGGCCTGCGGGTCCAGGCTCAGCTCCGCGACGCCCAACTGGAACAGCGACGCCGAGCGCTCCCGCTCCGGCAGCCGTTCGCGCAGCACCCGGCGGAGGCAGGCCGCGGCGACGTCCGGAGCCCCGCCCAGCATCGCCTCGCGGCAGGCCCGCTCCAGCACACCGACCACCCACGCTCCGCGCGCGACACCCGTGCGCAGCAGGTGCGGCGCGATCTGACCAGCACTCGCACCCGCATCGTGGAGGTACCGCGCCGCCCGCGCGCTCGCCTGCTCGTAGTCCACAGTGGACAAATCCGCCGCGACCGCAGCGCGGACGATCGAGTGCTCGAAGGCCAGCGCCGGGCCCGGCCGGAACACCCCTCGGGCCACCAGGGTGTGCACGGCCGCACCCGCCTCGGCGAGGTCCAGCTCCGCCGCCGCTGCCGCCACCGCGAGTTCCGGTTCGCCGAGCGCCGCCACCGCGCGCGCCACCGCCACGAGAGCGGGGTCCCGCGCCCGCAACCGCGTGAGCACGGTCCGCGTGAGCTGAGCGGGCCCGAGGTCGTGCAGCTCCCGCGCCGAAGCCGACGTCGGACGCGTGCCCGTCGAAGCGAGCGCCTTCGCCAGTTCCTTGACCAGGAAAGGGTTTCCGCCCGTCGCACTCCGGCAGGCTGCCGTGAACTCCAACGCGGGCGCCTCGCCGAACTCGTGCTCGATCAACGCCTCGCAGCCACCGTGGTCCAACCCCTCCGCGGTGAGCCGCGTGGCGTCCACGGTCAGTCCCGCGAGCAGCGTCGGGTCGGACAAGCCGTTTCCCGCGCCCACGGTCATCGCCACCGCCACGGGCAGCGAGCCCAAGCGCCGCGCGAGGTAGGCCAGCCACCGCAGGGAGCCGACATCGGTCTGCTCCACGTCGTCCACGGTCAGCAGAACCGGTTGCCGCGCCGCGAGATTGACCACGAGGTGGTAGAGCCCGTGCAGCGTGGCGTACACGTCCGGCCCCGGAGCCTGCTGGACCGCGCCGCCGGAGATGCCGAGCACCCGGTCAGCGGGCTCCGCCAAGCCCGACAGCAACGCCCGCCGCTCGGACTCCGCGACAACGAGCACGCCGGGTTCTAGGAGTTGGCGAACCACGCCGAAGGCGAAGTCGCGCTCCACCGTCGACGCCTGCGCGCTCAACACCAGGAAGCCCGCCGCTCGCGCCCGCTCGGCGGCGGAGCGCAGCAACGTGGTCTTGCCCGCGCCGCTCGGCCCGTCGATCACGAGCACCGCGGAGCCGCCCCGCGCCGCCCGGTCGAGGCAGGCCGAGATCAGCCCCAGTTCCCGCTCGCGACCGACAACCGCCGGAGGCGCCTCACTCATGACCCGAAGCTAGTTCGCGCCCCGTTGGGCCAACAGGGTGCATCGGGAACTCGAAGCAAACCCTTTCCTGCTGTTCAGAGCGTGGCGTAAGCTGCGCGGCCCTGAGCACTGCACGTCACTCGCTGATCTCGCGCAGCCACTGCTCGACACCGGCCACGTGCACGGTCGACCACGAGCGCGCCAGCTCCGGCTCTCCGGCGGCGAGTGCGGCGATGATCGACCTGTGCTCGGCGATGGTCCGGTCCGTCGCGCCACCCTGGCTGATGCCGCGCCAGATGCGCGCCCGCACGGTCGGCCCGGCGAGCGTGTCCAGCAGTCGCGCCAGGTAGGCGTTGCCGGAGATCTGGGCGATGCGCCGGTGGAACTCCAGGTCCTGCTCGACCAAGCGCTCCACCGAGTCGGCCCGCTCGCTCTGCTCGCAGAGCGCTTCGAGCGCGGCGATGTCCTCCGCGCTGGCCTTGGTCGCCGCCATGGCCGCCGCGGCGGGTTCGAGCACCCGGCGCACTTCGAGCACTTCCAGTACCGACTCGTCGCCCCGGTGCAGGTCGAGCACGAAGGACAGCGCGCCGAGCAGTTCGTCCGCCCGCAGGCTGGACACGTAGGTGCCGTCGCCCTGGCGCACGTCGAGCACGCGCACCAGCGACAGCGCCTTCACCGCCTCGCGCAACGAGTTCCGGGACAGACCGAGCCGTTCCGCGAGGTCCGCCTCGCGGGGCAGCCGGTCGCCGGGGCGCAGCTCGCCGGAAGCGATCATGGAGCGGACCCGCAGGATCGCATCGTCGGTGACGGCCACGGCCACTCCCGGGTGCTCGGGGAGGTCGACGGGGAAGACCTCCGATGTCTGGCATCGTAGGGTCGACGGCCGACAGCCCCGCGCGGTTCCCGTGGCGCGCACTGCTCCATTTGGCGTAACCTCGGCGAGGCCCGCCTCGTCCCGCCCCCTCGACGAGGCGGGCTTTTTCTGTTCTCCTCCCATGTTGGTGAAGGATTCACTGGACTGACACGATTCCGACCCGCATAATGGTCTAAACCATTGGGAGGGCAGTTTGGACGCCGTTGTCGCAGCTCAGCGCGCACTGCTCGGTCGGGAGCTGGTCGGCCCGGTGACGGTCCGCATCCAGGACGGCCGGATCGCCGACGTCAGCGTGGGTCAACCGCCCAGCACGGGCGTCACGCACGTCCTGGAGGACGGGACGCTCACCCCCGGTCTGGTCGACGTCCAGATCAACGGCGCGGTCGGCGTGGACTTCGCCGAGGTCGACGCCGAGAGCATGGCCGCCGTCGCCTCAGCCCTGCCCCAGACCGGGGTGACCCGGTTCGTGCCCACGCTGATCACCGCGCCGGTGGACACGATCGTCAAGCAGTCCCACGCGGTGCTGGACGCGATCGCGGCCCTGCCGGACCGCCCCGCCGCCAGGCCGCTCGGACTGCACCTCGAAGGCCCGTTCCTGTCGCCGCTGCGGCACGGCGTGCACGACCCGAACCTGATGGCCGACCCGACGCCCGCCGCCATCGACCAGCTGCTGGACGACGAGCGGCTGCGCGCCGCGCTGCGCGTGCTCACCCTGGCGCCGGAGCGCCCGGGCGGACTGGCGGCGATCCGCAGGCTGAGCGAGGCCGGAGTGCTGGTGTCGGTCGGCCACACCGACGCCACCGGGGTGGAGACCAAGGCCGCCGCCGACGCGGGGGCGGCCATGGTCACGCACCTGTTCAACGCCCAGCGCGGGCTCGGCCACCGCGAGCCGGGCGTCCCCGGCACCGCGCTGGTCGACGAGCGCTTCACCCTCGGCCTGATCGCCGACCTCGCCCACGTCGACGCGGACGTGTGCCGCCTGGTGTTCAACGCGGCCGCCGAGCGGGTCGCGCTGACCACCGACGCGGTCGCCGCCGCCGGGATGCCGCCGGGCCGGTACCAGCTCGGCGGCTGCGACGTGCTGCTGACCGAAGAGGGTGTTCCGCGCTCTCCCGAGGGCACCATCGCGGGGAGCGCGCTCACCATGGACCGGGCCGTTCGCAACATCGTCTCCCTCGGCGTCGACCCCGCGGTGGTCTTCGCTTCGGCGAGCACGGTGCCCGCGAACGCCCTCGGAGAGCCCGGGCTCGGCCGCATCGAGCCCGGTGCCGTCGCCGACCTGGTCTGGTGGGACACCCAACTGCGGCCGCGTCAGGTGTGGGTGGACGGCGAGGTCGCCTTCGACGCCCGTGACGGTCGCGTCGCCCGCCACGGCAGCGCCCGGACCGAGCAGGCGCGCCTGCCCGCCGCCGGTCGCTGACCGAGAGTTCGCTCACCGGTCTTCCCGCCAGACCCTCACAGATTTGCCATCGGCCCTCCTCGCTCCAGTGCCCTCGTCTCGATGATGCGGGCTCCGGAGCGGGGAGGGCCGACCTCGTCGCGGATCTGTGGACAACCACCTCCGATGTGGACAACTACCCGCGCCAGGTGCCCTGAGGTGCGCCGAAACCCTTGGGCACGTTGGGGGTGTGCCGCCGCAGCCGGTCGAACTCGGCACCTCGCCTGCCAGACGACAATGTGGGCATGGGGTATTGCCTGGAGGCGGTCATCGCCAGCGAACTCGTACTTCGCGACTTGGCCGGCATCGTCGCGGAGGCGCGCATCGTGCCCCTCGGCCAACACCTGTCGCTGTTGCCCATGACCGCAGCGTTCTTCGATGCGATCACCGTCCCCGGGGCTCCGGAACTCGATGGATTCTGGAAGGCGCCCCTTGGCTTCGGCAGTGCGCTGGCAGCGTGCTCGGCGAAGGGGCCCGTGGCCTATGTCGAGGCTGAGTTCTTCGGCGGCGACGGGACACAGGTCGCGCAGGTGTGGAACGCGGGAAAGGTGGTCCTTGGACCTCTGGGGCTGGCGGAGGGTGAACCGTTCCCGGCCATTGGAAGCCCTGTCTCCCAAGCGCTTCGGCAACTCGGAGCCGCCAGGCACGAGTACTTCGACGAGTTCGAGGCAGTCGGGCTGGGCCGTCACCGCGACACCGACGACTGGCTCGCCGCCGGGTAATCGGACCGTGGTCCATTTGGGGTTGACCCCAGGGGTTTCGCGCGCCTATCGTCGACCTCGAGATTAAGCGGACTATGGTCCGATTGAGAGGAGTCAGGCGATGGGCACGTTGCTGCACATCTCCGCCTCGCCGCGCGGTGAGGCGTCGGAGTCGCTGCGGATCGCGCGGCAGTTCATCGAGGCGTACCGAGAGACCCACCCCGAGGACCAGGTCGAGCACTGGGACCTGTGGGACGGCTCGCTCCCCGAGTTCGCGGCGGGCGCCCGCGCCAAGATGACGGTCTTCGGCGGCGGTGAGCCACAGGGCGAGGAGGGCGACGCGTGGGCTGCCGCGCGCCGGGTCTTCGACCGGTTCGACGCCGCGGACCGCGTGCTGTTCAGCGTGCCCATGTGGAACTCGGGGATTCCCTATGTCCTCAAGCAGTTCATCGACGTGGTGAGTCAGCCGGGGTGGGTCTTCGGCGTTGACCTGGAAACGGGGTACCAGCACCTGCTGGCCGGTCGTGGCAAGAAGGTCGCGACGGTCTACACGAGCGCGGTGTGGGCGCCCGGGATCGCGCCGGGCTTCGGCAGCGACTTCCAGTCCACCTACTTCAATGACTGGCTCCGGTGGACCGGCATCACCGACCTCAGCGAGATCCGGTTCCACCCGACGCTGACCGGTGACGCGGACGCAGCACGGGCGGACGCGCACGCGCAGGCGCGCGAACTCGGCAAGTCCTTCTAAGACGACCAAAGGAGTCCCGACATGCACGCCACCCGCCCCGAAGACGTGGACTACCTGCTGGCGCACGCCTTCAACGCCAACGACCTCGACACCGCGACCAACCTCTACGAGCAGGGCGCCAGCGTCCGCAGGCTCCCCGAGGCGGGTGGCACCCTCGCCACGGGCAGCGTCGCCGTCCGCGAGGTCATGGCGAGCTACGTGGGCCTCAACCCGCGCATGGAGCTGATCGTCCACCACGTCACGCAGTCCGGGGACATCGCGCTGCTGCGCTCGCAGTGGCGGATCACCGGAACCGGTCCGGACGGCGAGACGGTCGAGCTGAAGCACCACGGCTGCGAGGTCGTCCGCAAGCAGGCCGACGGCTCGTGGCGCTTCGTCATCGACCACCCCTTCGGCGCCGATTCCGAGCTCGCGATCGACTACGACGCGATTCCGGAGTTGCCGGAGATCGCGTCGTGACCGGCTCCGTTCTGCTCACCGGAAGCACGGGGCTCGTCGGCAAACGGCTGCTGAAACAGCTGACGAGCCTCGGGCACCGCGTGGTGACCTACGACCGTTCCAGTCCACCGCCGGACACGGAGTCGGTCACGCACGTACAGGGCGATCTCGGGGATTTGCCCCGGATGTTGGCCGCTATCAACGCGCGCGACGTGGACCGCATCGTGCACACGGCGGCACAGTCACACCCGAAGCTCAGCCTGAGCTTTCCCACGGCGACTTTCCACGCCAACGTGACTGGGACGCTGAACCTGTACGAAGCGGCACGCATCACCGGTGTCACGCGGATCGTCAACTACTCGTCGGAACGCGCTTATGGGAACGCGGAAGGGTTTGTTCGCGAAGACCACGCGTTGCGCCCCACAACGCCCTACGGCGTCACAAAGGTCACCGGTGAGTTGTTGGGCGATGTGTGGCGCGAATAGTACGGCGTGGAAGTCGTCAGTCTGCGCGTCACCGAGGTGTACGGCCCGGGACTGGTGCTCCCCACGGAACTGCAAGCCATTGCGGTCGCAGCCGTGGAGCGGCATCCGTTGCGGCTCCCTTATGGGGCGGATGAATGGACGTTACCCATTCATGTCGCCGATGCCGCCACTGCAGGTGTGCTGGCGCTGTCCGCTGAACAGCTCACCAGCTGGGTCTACAACATCAGCGGGGGAGTGCACGTCACGCTCGCCGAGATCGCCGATCGTGTGCGCGCACTCGTTCCGGGTAGCTGACATCGAACTCGGTCCCGGGCCGGTTCCTGGAAGCGACCGGCTCGGGGATTTCGACCTCACCGTTGCCGAGCGCGAACTCGGGTACGTGCCCGAGCACAGTCTGGAAACGGGGTTGGTCGACTACATGGCCTGGCTGAAGGATCAGTACGTCAGGACGTAACCGTAGGAGTACGCGCCCGAAGTGCCCGCGTGCTTGTTGAACCAGATCTTCTTGCCCTTGGGGCAGGTCACGGACGCCTTCGTGCCGGCCTTGATCAGGTCGGTGCTCACGACGGTGACCGGTCCGGCGTCGGAAGTGACGCAATCCACGTGGAGGCGGAACTTCTTGATGCCGTGACCGCTGCACGTTCCACTGGTACCGGTCTTCGCGGAGTTCATGCTGATGGTGCAGCCGTTGGCGTCGGCGGCGCGCGCGTCGGGAGCGTTGAGAACGCACAGGATCGCGGCCAGGGCACCAATGACGGAGAAGGTCTTCATGCGGGGCAAGGTAAACCCGTTGCGCCGAATTCGCCCATTCTCTTCGGAGCCGGGCGAATTCGGCGCGGGTTCTCTTCCAAGAGCAACCAGAACGGGTGGCTAACGCGTCTTAGTCACCTTGAGCAATCCGCGCGGGCTGTCGGGGTCGCCGCCGCGCGCGAGCGCTAGGCCGAGCGCGAGCCGCTGCAACGGCAGGATCTCCAGTACCGGGGACAGCTCCTCCGGGCACAGCGGCACACCGATCCGCAGCGCCGCCGCGACATCCGCCGACGCCGAACCCACGGCGCACACGTCGGCTCCGCGTGAACGCACGACCTCAAGGACCTCGCGCATCGCGTCGCCGCCCTTGCCCGCACTGGTCACCGCGAGCACGGCGGTCTCTCCGTCGACCGCGGCGACGGGGCCGTGCAACAGGTCCGCGCCGCTGTAGGCACGCGCGGCCAGGTAGCTGGTCTCGGCGAGCTTCAGCGCCGCCTCGGCCGCGCTGGCGTAGGAGTAGCCGCGGCCCGTTGCGAGGATGCGTTCGACGAAGCGGTAGCGCTGCACCGCCTCGGCGACGGCGGGCTCCGCACCGTCCAAAGTGGACTTCGCGAGCGCGCCGATGTCGAGCGCGGACTCCGCCTTGCCGCCGCGAATGGCGTCGATCAGCAGGTACAGCGCCAGCAGGGTGGTGCTGTAGGTCTTGGTCGCCGCGACCGCGTGCTCCTTGCCGGCGCCCACGTCCACGGACAGCTCCGCGACCTGGTTCAGCGGGGAGTCGTCGGTGTTGGTCACCGCGACGGTCAGCGCGCCGCGACGGCGGGCCGACTCGGTCACCTCGACGAGGTCGGGGGAGCCGCCGCTCTGGCTGACCGTGATCAGCAGGACGTCGGTGAGGTCGGGCTGCGCGCCGTAGAGCGTGGTGGTCGACGCGGACACCAGCCCGGCGGGCAGTTGCAGCAGCACCTCGATGAGGTACTTCGCGTACAGCGCGGCGTGGTCGCTGGAGCCGCGCGCGGCGAGCAGCACGAAGCGCGGCGCACGCCGTTTGATCTGCTCGGCGACCGCGGCGATCTCGGCCGCCCTGCGCACCAGGTTGTCGAACAGGACCGGTTGCTCGGCGATCTCCGCCGTCATGTGGCGGCCAGGCTGGCTGGTCATCGGCTGTCCTCCCCCGCCGCGTGCGCGGCGAGCAGCTCGGCGGCGGCGCGCAGGCTGACGTACGAACCGCCGTGGGTGTCGATGCGGGCGGCACTGCCCAGGTCGGGACCGGGAACGCCCGTTTCCACGTGCACCAGGTCTAGACCAATCTTAGTCAGGCTGAGCACGAGATCGCGAGCCTCAGGATGCCGGTGGGCGTCCCTGGTCACAACAACGACGGGCCGGTCGGAGGACACCGGAGGAAGCTCACCGGAGGAACGGACGACCTCGGTGCCCGGGACCAGCTGTGCCAGGTGCGGGCCGAGGCCCCACGGCACCGGCCCCGCCGCGATGGTCGGAGCCACCTCCACGTCGATGACCAGCGGTGGAGCGTTCAGCGTCGGTGTGCCGGTCACCCGCAGCGCCCGCCGCGCGGCGAGCATGCCCAGGGCCGGGTCCCACGCGCCGGACGGTGACACCGGGCCACCGAGCGAACGCGCTCGCGCAGCCGCCGAGACCAGGCGCTCCTCGGGCAGTACGCCCGAGCGCACGGCCGCGATGATCGCCGCCGCGAGCTGGTCCACGACGTCGGAGTCGGCCAGCTCGCCGCCGACGCACAGCAGGTCAGCGCCAGCCACGAGCGCCTGGATCGCACCCTCGGCGATGCCGGAGGTGCCCGCGACCGCGCCCATCTCCAGCGCGTCGGTGATCACCGCGCCGGTGAATCCGAGCTGGTTGCGCAGCACTTCGGTCAGCGCGTGCCGATTGGTGGTCGCGGGCTCAGGACCCCAGTCCGGCACGACGAGGTGACCGCTCATGATCGAGCGCACCCCCGCGCCGACCGCCGCGCGGAACGGCACCAGCTCGGTCTCCCACAGCTGGCGCTCCGTCCTCGGCAGCACCGGGAGCGTGTGGTGCGAGTCCACTGTGGACGCTCCGTGGCCGGGGAAGTGCTTGGCGCAGGCCGCGATCCCCGCGCTCTGCATGCCGGAGACGTAGGCGGCGACGTGCGCGGCGGCTCGGTGCGGGTCGGAGCCGAACGCGCGCACTCCGATGATCGGATCGTCCGGGGTGAGCGTCAGATCGGCGGACGGGGCGAGGTCCACGGTCACCCCGCAGGCCGCCAGCCGCGCGCCGAGGGCCGCAGCGACCGCCGAGGTCATCGCGACGTCGTCGGCGACCCCGAGCGCCAAGCTGCCCGGCACCAGCGATCCCGTCGCGGCGTCGAGGCGGGTGACGTCGCCGCCCTCCTCGTCGATGCCGACCACCACGTCCGGCCGCTCGGCGCGCAGGGTCTCCGTCAGCGCGGCTACCTGCGAGTCGTCGACGACGTTGCGCGCGAACAGCACCACGCCGCCGAGTCCCTCCGCTATCCGGCGCCGCACCCAGTCCGGGGGTGTCGTACCGAGGAAACCGGGCAGCAGCACGGAATCCACGAGCTGTCGGAGCTCCATTGCGGACTATCCCTTCACGGCGCCGGCGGTCGTGCCGGCCACCAGGTTGCGCTGCACGATGAGGAAGAAGGTCAGCACCGGGACGGCGAAGAGCACCGAGGCCGCCATCGCTCCGCCCCAGTCGGTGCCGAAGGCCGTCTTGAAGGACGACAGCCACACCGGCAACGTCTGGTTCTCCTTGTCCCGCATGAACACCAGCGCGTAGAGGAACTCGTTCCACGCGGTGACGAAGGCGAACACCGAGGTCGACACGAGCGCCGGGCCGAGCAGCGGCAGGGTGACCCGCCGGAACGCCTGCCAGCGGCTGCACCCGTCCACCATGGCCGCCTCTTCGAGCTCGGCCGGGATGCCGTTCACGAAGCCGCGCAGGGTCCAGATGGTGAACGGCAGCGTGGTGGCGAAGTACACCAACAGCAACGAGGGCAGGGTGTTCAACAGGTCGAGGTCGCGCATCATCAGGTACATCGGAATGAGCAGGGCTTCCAGTGGCGCCATCTGCGCGATGAGCACCAGCAGCAGAAAACCCTTGCGACCGCGGAACTTCAGCCTGGACAACGGGATCGCCGCGAGCAGCCCGGCGGCCAGCGCGAGCAGGACCGCGCCGATCGTGACGACGAGGCTGTTGGTCAGGAACGAGGAGAACCCCGGCTTGGTGACCGCGGTGAGGAAGTTGTCGAAGGTGAACTCGAAGGGCACCAGGTCGTAGCGCGAGCTGAGCACCTGGCCGCTCGGCTTGAACGCCGTCGAGAGCATCCAGTACGTCGGGAACGCGAACAGCGCCGCGATGAGCAGTGCCACCGCTGACAAGGAGAATCGCTTCACAGTTCCTCCCGGCCGGAGCGCAGCAACATGCGCAGGTACTGCGCGGTGAACACGACCAGTACGAGCATCATCACGACGGCGACCGCCGCCGCGACGCCGAACTGGCTGCTGGAGATGCCTTTCAGGTACTGCAACACCGGCAGCGTGGTGCTCCCGCCGTCGGGGCCGCCCTCGCGGATCGCCCAGACCTGCGCGAAGACCTTGAAGTCCCACAACACCGACAGGAACGTCGACATCGTCACCAGCGGGGCGATCGACGGCCAGGTCACCGCGCGGAAGGTCTGCGCCCCGCTCGCCCCGTCCATGCCCGCGGCCTCGTAGAGGTCGCTCGGCACCGCCAGGAGCCCGGCGTACAGGGTGAAGGCGATGAACGGTACGGCCTGCCAGACGATGAGCAGCCCGATCACCACCAGCGTCGAGGCCCCGCTCGAGAACCACGAGTACCCGGCGAAGGACTCGAAACCCAGCAGCACCAACGTCTTGTTCAAGATCCCGTACTGCTGGTCGAAGATCCACTGGAAGACGGTGGTCGCGGCCAGGATCGGCACCGCCCACGCCAGCACGAGCGAGATCTGCAGCGCGATGCGCACCCTCGGGCCGATGTGCCGCATCAGCACCGCGATGCCCAGCGCGGCGAGCACCGTTCCGGCGACGCAGCCCGCGGTGAACAGCACGGTCCGCAGCGTGATGCTCCAGAACCCGGGATCGGAGAGGACTTCGGCGTAGTTGTCGAAGCCCGTCCAGACCACTTCCCCGCGCACCAGCTCGCCGAGGTCGAGGGTGCGGAAGCTGATCAGGACCACCTGCAGCGCCGGCCAGCCCAGCATCACCAGCAGCGCGAGCACCGCCGGGGCGAGCAGCAGGTACGGCAGGGAGCGCTCCCCGAAGGGGCGCCTGCGCGCAGCGGAAGGCGCCGGGGGGACGGGCCCCGCCGGCGCCACCGCGTCAACCGTCGCGGTCACGGTTGGATCAGCCGAGCAGACCGTTGAGCTTGGCCGCCGCGTCCGCCGTCGCCCTGGTCGCGTCCTTGGCGCCGGTCAGGTAGGCGGTCAGCATGTCCTTCAACGGGTTCTGCCCCTCCTCGACCGTGCTCCACTTGGGGCTGGCCGGGACGGCCCTGCCGTTGCGCGAGGCCTTGGCCATGGCCGCGCCGACCGGGCTGGACTCCAGCTCGCCGGTGTCCTTGGAGGTGCCGGGCACCATGCCGCTCTTGGCCAGCTGCGCCTGGTACTTCGCGCTGGTGAGCAGCTTCAGGTAGTCCTTGGCCAGGTCGGAGTTCTTGCTGCCCGCCGGGATGGCCAGGTTGGAGCCGCCCTGGAAGACCGGCGCCGTGGTGCCCGCGTTCTTCGACGGGATCGGGAACGCGGCGGACTTGGCCTTGATCGACGGATCGGTCTTGGCGGCGGTGTCGACCTCCCACGGCAGGCCGATGATCATGCCGACCTTGCCCTGGCCGTAGACGCCGGCCTGCTCCGGCTTCTGCTCGTCGGCGTCCTTGGGCGCCTTGGTGCCGGAGACCTCGACGAGCTGCTTGTAGAACTCCAGCGCGGACTTGACCTCCGCGCTCTCCAGCGTCGAGGTGAACTTCTCGCCCTCCTGCTTGGCGATGTCACCGCCCTCGTCCCAGATGAAGGACAGCAGCGAGTACCAGTTCTGCCCGGCCAGGTACAGCGGCTGGAACTCGGGGTCGGAGGCGTTGGCCGCCTTGAGCTTGCGGATGGCCTCCAGCCACTCCGCGCGCGAGGTGGGCTCCTTGATGCCCGCCTTGTCGAAGAGGTCCTTGCGGTAGATCACCGAGCGGTTGGCCGCGTAGAACGGCACGCCATACTGCTTGCCCTGCCAGCCGCCGGACTGCTTCAGGCCCTCCAGCCACTGGCCGCCGCCCAGCTGGCTGGCGTCGGCGGCGAGGTCGGTCAGCACGCCCGCCTTGGAGAACTTCGGGTTCTGCGTGTTGCCCAGCTCGACCACGTCCGGCGGCTGGTTGCCCGCGAGCGCGGTGGTCAGCTTGTCCTGGATGCCGGTCCACTGCTGGATCTCATACTTGATCTTGACGCCGGGGTGCTTGTCCTGGAACTCCTTGTGCAGCTCGTCGGTCAGCGTCGTCGGCGCCGAGCCGTTCATCAGCCACACGGTCAGGGAGCGCTCTCCCGAAGCACCGGTACCGCTGCCGCCGCCACAGCCGGTGGCCAGCAACGCCACCGCCGCGACGCCGGTCGCCGCCTTTGCCCAAGCCTTCACTGAATGCCGCCCTTCACAGGGCCCGGCGCATGACGCACACGCGACGGAACCGGCCTGGGACTGTCTCGCCACAGTCCCGTTTGCCCCGACGGCCGACCGTTGCGCCTGATCAGTGGCCAGGCGTACAGAAGTGGTGTAGACCAATGCGTGCAGAGTGGTCCGGACCACTCCGCACTGTCAAGGCAGTTGCGAAGACGTTGTAAACCCGCGTCACGGGCGTCCTGCGCCGACTCCGGCGCTGCTTAGGGCATGCTTGACCGAACGAGTCCGCTCGGGGGAAGGGAGTGGGAGGCCATGCTCGACGCGACGCCGTCGGAGGCCGGGGTCAACCCCCGGACCCAGCGCGAGCCGAAGTACTGGGGGCTCAAGCGCCACCTGCTCGACCTGCTGCGCTCCATGCCGCCCGGTTCGCCCATCCCGACGGAGCGCTCGCTCGCCACGGACTTCGACGTTTCCCGCACCACGGTCCGGCAGGCGCTCGCGGAGCTGACCGTCGAGGGCAGGCTGCTGCGCGTGCAGGGCAAGGGCACCTTCGCCGCCGCGCCCAAGGTCGCCCAGCGGCTGCAGCTGTCCTCCTACACCGAGGACATGCGCGCCCAGGGCCGCCAGCCGACCTCGCGGCTGCTGGAGTCCAGCGAGCAGCCCGCCGAGGCCGAGCTGGCCCGCTACCTCGGGGTGCGCCCCGGCGCCAAGGTGCTGCGGCTGCGGCGCCTGCGGCTGGCCGACGGCGAGCCCATGGCCATCGAGACCACGCACCTCGCGCTCGGCCGCTTCCGCGGTCTGCGGCGCTACATCGGCGTCGGCGGCTCGCTCTACCAGGTGCTGCGCGAGCGCTTCGGCGTGGAGATGGCGCACGCAGACGAGACCATCGAGACCGCGCTCGCCACGCCGGAGGAGGCCGAGCTGCTCGGCGCCGACATCGGCCTGCCGATGCTGCTGCTGTCCCGGCACTCCTTCGACACCGAGGGCAACCCGGTGGAGTGGGTGCGCTCGATCTACCGGGGTGACCGCTACAAGTTCGTCGCGCGCCTGAACCCGCCGCAGGCATGAGCACCGTCGTCTGGGGGACACCCCAGGCCAGGGCGGTGCTCGCGACGACCATCCTCGGCTCCGGCATGGCGATGCTGGACGGGACGATCATCAACGTCGCGCTGCCCGCGATCGGCGCCGAGCTCGGCGCTTCCGTGGCCGGACTCCAGTGGATTCTGGACGGCTACCTGCTGTCGCTGGCCGCGCTGATCCTGGTCGCGGGCTCGCTCGGCGACATCTTCGGCCGCAGGCGGATGTTCGTCGTCGGCACCGTGTGGTTCGGGCTCGCGTCGCTGCTCTGCGGGGTCGCGCAGACCACGACCATGCTCGTGTTCGCGCGGGTGTTGCAGGGTGTCGGCGGAGCGCTGCTCGCGCCCGGCGCGCTGGCGATCCTCCAGTCCGCGTTCCCGCGCGACCAGCGTGCTCGGGCGATCGGTGCCTGGTCCGGGCTTTCCGGTGTGGCAACCGCGATCGGGCCGTTGGTGGGCGGGCTGCTGATCCAGGCGGGCTCCTGGCGGCTCGCGTTCCTGATCAACCTGCCGATGGCCGCTGCGTGCGTGTGGATGGCGGTTCGGCACGTCCCGGAGTCCAGCGACCCCGAGGCCGCTCGCCGCCCCGACGTGCTCTCCGCCGTGGTCGGCGCGCTCGGCCTGGCCGGGGTGACCGCCGCGCTGGTGGAGGCTCCCGGGCTCGGCGTGACGCATCCGCTCGTGCTCGTCGGCGGTGTCGGCGGGCTCGCTCTGATGATCACCTTCGGCGTGATGCAGACGCGTCGCCGTGTGCCCCTCGTGCCGCCGTCGTTGTTCGCGACCAGGACGTTCGTGCTGTCCAACGCGCTGACCCTGGTGGTGTACGCGGCGCTCGGCTCGATCATGGTGCTGCTCGTGCTGCAGCTCCAGGTCTCGCTCGGCTACTCGCCGACCGCCGCTGGGCTGGCCGGGCTGCCGATCACCGTGCTGATGCTCGTGCTGTCGGCGCGCTCGGGGAAGCTCGCGCAGCGCATCGGCCCGCGCGCTCAGCTCGTCGTCGGGCCGTTGTTGATCGCGACGGGCATCGCTCTGCTGTCCCTCGTCGTGCCCGGCGCGAGCTACCTCACCGGAGTGCTCCCGGGCCTGCTCGTGTTCGGCTTCGGCCTGGCCGCCGTGGTGGCTCCGGTGACCGCGACCGTGCTCGCCGCCGCGCCCGATCGGTACGCCGGAGTGGCTTCCGGGGTGAACAACGCCGTGGCTCGGACCGGCACCCTGCTCGCGGTCGCTGTCCTGCCTGCCGTCGCGGGGCTGACCGGGGATGCCTACACCGACCCGGTGGCGATGACGGCCAGCTGGCAGGTCGCCCTCGTCGTGTGCGCGGTGCTCGCGGCGGTGGGCGGAGTGCTGGCGCTCGGCGTGGACAACTCCGTGCTCGGTGCCGCGCCGTCAGAGCCCGCTCCCGTGGCTGAGCAGCCCCGACCCGGAGAGTGCCTGACCTGCGGCGTAGACGCTCCGCCCACGCACATCGGCGCACCAGTGAACAAGTCGGTTTGACGTTCACTGCCGGGGTTTGGTGGTCTTGAAGACACCTCATCCCTCGGCGGTGGGTGTCACCGGAAGCCTCGGCGCGACGCCAACGCCTCGATTGGTGCGTTAAACGCACTGAACGGGTCGTTCAGTGCGTTCAGGTACCTCAACGGGTCGTTTGGTGCACGCCCCGAACTACCGCAGACGCTTCACCGGAGGAGCCAGGCCGTGGTGGCGCTAGAAGCCAGTTACACGATCAGCGACAGCGGACCGCTCGTCATCAGCTCCGGAGGAACTCGACGCCCTGCTGAACCGCATGGTCACCGACGGTCGGCAGGAGGCGCAGGTTCCCCCGCTGGTCGAGCTGTTCTGCGACACCCCGGACGGGTGGGCGCTGGCCTACATCGGCGTGAACGTCAAGCACGGCAAGGGTTTCATGACGTACTCGAACCCGGCGGGATCGGTCACCAGCTTCAACGGGAACGCGGATCGCAGCGCTGTGGAGTACAGCTACATGGGCATCTTCGTGAGATCCCCGCCAACGCCGAGGTGGCGCGGCCCGACGCCTCCGAGTAGAGCCGGGCCGCTGTCGCCTGATCAGGAGACGAGTTTCGTGAAGAGGGATGCGTCGAGGTTGCCGCCGCTGACGAGGACGACGGTGCGGCCGCGCGGGAGCTCGGAGGCGTGGTTGAGGTAGGCGGCCATGGGAACGGCCCCGCTGGGCTCGGCGACGAGGCGGGCGTTGTGCGCGAGCCAGCCGACGGCCGAGGTGATCTCGTCCTCGGTGACGGTCACGATGTCGTCCACGCGGGCGCGCAGGTGCGCCAAGGTCAGCTCGGAGAGGTAGCTGCGCAGTCCGTCGGCGACGGTGCGCCCGCGTTGCTCGGCGGTCCACTGGTCGAGCACGCCGGAGCGGTAGCTGGCCTGGGCGTCGGCGGCCAGTTCGGGCTCGACGCCGACGACCTTCGCTGAGGGGCACAGCGCCTTGACGGCGGTCGCGACTCCGGAGAGCAGGCCGCCGCCGCTGACCGGGACGAGCACGAGTTCGACGTCGGGCAGGTCCTCGGCGATCTCCAGGCCCGCGGTGCCCTGGCCCGCGATCACGTGCGGGTGGTCGTAGGGCGGGATCATCGGCAGGCCGCGCTCGCGCGAGATGGCCTCGGCGGTCTCCTGGCGCACGGCGAGCTCGCACTGCACGATCTCCGCGCCGTGCCGCCGAGCCGCGTCGACCTTCGTTTGCGGTGTGCCGTAAGGGACAACGACCACGGCAGGCACGCCGGTGACCTTCGCCGCGTACGCCAGAGCCTGCGCGTGGTTTCCGCTGGAGTGGGTGACGACGCCGCGCTCGCGCTGCTGTTTCGTCAAGCGCAGCAAGGCGTTCGTCGCGCCGCGGATCTTGAAGGCGCCGGTCGGCTGGAGGTTCTCCGGTTTGATCCACAGTGGACGGTCGGGGTCGCCCGCGAGGCAGGGCAGCAGGGGCGTGCGCACCGCGGTGCCGCGCAGGAGCTCAGCTGCGGAGCGGACGTCGTCGATCGTGATCAGCTCGGGCATGCGCCCATCATGCCCGCGATGGTGTCAGCGCTCACGTGCCGACAACCGTTGCCCGCGCGCTCCCGTCCACCTTGTGGGAGGTCGAGGAAACAGCGATGAGCAGCGACAAGCGCAAACTGGACATCACGACGACGAAGGTGGTCGCGGGGGCACTGGCCGCGGTGACGGCGGCGGTGCTCGGCGCCCAGCTCGGGGTCGCGGGGACGGTGATCGGGGCGGCGCTGGCCAGCGTGGTCAGCACGATCGGCGGCGCGCTCTACGAACACTCGCTCGACCGCAGTCGCACCGCCGTGCGCGACAAGATCAAGACCGGCCAGCCGGAGGGCACCGGGAAGCTCGACGCGCCCACCGAGGTGATCGCCGTGCCGGGGACCGAGCGCAAGCCGTGGTGGACGCGGCGGCGCTGGTGGGTGGTCGGCGCGACCAGCGGGCTGGCGTTCGCGCTGGCGATGGTGCTGGTGACGGGCATCGAACTCATCGGGGGACAACCGTTGTCGGGCAACGGGAACGGCTCCACGGTCGGCACGCTCTTCCAGGGCGGCCCCGGGAAGCACCGCGAGCAGCCGCGGCAGGAGGAGCAGCCGCCGGTCACCACAACGGAGCAGCCGAAGCCGACCACCACGGCCCCGCCGACGACGCAGAGCCCGCCGACGACGACCGCGCCGCCGACCACGACGACTCCGCCGCAGGTCACGACCACGTCCAGGCCGCCGACGACCAGTCAAGAGCCCCAGACGTCGGGTTGAGGACCGCCGAAAGTCGGGTTTAGCGGCGGCGCTCACCGTCGTTCCATGCACGCGCAAGCGCTGTCCCAGGCGTGACGAACCGCCTGAACGAGATGGCCGCAGGCACTGCTGCGGGTCGACCCCTACGAAAGTAGGGACATGTGCTTGAAGTGAATGGCTTACCCCGAATGGCGGATGCCAAGGGCAATCACGGCTCCATAACGTCCGTCGAAAGTGATTCGGCTCTCACTGTGAGTCACCGCGCACATGCTCATCAGCTCTAGCTTCCCGCACCGGCACCCCTGACCTGGCCGGTACGGACCCCTGCAGCAAGAGGGAGATGTCATGAAGCCGAAGTCCGCGGTCCGCTACGTCGGAACCGCCCTACTGGCTCTGGGATCGGCGGCGGCGTTCACCCTGCCCGCGGCGGCCGCCGCGACGGGTGACGCCTTCGCCTCCCCGGAGATGCTCACCGCGATGCAGCGCGACCTCGGTCTGACCGCCGACCAGGCGACTGCCCGGGTGACCAACGAGATGAAGGCGGCGGAGGCCGACGCGAGCCTGCGCGGCACGCTCGGCGACAGCTACGCCGGCTCCCACTTCGCCAACGGCAGCGCGAAGCTGACCGTGTCGGTGACCGACGCCGCCAAGGCCGACGCGATCCGCTCGGCGGGTGCCGACGTGCGCGTCGTCGCGCGCAGCGCCGCCCAGCTCGACGCGGTCAAGTCCACTTTGGACAAGGCTGACCAGCAGGCCAACGGCGTCAGCGGCTGGTACGTCGACACCGTCAGCAACCGCGTCGTGGTGACCGCCAAGGTCGTCGCGGACGGCGAGAAGTTCATCAAGGCCAGTGGCGCCGACGCCGCGGCGATCACGGTCCTGCAGAGCAACGAGGACCCGACCACGCTCTACGACGTCCGTGGCGGCGACGCGTACTACATGGGCGGCGGGCGCTGCTCGGTCGGCTTCTCCGTCCAGGGCGGCTACGTCACGGCCGGGCACTGCGGCACCGTCGGCACCGCGACGCAGGGCTTCAACCGCGTCGCCTCCGGCAGCTTCCGCGGCTCCAGCTTCCCGGGCAACGACTACGCCTGGGTCGGCACGAACTCCAACTGGACCCCGCGCGGCGTGGTGAACCGCTACAACGGCGGCACCGTCGCCGTGAAGGGCTCCTCCGAGGCCGCGGTCGGCGCGTCGATCTGCCGCTCCGGCTCCACCACGGGCTGGCGCTGCGGCACCGTTCAGGCCAAGAACCAGACCGTCCGCTACCCCCAGGGCACGGTCAACGGCATGACCAGGACCAACGCGTGCGCCGAGCCGGGTGACTCCGGTGGCTCGTGGCTGGCGGGCAACCAGGCCCAGGGCGTGACCTCCGGCGGCTCCGGCAACTGCTCCTCCGGCGGAACGACCTACTTCTACCCGGTCAACCCCATCCTCAGCCGCTACGGGCTCCGGCTCGTCACCAGCTGATCACGGGGAGGGGACCGGCTCTGACGCCGTCCCCGAGGAGAGCACCCACGGGAACCCTGCACCCGTGGGTGCTCTTCTTTGTGCGCTCAGTGATGAAACCTTCGAATGGCGGGTGCTGGATTGAAAATTTGTGGGCCAAAAGAGTGAAGCAAGGGGTTCATTTGTCGCAGAGAGTCGCATAGCTTCCGTCCAGACGGGCTAGCGCCCAGGTCCACCTGACGGAAGGACGGTTCGGATGTCTCGACGCACCGCGACTCGCGCAGTCGGTGTCGCTCTGCTTGTCACCGCCACCGCTGGCTCCCTCTCCGCCCCCGCCCTCGCGGCCCCGGGCAGCGGCCCGTCCAGCGCGGTGCTCTCCGCGATGCAGCGCGACCTCGGCCTCACCGCCGACCAGGCCCGCGAGCGCGTCCGTCAGGACTCCGACGCCGCCCGGATCACCACCAGCGCCCGCGCCGCGGCCGACAACTTCTACGCAGGCTCGTGGATCGAGTCCGGCAAGCCCGTCGTCGCGGTCTCCGACCCCGCCCGCGCCGAGGCCGTCCGCGCCGCCGGCGCCGAGGCCCGCGTGGTCGGCGTCAGCCGCTCCCAGCTGGACGGAGCCAAGGCCGAGCTGGACCGCCGCACCGACTCCTCGCCCGCCGAGGTGGGCAGCTGGTACGTGGACGAGCCCAGCAACTCCGTCGTCGTCACCGTCACCAAGGGCAAGCGCACCCCGGCCACGGACGCCTTCGTCGGCGGCCTGGCCAAGTCGAACACCCCCGTCCGCGTCGAGGAGACCGAGGGCACCCCTGTCGCCTCCGGTGACCTCGTCGGCGGCAACGCGATCTACATGGGCGGCGGCACCGCCGGTCGCTGCTCCGCGGGCTTCGCCGCCAAGACCGCCTCGGACGAGCCGCGCCTGATCACCGCGGGCCACTGCTCCAAGCCCGGCGCGGTCGTGGCGCTCGGCAACCTGGGCATCGGCGAGTTCGTGAACACGAACTGGAAGGACGGCAACGACTTCGCCGCCGTCGCGGTCAACCCGCTCACCTGGACGCTGCAGCCGCTGGTGAACCAGTGGAACGGCGGCAACGTCACCGTGAAGGGCTCCGAGGAGGCTCCGCTCGGCGGCGCGATCTGCAAGTCCGGCTCCACCACCCAGTGGACCTGCGGCACCGTCCGGGCCCGCAACGTGACGGTGAAGTACGGCCAGTCCGACGGCTCCACCGTGGTCGTGCGCGGCCTCACCCAGTACACCGCCTGCGTCGAGCAGGGTGACAGCGGCGGCTCCAACATCTCCGGCGACCAGGCGCAGGGCCTCACCAGCGGCGCCCGCCTGAAGGACGTCGGCGGCAAGCTCCGCTGTCTCTCCAGCGCCGACGAGGGCGCGACCTCGGTGTCGTGGTTCCAGCCGATCAACGAGGCGCTCAAGGAGTACAGCCTCACGCTGCTCACCGGCTGAGCACGTCCCACGAGCAGGAGGTTGTCCCAGCGCGCACTGGGACAACCTCCTTTTTTCATGCGCGCAGGCGGGCCCTGATCGACGCGGCGGCGGCGCGGGGGTCCTCGGCCTCGGTGATCGCGCGGACCACGACCACGCGACGGGCTCCGGCCTCGATCACCTCGTCCATGCGGGACTCGTCGATGCCGCCGATGGCGAACCACGGCCGCTCGAAGTTCTGCCCCGCGGTGAAGCGGACCAGGTCCAGGCCGGCCGCGGGCCGCCCCGGTTTGGTCGGCGTCGGCCAGCACGGACCGGTGCAGAAGTAGTCCACCCCGGCCTCGTGCGCGGCGTGCTCGGCCTGGGCGGGGGAGTGGGTCGAGCGACCGATCACCACGTCCTCGCCGAGAATCCGCCGCGCCCACGGCACCGGCACGTCGTCCTGGCCGAGGTGCAGCACATCGGCCCCGGCCGCGAGCGCAATGTCCGCGCGGTCGTTCACCGCGAGCAGCGCGTCGTGCCGCGCACAGGCTTCCGCCAGCACTTCGAGCGCCGTCAGCTCCTGCTTCGCTTCGAGGTTCTTGTCGCGCAGCTGGATGACGTCGACCCCGCCCGCCAGCGCCGCGTCGGCCAGTTCGGCCAGATCGCCCCGCTCGGTGCGCGCGTCGGTGCACAGGTACAGGCGCGCCGCCGCGAGCTTGCGGCGGATTTCCTTGCCATCGAGTAAGGGCATGGCGATCACAGTACGGAGGGGGCACGCGGCGGTGCCCCCTCCGTCCGTCTCAGGCTCGCGCCTTCAGCTGCTCGACGAATCGGCGCCACGCGTCGACGCCGACCACGAGCGTTCCGCCCTCGCGGTCCTTCGTGTCGCGGACGTGCACGCCCGCCTCGGGCCGCCCGGGAACAATGCCGACCTCAACGCACTGCCCTTGATGGCCGCCGTCCGAGTAAGAAGACGTTCGCCACGACACCTGAAGGTTGTGGCGAGCGGGTAGGGTGGGCAGCGGTCCGCACGGGAGCCTGGGATGACCGGGCTGAGAGGGGGTCTGACGACCCCGACCGTCGAACCTGATCCGGGTAATGCCGGCGCAGGGAGCGTGAGGTCGTTGTTCAGTGGTGCGCGTGGTTCGGTCGCCGTCGTGGGTGCCGGAGTCATCGGGCTGTCCGTCGCCTGGCGGGCGGCGTCGGCGGGGTTCGCCGTCTCCGTGCTCGATCCCGCCCCGGCTTCGGGTGCGTCGGCGGTCGCGGGGGGCATGCTCGCGCCGGTGACGGAGGCGTGGCCGGGCGAGGAATCCTTGCTGGAGCTGGGTTCGGCGTCGTTACGGCGCTGGCCGGAGTTCGCGCGCGAGCTGGGCGCGGCGAGCGGTCGGGAGGTCGGGCTGCGCGAGGAGGGCACGCTCGTCGTCGGGGTGGACGCGGCGGATCGGGAGTCGCTGAGCGTGCTGGCCGAGTACCTGGCGGCGTTGGGCAGGGCTGCGGAGTCGTTGACCGGCAAGCAAATCAGGGCATTGGAGCCCAGCATCGGGCCGTCTGTCCGAAGTGGACTGTCAGTGCCCGAGGACCTGGCGGTGGACAACCGGATGGTGCTCGCGGCGCTGCGCTCGGTCTGCGAGGTCGAGCCGGTTCGCGTCGCCGGGGTCGGCCCGGGAACCGTGCGGTTGGCGGACGGGACGACGCGGCGCGTTGACGTCGTCGTGCTCGCAGCGGGGGCGTGGAGCGGACAGCTGTACGAGCCGCTGCGCGAGGTGGTGCGCCCGGTGAAGGGAGAGATCCTTCGCCTGCGCGCCACAAAGTCCACGCTTCCGCCGCCGAGCAGGACTGTGCGGTGCTCGGTGCAGGGAAACCAGGTCTACCTCGTGCCGAGGGGCGGCGGAGGGCTCGTCGTCGGAGCGACGCAGTACGAGGCGGGCTTCGACACCACGGTCACGGCGGGCGGGGTCCGCGATCTGCTGCGGTGGGCCGAACAGGTGCTGCCGTCGATCTCGGAGTACTCGCTCGAAGAGTGCGCGGCAGGACTTCGGCCGTCCACAGTGGACAACATGCCGGTGATCCGCGAGGTCGAGCCGGGCTTGGTCGTGGCAACGGGGCACCACCGCAACGGGATGCTGCTGGCGCCGATCACCGCCGACCTCGTGCTCGACCGGCTGGAAGGGAAGTCATGAGGATTCGGCTCAACGGCAAGGAAACCGCGCTCGCGTCCGGGAGCACGGTCGCTGACGCGCTCGCGTTGCTCGGGGCGCCGGACTCCGGGGTGGCGGTCGCGGTGGACGGCGACGTGGTGCCCCGGAGCCAGTGGAGCACGGTTCTGCGCGACGGCGCGGTGGTGGAAGTTCTGACTGCGGTTCAAGGAGGCTGAGGGCGTGTCGGACGACCAGTTGGTGATCGCGGGCCGCGAGTTCGGATCACGGTTGATCATGGGAACCGGGGGCGCGGGCAACCTCTCCGTGCTGGAGCGGGCTCTGGTGGCCTCGGGCACCGAGATGACCACCGTCGCGATGCGCCGGATGGACGCCGACGGTGGCACCGGCGTGCTGGAGCTGTTGCGGCGGTTGAACATTCGGCTGCTGCCGAACACAGCGGGCTGCCGTACCGCTGCGGAGGCCGTGCTCACGGCGCGCTTGGCCCGCGAAGCGCTCGGGACGGACTGGGTGAAGCTGGAGGTCATCGCCGACGAGGACACCCTGCTGCCCGATCCGCACGAACTGCTCGACGCGGCGGAAACCCTTGTGGAGGAGGGCTTCTCCGTGCTCCCGTACACCAACGACGATCCCGTCCTGGCGCGCAGGCTCCAGGACGCGGGGTGCGTCGCGGTCATGCCGCTGGGCTCGCCCATCGGCACCGGGCTCGGCATCCGCAACCCGCACAACATCGAGCTGATCGTTGCCAGGGCGTCGGTTCCGGTCATCCTCGACGCGGGCATCGGCACCGCCTCCGACGCCGCGCTGGCCATGGAACTGGGCTGTGACGCGGTGTTGCTGGCCACCGCCGTCACCAGGGCTCAGCACCCGGAGCTGATGGCGGCGGCGATGCGCGCGGCCGTCGAAGGCGGGCGTCTCGCCCGGCGCGCCGGACGCATCCCGCAGCGGTTCTGGGCCCACGCGTCCAGTCCGGCAAGGGAATGCTGAACAATGGCGCGATGAGTCCTCGACGTCTTCTCGCCATGGGTCTGCTGCTCGTGGTCGCCGGTTGCTCGAACACGGTCGGCGAGCCGACGCCCGCCCCCTCGGCGCCGCAAGCTGGTTCCGCGCCAAGGGTTCCGGCCGCGCTCAACGTGAGTTCCGTCCAGTCCAACGCCTGCGCCGCGATCTCGGCCTCGAACCGCTCCTCGCTCGGCTACGGCCCCGGCAAGCCGAGCTCCGGCGCGTTCGGGCCGAGCTGCACGTTCCAGATCGCCGACGAGCCGCTCAACCAGATGGACCTCACGGTGTTCACCGCCAACAAGAACGGCCTCAGCGACATCTACGACACCAAGGCCAACAACGAGTACTTCGAGCCGACGACGATCGAGGGCTACCCGGCCGTCTACGCCGCCTCGCTCGACCACCGCAGCAAGGGCAAGTGCGGCCTGTTCGTGGCGGTGACCGACCAGCTGACGGTGAACCTGCTCGTGCAGTACGACCGCGGCTCCGGCGCGCAGGACCCCTGCCCGGTGGTTGCCAAGGCCGGAGCCTCCGTCGTGCAGACCCTCAAGGGCAGCTAGCGCAGGCCGGACTGCTCGCGGAGTTCGCGCAGTTCTCCGCGCAGCGCCTGCACCTCGGCGAGCAGCATGTCGTTGGAGATCAGCGTTTCCTCCTGCTGCTCGCGCTCGGCGGCGACCTGGTGCTCCATCGCGCTCACCCCCACCGCGATGAACAGGTTCAGCACGGTGAAGGAGGTGATCAGGATGAAGCCGACGAAGAACAGCCACGCCCACGGCTCCTGGTCCATGATCGGCCGGGCCACGTCTGACCACGCCTCGCCGGTCATCACCTGGAACAGCGTGAACAACGAGCGGCCGAGATCGCCGAAGTACTCGGGGGAGAGCGCGCCGTAGAGCTTGGTCGCCATCACGCCGCCGACGTAGATCACCAGTGCCAGCAGCGCGGCGATCGAGGCCATGCCGGGAATCGCGGTCAGCAGCGCGGAAACCACCCGCCGCATGCTCTTCACCATCGACACCAGGCGCAGCGCCCGCAGGATGCGCAGCGCGCGCAGCACCGCGAACGACCCGGAGGTCGGCAGCAGCGCGAGGCTGACGATGGCCGCGTCGAAGCAGTTCCACGGATCGCGGAAGAAGTCCTTGCCGAAGGCGTACAGGCGCAGCACCAGCTCGCCGACGAAGATCGCCAGGGCGAGCCGGTCGAGCACGTGCAACGCGCTGCCGTACCTGGACACCAGCGCCTCGGAGGTCTCAAGGCCCAGGGTCACCGCGTTGATCAGGATCACCGCGATGATGAAGCGCTGGAATCCGGGTGAGTCGACTAACCGCCGAAGGCGCGCACGTGTCATGAGCAGGGCTCCCAGGGGTGACAACGATCATCAGGGTGAGAGGGAGCCTAATCTCTGGTCAGCGGTGAGTGCTCAGTCAGTCACTGACAGTACCCGTGCGTGGACGGATTGCCGTGAGACGAGCACGAATCCGCACCGCTGGTAGATGCCCAATGCACCGGTCGGGTTGTCGGCGTCCACGGAAAGCGCCGCCCGGGTGAACCCCGCGTCACGGCTGTCCGCCAGCGCCCGCAACAGCATCACCGTCGCGAGCCGGTTCCCGCGCCAAGCGCGACGGACGCCGATCTGGTCGTACCAGACCTCGCGGACACCGGTGACCGCCGCATCGGCCTCGAACTCCTTGGACAGCAGGTAACCCGCGATCTCCTCGCCGTCGAGCACGAGGTAGGACAACGCGGGCCGGAACCAGCTGGCGCCGGTGTACCACTGCTTCCAGCCGTCGAGGTCGACCTCCGTGCTGCCCCAGTGGTCGCGGAAAGCTTCGTTGTGCGCCAAGCGGAGCGCTTCGTCGTGGCGCGCGTCGTAGGGGATCAGCCGCAGCCCCTCCGGCAGCGGCTGTGGCGAGACCTCCGCGTCGGGTTCGGTGGAGCGCTTCAGCTCGAAGAACCACCGCCGCGGCAGATAACCGGCCCCGTCGAGCAGCGCGCGCAGCGCGGAGTTGTGCTCAGCACAGGAAATGTTGACCTCGCCGGGCAGATCCGGTCGGTGCGCGCGGTGCAACTCGGTGGCACGCCGGGTGATCCAGTCCACGAGCTGAGCGCCGATGCCGCGCCCGCGCCAGTCCGGGTGCACAACGCTCTGCGAAGGCAGGCGGTGCTTGCCCTCCGGCGTGACCCGCCTGTGCACGATGGCGTAGGCGACCAACACCGAGCCGTCCAGCACCGCGATCGAATCCCGCTCGGCGTCGAGGTCGGGGTCCGCCCACTCCTCGCGCAGGTCGTCCTCGCTGTAGTTCTCGCCCTGCTCGTCGACCCGCTCGGCAGCGGCCAGCAGCGCGGTCCAGCCCGGGATGTCGCTCTCGGCCATCGGACGCCACAGCAGGTTCATGCTCCGGAAGCTACGGCCGGTCCTTCCCCGTCGCGAGCGAATTTCCCTTTCGTGCGAGGCGGTGCGACGGTGGCCAACCCCCACGCTTCGCGGAAGTCGCTCACGGTCAGCCACGCCAGCCGGACGTTGACGCCGAACAGCTGCCGCACCGATGCGAGCGTGTTGAAGCCGCCGGGCCCGTCCTGGGTGCGGCCGAACTCCAGTTGGCGCTCGGTGAGCCCGTCGTCGAAGACCTCAAGCAGAGTCGCGGCGTAGTACAGGTAGCAGAGCGCTTCGAGCTGGAGGTGCCACAGCTCGCCGTCATCGATCGGCGGCGTGCTCACGCCTTGCAGCAACCGCGCCGCGTCGGGCCGGGCGTGCACCTGGATGTGCCGCATCAGCTCGCTCGCGTGCGGTTCGTCGGCGAGCCCGCGCGCGATCACCGTGCGCAGCGCGGCGGTCTTGCCCGCGATGTCCTCGGCGACCAAGCCCTGGCACACAGCGGCGAGCGAGCGCTTCCGCGAGGCCACCACGGCGCGGGCGGTCCTGATCAGCTCGCGCGGCAGACCGCCGGAAACGCTGTGGCACAGGCACACGAACGGCTCCGACAAGCCCAGCACTCGGCTGCGCAGCAAGGCCCTCGCGTCGTCGAGCCCCAGGTACTCGATGCGGAAGATCGTGTCGAACGCGCTGTCGAAGGCGTCGCGCACGGGCAGTCCGCGCCGTTCGAAGGCGGCGAGCGCGTCCTCGGAGACCGACACCAGGAACAGGCAGCCCGGGACGTCGACGGAGAACAAAGCCTTGACCTCGTTGACGAACTCCTGCGCGCTCTCCGGGGAAAGGATCTTGTCCAGCTCGTCGAGCACGATCGCGATCCTGATGCGCGCGGTCCTCGGCACGGTGCCGAGCACCCTCGCGGCGGTGGTCAGGAACTCGCGGAAGTCGCTCACCACCTCGGGATAGGTCATCGCCTGCCGCGCCAGCTCCACCGCGCCCGAGCGGCTGCCCTCCGCGCCGAAGAGCAGCCCGACCTTGCCGGACCACCCCGAGGTGTGCTTCTGGAGGTAGCGGATCGCGTCGAGCTTGTCCTCCGCGCAGTCGCACAGATCGCGCAGACTCCGCACGTCACCGGCGCTCATCGCGACCCGCGCCGCGGCCGGACGTCGTTTCACCGCAAGGAAGATCAACGACGCGAGCGCGAGCACCGCGACCAGCGGCCACCAGACCCCCTCGCGGAACACGGCGAGATCAGGCGCGCGCAACGTCGTCGTTCCCAGGTATCCCACGGCCAACCAGCCCGCGAGCACGACGACCGCCACCGAGACGTTCTGCGCCCACCTGCCGACCCGGTGCCAGCGCCTCGACGCCGGGCGGCTGTGCGAGCGGCCGAAGCGGAGCACTTCACGGCACAGCCCCGCGTACAGGTGCAGCGTGAAGTCGCGGGCGTCGTAGCGCACAGGAACGCTCTCCACCAACGCGATGTGCTCCTCGCCGGGACCGAGGAAGATCCCGTCGCGGTAGGCCTCCAGCAACGTCGACTTCCCCGCGCCGCGCGGCCCCGCGATGCCGATCGCACCACCGCCGATGCCCTCGGGCACGCGCCGGAACTCCGCGAAGGTCCCCGTCGCCACCACGAACTCGCTCGACCGGAGGTGGTGCAGCCCCTTGCTGTCGTGCACGTCGAGGTTGGTGGAGAACGGCGGGCTCACCATGTCGTTGACCTGGCGCAGGATCAGCGGCCGGATCGCCTTGTCCACCACGGCGCGCTTCCACTGCTCCTCGGCCGCGTCCCGCGCGTCTTTCAGCTCGGTCAGCCGACGTCGCCACGACGGGCTGCCGAGGCGACGGGGATCGCTGGAGAACCACTTCGGCAGCCATGCGGTGCCGCGCCGGGCGGTCAACGGCCGCAACACCACCACGACCAGCAGGCTCACCGCGCCCGCCGCCGCGACCGGTACCCAGTCCCAGGTGACGGCTTCCCAGAGGTCGAGCCCGATCCACGCCGCCGCGCCCAGCGCGATCGCGAGGAAGAGGCTGACGGTGACATCGCGCACCCGATCGATGCCGGAGAGGTCGCCGTAGGCGCCGAACAGGCAGAACAGCACCAAGCCCGCGACGAGCAGGCTCGTCGGTATCCAGATCACCCCGGCGAAGAACTCGTTCGTGGCATTGCGCGTCGGTCCGTACAGGAGCGTGACCATCAGGGCCTGGCCGCCGCCAAGGCCCAGCGCCAGCACCATCGCCGCGCCGCTGATGGGCTGGCCGCAGTCCTTGTCGTAACTGTCGTGGGCGTGGACCAGGATGGCGATCGCCGCCGCGATCGCGGCGAGCACCACCCAGAACCCGCCGACGAACGGTTGCAGCACCGGCCACAGCTGCCACACCGCGAAGGGGTGGGCCGCCGCGCACCACAGCGCGAACCCCAGCGTCCGCTGACCGCGCTGGTAGCTGCGGCGGTGCTCGGTGGCGACCGGAGAGGCCGCCCTGGGGTTCTGGTGGGCGAGCAGGTTCAGCTCCGCCGTGCGCAGGTCGGCGATCTCCGGGTTGGTGGCCTGCAACAACTCGTCGGTGCGGGCCACCGTTCGCTTCTCGACGACCTCCGGGTTCACCCTGCCCTTCTTGAGGGCCTGGGTGATGTCCGACTCGCCGAGAGTCTTGCGCACCCGGAGCGGGATCTCCTTGCGCAGTCTGGGGACCAGGTCGGCGACGTGATCGACGGTGGCGACGGACGACAGGGACAACGGGGACCTCCGGCGAGCAGCGATCTTGCGTTCTACCTTGCCACCGGGTTCACCGCGCTAGTCCGTTCGAGTGCTTCACACGGGTGTTGTGGACACCCGCCAGAACGTCGAGACCGGGCCGACACCCGCGCCGAGCGGGTAGGAGTGCGCGACCGCCCGCTGCACGAAGCGCTTGCCGAAGCGCACCGCCTCCAGCATCGGCGCGCCCCTGGCCAGCGCCGCCGTGATCGCCGAAGCCATGGTGTCACCGCCGCCGTGGGTGTGCGGGGTGTCGTAGCGCGCGCCCGGCAGCTCGTAGAACTCGGTGCCGTCGAAGAGCAGGTCGACGCACTCCGGGTCCTCGGTGAGGTGACCGCTCTTGATGAGTGTCCACTGTGGACCGAGCGCGTGCACCGCCCGCGCCGCGTCGGCGAGCTGGGAGCGCGTGCTCACCTCGACCCCGGTCAGCAGGCGCACCTCGTCCAGGTTCGGCGTGACCAGCGTGGCCATCGGGAACAGCAAGTCCCGCAAGGCGTTCAGCGCGTCGTCGTGCAGCAGCGGGTCGCCGTGCATCGACGCCGCGACCGGGTCGACGACGAAGGGAGCGACGCCGTCGCGGCCGATGCCGACCTTGTGGCACACCTTGGCCACCGCGTCGATGATCGCCGCCGAGGCCAGCATGCCGGTCTTCGCCGCGTCCACGCCGATGTCGCTGGCCACCGCCTCGATCTGCGCCGCGACGACCTCGGCCGGGATCTCGACGAAGTCCTTGACCCCCAACGAGTTCTGCACGGTCACGGCGGTGACGGCGGTCATCCCGTGCACGCCGCAGGTCAGGAACGCGCGGATGTCGGCGTGCATGCCCGCGCCGCCCGCGGAGTCCGAGCCCGCGATCGTCAGCGCGCACGGCGGCGTCTCCCACGTGCCGTCCGAGCTGAGCGCGCGGCCCGGGAGCGCGTTCACGGGTTCACCACCGGCAGGTACACCTTGCCGCCCTGCTCGTCGAACTCCTCGGACTTCTCCCGCATCCCGGCCTCGATCGCCTCCACAGTGGACAGTCCGCGCTCCTCCGCGTACCTGCGGACGTCCTGGGTGATCTTCATGGAGCAGAACTTCGGCCCGCACATCGAGCAGAAGTGCGCGGTCTTCGCCGGAGCCGCGGGCAGCGTCTCGTCGTGGAAGGACCGCGCGGTGTCCGGGTCGAGCGAGAGGTTGAACTGGTCCTCCCACCGGAACTCGAAGCGCGCCCTGGACAACGCGTCGTCGCGCTCCTGCGCGCGGGGGTGGCCCTTGGCCAGGTCGGCGGAGTGCGCGGCGATCTTGTAGGCGATCACGCCCGCCTTCACGTCGTCGCGGTTGGGCAGGCCCAGGTGCTCCTTCGGCGTGACGTAGCAGAGCATCGCCGTGCCGTGCCAGGCGATCTGCGCGGCGCCGATGGCCGAGGTGATGTGGTCGTAGGCGGGCGCGATGTCGGTCGCGAGCGGGCCGAGCGTGTAGAACGGCGCCTCACCGCACAGCTCCTCCTCCAGCCGCACGTTCTCCGCGATCTTGTCCATCGGCACGTGACCGGGGCCCTCGATCATCACCTGCACGTCGTGCTCGCGGGCGACGTGGGTCAGCTCGCCGAGCGTGCGCAGCTCAGCGAACTGGGCCGCGTCGTTGGCGTCGGCGATCGACCCGGGGCGCAACCCGTCGCCGAGGGAGAACGTCACGTCGTAGGTGCGCAGGATCTGGCACAGCTCCTCGAAGTGCGTGTAGAGGAAGCTCTCCCTGTGGTGGGCCAGGCACCACGCGGCCATGATCGAGCCCCCGCGCGAGACGATCCCGGTCACCCGGCGCGCGGTCAGCGGCACGTAGCGCAGCAGCACCCCGGCGTGCACGGTCATGTAGTCCACGCCCTGCTCGCACTGCTCGATCACGGTGTCCCGGTAGACCTCCCAGGACAGCTTCGCCGGATCGCCGTCGACCTTCTCCAGCGCCTGGTAGATCGGCACGGTCCCGACGGGAACGGGGGAGTTGCGCAGAATCCACTCGCGCGTCTCGTGAATCCGCTTGCCGGTGGACAGGTCCATGATGGTGTCCGCGCCCCACCTGGTCGCCCACACCATCTTCTCGACCTCCTCGGCGACCGAGGAGGTCACCGCGGAGTTGCCAAGGTTTCCGTTGATCTTCACGAGGAACTTCTTGCCGATGATCATCGGCTCGGTCTCCGGGTGGCACCGGTTGGCCGGGATCACCGCCCTGCCGATGGCCACCTCGTGCCGCACCAGCTCCACGTCAACGCCCTCGCGCGCGGCGATGAACTCCATCTCGCGGGTGACGATCCCCGCTTTCGCGTACGCCAGCTGGGAAACCGCGCCGTTGACCGGCTCGCGCCCCCAGTCCTCGCGCAGCCTCGGCAGTCCACTGTGGACGTCGATGCTGGCTTCGGAGTCGGTGTACGGGCCCGAGGTGTCGTAGAGGTCGAGGTGCTCACCGTTGGTCAGCTCCACCCTGCGCCGCGGAATCCGCAGTCCACCAGGGGAATCGGTGTAGACCTTGCGCGAGCCCGTGATCGGGCCGGTGGTCACGCTGGGCGCGACGGAACTGTCGGCAAAGGCCGTCATGGCGAATCCTCCCTACGCCGGCATTACCCGGTACAGGTTCAGGCGGTCGGCGGCGCCGGGATCGTTGCCCAGCCGCCCTCTCAGCCCGCTTCGGTGCGAGCTCCCGCGTTCGATGTGAAGTTGTTCCGGGCCCGAGGCTAACCACAGGCCCGGCTCACTGCCAAGTCCACCGACCCGACCGGCTCAGTGCTCCAGCGGCTCAGTGGCCGAACGGGTCCTCGTCCTCGCCCGGCATCCAGGACAGCCCGGGAACGCCCCAGCCGTTGCGCTTGAGCATCCGCTTGGACTCCTTGGCGTACCTGCCGACGAGGCGGTGCAGGTAGAGGAAGCCGTCCAGGTGGTCGGTCTCGTGCTGCAGGCACCGGGCCAGGAAGCCGGTCGCCTCGACCTCCACGGGCTTGCCGTCGCCGTCGAAACCGGTGACCTTGGACCAGGTGGCCCGCCCGGTGGGGAAGGACTCGCCGGGGGCCGACAGGCAGCCCTCCCAGTCGTCCTCCGGGTCCGGCATGGTCTCCGGCCGCTCGGAGGTCTCCAGCACCGGGTTCACCACGACACCGCGGTGCCGCGCGCCCTCGTCGTCGGGGCAGTCGTAGACGAACAGCCGCAGGTCCACACCGATCTGGTTGGCGGCGAGGCCGACGCCGTTGGCCGCGTCCATCGTCTCGTACATGTCGTCGATGAGGGCGCGGAGCTCGTCGTCGAAGGTCTCGACGGGGCGCGTCGGGTTGTGCAGCACCGGGTCGCCCGCGATCCGGATCGCGTGAATGGCCATGCCGAGAACCCTAGTGTTCGCCCTCCCCGTGACGCGCCGGGTTGTGCCCGAGCCTGTGTCGGTGCCTCGTGATGTAATAGAACTAGTTGGAAATCACACTCCTGTGATTCTTCTGTGACTCCGAGGAGCGGGATGGACGCCGCCGAGGTGAGGGCCCAGGGTGACGGCCGCACGCCGTCCGCTCCGGGCACCGGCGGCCTCAGCGGTACCGAGCAGGAGATCCTCGCCTTCGAGCGCCAGTGGTGGAAGTACGCGGGCGCGAAGGAACAGGCCATCCGGGAGCTGTTCGACATGTCGGCTACCCGGTACTACCAGCTGCTCAACACGCTGATCGAGAAGCAGGAGGCGCTGGCCGCCGACCCGATGCTGGTCCGCAGGCTGCGCCGGTTGCGCACCGGGCGCCAGCGGGTCCGCACCGCCCGCCGCCTCGGCCTCGAACCGCGCTGAGCGCGATGACCGCGACGATCTGGAGGCAGCCGAGATGAGTTCCGTCGAGCCGCCAAGCGCGCCCCGCCCCCTGTGGGTGGCCGGGGTCGTGGCGCTCGGAGTCGCCGCGGTCGCGCTGGCCTTCGGCGTCTTCTCCCTGTTCGGTGGGGACACGCCGACGGACCAGCTCGGGCAGCAGCAGACAACGACGACCGAACCGGCCCCGGGCAGCCCTCCGCCGCCCGCCCCGCCGACCACGTCGGAGCAGCTGCCGCAGGTGAGCACGACCGTGCCGCCCCCGGCGACGACGACCGCGCCGTCCACGACCGCGGCCCCGCCGACCAGCGCGGGTGGCGGCGGAGGCGGTGGCACGCCGGGCAAGCCGAAGACCGGCATCAGGGTCTACAACAACAGCACCATCCCCAAGCTCGCCGACCGCGCCGCGCAGGACATCCGCGAGGCCGGCTGGACCGTCGAGCAGGTGGACAACTACCCGCACGGCGTGATCTACACGACGACGGTCTACTTCACGTCGGGCACCGACGAGGAGACCACGGCGCGCACCCTCGCGGGCGAGTTCGGCATGCGCGTCGAACCGCGCTTCGACGGCATCAAGGACGCGAAGCCGGGCGTGATAGTGATCGTGACGAAGGACTACAGGAACGCCGCCAGCGCCAAGTAGGCAGCTCGTCGAACCGCCCCCGGTTGTGGGGGCGGTTCGCTGTGTCAGGGGCGCTGCGAGGACGCGTAAGCCTCCAGAGAAGCGAGCTGCGCGGGGTCCAGCGAGGGGCGCACGTTCTCGCGGGCGTGGTTGAGGTGCTTGAGCCCGACCTCCGCCGCCGACAGCGATTCGCGCATCGCGGTCAGCGCGGCCTCGCGGATCAGCGCGGCGCAGTCGGCCGCCGAGTAGCCCTCCAGCTCCCCGGCCAGTCCCGCCAGGTCCACGTCCTCGCCGAGCGGCGTGTGCTTGGCCGCCGACTTCAGGATCTCCGTGCGCGCGTCGGCGTCCGGCGGCGGCACGTAGACCAGGCGCTCCAGCCTGCCGGGCCGCAGCAGCGCCGGGTCGATCAGCTCGGGGCGGTTGGTCGCGCCGACCACGACAACGTCGTTCAGCGGCTCCACGCCGTCCAGTTCGGTCAGCAGCGCGGCCACGACGCGGTCACCGACACCGGAGTCCGATGACTGGCCACGGCGCGGCGCGAGCGCGTCCACCTCGTCGAGGAACAGCATCGCCGGAGCCGCTTCCGCCGCCCTGCGGAACAGTTCCCGCACCGCGCGCTCGGATTCACCTACCCACTTGTCGAGCAGTTCGGCACCCTTCACCGACAGCACGTTCAGCCGCCCGGACCCCGCGAGCGCGCGCACCAGGAACGTCTTGCCGCAGCCGGGCGGACCGTAGAGCAGCACCCCGCGCGGAGGCTTGACCCCAAGGCGCGCAAAGGAATCCGGGTACTGCAACGGCCACAGCACGGCTTCGGTCAGTGACTGCTTCACCTCGGCCATGTCGCCGACCTCGTCCAGGGTGAGGCCGCCGGTGGCCAGGTTGTCCGAAGTGGACATCGAGATCGGGCGCACCGTCTCCAGCGCGCCGATCAGGTCCTCCTGGCCGATGCGCGGTTCCTCGGAGTCCCGCTGCCGCAGGGCCGCGCGCACCGCCGCCTCCCGACGCAACGCCACCAGGTCCGCCGCGACGAAGCCCGGAGTGCGGTCCGCGACGGCGGTCAGGTCGATGCCGTCCTCCAGCGGGGCGTCGCGCAACAGCACGCGCAACAGCTCCGCGCGCACGGAGCCGTCCGGCAGCGGCAGGCTCAGCTCGCGGTCGATCAGCTCGGGGCTGCGGAGCTTGGGGTGCACCGACTCCGCCGCCGAGGTGGTCGCGACGACGGCGAGCTTCGGGGTGTCGATCGCGGCGAGCAGCGCGTCAAGGACCACTGTGGACAGTGGAGGTGGATTGTTGGCCGGTAGCAACGCTTCCACGTCGGAGACCAGCAGCACGCAGGCCGTGCCGCCGCGCGCCGTGGCGACCGCGGCGTTGATCGCGTCGTGCGTGCGCTGCGAGGCGGTGGCCGCTTCGAGCGCGGCGGCGCTGGGCGCGACGAGCTCGACGACCTCGGCCTCCACCGCCGCGGCGACCGAGCGCACGAGCGTGGCCTTGCCGACCCCGGACGGCCCGGACACCAGGACGCCGAGCCGGGACTCCGCGCCGAGCTGCGCCAGCAACTCCGGCCGCCGGAACGCCAGGTCGAACCACTCGCTCAGCCGTCGCACGGCGTCCTTGGCGCCCACCAGGTCCGGCAGCGCCAACGCGGGCTCGGCCGCTGCTTGGGGAGCCGGTGCGGCGGTGGTGGCCACGGGCGGAAGGGCGGCGGTGCGCTCACCGTCGCGCCAGCCGACCACCGTCGCGGGCTGCACGGCGACCACACCGGGCGGCTCGACGCCGGTCACGGTGAGCAGTTCGTTCGTCCACGTCATGCCGATCGCCAGGGACAGCTTGCGGCGCGCGGTGCTCACGTCGGAGCCTGGCGGCGGCGCGAGGTCCTGCGGCAGCAACGACACCGCGTCGCCGACCGTCAGCACCTTGCCCATCAACGCCAACCGCAACGTCTCCGGCGTCAGCGAGGCCGAGGCCAGGCGCGAGCCCGCCACCGTCACCGACCGCGCCGTGGAGACCTCGACGGGCGCGACGACGACCTCCGAGTCCTCGGTCAGGCCGAGGTTGGACATCGTGATGTCGTCCACGTAGATGAAGCCGGGGGAGTGCGACCCGTCCGAGGCGGCGGCCAGCGCGGCGGTCTCCCGCGTGCCGGTCAGCCGCACCGCGTCCCACGCCCGCAACCCCAGCGCGTCCAGCACTTCGGGGTGCAACCGGACGACACCGCGGCGAGTGTCCAGCGCGGACGGGGACAACCGGATGGTCAGCGTGATCACGCCCAAGACCCTAGCCGCCGAGGTACGTGCTGAATGACTCATTCGCCACGCTCAACGTGCTGAACGAGTCATTGACCACGCTCAACCACCTCAATGACTCGTTCAGCACGTTGAACCACATGAACGAGTCATTGAGGCGGTAAAGCACTGAACGACCCGTTCAGTGCGTTGAGCGCACCGAACGGGTCGTTCGGGGTTCTAACGGTGGAGCGGCGGAGGGGGTCAGTCGCGGCGGTTGCGACGCAGACCGAGCCGGCGCCAGCTGGTGCGAGCGACCGGGCCGGGCCCCGACGTGCCGTTGCGGCGGGGGATGCGGCGCAGGCGGATCGCCGCCCCCGCCACCCGGCGCCGCAGCGGTGGCCGGATGCCGAGCCTGCGGGTGCTGCGCCGCCGGATCGCCCTGCGCTCGGCGGGCTCCACGTCCCACGCCTCGGGGTGCCGCGAGAGCCAGTAGTAGCGGTACACCGCGTACGGGATGTGGCCCAGGTAGAAGACGACCACCACGGCGAGCATCAGGAACGGGTAGGTCAGCAGCGCCGCACCGGCGATCCCGATGATCAGCAGGACCGGCACGATCGCCTTGGCCGGGATGCGCAGCTTCTTCAGCGAGAGCGTGGGAATCCGGCTGATCAGCAGCATCGCCACCAGCAGGGTCCACACCACCAGCACCGGCTTGGAGGACCACCAGCCCTCGGACTCCAGGCCCAGCGAGACCACCATCGGCAGCAGCGCCAGGATCGCCCCGGCCGGAGCGGGGACGCCGACGAAGAACTCCTTGGTGAACGACGGCTGCTCGGTGTCGTCGAGCAGCGTGTTGAACCGCGCCAGCCGCAGCACCATGCACACCGCGTAGACCAGCGCGACCAGCCAGCCGGTGCGCTCGCCGTCCCAACCCCAGATGAACAGCACGATCGCCGGCACGACGCCGAAGGAGATGCCGTCGCACAGCGAGTCCAGCTCAGCGCCGATCTTGCTGGTGGCGTCGAGCATCCGCGCCAGGCGGCCGTCGAGGCCGTCCAGCACGGCGGCGACGCCGATCGCCAGCACCGCCGCGCTGTACTCCTTGTTCAGCGTGAACTGGATCGCCGAGAGCCCGGAGCACAGCGCCAGGATGGTGATCGCGTTCGGCAGCAGCCGCACCCCCGGGGCGGTGCGGGCGTCCACCTAGAACTCCGCGCCGGGCAGCAGACCGAGCACGGTCTCCCCGCCGATGGTCTTCTGACCGGGCTCCACGAGCACGCGGCTGCCCTTCGGCAGGTATACGTCCACGCGCGAGCCGAAGCGGATCAGGCCGTAGGTGTGCCCAGCGGCGATCTGCTGGCCCTCCTCGACGAAGCACACGATGCGGCGGGCGATGAGCCCGGCGATCTGCACCACGGCGATGTCGTGGCCCTCGGTGGTGCGCAGCAGCAGGCTGTTGCGCTCGTTGTCCTCGCTGGCCTTGTCCAGGTCGGCGGAGAGGAACTTGCCCGGCCGGTAGGAGACCTTCGCGACCTCACCGGTGGCGGGCATCCGCTGCACGTGCACGTCGAAGATCGACAGGAACACGCTGACCCTGGGCACCGGCTCCTCGCCGAGGCCCAGCTCGGCGGGCGGGACGGCGGGGCCGACCGTGGACACCGTGCCGTCGGCGGCGGAGACCACCAGCCCGGGGCGGGTCGGCGTGACGCGCTTGGGCTCCCGGAAGAACCAGGCGCACCAGGCGGTCACCACCATTCCGATCACGCCTGCCCTGCGGGAGAACCGCCTGATCAGGAATGTTGCGACGGCCGCGCCGAGCACGAAGGGGCGTCCGGCGGGGTGCATGGGGGGAACCGTGCTGCGGGCGAGTTCGACAAGGTGTGCGAGCGGGCCCGAACGTTCTTCCGCGGTCATCGTCAGGTGATCCGTGATCCTCGGCCGTGAAGAGAGCAAAATGGACTCTTCACGGTACGCCAGCGCCCCGAGGGGCTATCTGCGGGACTGCACCAGCCGCACGATCACCAGCAG
Source organism: Allokutzneria sp. NRRL B-24872 (assembly GCF_002155965.1). GTDB lineage: Bacteria > Actinomycetota > Actinomycetes > Mycobacteriales > Pseudonocardiaceae > Allokutzneria. Next base: position 62,072 of record NZ_MUMH01000065.1, read on the forward strand.
CAGCACCGCGCCGAGCGCCGCCACCCCGAAGCTGCCGAAGCTGAACTCGAAGTCCCACTTCTCGCCGGTCGTCAGCTTGTAGACGAGTCCGCCGAGCGCGGCGCCGACGATCCCGACGATGATGCTGAACAGGCAGCCGAGCGGGCGCCGGTCGCGCCCGCCGACGATGAGGTTCGCCGCCCAGCCCGCGAGCGCGCCGAAGATGATCCACGAGAAGAAGCCCACGTGGTCAGCCTACGGGCGCCGCGCCCTCCTGCGCCGCAACCTCGCCGCGCGACTGGAGCACCTCCAGCACGAAGCCGACCAGCGCCTCGTACACCTCGTCGGAGGCGCTGCGCAGCTCCAGCTGGCTGCCGTCGGCCAGGTTCAGCCCGACCTTGCCGCCGCCGCTGAGGAAGCCCTTGTTGGAGCCGCCGGTGATGTCCTCCGCACCGATCCACCTGGCGTTGGGCAGCTGGCGGTTCGCCGAGGCGGAGGCCTCCACCAGCGGGGTGAGCCGCTTGCGGCGGATGCCCTGGCCCGCGCCGACGCGGTCGGCGGACTGCTCCTTGAGCACGGTCCCGAACGGCAGCTTGAACAGCAGCAGACCCGTGTCGTAGACGAGCAGGTCGTGCCAGGCGTTGCGGCCGATGGTCACCTGCGTCCCGAACACCTGCGTGAGCTGGGGTTCGCCGCTGATCTGCGGGTCTTCCTCGTTGGGCCAGCGCACGAAGCCCAGCGGGACGTTCAGCCGCACCAAGTGCTCCCACAGCTCGCGGACCTTGGCCGGGTCGTGCACGGCGGGCGCCACCAGCTCCTCGGCGTCGAACTCCGCGCCGTCGTCGAGCAGGCGCACCACCCACCCGCCGCCCCAGTTCAGCTCGTGCCGCACGCGGCCCTCGGCCACCAGCGCGGCCACCACCACGTCGCCGAGCAGCTCGGTGGCGACGGACCGGCACGCCCCGGCCAGCTCCTCGAACGGGATGTTCGGCTTCAGCACCGGCTTGACCAGCTGCTCGACCTCGCCCCGGCCGATCGCCTGGAGGATGTCGCCGAGCAGACCGCGCGGTGCCACCTGGCTGTCCAGCGCGGCCTTGGCCAGCATGCCCGCGCCGCGCTCGGCCGACTTCGCCCCGGCGAGCCGGACGATATCCGCCCACTGCGCGCGCGGACCGAGCCCCTCCTTGAGCATCGAGCCCTCGACGGCGGGGACGCTGTTCTGCGGGTCGTTGAGCAGCGACCACGCCGGCCTGGTGTCCCCTGGCGCGGGGCGGTCGGCCTGGCTCGCGATCACCGCGATGCGCTGGCGGATCGGCGGGTGGCTGTCGAAGCGCGAGGTGGGCTCGGCGTCCAACAGCTGCTCCTCCGCCCGCTCCACCCACTCCTTCTGGTTGGGGTGCAACAGGAACGCGCGGTAGCCCAGCAGCAGGTCGGGCGTGCGCCGCGCCATCCCGGCGAGCGGGAGGTAGCGGCTGGAGTACGCGTCCCAGGTGTGGCTCAGCGTCGGCAGCTTGCGCAGCGCCGCGATGGCGACGGCCTGCCCGGAGGTGCGCACCATCGCCTGGTCCGCCTCCAGCTCCTGCTGGCGGTTCGCCGACTTGGCGACGAGCGTGTAGAGCTTCGCGTAGTTCTTGATCAGGAATCGCGCCGGACCGCCGTCCAGCCGCTGCACGGTCCGCTGGAGGGTCTCGGTGCCCCGGTAGGTGATCGCCAGCAGCCGGGTGTGGCCGCCGCTGTAGTGACCGAGTTCATGCGCGAGCACCGAGCGCAGCTCGTCCACGCTCATCCCGGCGAGCAGCGGCAGGCCGATCATCATGTAGCGCTTGCCCGCGCGCAGACCGAGCATCCGCGAGTCCTCGGAGACCGCCGCGTTGACCTCGGGGACCAGGACGATCTCGTCGGGAGCGCGGGTCTGGACCTGCTCGGCCAGTTCGTCGACGCAGGCCCACAGGCCGGGCTGTTCCTGCCTGCTCAACCGCGGTCCGCTCGGCGGCTCTATCCGCGTCCGCAACGCGCTGACCAGCGCGATCCCGAAGGTGATCAGGACGCCGACGCCCAGGACGAACAGGTAGGCGGCCGCTCGTCCGCTGGCCGTGGTGGCCAGCAGGATGCCGCCGACACCGATCCCGATCACCAGGAACGGGAAGGCGATCAACAACACGACGGCGACGAAGGCTCGAAAAGATCCGCGCACGGTGCTTCCTCCGCAAGTGCTTGCTCCGCTCACCCCCAGTTGTGAGCGGCGCGTGAGTCTGCGGTGCCGCCGACGAGTTGCGCAAGTCGCCGCCGTTCTGGCCAAAGAGCCAGCTCAGGTGGCCTGAAGATCACCGCGTCAGCAGCACCGTGACCTCGGTCCCTTCGGCGAGCTCGGTGTCGCTCTCGCCGATCTCCATCAGACAGTTCGAAGCGGAGAGCGCCGACAGCAGGTGCGAGCCCGGCCCGCCGACCGCCGACACCGTGCCCGCGTCGGCGTCGTGGTGGCCGCGCCGGTACTGCCGCTTGCCCGGTGCGGAGCGCAGCGGCTCGGTCAGCCTGGCCCGGCGCGTCGGCCGGTCGGGGGCGGTGTCGCCCGCCGCCGCGCGCAGTGCCGGGCGCACGAAGACCTCGAAGGACACCAGCGAACTGACCGGGTTGCCGGGCAACGTGATCACCGGGACGCCCCGGTACACGCCCGCCCCCTGCGGCATCCCCGGCTGCATCGCGACCTTGACGAACTCCACGCCCTGGCCGGAGAACGCGTCCTTGACCACCTCGTAGGCGCCCGCGCTCACCCCGCCCGAGGTCAGCACCAAGTCCACAGTGGACAGATGGGGGGCGAGCGCGGAGTGGAACTCGGCGACGTCGTCGGGGACGAAGCGCAGCAGCTCGGCGGAGCACCCGGCCTGTTCGACCGCTGCCGCCAGCATCACCCCGTTGGACTCGTAGATCTGCCCGTGCAGCAACGGTTTCCCGGGTTCCACCAGCTCCGATCCGGTGGACAGCACGAGCACCCTCGGCGGCCGGTGCACGGCCAGCTCGCCCGCGCCGATCGCCGCCGCCAGGCCCAGCTCCGCGGCGCCGAGCCGGGTCCCCGCGCCGAGCACCCGCGTGCCCGCACGCACGTCCTCGCCCGCGCGCCGGATGTGCGCTCCGGGCTCCTTGGCCTGGTGCACCGCGACGCGCTCGACACCGCCGTCGGTCAGCTCCACCTGCACGATCGCGTCCGCGCCCGGCGGCAGCGCGGCGCCGGTCATGACCCGGTGCGCGGTGCCGGGGACCAGGGCAGGGGAGTCCGTGCGCCCGGCCGGAACGTCCTCGGCCACCGGCAGCACCACCGGCGACTCCGGGCTCGCGGAGGCGATGTCGTCCGCCAGCACCGCGTAGCCGTCCATCGCGGAGTTGTCGAACGGCGGCAAGCTGATCCGCGCGGTCAGGTCCTCCGCGAGCACCAGGCCGAGGCAGTCCGCGAGCGGCCTGAGCTCGACCGGGGTCCTGGGGATCAGCGCGGCGACGGCGGCGCGGTGCTCGGCGACCGGGCGCAGGGAAGGCGTGTTCGGCACTCCGCCATCCTGCCGTGTCAGACTGCGTGACGCGCTGACGCGGGGGTCGTCGTACGGAGGTCTTATGCAGGTCCGGACCAGGCACACACCGAACTTCGGCGTGGCCAGGCTGATCCTCGCCCCTGGTGAGCCCGTGCGCTCCGAGCCCGGTGCGATGGTGGCCACCAGCTACGGCGTCGTCGTGGAGCAGCGCGCCTCCAGCGCGCTCAAGGCGCTCACCAAGGCCGGTTGGGGCGCCGACCCGCTGCCATCGGCCACCTACACCGCGCCCCCGCAGGGCGGCTGGGTGGACGTCGCCCCGCACCTGCCGGGAGACCTGCACGTCGTGGAGCTGACCTCGGGGTTGAGCGGCGGCTGGTGCCTCGCGCGCTCGCGCTGGCTCGCCTCGGCGGCGACGGTGACGTTGGACAACGTGTGGCCGGGTTTCCGCTCGCTGTTCGGCGCGGACAGCGGCTTCCTCGTGCACGCGAGCGGCCAGGGCTCGCTGGTGCTCTCGTGCTTCGGCGCGCTGGACGTGATCACGTTGCAGGCAGGGGAGTTGGTGACCGTCGACTCCGGTCACCTCGTCGGTTACTCCGAGGGGGTGCAGGCCCGGTTGCGCGCTTTGGCGCAGGGCGGTCCGCAGTCGATCAAAACCGGTGAGGGGCTCGTGTTCGACTTCGCCGGACCCGGTGAAGTGCTGGCACAGACCCGAAATCCCAGGACACTGGCCTCCTCGCTGCACTCGGCTGGCGGCGGAAACCGCTTGTAGCAAAGGAATCCGCTCATCGCCAGTGACGATTCGGTAGCGGACTTCCTCGGTGCGCTCCGGTAGCGTTGATCGCGCTTCATCGGATGCGCCAAGGAGGATCGGTGGCTCTGGGCACGGTCAAGTGGTTCAACGCGGAAAAGGGCTACGGCTTCATCGCCACCGACGGAGGGCCCGACGTCTTCGTCCACTACTCCGCCATCGAGATGGACGGCTTCCGCACCCTCGCCGAGGGGGAGCGCGTGGAGTTCGACGTGCAGGACGGCGGCGACGGCCGCAAGCAGGCCGCTGGCGTCCGCAAGGCGTAGGCCGGTCCTCGCCCACATTTCACCGCGACATTCGGGGGTTACTCCCTCCTCCCGGCACGACAAGCCCTAAGCTGCTCGTTTGTGTCGGAGGACCTCACCGGACGCCGTCTTGGGCATTACCGCATCGACGGCGTGATCGGCCAAGGCGGTATGAGTGTCATGTACCGCGCCACCGACGTCCGGTTGGGCAGGAAGGTCGCGCTCAAGGTGATCGCCGATCACCTGACGGTCGACGCCGAGTTCCGCGAACGGTTCGTCGACGAGGCGCGCAACACCTCGGCCATCGACCACTCGCACGTGGTGCCGCTCTACGACTTCGGCGAGGTCGACGGGCTGCTCTACATCGCGATGCGCTTCGTCGACGGCTCCGACCTGGCCGATCAGCCGCAGGGTGCGCTCGGGGGAGATCGGGCCGTCCTTGATCAGGCTGGCCAGGTCGGAGCCGTCGAC
>NZ_MUMH01000066.1 GCF_002155965.1 Allokutzneria sp. NRRL B-24872
GGGTAGCGCGGCACGGGGGTGAACTCGGCGGTGGGCTGGGCGAGCGCCACGACGCCGACGATGGCGGCCAGCGCGCGCATCAGAGGTGCCTGACGACGCTGTAGAGGTCCATCACGGCGAGCGCGAGGGGCAGCACGGACGCGATGAGCACGGCCTCGGCCACGTCGACGGAGCGGCGCAGCACGGGGGAGAACCGCTGCTTCGGGAACACCACGCCGAGCGTGATGGAGGCCGCCGCGAGCACCACGAGCAGGCCGAACACCCACAGCAGCAGGTGCAGCGGGCTCGCGCGGAGCAGCCAGCCGATCATGAGGCCGGTCGCGGTGAGCAAACCGGTCGCGAGCAGCGCGATCGCCTGGCCGCCGTTGGCGTAGGTGCGGGCGCGCAGCAGGAGCACGGCCGCGACGACGCCGCCGAAGAGCGGGCCGAACCACGATGGGCCACCGGCGGCGAGCACCGCGCCCGCGGCGGCGGCGACGCCGGAGGCGATGAGCATGCCGGTCATGTACTGGTGGGCGAGGCCCGCGCGGCGCTCGATGACGGCGTAGTCGGGGAACTCGTCGTCCTCCTTCAGCTCGGCGGCACTGCCGGGGACGTGCGGCAGCGGCAGCTTGGCGAGCTGGATGGTCAACCTCGGCAGCACCGACAGGGTCGCCAGCGCGATCGCCGCCGTGCCCGCGGCGATGCCGGGAACGGAGCCGGGAAGGAACGCCGCGACGAGGCCCGCGAGGGCTCCGGTGGCCCCGATCCCCGCTCCGGCGACGAAAACCGTGATCCCGCAACCGAGCACGAGCAGGCTGACCACCGAGATCACACCGGCCGCGGCGAACGCCAGCACGAGGCTCGCGGGGCCGAGCGCGCCGGGGACCGCGTGCAGGCCGCAGACGAAGGCCATGGGCAGGGCACCCGCGGCCGCGACCACCACGCCGGAGTCCGGGGCGCGGTGCGCGCGGATGAGCGTCGAGCCGGCCGCGATGGCCACGAGCGCGGCGACACCGGCGGTGATGGCGGCGGCGAGCGGGAAGCGGCCTCCGGCGAGGTGCACGGCCACGGCGGCGGTGACCAGTGCCAAGCCGCAGGCGGTGTTGCCGAGCCTGCGCGCGGTGTCGCTGGTCCACGGCCGCAGCCCGCCGGGTTCGGCGTCGGCGATCGCGTCGACCACGTCGTCGTAGAGCGGGGGCGGCGGGTTCTCGGTGCGGCGACGCAGCTGCACGAGGTCGCCGTCCACGACGCCGAGCGAGGCGAGCGTGCGGCTGAGGTCGAGCGGGGGCTCGCCGAGCTTGGCCAGGCACCACCCGCCGTGCCGCGCGCCGCCGTCCTGCGTCGCCTGGCCCGCCAGGTTCAGCAGCTTCGGCAGCAGGTCGGCCACGGCGACGTCGGAGGGCAACGCCACGTCGATCCGTGTCTGCGGCGCCAGCACCGTCACCCTGCTGAACACCGTCGTCGCGGTCGCCACCAGCACCCCCTGTGCTTTGTTAGCCCGTCCCGGTGGGCGATCACCGAATCGACCGGAACGTCGTCATGAGCGCCCCTAGTATGGCCAAGCCTCCTCCGGCAGTACTTCGGGTTCGGTGAATCCGCCGGAAGGGGGTAGGGCAGTCTTGGGGGACCGCCGAATTACGAGACGACCCTGACACGAGCTAAATGAGGTACCTCTCCGGTGAGCACGCTTCAGTTCAAGCGGTCCGCGCGACTGAGCCCGCCCCGTATGCCAGGTGGTGAGCTGCTTCTCGAAGCGCCGCCGGAAGTCCCCCGCGTGATTCCGGCGAACATCCTGATGAAGATGTTGCCGCCGGTGATGATCGTGGCCTCGGTGCTGATGATGGCGCTGGTCTTCCTCACCGGAGGGCAGAATCCCAGCTCGCTGATCTTCGGCGGCATGTTCCTGCTGTCCACCATTGGGATGATGGCGGGTGGAGGATTCGGCGGGACCGGCAAGAAAAAGGCCGAGATGAACGAGGACCGCAAGGATTACCTGCGGTATCTCGGGCAGATGCGGGAACGCGCTCGTCAGGCCGGTCGCGACCAGCGCGAGGCGCGCGAGTGGGTGCACCCCGACCCGCAGGCGCTGTGGTCGCTGGCGGCCACCCGCCGGATGTGGGAGCGCCGTTCCAGCGACCCGGACTTCTGCCACCTCCGCATGGGGCGCGGACCGCAGCGGCTGGAGACCAGGCTGCGCCCGCCGGAGACGGGCCCGGTCGACGAGCTGGAACCGATCACCACGCTGGCGCTGCGCAAGTTCATCCGGGCCCACTCGATCGTCCCCGACCTGCCTTCGGTGTTCACGCTGCGCGCCTTCGCCGCCGTGGCGCTGCACGGGGAACGGGAGCGGACCAGGGCGCTCGCCCGCGCGCTGATCGCCCAGCTGGCCACCTTCCACGCGCCGGACGACGTGCTGGTCGCGGTCGTCGCAACGGGGAACGCGCGGGCCGAGTGGGAGTGGGTGAAGTGGCTGCCGCACGCGCAGCACCCCAGGCTCACCGACGGCATCGGCTCACTGCGGATGATCACCGGCTCGCTCAAGCAGGTGGAGACCTGGCTGGCCGAGGAGATGCGGGACCGCCCGCGCTTCACCAAGGGCGGTCAGCAGGAGCAGCAGCCGCACATCGTGATCGTCGTCGACGACGGCGAGGTCGCCGGTGACGAGCACGTGCTGCTCACCGAGGGCCTGTCGGGCGTGACGCTGCTGGACCTGTCGGACTCCGTCGGCACGCTGTCCAAGCGCCGCGGCATCCGGCTGACCATCCAGGAGGACCGGATCGGCGCGCTCAGCGGCACCGGCGGCGTGGAGTGGTTCGGCGGGCCGGACGCGATGACCGTGGTCGAGGCCGAGGCGCTGGCCAGGCGGATCTCGCCGTACCGGGTCATCACCGGCGCGGGCGCGGAGCTGGTCGACGAGCCGCTGCTGACCTCCGACACCGGCCTGTTCGAACTGCTCGGGCTCGGCGACCCGATGAGCTTCGAGATCGCGCACGCGTGGCGGCCCCGGCCGATCAGCGACCGCTTCAAGGTGGCCTTCGGCATCGGCGAGCACGGCCAGCCGGTGGAGCTGGACATCAAGGAGGCCGCGGTCGGCGGCATGGGCCCGCACGGCCTGTGCATCGGCGCGACCGGCTCCGGCAAGTCGGAGTTCCTGCGCACGCTGGTGCTCGGCATGATCGCCACGCACTCCTCGGCGATGCTCAACCTGATCCTGGTGGACTTCAAGGGCGGCGCGACCTTCGCGGGCCTCGACGGCGCCCCGCACGTGGCCGCGGTGATCACCAACCTGGCCGACGACCTGACGCTGGTCGATCGCATGCAGGACGCCATCGCGGGTGAGATGAACCGCCGCCAGCAGGCGCTGCGCGACGGCGGGAACTTCAAGAACGTCTGGGAGTACGAGCGGGCGCGCGAGAACGGCGCCGACCTGGACCCGTTGCCCGCCTTGTTCATCGTGGTCGACGAGTTCTCCGAGCTGCTGTCGGCCAAGCCCGACTTCATCGAGCTGTTCGTCGCGATCGGCCGGCTCGGGCGCTCGCTCCAGATCCACCTTCTCCTTGCCTCGCAACAACTCGAGGAAGGGCGGCTGCGCGGGCTGGACGGTCACCTGTCCTACCGCATCGGCCTGAAGACCTTCTCCGCGTCGGAATCGCGGTCGGTGCTCGGCGTGCCCGACGCCTTCGAGCTGCCGCCGGTCCCGGGCTCGGGCTACCTGAAGTTCGACACGAACACGTTGGTGCGCTTCAAAGCCTGCTACGTCTCCGGCCCGCACCGGCCGCCCGGCATGCAGGCGGTCAGGGCCACCGCGCCGGTCACCGGTGACCGCAGGCCGAAGCTGTTCGTGCCGGACTTCGTCGAGACGCAGATCGAGCCGGAGCTGCCCGCATCGGCCGACGAGCCCGCGAACAAGCCGGAACAGCCGACCGAGCCGAGCGAACTCGACATCGTGGTCCGCCGCGTGCAGCGCAAGGGACCCGAGGCGCACGCGGTGTGGCTGCCGCCGCTGAACGAGCCGCCTTCGCTGGACCTGTTGCTGCCCAACCTCTCCACCACCGAGGACCGCGGGCTTTCCCCCGTGGACTACTTCGGCGCCGGCAAGCTGATCGCGCCGGTCGGCATCGTCGACCGCCCGTACGACCAGCGCAGGGACACCCTGTGGGCCGACTTCTCCGGAGGCGGTGGGCACGCGGCGGTCGTCGGTGCGCCGCGTGCCGGGAAGTCCATGCTGCTGCGGTCGATCGTGATGTCGATGGCGTTGACGCACACCGCTGAGGAGACGCAGTTCTACTGCCTCGACTTCGGTGGCGGCACGCTCGCGTCGTTGCAGAACCTCCCGCACGTCGGCGGCTACGGCGGCCGGTTCTCGCCGGACCTGGTGCGGCGCATGGTCGCCGAGCTGAAGACGTTGCTGGCGGAGCGCGAGGAGAGCTTCCGCGAGCTGGGCATCGAGTCCATGGCGGAGTTCCGCGCGCGCAAGCGCAGGGGCGAGATCGTCAACGACGCCTTCGGTGACGTGTTCCTGATCGTCGACGGCTGGGCGGCGTTCCGGCAGGAGTTCGAGCTGCTCGAAGAGGACGTGGTGAAGCTCGCCGCGCAGGGCCTCTCCTACGGCGTGCACGTCGTGGTCGCCGCGACGCGGTGGGCCGAGATCCGCCCGTCGCTCAAGGACCTGCTGGGCACGCGCTTCGAGCTCCGGCTCGGCGATCCGAGTGAGTCCGATGTGGACAGACGAGTCGCGATCAACGTGCCCGCCGACCGGCCGGGACGCGGTGTTTCCAAGGACCGGTACCACTTCCTCACCGCGCTGCCCAGGATCGACGGCGCAGCCAAGGCCTCCTCCGGGGTGCCGATGACCGCCGACGACGCGGGCGCGGGCATCGCCGACGCCGTCGCCAGGATCGCGGCGGCCTGGCGCGGGCGCTCCGCCCCGCCGGTGCGGATGCTGCCGGATTCCTTCCCCTACGCCAGATTGCCCGAGCCGAGCGCCGAGCTGCCGAGGCACGCGATCCCGATCGGCATCGACGAGGACGAGCTCAAGCCCGTGTACCTGGACTTCGAGTCCGAGTCGCACTTCGTCTGCTTCGCCGAGCAGGAGGCGGGCAAGACGAACCTGCTGCGCACGATCGTCCAGGGCATCGTCGACCGCTTCACACCGAAGCAGGCGCGGATCATCCTGGTCGACTACCGCCGCACCATGCTCGGCTTCGTCACCTCGGACCACCTGCTCGCGTACGCGGCGGGATCGCAGCAGTTCACCGGCATGGTCGACGACATCCACGCCTCGCTGACCAAGCGGCTGCCCGGCCCGGACGTCACGCAGGAGCAGCTGAAGAACCGGTCCTGGTGGTCCGGCCCCGAGCTGTTCCTGGTCGTCGACGACTACGACCTGGTGGCGACCGCGGGCAACAACCCGCTCGCGCCGCTCGGCGATTTCCTCGCGCAGGCAAGGGACATCGGCCTGCACCTGATCGTCGCGCGGGCCTCGGGCGGGGCCAGCAGGGCGCTCTACGACCCGGTGATGGGCAAGCTCCGCGAGCAGTCCGCGCCGGGCATCGTGATGAGCGGCAACCGGGACGAGGGCCAGCTGGTCGGCACGGTGAAGCCCTCCGCGATGCCGCCGGGGCGGGGCACGCTCGTCACCCGTCGGTCCGGCCAGCGGGTCGTGCAGCTCGCCTGGCTGGACCCCGAATGACGGAGCGGGTCCGGCTCGCCGTCGACTTCGGTACCTCCAGCACGTGCGCGGCGCTGTCCGTCGACGGCGCCGAGCCCTCGGTGGTGCTGGCCGACGGCAGTCCGCTCATGCCGTCGGCGGTGTTCGTCGCCGTCGATGGCACGGTCTTCGTCGGCCGTGAAGCGGAGCGCCAGGCCGCGATCGACCCCGCGCGGTTCGAGCCGCATCCCAAGCGCCGCACGGACGAGGGCGAGCTGCTGCTGGGCAACATCGTCGTCCCGGTCGCGCGCGTGGTCACCGCCGTGCTCGCCCGGGTGGTCGCGGAGGCGCGCAGGATCGCGGGCGGCGCCCAGGTCGACGTGCTCGTGCTGACCCACCCCGCCAACTGGGGCTCGGTGCGGCTCAGCGTGCTCACCCGCGCAGCCGCAGGACTCGCCAACCGCGTCGTTCTGGTGCCGGAACCCGTTGCGGCGGCGGTGTTCCACGCCGCGAGCACGGGTTTCACCGGCTCCGCGCTCGCCGTGCTCGACATCGGTGGCGGGACGGTCGACGCCAGCGTGGTGCGGCGCACGGGCGCCGGCTTCGAGGTCCTGGCGAGTCGTGGCGATCCGAGCTTCGGCGGCGCGGACATCGACCAAGCGCTGCTGGAGCACGTCGGCACGCTCGTCTCCGGCGAGGACCCGGAGGCGTGGCGGCGCCTGGTCGAGGGCCGCGATCTGCCTGACAGACGTCGTCGCCGAGTGCTGTACGAGGACGTCCGCAGCGCCAAGGAGACCCTGTCCAGGCACGCGTACACCGACATCCCGATGCCGCCGCCGTTCACCGACGCGCACGTGCCCCGCGTCGAGCTGGAGCGCTTGGTGCGCGGGCGGCTCACACGCGCTGTCGAGCTGCTGGCCGCGACCGTGCGCGAGTCCGGGGCCGACGTCGCCGGGATCTTCCTGGTCGGCGGCTCCAGCCGGGTTCCGCTGCTCGCGCGGTTGGTGCACGACCGGCTCGGTGTGGTGCCGACGGCGCTCGACCAGCCGGAGACCGTCGTGGCGCGCGGGGCCCTGCGTGCGGTCCCCGTCACACCCTCGCTCCCTCCTCAGCTCCCTCCAAGGCTCGCCGCGCCGCCGCCTCTTCCCGCTCCGCCACCACGTCGCCGGTCAAAGCTGGGAATCGCTGTGGTCGCGGTTCTCGCGGTGGCCGTGGTCGTGATCACGGGATTTGTGATCACGATGCGAAGCGGGGGCAAGGAACTCGCGCAGTACGACTACAGATTCCGCGTTCCCGACGGCTGGGAACACAGCGGCGGAGAGCCCGCGAAACGCAAGGTCCAACTGCGCAGAACCGCGAGCCCGGACACCGACGACGTCATCGGCGTGGAACAGCTCCAGCTCTCCTACAACGCGACCGAGGAACGAGAACGCGCGCTCCGCGAACTCCGAGCGGTGGTGGAGCGCGCGGGCGCGGAGGGCTACTCCGGCTTCGTCGCCTCGACCAGCTTCGGCGGTCGCGATGTCGCCCAGTACCGCCGTGAGCTGCGCGGATCAGTCGTCGAGTGGCACGTCGTCTTCGAGGGGCGGACGCAGCTCACCGTGGGGTGCCAGAGCACGCCGGAGGGCCGCGACGCGGTGGTCGAGGCGTGCGAGCGGGTGGTCGGCACCCTCTCCGGCACGGGTTGAGTAATTTCACGGGCAAATGCCAGAGTGACTTTCCCTACTCGAATGCGGTCGCGTCCCACCAATCAGGTGGACCGCGTTCACAAGCGCAACAACTTGCGGCATTGAGTCGCGGCTCCGGAAGGCCTCGTGGCATGGTCTTGGGCTGTAGCACCGATCGAAGGGGGAGTCGTTCGATGACTCAGTACGAGGTCAATGCGGAGGCCATGAGCAAGGCCTCCGGTGACGTCGCCAAAGTGCGGGAGCAGCTGGTCCGCGAGCTCAACGGCCTGCGGGGGCAGCTGGAGCCGTTGCAGTCGCAGTGGAAGGGCGAGGCCTCCAAGGCCTTCCAGACCCTCATGCGCAACTGGGGCGAGCAGACCGTGAAGCTCAACAACGCGCTCGGGGTGATCTCCGACCAGCTCGGCCAGTCCGGCAAGTCCTACGTCCGCCGCGAGCAGCAGGCGACCGAGGGCATGTCCAGCATCCGCGCCGGCCTGGAAGGACTCTGATCACCATGGACATCAAGGTTCAGTTCGGTTCCCTCGCCGAGGCGCAGGGCAACATCGCCTCCACGTCCACCAAGCTGGGCACCCAGCTCGGCGAGCTGAAGTCCGATCTGGCTCCGCTCGCCGCGTCCTGGACCGGTGCGGCGTCGGACAACTACAAGCGGGCGCAGCGCGAGTGGGACGAGGCCGCCAAGGCGCTCCAGGAGATCCTGGCCAAGGTCGGCGTCGCGCTCGGCCACGCCAACGACAACTACCAGGACGGGGAGCGCAAGGCCGCCGACCTCTGGTGAGTTCGCCCGGCGATGGGGGCCCCGGTCGTTCGCGACCGGGGCCCCTGCGCGTGTCACGCGGCCCTCGCAAGCCTCCGACCTGGCATGATGGTGAACATGGCGCTCGTCACCGGGGGGCGTTTTGACCCTGCCGCACAGCGACGGGTAACCTCGATCGCTGTTGAAGCGGTATATCGTGCGGCGCCAAGTCGGCCGCGCGTTTTCGCGCCCTGAGATCTCCCCGCGCAAGCGGAGGTTTCCCGCAGGTGCCGGACTCTGCCGCCCCAACGCCACCCAAGACGCGAGTGACGACGAGGTAGATCCGTGCGCACGTACAGCCCGAAGCCCAGCGAGGTGAAGCGAGCCTGGCATGTCATCGACGCCCAGGACTTGGTGCTCGGCCGCCTCGCCACCCACGCCGCCACCCTGCTGCGCGGGAAGCACAAGCCCATGTACGCGCCGCACCTCGACACCGGTGACTTCGTCGTCGTCATCAACGCCGAGAAGGTCGCGCTGACCGGTAACAAGCGCGACCAGGAGTTCGTCTACCGGCACAGTGGCCACCCGGGCGGACTGAAGAAGCGCTCGTTCGGCGAGATGCTGGACAAGTACCCCACCAAGCTGGTCGAGAAGGCCATCAAGGGGATGCTGCCGAAGAACAAGCTCGGCAACGCCATGGGCAAGAAGCTCAAGGTCTACGCCGGTCCGAACCACCCGCACGCGGCCCAGCAGCCGCAGACGTTCGAGCTCCCCAAGGTCAGCCAGTGACCCTGCCGGTGTCGGACGACCAGAACTCAGAGGAAAACCGCGTGACCACTCCCGCTGACGAGACCACCCCCGCCGTCGACGAGACCGTCGCCGACGAGGCCGTTGCCACCGAGGCCACCGAGGTCGTTGCCGACGAGGCCGCCACCGACGAGGTCGCCACCGACGAGGTCGTCGCCGAGGCCACCTCTGACGAGGTCGCCGAGGAGGCCGCCCCGATCGTGCCGCTCGGCACCGGTCGCCTGATCCAGACCGTTGGCCGCCGCAAGCAGGCCATCGTGCGCGTCCGCCTGGTGCCCGGCACCGGCAAGTTCCTGCTCAACGGCAAGGACATCGACGCCTACTTCCCGAACAAGGTGCACCAGCAGCTGATCCGGGACCCGTTCACCACCACGGACAAGCTGGACAAGTTCGACGTGTTCGGCACCCTCAGCGGTGGCGGCGTCTCCGGCCAGGCCGGTGCCCTTCGCCTGGCGATCGCCCGCGCGCTCATCACGCTGGACGCGGACGACCGCCCGGCGCTGAAGAAGGCCGGCTTCCTCACCCGTGACCCGCGGGCCAAGGAGCGGAAGAAGTACGGTCTCAAGAAGGCCCGCAAGGCTCCGCAGTACAGCAAGCGCTAGTACAGCAAGCGCTAGGTCTCACAGGCTCTCCTGCCTGGGCCGCACGCGGCAAGACAACCTACGGGAGCAGATGTCCGTCCTACGGATGTCTGCTCCCGTAGTTGCGTCCGGAGCACTTGTGTCCGGCCCCCTGACCGGACCCGTCACACGCTCGTCACACGGAGGACTTCTCGACATGGCTCGCCTCTTCGGCACCGATGGTGTGCGCGGTCTCGCCAACTCCGACCTCACGCCCGAACTGGCCATGTCCATCTCGGTGGCGGCGGCGCGGGTGCTGGGCGAGGGTGCGGACTCCTCCGCCCGCCCGGTCGCGGTGGTCGGCAGGGACCCGAGGGCCAGCGGCGAGATGCTGGAGGCGGCCGTGGCCGCGGGCCTGGCCTCGGCGGGCGTCGACGTGCTGCGCGCGGGCGTCGTGCCGACCCCCGCGGTGGCGCACCTGGTCAGCGAGCTCGGTGCCGGGTTCGGCGTGATGATCTCGGCATCGCACAACCCGATGCCGGACAACGGGATCAAGCTGTTCTCCGGTGACGGGCACAAGCTGCCCGACGCCGTCGAAGACGAGATCGAGCGGCTGATCGCCGAGGGCTCGCCCCAGACGCGCCCGACCGGCGGAGTCATCGGCCGCGTGCGCGACCTCGACAACGCGGTCCAGCGCTACATCGACCACCTGCTCCTCGCGACCCCGCAACCCCTTGAGGGCCTGCGCGTGGTCGTGGACTGCGCCAACGGCTCGGCCTCCGCCGCCGCGCCCGAGGCCTACCGCCGCGCGGGCGCCGACGTGATCGCCATCCACGCCGAGCCGGACGGCATCAACATCAACGACGGCTGCGGCTCCACCCACCTCGGCGTGCTGCGCGCCGCCGTCCTCGAGCACGGCGCCGACCTGGGCATCGCCCACGACGGTGACGCCGACCGCTGCCTCGCCGTCGACAACACCGGTGCCGAGGTGGACGGCGACCAGATCCTCGCGGTGCTCGCGCTGGCCATGAAGGAGGGCGGCGAGCTCGCCGACGACACCCTCGTGGCCACCGTGATGAGCAACCTCGGCCTGCACCTCGCCATGCGCGAGAACGGCGTCAGCGTGCGCACGACCTCGGTCGGCGACCGCTACGTGCTGGAGGAGCTGCGCTCCGGCGGGTTCTCCCTCGGCGGCGAGCAGTCCGGGCACGTGCTGCTGCCCACCCACGCCACCACCGGCGACGGCCTGCTGACCGGGCTGCGCCTGATGGCCCGCGTGGTGTCCTCCGGCCGTTCGCTCGCCGAGCTGGCCGGGGTGATGCGCCGCCTGCCGCAGGTCCTGGTCAACGTCAAGGTCAGCGACAAGGCCAGGGTCGCCGCCTCCTCGTCGGTTGCCGAGGCCGTCGCCGCCGTCGAGGCCGAGCTGGCCGGGTCCGGCCGGGTGCTGCTGCGCCCCTCCGGCACCGAGCAGCTGGTCCGCGTGATGGTCGAGGCCCCCAGTCAGGAGGCCGCCGCGGCCGCCGCCAAGCGCCTCGCGGGCGTCGTCTCGGGCATTCGCTGAACACTTCCCCCGAACGTCGCGCACGCGCGTCGTCGCTGGTCCACCATGGGGTGGATCGCGGTGGAGGCGCGCGTGGGCGGGGGAGCCCCTCGATAGCCTCGGCGCGGTCCTAGGGGACGCGCGAGGGGGACGACCAGGTGGGTTTCGGTACCAACACCGATGAGATGGCGCAGGTCGCCGGGGTCCTGAGGACGTCGGCCAGCGAGGCCGAACCGAAGATCAAGGCAGTCGAGACCGCTGCGGGCGGGGGCGCTCAGCTCGGCAGGGCGCACGCCGAGTCGGCCGCGGCCTACGCCTCCGGCCTGCGCAGGCTCGTCACCGCCGCGAGCGGTTTCGTCGCCGCCACCAACGACTTCGCCGGGCGCCTGGAGAAGACCAGGGGCGGCTACCAGTGGGTGGAGAACAACAACACCCGCACGGTCGGGGGCAAGTGATGGCTGACGTCCCCAGTCGCGACGAGGTCGTCGAGATGCTTGGCAGCCCGGATCTCACCCGTGCGGAGAAGCGGGATCTGCTGCTCGCCTATCGCCGATACGACTCCACCGGCGATGACGCGATGGAGGTGTACGAGAAGGAGTTCAACCTCGGTGCCTTCGAGATTCGGGCCAGCCAGTTTCGCCACTTCGGTTACCGCGACGAGGGACTGAAGGACGTTCACCGGCGCTACAAGGCCGAGGTCGAGCAGCGCGTCAACGGTGGGGTGCGCGCGGGCAAGGACAAGCTCGAGGACCTCAAGCGCAAGACCGTCGCCAACTCGAACGAGATCCTGGACACGGGCCTGCCCGGGCTTGAGGTGTTCAAGCGCTTCGGCCAGGTCTATGCGGCGGCGCCTCGGAAGGGCGTGCCCGAACTCGCCATCCGGGGTGACGCGTACGCCGTGGCGAAAGAGCGCTACGGAGAGCAACGGGACATCCGGTTCGATCAGCTTGAGGCCCACGCGCAGGCGCTGCTGGGCGCGAAGTCGGCGATCGAGGCGTCAGCCAGCAAGTCCTCGAGCGGTCTTTCCGGTCTCTACGGGCACTGGAGCGGTAAGGCGGCCGACCGGTCACGGGTGTTCTCCGACCGGTTCAGCGTGGAGACCGGCCATCTCACAGAGTCGCTGCGAGGTTCGGCGGAGCTGATCCGCAGTACCTCGGAGAAGGTGGCGCAGGCGTGCCGCGCGAAGGTCGAGTTCGCGCTCGGAACGCACCGCGAGCGGTTGCCCGACCGCACGGTGGCCGAAGGGCTGCTGATCATGCAGATGGCCAACGGTCGCTGGGACGCCGATGTCCGCAGGGCCGCAGCGCTGGTCGGTGGCGCGGCGGCGAAGCAGGCGGCGAGCGACAAGTGCGCGGTCAACGACGAGACCCGTCGCTTCGTCGAGGCCGAGGCGATGAAGTGGGCGCAGACGTTTTGCCGGGCGTTCGAGAAGCTGTTCGCGGACTTCATGAAGATGTGCGACAACACCCGGGAAACGGTCGACAAGCTGTGGAAGGTGCTGACAGACCACCTGAACCGGCTCAACGACAACCCGTTCAAGGAGTTGATCAGCGGGACTCCGCCCGGTGGCGGGGGCACGAAGCCACCCAACGGCGGGGGCGGTGGCGGCGGCCCGATCGGGGGC
>NZ_MUMH01000067.1 GCF_002155965.1 Allokutzneria sp. NRRL B-24872
CCAGCCAGCCAGCCAGCCAGCTTTGCAGCGCCGCGCCACGGTCAGGGGCGAGCATTCCACTGCCGCACCGGTACAGCGCGCGTCGTCGCGGCAGTTCGCCACTGGTGGTACAGATCCAGGTCAGGCTCCTCGACGAGCTCCCGGCCCAGCAAGCGCCCATCGTCGTCGAAGTCCAGGTGCACGACGGTGGTGCTGTCGAGAAGCCAAAAATCTCGTTGTGGCACAAGAACTTCTGGATGCACGGAGAGGTCGAGAACACGCACGTCCTCACCTGCGCGGACATTTCCGGGGATGCCCCAAGCGAGTTGATATCGCTGGTAGTCGGTCAGCGGCGGTGTCACCGCTCGCACCCTCGCGATGTTCTTGCCAGTGGCCGTCCAAGCCCGGATCGCTTGGTGCCAGTCGGCGTTGTGATCAGGTGGTTCGGGTTCTCCGGCAAGGAAGCGCGCGAGACCGGATTGCTCGGCGGGCATGGTGTAGGTGGGTTGAGCCTCCCATCGCCAGGCGGTCCGGGTGAACGATGTGAAGAGTGCCCGGTACGCCGGGCCGTCGAGTGCGGTCATCCTCTGTTCTGTCCCTCCGCGAGATCGAAGCGAACGAACTGCTCGTCCACTGTGGACTGTGAGGCGAGTTTGTCGCGAGCGATTGCAGCTAGCGCGGTGGCCTCGTGTCTGCGGTGAAGATCTACCGTGGCCACGTGTTCGAAGACCTCCGCCTGGAGGCGGTACCAGTCGCATAGCGCTTCAGGCGTCCGCATTTCGACGGGGTATCGAGCGAGCAACCATGGCCGGACGTCGTTGAGGCGAGCGGGCATGCTCGATTGCCGGGTGGTGGCCATGCGCACAGGAGAACGCAGACGGCAGGCCACTACCCGGACAAACTGTCCGGCTACTTCTGGGCGACAGCTCCGTTGACGGTGGAAAGCACTGCCGACCAGGGGAGTTCCTTGCTCGGAGAGTTGCGGGGTTCGTGCAACTGCCAAACGTCGTCGCCGTAGACGAGGTGAACGCCAGCCGCGCGAAGCGCCGCTAGGTGGTTGTTCCAGGCGGGGTGCCGGGCGTGCGCCGCGTTGATGCGCGGGAAAACGACGATCGGGAGGCCAAGAGTGCCGATGGCCTCGTTCACTTGCGTGAGGGCCTGGTTGTCGGCGAGCCCGAGAGCGAGTTTGGCGATGGTGTTCGCTGAAGCGGGCGCGACCACGTAGCAGTCGACGGGCGGGTGCGGGCTGCGTTCTCCGGGAGACCGAGGATCGATGCGAACGGACAGGCCGGTTGCGTTCTCGATCTCGGCGAGAGTTCCTGTTTCCGCGAGCCAACGTCCGGCAGTGGGGGTCAGCGTGACGCAGACCGTCCAGCCCGCTTCCATGGCTGGTCGAATCAGGCCGGGGAGCAGGTCCTCAACCCCGCCAGCACCGGAACCGACCACGCCGAGCACTCGGCCGGACATCCTCACTTCACCGCCCGGCAGCGTTCAGCGAATGCGAACAGAGGAGAGGACCTTGCCACTGGTGCCCGGCGACAAACCGCGCGGACGACCTGCCTCACCGCTGCGCTGTGGCGGACGATGCCAGGCGCTTTCTGTTCTGCGGTAAGGAGGATCTGCAATGCGTCATCGTCTTTCGCAACCAGGCTGAGCGCTCGTGCGACGTCGATCATGTGGCTGGCTTGCCGTTCGAGTGGGAGGTGCTCGGTGTTGACGTGCACCCCTGAGTCGGCTACCTGCCCGGCGTCGCCGAGATCGAGCGCGACGGACACGCGGTGCAAAGCGACGTTCGACGGGCCAAAACTGGTCAGCCAGTAGTTGGCGTCTCTGCCCAGGTCCGCAGCAGCGCGCTCCGCCCGGCTCAACAGCTCATCTGCCGTTGCCCGGTCCTGATGACGAGCGGCGGCGACGGCGGTGCGGAGGAACAGCATCCCGTAGAGGCTGAGCGCCGCTGGATCTCCAGCTTTCATCCGTGGGGCGAGCCAGCGAGCCGCTGCGTTGCCGAGTTCCAGCGCGTCTTCGAACCGCCCGACGGCGAGCAGTGCATGGGTTCCTGATCGGGCGGCGGATGCCAGCACGAGAGGATCTTCGGAGTCGTCGGCCGCCTGCATCGCCCGCTCCGCCGCAATCCAGGCGAGGTCAGCCTCACCGATCTTGCTCAGCGCTGTCGCAGCCAAGTGGTGAATTCGCGCGGACACCGCAGCGCATGAGCGCTTGTACGGCGGGTCGTCAGCCGAGGCCGCTTCGAGCCGTTGGGCCGCTTTGACCAGATTCGGCATGGCTGAGACCACTCGACCCAGGTCACCACGCTGATAGTCGGACCACACAGCCTCCGCCAGAGCCGCGACGGGAGCGGGGTCGACGTGGTCGGGCGAGCTTGACGAGGAGAACAGCGTCCGCGACAACCTGCGAGGCGCCATCAATGCATCGCGAATCGCCGGGACGTCATCGTGACATTCCTCGTCCTCCATGAGGACCGGCATACCGAGCAGATCGCCGAGCGTGACTCGAAGCGCCTTTGCCAGATCGGTGAGCACGTCCAAGCGACGGATCTCCCGTTCGCCTCGCTCGATCTTGCTCAGCCAGTCCTCGGACCGGTTGACGAGGTCCGCGAGCACGGCCTGCGACAGTCCACGGCGACGCCGGTAGAAGGCAATGCGCTCGCCGACATTGAGTTGATCGCCGCCGCCCCTCATCAGCTCAGGCTAGCAACAGACCAGCGGAATCACGTCGCTTCGTCCAGGCGAACGCGTGAAGATCGACGGTTATGGGGTCTGCGCGTGAGCTGTTGCTGGAGCGGTTTCGGTGGGTGGATGGTCACGCGGACATGTGGCCGGTGTTCCGTGACGGGCAAGCGTTCAAGGCGGTGATCGCGGCGTTGGTGGAACCGTTTCGTGGCAAGGGGATCACGGCGGTGTGCGGGATCGAGTCGCGGGGATTCCTGCTGGGCGGGGCGGCGGCGATGGAGCTCGGAGTGGGCTTTGTGGCGGTGCGCAAAGGCGCGGGGATGTTCCCGGGCGAGAAGCTGGTCAGGGAAACGGAGCCGGACTATCGCAAGATTCGGCACGCGTTGAGGCTTCAACGGGCGTCGGTGGGACAGGCCGATCGTCTGCTGCTGGTGGATGACTGGATACAGACGGGGAGCCAGGCGCTGGCTGTTCGCGAGTTGCTCGAAGAGGCGGGTGCGAAGTTGGCGGGTTGCTCGGTGGTCGTCGACGAGGCGAGCACGGATGTCAAGGCGGTGCTGGGGGAGTTCCACGCGCTTGTCGGCAGCGATGAACTGGGCCGGTAGGTCGCACCAAAGTGTCGATGTGCGCCGAAGTGATGGCGCGATGAGGCGTGAGCCGATAACTGTTGTGTCCCAGGGTAAAACCGACGCGGGGGAGCGGCGATGGCGAATCCCTACGAGATGTGCGATGGGTTCCACGTATTGACGGACACGCAAGCACATCGTTGGTGCACAACAGAGTTCCGGGCGGGGCGCACGACGACAGAGCGCTGGGTGGTGTGGGACAAGGTCGCGGCTGTCCCACAGGCGAAATGGGTGGGACCAGCTCCGATCGCGCCGCAGATCGCTGGAATCCTTGAAGCATCGGGGGAAATCGGAGCACTGCCGGTCTTCGTCGCCTACGCGATCCCGTTCCGTGACGCGGGCGGGGCGTCCTCCGGCGGTTTCCGGAGCGTGAAGGAGTACCAGGCGTGGGCGAAGTCCTTCGCGCAACTGGTCGGAGCGGCGCCCGCGGTGGTGCTCCTGGAGCCGGACACGCTGATCCACATGCCGGGCCTGACCGCGGAGCAGCGCAGGAATCGGTTGGCCTGCTTGACGTTCGCGGTTCAAGCCTTCAAGCAGTACGCGCCCAACACCTACGTGTACCTCGACGGCGGGGACGGCCGTTACAACTCGCCGGAGTCGCTGGCGCCGTGGCTTCGCCAAGCCGGTGTCGCTGACGCGCGCGGCTTCGCGGTCAACGTCTCGAACTACAACACCACGGAGATGTGCGAGTCCTTCGCGGCGGAATTGCGCGACCTCCTCGGCCTGCCAGACGTCGGCTTCGTCATCGACACTTCCCGCAACGGCAACGGCCCCCCGCCGGACTCCTACATCCACGCCAACCCGAGCACCTGGTGGGGCAATCCGCCGGGCCGGAAACTGGGGGACCGGCCGCAGTACCTGGGCGGCGTGAACGGCTTCGACGCGAAGCTGTGGGTGAAGTTGCCGGGGGAGTCGGACGGCCCCTTCGGTGTGGCGCCGCACAGCAGTTCGTCGGAGTTCCTGCCCCGCGTGGCCCAGGGGTTGTACTACGGGAGGTAGTCGCGCGGTTCAGGAAAATGCCCACAAACCGGTACCGCCCCCGGAGGGGAAGTCACGGCGTGGGTGGACTAACATCGCAGCCCTCACGCGGGGCTACGACGCGTGATGGGGATTCGGCCGTTCGTGGAGATGGGCCATCAAGGGGCAGTAGCTCAGCTGGTCAGAGCAGCAGACTCATAATCTGTCAGGTCGTGGGTTCGAGCCCCACCTGCCCCACCAGCTCCGTTGACGGCTACGGCCGCGGAGTCCGCAACTTCTTCAACCGTTCCCAGTCACCGCGTTCGCCGCCGCCGAGCAGCTTCCCCATCACCAGCATTTCCAGGAACAACGTTTCGTACGCGTCGTTCTGCCGCCGATACCTGTCGGTGTCGGACTCGACCCATGCTTCGGTGATCTGCCAGCCTTCGGGACGCTCGACGAAAACCGCCTCGTAGACGCCGTAGCCGGTCCATGACCGATGCAGGAAGAGCCGGTCCGCCTCGACCAGTGCCAACCAGCGCTCGTCCATGTGCCCCGCCGCTCGGCCCAGCCCGATCACCCGCATCTCCTCGGCGGTCCACACACGGGCCGGCGGCGGCAGGGCGACTGGCTGGGTGATCGGCTGGAGCGTCGGGAGCTGTTCCCGTTTCACGAGGTCGCGGGCGGTCATGGGCGCATGCTAGCTCCGAATCAGGGCGTCCACTGTGGACTCACGGTGCGAGCCAGCTCCTCAGTCGCTGAGCGAACCAGTCCGGTCGTTGCAGCGGGATGCCGTGACCGCACCCGTCGACGATCTCCAGTTCGCTCCCGGGGAGCGATTCGTTGAGCGAAAGCGCTGACTTCTTCATGAAACCGCGTTCGCCTGTGCCAGCGAGGATGAGCGCCGCGCCGGGAAACATCGCCCATCCCGGTGGCTCGGTGAACCGGATGTTCTCGCTGACGGTCGTGAGGAGCGTTTCCCTGGAGATGTGGGCAGAAGTACGGAGGTAGTCGCTCATCAGCGGCGCCGGTATGAACAACGCCGTTGCTTGCAGTTTCGCGAACCACTGGCGCTTCGCGAGCGGTGCCGAGGCGCTGAGAAGGCCGAGCGTCAACGCCGGTGCGCGTGTCGGTTTGGCTTGCGCGCTCACAACCGCGACTCGCTCCACGAGGTCGGGCCGACTCGCGGCCAGAAGAATCGCGAGCTGAGCCCCGAGGGAGAACCCGACGACAGTCACGGGCCGTTCAGTTTCCCGCTCGACAACGGATGCCAGCTCGCTCACCGTCTGGTCATGCGACACGTACCTTTCCGCAGAGCTTCGATCATGTCCGGGAAGGTCGGGGACGATGAGTCGAAGCCCTGCGGGAAGACGCTCCATCGTCGGTTCCCACATCCAGCCTGCAACGCCACCACCGTGCAGGAAGAGAACGGGGCGCGCGTCTTTTCCACCCGACGATCTGACGTACATGCTCTGCCCCCGCCGCTAGTCGATCCGGTTCACACGGTAGTGGTCGGCGATCTCGTCGCTGGTGGTCAGCCAGATGTCGGGCTGCGCGGCGAGGAACTCCAGCGCCTGGTCGAGGTACTTGGCGCGGAACGCCTGGCCGATCACGAAGGGGTGCAGCGCGAGCGCGAGGACGCGGCCGCTGTGCTCGGAGTCGGCGAGCAGCTGCTCGTACTGGTCCTTCACGATCTGCACGAAGTCCGGCCCGGTGAAGCTCTTGCCGAACAGGAGCAGGTCGTTGAGCTCGACGGTGTACGGGACGCTGATCAGGCCGGGCACCTTCAGCGGGTACGGCTGGTCGTCGTTGGTCCAGTCGAGCACGTAGTCGAGGCCGAGTTCGGCGAGCAGAGCCGGGGTGTTGGCGGTCTCGGTCAGGCCGGGACCCATCCACCCGCGCGGCCGTTGACCTGTCGCGGTGGCGATGGTGTCGATGACGTCGGTGAGGAACGCGCGCTCCTCCTCGACGGACATGCCGGTGTGCAGGATCGAGTTGGTCTTGCCGTGCGCGAGCCACGCCCAGTCCCGCTCGCGCCCGGCTTCGATGATCTGCGGGTAGTGCTCGGCGACGTCGGAGTTGAGCAGCACGCTCGCGCGGAACCCGTGCCGGTCAAGGCTTTGCATCGTGCGCCAGATGCCGACCCGGGTGCCGTAGTCGCGCCAGCCGTGGTTCAGCGGATCGGGTACGAGGTCGGCGGTGCCGGGCCAGATGCTGGTGGACGGGCGGCCGGGCAGGAAGTGCTCGACGTTGAGGCCGACGTAGGCGGCGACCTTGGCCCCGCCGGGCCAGGTGATCGGCGCGCGCTCGGTGATCGGGCTGTAGTCGTAGAGGTCGTTCGTCATGCGACCACGGTAAAATCTGACATCAGTGTCAGGTTCAAGTCCGAGGACGGCCGAGATGAAGATCGGTGAGCTCGCGCGCCGTACGGGTGTAAGCGAACGGTCGTTGCGCTACTACGAGCAGCAGGGATTGCTGGTCTCCGAGCGCACGCCGGGTGGTCAGCGCGACTACGCGGAGCGCGCGGTCGATCGGGTGATCCGCATCCAGGAACTGTTCGCGGCCGGGCTGAACAGCAAGAAGATCGCGCGTGTTCTGCCCTGCATGCGCGACGGCGACGGCGGGCCCTCGGAGATCGCCACCGGCAAGCTGGTCACCGAACTGGCCAAGGAGCGCGCGCGGATCGATCAGATGATCAACAGCTTGGTGAATTCCCGCGACGTGCTCGACGGGGTGATTGACGCGGCCTCGGAGGCAGAGCGCTAGCGCACGTGCTGAACGGGGGCAGAAATGGCGGTGGTGGCCCCGAAAAGCAGTGGTGCCACCACTCGCTGGACCGATCAGCAGGTGCCGATCTCCGAGGCGTAGACGGGCTCCTCGCGGCCCTGGAACGTGTCCCCGAGATTGGTGATCCCCGGACGCACACACACTTCGGCGATCCTGAAAACCGCTCGAACTTTCAGTTTCACGTGGTGTCCCTCGCAGTTGTTCCAGTGCAGCGCCCTGGGGAGGCCGTGGGTGGGGCCGTCGGGCGACCGGATGATGCCGCACGGTGCTGCTGGGGCGGCGGCCTCGGTCGCGCTCGCGATGACGGGCAGGGCGAGCGCGGTCGCTGCCGCGATCAGCGAGCCGGTGATCCAGTGGAGCGGGCGTGCGGCGGCCATCATTCCTCGCAAGTGATTGTTCGAAGGAGTGTCGAATTCGAGCGTGGCCACACCGGTTTTTTCGGGGAAGGCGATGTCGCTTTTTGGGAGAATTCGATTGGTGCGAGTTCTCTCAAACTGTGCGCCGTGACCTGTGGGATCTGCGGGCGGTGGCGGCCGAGATGGCGACGTGTTTGCCCTGAACGGGTGACCGGCGCCGACGAGTGCCGAACTGCCGCTTGTCCGATCGGGTGAGGAGCGGCGCGCGGGCTAACGAATCCGGGGACGGGACGAAACGCGGGGTACCGATCGAGGAGAAGGTGGGGGACATGGCGGCGGAGTCCTGGCACGCGGCACGGCTCATTCCGACCTCGGACGTCGGAGGTGTCGAGGAGCGGCAGCGGCGCTCGGTGTCCGCCCTGCTCGCGGTGCTCGCGGCGGTGCCGGAGTTCGGCGCGGCGTTCAGCGAGGTGCTGGGCGCGCCGTGCGGACGCGTCGAGTCCTTCGTGGACGTGCCTTTCCGGGTCGGCGAAGCGGTTTTCGTGCCGGGCGGGCTGATCCGGATCACCAGGGGAGCCTGTCGCTGGACGGCGTTGGTGGAGGTGAAGACCGGCGCGGACGTCATCCCGGCTGACCGGCTCGGCACGTGCCTGAGCCTGGCGCGGGAACAGGGCTTCGACGCGGTGCTCACCGTTTCCAACGAGGTCCCCGCTGTTCCGGCGCCACCTCTGTCCACAGTGGACGAAGCGCGGCGGCTCCAGATCTCCTGGTCGCAGCTGCTGTGCAAGGCGGTCGCGGTGCGGGCGGCGGTCAACGCGGAGCGCGCGTGGATTCTGGGCGAGCTGATCGGGTACTTGGAGCACCCGAACTCCGGCACCGTCGCGTTCGACGACATGGGCGAGGCGTGGGAGCCCGCACGCGCAGCGCTTGCCGCCGGCACGTTGCGCGCGGAGGACAACGCGGCGACGGAGGTCGCGGCCCGCTTCGACGAGCTATTGCGCTTCGCCAGCCTCCGGCTCGGGGTGGAGGCCACGCCTGCCTTGTCCCGCAAGGAAAGCGTCGATCCGCTGCTGCGCACGCGCACCCTCGCGGAGCGGCTCGCCGAGGACGGTTCGCTGGCCGGAGCCATCAGGATTCCGGGCAGCGCGGCGTTGTTGCACGTCAAAGCTGACCTGCGCGCGGACCGGCTCGCCTGCTACGTCGACATGGACGTGCCACGCGAGGGGCGGCCGACGACCAGGGTGAACTGGGTGGAGCGCCAGATCAGGAACGCGCCGTCGAGCGTGCGGGTCGAGCAGCAGCGGGAACTGCGCGCGTTCCGCATCTCGCAGGACTTCGCGATGGGCACCGGGCGCGCGGGATTCGTCGGCTCCGTGCTGAGCGCGGTCACCGCGTTCTACGCGGACGTCGTGCAGAACCTCCGGAAGCGCGCGGCGCCCGTGCCCAGGATGCGGTCCGGAGAAGCCGTCGCGGGCGCGTTGTAGTCCTGGCTAGAACCTCGGCGGGCGCTTGTCGAGGAACGCACGCACGCCCTCTGCGTACTCCGGACTGGTGTAGCTGGCCTCGAACAGTGCGTGCAGCTCGTCGTTCTCCGCGTGCAGGCCGTCGGTGATCCCGTT
The DNA here is from genome assembly GCF_002155965.1 of Allokutzneria sp. NRRL B-24872. Lineage (GTDB taxonomy): Bacteria > Actinomycetota > Actinomycetes > Mycobacteriales > Pseudonocardiaceae > Allokutzneria. The sequence continues at coordinate 9,015 of NZ_MUMH01000067.1, forward strand.
GACCACCGCCTTCGCGCCGCGCACGCTCACCTGGGCGCGAGTGGCCAGGACCTCGGCCAGCTCCTTGGCCCGCGCGGCGAGATCGGCCGCGGGGTGCACCTCGTTGACCAGCCCGATGCGCAGCGCGGTCGCCGCGTCGATCAGGTCGGCGGAGAACAGGATCTGCTTCGCCCACGCTGGCCCGACCGCTTCGACGAGTCGCTTGGTCGACATGAAGTGGTAGATGATGCCGAGCTTCGCCGGAGTGATGCCGAACCGCGCGTCCTCGGTGGCGATGCGGATGTCGCACGCCAGCGCGATCTCGCAGCCCCCGCCGACGCAGAACCCGGTGACCGCGGCGATCACGGGCTTGCTCAGCGAGGCGATCGCGCGCTCGCCCGCGTGCACGACCTCGCCGTAGGCGCGAGCCCCCTCCGCCCCCTTGCGCAACGTCTGGAACTCGCTGATGTCTGCGCCCGCCGAGAAGTTGTCGCCGCCCTGGACCACCAGGACCCGGACCGCGTCGTCGTGCTCCACCCGGTCCATCAGCCCGGGCAGCGCCGACCACATGGCGTGGCTCATCGCGTTGCGCTTGGCGGGGCGGTCGATGGTCAGGGTCGCCACCGCGCCGTCGACGGTCAGCTGGAGGTGCTCGCTCACCCGGCCACCGTATCTGGCGAGCCGGGCAGATAGCGGTGGAGTAACGCGGTTATGTACTTCCGTGCCTGGATGTGGGTGTGTGCCCATGCTCATGTGGACATTCGGGTGAAGCCGTTGGGTCAGCTAACGGAGCCTCTCTCCTGTCCGAAACGCCGACTGTTCCCGGAGAAAGAGGGCACCTCATGGCAGAAGAGTCCTGGCACGCGGCAAGGCTCATTCCGACCTCGGGCATCAGCGGCGCCGAAGAGCAGGAGCGGCGGGCCACCTCCGCGCTGCTCGCCGTCATGTCCATCGTGCGGGAGTTCGGCAGGGCTGTCGTGCAGCCCTTCGGCGCACCTGCCGGCCGGGTTGAGACCTTCATCGAGGTCCCGTTTCAGTTGGGAGAGAAGAAGTTCATTCCAGACGGTCTGGTCCGCGTCACGCGTGGTGGCCGCACGTGGACCGCGCTCGTGGAGGTCAAGACCGGCAACAACTCGCTTCACGCCGAACAGCTCGAGGCGTATCTCGATGTCGCGCGGGAACAGGGATTCGACGCGTTGCTGACGATATCCAACGAGATTCCAGCTGTTCCCGGCCAGCACCCGACCACGGTGGACAAGCGCAGGCTGCGCAAAGTCGCCCTGCACCATCTCTCCTGGTCTCAGCTGCTGTGCGAAGCGGTGATGCAGAAGGAACACCGCGGTGTCGCAGATCCCGAACAAGCGTGGATTCTGGGCGAGTTGATTCGCTACCTGGAGCACCCTCGTTCCGGAGCGATGATGTTCGACGACATGGGACCGTCGTGGGTGCCAGCACGGGAGGCTCTCGCCGCGGGCACGTTGCGAGCGACCGACAGCGCCGCTTCCGAGGTCGCGTTGCGCTTCGACGCGCTGGTGCGGTTCGCGTGCCTCCAACTCGGAAGGCAGTTGGGCGCTGAGGTCACGCCATCCTTGAGCCGCAAGGAGATTGCCGATCCTGGAACGCGGACGCAGGCACAAGCCGCGCAGCTGGCGTCCACCGGCGTGCTTGTGGGCGCGGTCCGGATTCCGGACACAGTGGGGGTCCTGCACATCACGGCGGATCTTCGCGCTGGTCAGGTCGTCTGCCACCTCGACGTGGACGCACCCAAGGAAGGACGCCCGACCACCCGCGTGAACTGGCTGGTTCGCCAGCTCAAGAACGCGCCGGAGACCGTGCGGGTGGAGAGCTTCTTGCTGCACTCCCGAGGGCAGGGCGCCGCTGAGCTGCTGCGCGACGTTCGGCTCCGACCAGAGCTGATGGTGGTCGACGCGAAGCGGGACCTCCGATCGTTCCGAATCGCACAGAGCTTCGCGATGGGAGCCAAACGCGGTTCCGGGCGCGGCGCGTTCATCGACTCGGTGCTCTCGGCGATCAACCAGTTCTACGAGGGCGTCGTGCAGAACCTCAAACCGTGGTCGGCGCAGCCGCCGCGCATCCGGCCGGACGAGTCCTTCGCACCGCCTGCGGAAGTGCCGGTCGCGCTCGTCTCCACCGCCCCGTCCTCCCAGGACGGAGCTGAGGCCGCACCTCCGCAATTTCCCACGGCTGGCGCCCTGTAACCCGGCGACGCTCGGTCGAGCCAGTCGTGGAGCACGGTCGCCGCCTGACGTCCGGCTACTGTGGAGCGCTGATCCCCACGCAGAGCAAGGCGTCCGGCGTCTTCGCCCTGCCGACGACGCGTCCGGTCCACGCGACGCCACCGACGTACTCCGTCTCCGCGCACTGGCCCTTGAAGCGCCCGTGCGCGAAGTCTCCGCCGCGCGCCGCTGCCGGACGGTTGTCGCCGCGGTCGAACCACACCGTCCTTCCGTTGGCGCCCAACGGTTGCCCAACCCGTTGGCACAGCACCGAGGACATGTCGGCGCCGCGCACCGCGTAGCCGGTCACCACGTGCCCCGGCGGGCACTGGAACTTGGTGTAGCCGCTCGCCCAGTCAGCGCCGACGTTGCGCTCATCGCGCACCACCTGCCGCCCCAGCGGATTCGCGTCGAGCCCCGCGTCGGTGCACAGGCCGCGACCGCCGGTCTGCGCGAGGCCGATGAGGCGCTGACCGTCCGGACAGGCGGCCTTGCGCGCGCCGGAGTCCCAGTCGGGCTCGGCGAGCGTCCGCGCCGACCGCACCGCGTCGCCGTGGTCCGGCGCGAGCACGCTCCACGCGTCGGACCTCGGCACCGGGCCGGTTCTCCCTTGCGCGCCAACGAGTCGGCGCCACGCAGGAGCCCGCCAGTCGTCGCCGTCGTCCACGCTCATCCGGTTGCCCGCGGCGTCCCAGTGCAGCATCGCCCAGCCGTTCCCGCGCCGGTCCTGGTGCCAGCCCACCAGCGGCCAGTACGCGAAGTCGGTGTCGTTGCGCACCAGGTGGTCCACGAAGTTCTCGAACCACGCGCGCGACTTCGGGTCGGTCTCCTCGCGCCCGCCCGAGCCGAACTCGCTGATCCACACCGGCGCCGTGAAGTGCTGACCGCTCTCCTGCGCCACGAAGAACGCCTGCCGGTCCAGGACGGCGAACAGCTCCTCGCGGCTGAAGTCGCGGTAGCGGGGGTCGCTGGTCTCGCCGATCCCGGTGGCACCGCTGTGGTTCGGGCCGGTGTAGCCGTAGAAGTGCGCCGAGTACACCAGTTTCCGCGACCGCACCAGGGTGTGCGAGAGCGTCCGGACCGGCTCCAGCGTCGGCCTGCCGTGCGGGAGCCCGTTGACGGGGAGGCCGAACCAGTTGATGCCCTCGATGACGATCAGGATGTCCGGGTTGGCCTCGGTCAGGATGCGGTCGGCCGCCCGCTGCGCCGCCGCGTGCCAGTCGTGTTCGTTGCCCCACCCCCAGTTCGGGTCGTCCAGGATGTTCCGACGGACCTCGTTGTACAGATCCGCACCGACAACCCGGGCGTTGGAGCGGTAGCGCTTGACCATCAGCAGCCAGTCGGCTTCCCACTTCTGGGTGGCCTGGCTGGTGTTCCACCTCTCGTTCCCGTCTACACCGCAACACCATCGGCTGGTGTTGGTGTGGTTGTTCAAGATCACCGCGAAGCCCGCCGCCGTCAGCGCATCGACCACGGCGTCGTAGACCTGGAGCGGGGTCTTCCCGCGCAGCGCGGGGTTCGCGCGCACGGCCGCGTCGGGAACGGGGCGGGTGTCGTGCACCATCTCGTTGGAGAACGGCAGCCGGACGCTGTTCAGCCCGATCCCCCGGAAGCTCTCGATCATCGCCGCCATCGGCGCGCGGTCCAGGCCGAGCGGGATCTGGTCGGACTTCTCTCCCGCGTGGTGGTTGGCCGGGTCGGCGACGTCGCCGGAGCCCTTCCACGTGCCGCTGGCCCCGTGCCAGTTCCCGGACTTCAGCTTGAAGCGATTGCCTGTCGCGTCAACGATGTAGCGCCCTTCGGTGTTCAACGGCGCGGTCCACGACACCGCCTCCGGAGCGGCCCGTGCCGGAGCGGCAACAGTCATCGATGCCAGCAACAGTCCCGCCACCAGGGCTCGCGTCAGCGCCATGCGGCGATCGTCCCGCCTGCGTGAGAGCGCGCACATCCGACGAACGGAGCTTTATTCACGTTCGTAGCTCGCGGCGAAGTGCTCCAGCGCCGCTGTCGTGCCCTCCCGGTCGCCGGTGGCCAGCAGGTCGAGCAGCAGTCCGCGCATCACGGCGAGGCCGAGCCGGGCTTCGGCGCGGGCGGTCGCCGGGTCGAGCCCCCAGTGCTCGGCGGCCCGAACGCCCGGCTCAAGCCAGTTCTCGACGACGCCGTCGAGTAGGGCGGTGGTGCCGGGGCGACCTTGCAGGGCCTGGCCGTAGATCTCGAAGAACAGGCGTTCGTGCGGCCACATCGACGGGTCGGACAGGCGTCGCCAGAACTCGCGGAGCACCTCGGCGGGTGATCCGGCGGAGTAGTGGTCGGCGAAGGCCTCGCGCTGGCGCAGTTCCACGGCGCGGATGACCTCGACGAGCAGCCCCTCCTTGGAGCTGAAGTGGTAGATCAGCATGCGGTGGCTCGTGCCGAGCGCGGTGGCCAGCTGGCGCAGGCTGAGATCGGTCAGGCCGTGCTCCGCCAGGTGCTCCACCGCCGCGTCGAGCAGCCGTTGCCGGGCCTCGCTCATCGCATCCCCTTGTCAGCCCGTGTACCAGTTGGTACATGTACCACATGGTTCACACTATCGAGGTCGAGCACTTCGCCGCCGCCGAGCCCTCCGTCGTCCACGGCCTGCTCCGCGACGGGGCGAGCTGGCCGACGTGGTCGCCGCTGGGCTCCTTCGAGCTGGAGCGGCCGGGGGAGACCGGGCGGGAGGGGGTCGGCGCGATCAGGGTCTTCCGCACCTGGCCGCTGCGCAGCCGCGAGCGGATCGTCGAGCTGGAGCGGGACCGGCGCCTCGCCTACGTGCTGGAGTCGGGACTGCCGATCCAGGGCTACCGGGCGCAGGTCGACCTGGAGCCGCGCGACGGGGGGACGGTGATCCGCTGGCGCTCGATCTTCAGTGCCAGGAGGCCGTTGCTGGGCCGTTTGGTCCATACCATGCTTGATCGTTTCATCCGCCGACTGGTCGCCGGTCTCGCGGCCGCCGCCGAGTCGGCGAGCGGGACCCGTACTATGGATGGCCACGGCCGCTGACCTGCGCAAACTCTGTGCGCAGCGTAATGGGTTGCACACGCATCGCAACGGTGCAACCTGAGTTGCTCGTCATGCGTCTTCTGTATGAAAAGCAACCCGGCGCGACGCGGCCCGGAGTAGCGTTGATCAGCGGGGCGGCCCTGTTTCCGGCCGACTGGAGAATGAGGAGCACCAGTGGGCCGACATCACCGTGCGTTCCGGTACCAACCGGAGCCCATTGTGACGCCGCCGCCGAAGTCCCAGGTCAAGCGCGCGCGCACGATGGGCGGCGCTCTGCTGCTCGCCCTGTTCTCCGCCGTGCTGCCCGGGTCCGGGCACCTCGTGCTGCGCCGCCGCGTCGGCTACTTCGTCCTCGGCCTGTTCCTGCTGCTGGTCGGCACGGGCGTCTACTACGCGCTCACCACCTCCACCGACGAGGTGCTGGAGTACGTCGCCTCCTCGGAGTTCCTGCTCTACGTCATGGGCGCGCTCGCGCTGGTGGCGGTGCTGTGGATCACGGTGGTCGTCAGCGCCTACGTGGCCGCGCTGCCGCGGCGCAGTGCCACGGGTCACCGCGTGCTCGGCGCGACCCTGGTCACGGTGCTCTGCCTCGCGGTCGCGACGCCGTTCGGCTACGCCGCCTACAACCTCGACGCCCACCGCAACCTGCTGGACACCGTCTTCCCCTCCGGCTCCGCGGGCGCCAACAGCCAGGCGGCGGACGTGAAGGGCTTCCGCAAGCCGCGGATCAACGTGCTGCTGCTCGGCAGTGACGCGGGCGCTGACCGGATCGGCACCCGCACCGACACGATGATGACCGCGAGCATCGACACCAAGACCGGCAGGACCACGCTGTTCGCGTTGCCCCGCAACACGCAGAACGCGCTGTTCCCGCCCGGCTCGAAGCTGGCGAAGCAGTTCCCGAACGGCTTCACCGACCCGCGCAGCCCGAACTCCTCGGAGTACCTGCTCAACGCCATGTACAAGTACGGCAACGAGCACCCCGACGCGGTCCCGCCCGGCGGGCCGAGCAAGATCGCCGGGCTGAACCTGCTGTGGTCCTCCATCGGCACCATGCTCGGCCTGGAGCTGGACTACTACGTGCAGGTCAACATGGAGGGCTTCGCCTCGATCATCGACGCGCTCGGCGGGCTGGACGTCAACGTCGGCCCGCACCGGGTGCCGATGGGCGGCATCGGCCCGTTCGGCGAGGTCGTCAAGCCCTTCGGCTACATCGAGGCCGGTCGCCAGCACCTCACCGGCGACCAGGCGCTGTGGTTCGCCCGCTCCCGCACCAACACCGACGACTACACGCGGATGGGCCGGCAGCGCTGCCTGATCAAGTACGTGGTCGAGCAGAACCCGCCGTCGAAGATCCTCAACAACTTCCGCAGCGTTGCCGAGGCGACCAGCGCCAACGTGGCGACGAACATCCCGCAGGACGTCCTGCCCGCGCTGCTCCAGCTGGCCATGAAGATCAAGGAACAGCCGCTGGAGAGCATCTCGTTCGACCCGAACCTGCCCAACCCGAGGGCCAAGGACGGCAAGTTCGACACCGCGCGCCCGGACTACGCGTTCATGAAGCAGGTCGTGCAGGCCGCGATCAGCCCGCCGCCGAACCCGCACGCCGCGCCGGTTCCCGGCACCACCACGACCACGGTCCCGCCGACCACCACCACGAAGGCGGGCGGCAAGACCACCACCGGTAGGCCCGGCGGCTCGGTCAATCCGTCCTCGGCCCCCGCGACGTCGCTCGACGACGCCTGCGCCGCCTGACCCGAGCGGTCAGCGGTAGCGCCGGAGCTCCTCGGGGTCGTGGGCGCTGAAGATCTCGATCTCGGCGCCGTGGTTGGCGGCCAGCTCCTGGAGGCGGTCGCGGTTGGCCCGGCGTTCGGCGTGGTCGGTTCCCACCGCGTACTGGAAGTACTTGAGGCCCGGAGTGCAGTGCGGCCGCCTCGGGTCGATCTCGCCCCGGTAGAAGTAGGCGTCTCCGGCGTGCAACAGCCACCGTGAGCCGTCGCGGATCGCCACGGCGCTGTGCCCTCTCGTGTGCCCGGCGAGCGGGACGAGCAGGAGGTCCTCGCCCAGGCCGTCGAGCCCGCGCACCGCGTCGAAGCCGAACCAGCGGTCGCCGCCCGCGCGGTAGGTCGTCCAGTCCGGGCCGTGCGCCCACTGCTCGGTGAGGTAGCGGCGGCGCTCGGGGAGGCTGAGCTCGCCGCTGACCGTGGCCAGTTCGTCGGCGTGCACGTGCACCTTCGCCCACGGGAAGTCGCGCAGGCCGCCCGCGTGGTCGTAGTCGAGGTGCGTCAGCACGACGTGCCGGACGTCCTCCGGGGCGAAGCCGAGGGCGCGCACCTGCTCCACCGCGGTCTCCGAGCGCCGCAGCGACGGTCGCATGAAGCGGCGGAACTCGGCGGTGGTGTCCCACGGGCGGGAGCCGACGCCGGTGTCGACCAGGACGAGCCCGGTGCCCGTCTCGACCAGCAGGCAGTGGCAGACCAGCTCGGCGCGGTCGAAGAGCCCGCCGTCGCCGTTGACCAGCCTGCGCAGGGGCGGGGCCAGGCTGCCGCAGTTCAGGTGGTGGACGCGCATGCGCCCGAATATATAACGAACGGTCTAGCTAGAGAGCGGGCCGCCCCGTCCCTGGAGCGGGACGGGGCGACCGCAGGGGCGCGCTCAGGAACTGGCTCAGTACTGGGCGCCGCACTGGGTGCAGACGAGTCGCCCGTTGTACCGGACGACCTCGCCGTCGCACTTCGAACAGGTACCGACGTGGTCAGTGGCGTACATCGCTCACCTCTGGAACGGATCTCGACTGGGGTGCCCTGCAGGGGTGACGTCCCCGAGTCCGATCCGTGACGTGACGCGAGCGGATGACTACTTTCTGTCTGGGTAACTTCAGCCCGGCTCGGGCGCGTCCAGCGTCGCCTCGATGTCCAGCGTGATGGTGATCTGGTCGCTGACCAGCTGCCCTCCGCCGGGCAGGCGGGCGTCGAAGCTCAGCCCGAACTCGCGCCGCCGGATCGTGGTGTGCGCGCTGAACCCCGCCCGGGTCACCCCGCTGTAGGGGTCCTCGATGATCCCGTTGAAGGTCAGCTTCAACCGCACCGGCTTGGTGTGCCCGTGCATCGCCAGCTCGCCGTCCACCAGGAAGTCGGTGTCGTGGGCGTGCACGGCCGAGGAGCGGAACTCCATCGTCGGGTAGGTCTCGGACTCCAGGAACTCCGAGGAGGCGAGGCTGCGGTCCCGCTTCACGCTGCCGGTGTCCAGCGAGGTCGCGTCGATGATCGCGCGCACCGCGGACTGCTCGACGGTCTCACCGGTGAAGACCTTGCCGACGAAGCGCCGGAACCGGCCGTGCACCTTGCCGACGGCCATGTGCCTTGCGGTGAACAGGACGCTGGAGTGCTCCTGGTCGATGGACCAGAACCCGCTGCGATATCCCGCGACCTCAGGTGTCGTCATCCGCCCCGCCCTCCGTTGTCGATCACCCGAAAGGGGGGATCTTGGCGAACGGGGCGGTCACGCGCAAGGGCGACTCAGACCGATCTCAGTTCGGTTCGGCACTGGTCGGCGACCAGCTGCTCGAGCGACGAGCTCTTCGGCTGCCAGCCCAGCTTGCCGCGCAGCCTGCCGTTGTCGGCCATCAGCTTGGGGGCCTCGCCCGGGTGCGCCGGGTGGTGGGTGACCGCGAGCTTGCGGCCGGTGAGCTTGCGCGCGGTCTCCAGGATCGAGGACACGCTGGCCGGGGTGGCGCCGACGTTGAACACCCGGTGGGTGCCCGTCTCGCACGCCTCCAGCGCCAGCAGCACCGCCCGCGCCACGTCGTTGACGTGCACGAAGTCCCTGATCGCCGAACCGTCGCCGTAGACGTCGACCCGACGGGCCCTTCCGGCGGCGACCGCGGCGACCTTGGGGATGATCCGCGAACCGTCCGGGTCCCCGGTCTCGCCGACCGCTCCGGCGATGTTGAAGATCCGCAGGCTGACCGCGCCGAGCTGGCCGGTCGCGCACTGCCAGGCGATGGCCTGCTCGGCGGCCAGCTTGGAGGCGGCGTAGGGGTTGCGCGGGTCCGGCGGCGCGTCCTCGTCGATCGGCTGCCGCTTGGGCACGCCGTAGACGCTGCCGGTGGAGGCGAAGACCAGGCGCGCGGGCGGGGCGTCCCCGCCGGAGATCGCCAGCGCCTCCATCAGGTTCAACGTGCCCGCGACGTTGACCCGGTAGTACCTGGTCGGGTGTGCGAAGGCCTCGCGGACCCTGGTCAGCCCGGCCAGGTGCACCACGGCGTCCACATCGGAGGTCGCCAGCACCAGGGAGTGGAAGTCCAGCAGGTCACCCCGCCGCCACTCCACCCTGGAGAAACCGCGCGGCTGGTGCCGGTGCACGAGGCCGACGACCTCGTGGCCCTCGGCGTCGAGCAACCGCACCGCGACGCGGCCCAGGTACCCGCTCGCCCCCGTGACCAGAATCCGCATGACATCCCCGCACATCCACCGCTGTGACGCTCCCGACAGCGCCGCCGAGGAGTATGCCCGTACGGCGACAGGCGGTTTGGAACCACCCGTCGCCGGGGAAAACCGCGACGCGTGGAACCGATCTCAGGCAGGGCTGTTGGTCACGGTGAACAGCGAGGTCACGCCCGCGATCTCCAGGATGCGCAGTGCGTACTTGCTCAGGTGCGTCAGCTCCAGCTCGCCCCCGGCCTCCTTGGCCGACTCGCGCGCCCTGACCAGCGCGCTGAGGCAGGCGGAGTCGAAGAAGGAGACACCGGAGAAGTCCACGGTGAGCCGGGTGGCGCCAGCCGTGAGCAGTCGCGCGACCTCGGCGTCCAGCTGCGGGGCCCCCGCGTAGTCGATCTCACCGACCAGCTTGATCCGCCCGGCCGTGCCCTCGACCTCGCCGTGCACGGAGCTGCCGATGCCGGCCTCGGCAGCGTCGCTCACCGGCTGCGTGGGGTTGTTGCTCGTCATCCTGAACTCCCGCTGAGGTCGTCTTCCACCGTGCCACTGCCCGGACATTCCCGGCAGTTTTCTACAGAGGTGTCCCGCCGGGGCCGAGTTGAACCCCGAAGAGGCACTCCGAATATGTTTGCCGTAAGACAAACATACCCGTCGTACGCAGTGAGGCAGGAAGTCCATGGGTGAACAGCAGCGCCATTCCGGAGCAGAGGTCGCTTCCTTCCTCCTGGAACGCGAGTCCGAGGTCATCGACTCGTGGCGGCGGCTGCCCTTCTTCGACTCCGGTGACGCCGACGCCGCGCAGATCGAGCGGGACTGCGGGGCCGTCATCCGCGCGCTCGCCGAGGCCGTGCGCACCGGGGACGGGGACGATCCTGCCGCAAGTCCGTTCAACGCGCTGCGCGGCCTCTTCATGGAGCTGGCAGGACGGCGAACCCGGCTCGGCGACACCGCCAGTGAGATCGCGGTGGAGGTCGGCAAGCTCAAGCGCCCGGTCGTGCGGCTGTGGAAGTCCGTGGAGGGCCAGCGCGGCGTCGAGGAGACCGCGCTGCTCGTCGACGCGCTCGGCACGCTGCGGGTGGCGGTCATGGAGATCGCCGTGGCCACCAGCGCCGAGCTGATCCAGCAGCAGCAGGAGCAGCTGCTGGAGCTGTCCACCCCGGTGATCCGGCTGTGGCGCGGCATCCTGGCCGTTCCGCTGATCGGCACCCTGGACAGCGCGCGCAGCCAGATCGCCATGGAGAGCCTGTTGCAGGCCATCGTCGACCAGAGCGCCGAGGTGGCGATCCTGGACATCACCGGTGTCTCCATGGTCGACACCATGGTGGCCCAGCACCTGCTCAAGACCGTGATGGCGGCCAGGATGATGGGCGCGGAGTGCATCATCAGCGGCATCCGCCCGCAGATCGCGCAGACCATGGTGCAGCTGGGGATCGACCTGGAGGAGGTCACCACCCGCGCCGGTCTCGCGGACGCGCTGGCCTTCGCGCTCGCCAAGATCGGCTACCAGGTCAGCGCCCCGAGCGGAACGGTCGGGCGGTGAACGCGCTGCCGCTGCTGCGGATCGGCGACATCCTGCTGGTCAGCATCCAGGTCGAGCTGCACGACGAGCTGGCGCTGCGGTTCCAGCGGGAACTGGCGGAGAAGGTCGCCGACGAGGGCGTCCGGGGCGTGATCATCGACATCTCCGCGCTGGAGATCGTCGACTCCTTCCTCGGCCGCGTGCTGCACGACATCGCCGCGACCACCTCGGTGCTGGCCGCGCGCACCGTCGTCGTGGGCATGCGGCCCGCCGTGGCGATCACCCTGGTGGAGCTGGGGCTGTCGCTGCACGGGCTGCGCACCGCGCTCAACGTCGAGGCCGGACTGCGCCAGCTGGGCATCCGCAGGCTCGACGTGTCCGGGGAGGCGCGATGAGCCGAGTCCTGGCGGCGGACACCATGCCGATCAGGTCCGAGGGTGACATCGTCGGAGTCCGGCAGCTGGTCCGCGAGCACGGTTCGGCCGCGGAGCTGTCGCTGGTCGAGCAGACGAAGCTGGTGACCGCCGCGAGTGAGCTGGCCCGCAACACCCTGCTGCACGGCGGGGGAGGCGAGGTGGAGGTGCGCTCCACCGAGGAGGACAAGCTGCGGACGATCCTGCTGCGCTTCGTCGACTCCGGTCCCGGCATCGAGGACCTGGAGCTGGCGCTGACCGACGGCTACACCACCGCGGGCGGGCTGGGGCTCGGCCTCGGCGGCACGCGCAGGCTGGCCAGCGAGTTCGAGATCGACTCGAAGCCCGGCGAAGGCACCACTGTCACGGTGCGCTTCCACACGCGGGTCCGCAGGTGAGCGAACGCCGGCTGGACATGCGGGTGAACGAGCCCAGCCACGTGGGCAGGGCGCGGGCGCTCGCGGTCGAGGCGGCCAAGCGCGCCGGGCTGTCGGAGGACTCGGTCGGCCAGGTGGCGCTCGCCGCGAGCGAGCTGGCGAGCAACCTGGTCAAGCACGCGGTCGACGGCATGCTGCTGGCCCAGCACGCGCCGGGCCGGCTGAACCTGGTCACGGTGGACCGGGGGCCGGGCATGCGCGATCCGAAGCGCTGCCTCACCGACGGGTTCTCCACCGCGGGGAGCATGGGCACGGGGATGGGCGCGATCCGCCGCGCTGCGGACTTCTTCGACCTCTACTCCTTGCGCGACAAGGGAACCGCGGTGCTCGCGCGGTGGCTCGAAGGCGGTGCCGACGCGGGTGCGGCCGGTATCGTGCTGCCCGCCCCGGGGGAGTCGGCCTGCGGTGACGGCTGGCGGGTCGCCGACGACGGCCGGCGGGTGACGGCCGTGCTCATCGACGGCTCCGGGCACGGAAGGGCCGCCGAGGCGGCCGCGGCCAGCGCCTTGCGGGTGGTCGACGAGTCGCCGTTCGTGCGGCCGCTGGACATGCTGGAGCTGATGCGCGAGCGGATCGCGCAGACGAGGGGGGCCGCGGCCGCGGTCGTGGCGATCGACCGCGAGGCCGGGGTGCTCCGCTTCGCCGGGGTGGGCAACATAGTGGTGAAGGTGCACGAACCCGGGGCGGAGCACAGCGTTCAGCTGGTGTCCTCCCCTGGCATAGTCGGCCACCGGGCCCAGCGCCACCGGCCGGTGGAGACGCTGCGGGAGTGGACGACGGAGACCATGGTGATCATGAACACCGACGGGATCAGCCAGCGGTGGTCGCTGGCGGACTGGCCCGGCGTGCGCGCGGTCGACCCGCTGCTGCTGGGAGCGCTGATCCTGTGGCAGGCCAACCGACTGCGGGACGACGCGGGGGTGCTCGTGCTCGCCGGGAACGGCGGCGGCCGATGAGCCAGGACAGGACCGATCTGGTCGTCCGCGAGGTCCGCGGCGAGGCCGACGCGGCGCGGCTGCGCGAGCTGGTGCTGCGCGTGGTCCTCCAGCTGCCCGTCGACGACGTGAACCGGGCCGAACTGCTCGTGGCGACCTCGCGGGAGCTGCGCGCGCTGGTCGGTGCCGGGGGCGGCACGGTGCGGATCGCGGTGGAGGACCTGCCCGAGGGGACACCGCTGCCGGTGCTCGGCGAGGAGCAGGAGCGGCTGGGCGAGGAGGCCCTGCTGGTCCCGCTGCTGCGGGTGATCACCGAGCAGCGCAAGGTGCTCGGCTGGCACCAGACCGAGCTGCAGCAGACCAACGCGGGCCTGCTCGCCCTGCACGCGGAGCTGGAGCAGCAGCGGCGCAGGCTCACCTTCCTCGACGAGATCAGCAGGATGCTGGTCACCTCGCTGGCCGAGGACGAGGTCCTGCAACGGCTGGTGCAGCACCTGGTGCGCGCGGGCTTCGCCGAGACGGCCACCGCGTGGGTGCCCGTCGAGGAGGTGCTGTCCTGCGCCGCCACGACCGAGGACGAGATCCCGCGCATGCCCTCGCAGCGGGTGGTCGCCGCCGCGCGGACGCACCGCACGCAGAGCGGTGAGGGCACGCTCGTGCTGCCGTTCCTGGTCGGCACCCAGAGCCTCGGCGTGCTCGAACTGCGGCGGCAGCAGCCCGACTACGACGAGGACGAGCGCGAGCTGGGCAACCACGTGGCCAGCCGTGCCGCCGTCGCCATGCGCAACGCCCGCGAGTACGAGCGCGAGCGCGACCTCGCCGAGACGCTGCAACGGGCGATGCTGCCCGCGCTGCCGCACCCGCCGGGCATGCGGGTCTGCGCGCGCTACCGCCCCGCGACGCGCGGCATCAACGTCGGCGGCGACTGGTTCGACGCGTTCACCCGGCCGGACGGGCGGCTCGTGCTCACCGTGGGCGATGTGACCGGGCACGGCATCGACGCGGCGCTGATGATGGGCCAGCTGCAGAAGGCGTTGCGCGCTTACGCGATCGAGGGGCACGGGCCCGCGACCACGCTCGGCCTGGTGCACAAGCTGATGCGGACGCAGGAGACCGACCTCTTCGCGACCGCGGTGCTGGCCGAGCTGGACCCGGAGACCGGGGTGCTGCGGTGGGCGGGCGCCGGGCACCTGCCGATGGCGTTGCGGTCCCCGGACGGCGCCGCGCGACTGCTCACCGAGCGGCAGGCTCCGCTGCTCGGACTGCCGTTGGCCAGCCTGGACGTGCCGGAGCACACCACGGTCATCGAGCCCGGTGGGGGCCTGCTGCTGTACACCGACGGTCTGGTCGAACGACGGCACTACGACATCGATACCGGTTTGAGACGTTTGACCGGTGCGTTTGCTGCCGATCCCGGTATCCAGGGGGAGCCGTTGGTCCGGTCGATGCTGGCCGATCTGTTGACGGACAGTCGGCACGAGGACGACATGTGTCTTCTCCTGTGCGAGCGAGTGGCACCTGAGAACCCTGATGCGGAGTGAGTGCGTGCCAGAGGCAGCGAGTTCGGAGTCCACGCGGACCGTCGTCCCGTTGCAACGCGATCCCGGAGCCTGCGCGGCGGTCCGGGCCCTCGTGACGCGGGTGCTCGGCGACTGGGCGATGCCGGAGGAGCTCGTGCGCGACGCTGTGCTGGTCGCGAACGAGCTGGTGGCCAACGCCGTCGAGCACGGCGAGGGTCAGGTGTGGTTCGGCCTGAGCAGGGTGGGAGCCGGTATCCGGATGGAGACCGGCGACAGCGGTGTCGAGCTGCCCCGCCTGCGCAGCACCGGCCCGACCGACGAGCGGCACCGCGGCCTGGTCATCGTCGGAGCGCTGAGCACCGGCTGGGGGATCGAGCACCACCCCGACGGCAAGGTCGTCTGGGCCACCATGACCCCCTGACCACCACGCCCGTGTTGAGCGTTTTGGCAACTCGTTGCGAAAGAGAGCGCTCCCCAATCGCAACAAGTAGCCAAAACGCGAAGGACCGCGTCGTGGGGTGGGGGTCAGGAGGGGCGGCCGCGCCAGTCGAGGCAGACCGCGACGGCGTCGTCCTCGGGGTCGGCTTCGCCGCCGAAGCGGCTGAGGTCGGCGAGGAGCGCGCGGACGGCTTCCGCCGCCGAGAGGTCCCTGGTGCTCGCCAGCAACGCGGACAGGAGCTCGTCGCCGTAGCTGCGCTCGCCGGAACGCGCTTCGTAGACACCGTCGCTGATGATCATCAGGCGGTCGCCCGGCACCAGCTCGAAGCGCTGCTCCAGGTAGTGGGTGCTGTCGAACATGCCCAGCGGCAGCTGCGGCTCCAACCGCATGTCCAGCACCTCATCGCCGCGCAGGCGCCAGATCTGCGGGGAGCCCGCGTCGATCACGGCGAGCCGCCCGGTGGCCAGCTCGATCTGCAGCAGCAGCGTGGACACGTGCTGCTTGCCGCCGTGCTGCGCCCAGATCGCCTGGTCGGCCAGTGCCGCCTGGTCGGCCAGTTCGACACCGGCGCGGCGGGCGTTGCGCAGCGCGTGGATGGCCAGGCTGGTCAGCAGCGCCGCGTCGACGCTCTCGCCCATGCCGTTGGTGACCGCGATGGTCAGGTGCTCCTCGTCGGAGCTCCAGTCGAAGTTGTCCCCGCGCACCGCGTAGGCGGGCTCCAGCTGACCGGCGAGGCTGAACTCCGCCTGGTCGAGGCCGCGGCCGGGCAGCAGGTCCCACTGCATCTCCGCGGCCAGGGTGAGCCGTTCGGTGCGGCGGGCCCTGCGGAAGCGGTCGGTGACGACCTCGGCGGCGACGAGCGCCTGCCCGACGCGCGCGGCGAGCTCGGTCAGCTCCGCGAGCTCGAGATCCCCCGGCGGTGTCCCCGCCCAGCGCAGGCGCAGCACGCCGAGGCGGTCACCCCTGACGCTGATCGGCAGGTGGTGGAAGTCCCCGTCGACCACCGTCCTCTGCTGGGCAAACGCGGTGCCGGCCGGGGAGGAAGGGACGGGGTGCCCGCCCGATCCCGGGTGCAGCACGGGCTCCAGGGAGCGCGACCGGTAGTCGGCAAGCAACACCTCGGCTTCCGCGGCTCCGTAGCGGGTGTGGAGAATGTCCCGCACGGCGTCGCCGAGGCTGTGCGCGGGCGCGCTCGCCATGGCACGCTCGACGTCAGCCAGCCGATGGGTCGGGTGCAACAGGTCCTCCTGGGGCGCCGGGCGCGGAATGGACGGCCCCGCCCGTGGCCGTTGTTCTAGTGGATGCCCCGAAAGCGGGGCGGAGATGTCGACTTCTCGTCAGAGTGGAGTATGACGCCGGTGCGGCACACCAACCACCAACCGGCCGACATCGCGGCCGCAGTGGAGGCTGCCGCGGAGGCCTTGGTGATCGTCTGGGGCCGCAGCTCGGAGCGCCTGCACCCGAAGGTCTCGCCGTCCCAGCTGCGCGCGCTGCTCGTGGTGGAGCAGCACGGCGCGCTCACCCTCGGCGGACTGGCGGAGGAGCTGGGCGCGATCCCGTCCTCGGCGAGCCGGCTGTGCGATCGGCTGCAGGCCGCGGGTCTGCTCGCGCGCACCACGGGGTCCACCGACCGCCGCGAGGTGTCGCTGCGGCTGACCAAGGACGGCCAGCGCCTGCTCGAGGAGCTGCGGTTGACCAGGCGGGAGGAGCTGGCCAGGGTGCTGGAGGCGATGAACCCGCAGGCCAGGGAGGCGCTGCTGGCGGGGTTGGACGCCTTCCGGGTGGCCGCCGTGCGCGCGGGGCTGCGCAGCGGGGAGACCGGCTAGCGCCGAGGAGTGCCCAGACCCGTGAAGCCTCGACATGCCGCCAGCCTCCAGAAGATGTTTGCCCTAGGGCAAGAATTCTAGCGAGCGACTGTTGCCCTTGTGCAAGTAGTAGGTCAAGTACCCCCTCGGCGTGTCCTCGTCAGCGGCTGGGCGGCGGCGCGACCGTGGTGCCCGCGGGGGTCGTCGCGGTCGTCGTCGGCGTCGTGGTGACGAGTCGCGCCGAGGTGGTCGTCGTCGGCGGGTCGTCCTGGCTCGGCACGGGCAGCACCACCGTGGGCACGACGATCGAGGGCAGCTGGATCAGCGACGGGCTCGGCGTGACCAGCGTGCTCCCGTTGATCACCGTGGTGGTCGGGACGAGCGTGACCGAGGTGCGGCCGGGCTGGTACTCCATCGGCCTGCCGTCGGGGTTGGTCTCGTAGCGCTGGTCCGCGCCGCCCTCGCCCGGGTGCGTCGCGCTGCCGTCCCTGCCGGGGGTGCCGGTGGAGGTGAGCTGGTCGGTCAGCAGGACGCCGAGCACGACCGCGATTGCCGCCGAGGTCGCCAGGGCCAGGGACCAGACCGGGAACGGAAGTCGGACGCCTCGCGCGGGGCTTCCCGGTGAAGAGGATTCGTGTTCCGGGGCGGTGTTGTCGGCGGGGAGGTCGGACAAAGGGGACTCCTGGGCAGGGCGCGACACACCGCCGCGCATGGCTCCCCGAACCGCGCGGTCATGTAATCACCGAGGCCCGCAAGGACTCGAATCCGTTCACTCGTCCGGGTGGTCCAGGTGGTGGATTGCCGCATCCCGGACTCCATGGGAAAAAGTCTTAACAAATTCCCCCGGGGACGGAGACCGTTCATGTTGAAGTGCACGTCAACCCTGGTCAGAAGCCTGGCAGTCGGTGCGGTGGCGGTGCTGGCGCTGGGCGTGGCGACACCGTCGGCGCTGGCCTACTCGGGGGCCTTCCACCACGCCCAGAGCGCGGGCAACCGGGGCGCGGACGTCACCGCCGTGCAGTACCTGCTGCGCCAGCACGGGCAGGCCACCACGGCGGTCGACGGGGTGTTCAGCGCGGACACCGCGACCGCCGTCAAAGCCTTCCAACAGGCCAAGTCCCTGCCCGCCGACGGCATCGTCGGGCCGAAGACCTGGGCCGCGCTCGTGGTCCAGGTGCGCGAGGGCGACAAGGGCGACGCCGTCTCCGCGTTGCAGGCGCAGCTCAACGCCAAGCGCAAGCTCTCGCTGAAGGTCACCGGCACCTTCGACGCCGCGACCAAGCAGGCCGTGACCAGCTTCCAGTCGCACGCGGGCATCGGCGCGGACGGCGTCGCGGGACCCATCACCTGGGAGAACCTGGTGTGGCACTTCGACTACCCGGACTTCGGCGCCGGGCTGTGCGACAAGGACCCCGACGGCAACGGCACCGCCAACTGGGGAACCGCGAGCACCGTCGCCCAGCTCGAATCGGCCGCTCGCACCTTCGCCGCGACCAACCAGGGCAAGATCCCGCTCGGTGACGTCAGCTACGAGCACGGCGGCGCGATCAACGGCCACTCCAGCCACCGCGTCGGCATGGACGTCGATCTCTGGCCCATCCGCACCGACAGCAAGCAGTGCTCGGCGGGGCGGATCACCTGGGAGTCCGCCACCTACGACCGCGCCGCGACCCGGCAGCTGGTCAAGGCGATCAGGGCGGCGGCGCCCGGTCACGTCAAGGTGGTCTGGTTCAACGACCCCGTGCTGATCAAGGAGGGCCTGACGCAGCCACTGGTCAACCACTCCAACCACCTGCACGTCCGCTACTGCGCGAAGGCCCACCCCAGCAGTCTCTACACCTGTTAGCTAACGGGTGTGCGCGACGAGCGCCGGGACGAAGGTGTGCCACAGCTGCCTCGGGACCTCGTGCCCCGCGCCCGCCAGGACCAGCAGTTCCGCGCCGGGGATCGCATCGCGCAGCGCTTCGCCGTGGGGCAGCGGGAACACGGGGTCGAACTCGCCGTGCACGACGAGCGCGGGCACGGCGATGTCCCCGAAACCGCCTGAGGTCGGGCCGTCGAAGTCGATGAGGAAGTGGTTGGTCAGGGCCGAGGCGATGTTCGTCGTCCGAGCCACGTCCTCTTCGACGAGCGCGCGCGTCGCGTGCTCGTCGAAGTGGGGCGAGCCGCCCGAGTACGCCCTGAGCAGGCCTACGACGAACTCCACGACGGCCGCGCTGTCGGTCGGGTCCGGGTTCTGCGAGGTGTGCGCGAGGAAGTCCTCGGACATCGGCGGCAGGTCCTCGCCGCCGGGCGTGGTGGTCACGAAGGTCAGCGACGCCACCCGGTCCGGGTGATCGACGCCGAGCGTCAGCGCGATCGCCCCGGCCATCGACCTGCCCACGACGTGCGCGCGCTCGACGCCCAGCGCGTCCAGGACTCCGACGGCGTCACGGGCCAAGTCCGACAAGGAATATCCGGGTTCGCCGGGCGGGTAGCTGACCGAGCGGCCGGTGTCGCGGTTGTCGTAGCGGATCACGAAGCGGCCCTGCTCGGCGATCGCCGAGCAGAGGTCGTTCTCCCAGCCGAGCATCGACGCGCCCGCGCCGTGGATCAGCAGGATCGCCGGGTGGGTCGCGTCGCCGAAGGTCTCCACGCACAGCCGCACGCCGTTCGCGGTGATCAGTTCTTCCATCGGCTTCTCCTTGCTGGTCATGGGGATGCTGGTCACAGGACTGCCGTGATCGCCGGGCCGTCGCGGAGCACGCCGCGCACCTCGTCGGCGGAGACCGAGTGCGGGTCGAACGCGGTGAGGCACCAGGTCGCCCCGGCCCGGACGTAGGCCGAGACGTCGGCGCCGGGCTCGACCTCCGCCACGAAGTCGTAGGGCCGGTCGTCCCCGGCGCGCAGGTCGTTGACCTGGCTCACCGCCTCGGCGAACTCGTCGGGCGAAGTCAGGTTGACGGGGAAGAACCCGTCGAGGCGGGCGGCCCTGCGCATTGGCCGGATCTTGCCCGGGAAACCCGCCGCCCACACCGGGATGCCTTCCGGTCGCACCGGCGTCGGCAGGAACCGGATGCCGTCGACGGTGTAGTGCTCGCCGTGGTGGTGCACGGTCTCGCCGGACCACGCGGCGGCCAGGATGTCCAAGGCTTCATCGAGCTTTCGGGCGCGCACGCGGTCGTCGGCCTCCTCGCCGGTGCGGGAGAACTCTTCGCCGAAACGGTCGCTGCCCAGGCCGACGCCGAGGGTGAGCCGCCCGTTGCCGAGCCGGTCGAGCGTCACGGTCTCCCTGGCCAGCTTCGTGGGCCTGCGCCGGGCGATCGCCGAGACCATCGGCCCGAACCGCAGCTTCTCGGTGGCCGTGGCGACGGCGGCGAGGGTGATCCACGGGTCAGCCGTCTCGCGCACCGGCTCGCGCCAGCGGATGTGGTCCCAGACGAAGAGCCCGGACCAGCCCGCCTCCTCGGCCTCGGCGGCGAGGCGGGTGATCAGCATCGGGTCGGCCAGCTCGTCGAAGAGCGGCAGCCAGAGCGCGCACTTGGTCATGCGAGAAACGCTAAGGACGCGAAGACATCAAGAAAAGCGATTGATAGTGATCAAAGCGATCAGCCACGCTGATAATTCGGCGCTGTGGTGACCTTCGAGTTGCGGCATCTGGCGACCCTCGACGCGGTCGTCGAGGAGGGCACGTTCGGCAGGGCCGCCCAGCGCCTCGGCTACACGCAGTCCGCGGTGAGCCAGCAGATCGCCGCGCTGGAGCGGGCGGTCGGCGGCGCGGTGTTCGACCGGCCGGGCGGGCCGAAGGCGGTGCGGCTGACCCCGCTCGGCGCGGTGGTGCTCGCGCACGGCCGGGAGCTGCTGGCCCGCGCCGCGTCGACGGCCGAGGCCGTGGAGCGGTTCAACGCGGGTGAGGGCCGGGTGGACATCGGCACCTTCCAGAGCGTCACCAACGAGATCCTGCCGCCCGTGGTGCGGCGGATTCGGGACGAGCTCCCGGCCGCGGACATCCGGCTGTTCGAGGAGGAGACCGATCCGCCGCTGTCGGACGGCCTCGACCTGCTGTTCTTCGACGGCCGGATCGGCGGCGACGTCGAGCAGACCAAGGTGATCGAGGACCCGTACGTGCTCGTCGCGCGGCGCGGTGACTTCCCGGACGGGCCGGTGCCGCTCGAAGCCCTGCACGGGAGGCCGATGGTGGCCCAGCCGCCGATCTGCGACCAGGCGCGGGTGGAGCGGGTGTACGCCGAGGCCGGGGTGGCGCCGCGGATCGTGTTCCGGACAGCCGACAACCGCGGGGTCATCTCGATGGTCCGCGCGGGCATGGGTGTTGCAGTCATGCCCTTGCTGGCGCTCGATCTCCGCGCGGACAACGAGATCCTGTGCACGCACGAGCTGGTCCCGGTGCTCGCCCTGCGCGAGATCTACCTCGCCTGGCACGCGGGGCGGACCCTGTCACCGCTGGCGCGCCGCGTCCTCGACATCACCCTTGAGGTCACCAGGGACATCGCGGCGCGGTGGCCGCTCAGCGCAGGTGGCGGTAGCCGGGGTGGACGCCGGGGATGAGGTTGTGGGCGGCGGAGAGGCGGCCGAGGAGCTGGGCGAGGACGTCGCGCTCGTCCTGCGACAGCGGCGCGCAGACCTCCTCGTTGTGCTCCACGGAGATCAGCATCGCCTGGCGCAGCATGGCTGTGCCCTTGTCGGTCAGGTGCAGCGCGTAGGCACGGCGGTCCGTGGGGTTGCGCCTGCGCTCGACGAGCCCCCGTCCCTCCAGGTCGTCGATGAAGGAGACCATCCGGCTCGGCACCACGCCCATGCGCTCGCCCAGTTCCTGCTGCGACGCGCCTTCGGCCGCCGAGATCATCCGCAGCAGGCCGACGTGCCTGGGCTCGATCTCCAGCGGCCGCAGCCGCTCGGCGAAGCGCTGCGCCCCGAACGCCCCCAGCTGGGAGAGCAGGAACGCCACGCCCTTCGGTGTCTCCATGCCCCAGACACTACCGCTGAGAAACCATTCAGGTCACGAATGGTTTCTTTGTGGAAGTCACAGGGGAGGAGTCACCGTGAGCCGTCAGTTCAAGCCCAAGGCGCGCAAACTCGCGCTGCTCGTGCACGTGCTGTTCGGGGTCGCCTGGATCGGCTTCGAGGTGATGGCGCTGATCCTCGCGATCACGGGTGTGACCACGGAGAACCCGCGCGTGCTGCACGCCGCCTACGTGGTGCTCGGCGAGTTCGGGCCCGCGCTCTACGCGCCCTTCAGCTTCGGCACGCTGGTGAGCGGCATCGTGCTCTCGGTGGGCACGCACTGGGGGCTGGTGAAGCACTACTGGGTCGTCGCCAAGATCGCGATCAACGTGGCGACGCTGCTCGGCGGCAACCTGGCGATCGCCGGGCTGATGCGCGAGGCGGGCCAGCGCGTGCTGGGCGCTGACATCGCCACCCTCGACGCCTCGGTCGTCGGCTCGATCCAGAACTCCCTCCTGATGAACGCGATCGTGGTGATCACGTTGCTGGTCTTCGCGACCGTGCTCTCCTACTACAAGCCCTGGGGCAAGCTCAGGCGAGCACAGGCCGCGCCATCGGGTGCGGCTGCCCGGCGAGGAAACCGGCAACCGCGACCCCAGCAGCGGCAGACCACGCTTGTGGGCGGCACGCGGCCGGGTACGCCGTGACCGGATCGCCGTCAGCGGCGCTGTCCCCGCCGTAGAGCTCGGGCAGGCGGTAGTCGAAGGCTTCCCCGGCCGCGAGGAGCCCTTCGGCGAGCACCATCGCCCGCTCCTGCTGGCCCTCGGCGAGCAGGCCGAAGATCGCGATCGCCGTGTCGTGCGGCCAGACGCTGCCGCAGTGGTAGCTCAGCGGGTTGTACCCGGCCGTGTCGGCGGAGAGCGTGCGCAGACCGTAGCCGGAGTTCATGTCCTTGCGCACCAGGATCTCCGCGACCAACTCCGCCTCGGGCGAGGAGAGGATGCCGGTGCCGAGCAGGTGGCCCATGTTGGACGACGGCCCGGTGACCGCGCGCTTCTGGCCGTCCAGCGCGATCGCCGGGTACCTGCCGAACTTGTCGCTCACCCAGAACGCCGCGCGGAAGCGCTCGCGCAGCGCCGCCGCCCAGTCCCGCCACCGCTGCCCGCCGGGTTCGCCCAGCGCGTCCAGCACTTCGGCGCCCCCGAGCGCGGCCGCGTGCGCGTAGCCCTGGACCTCGCACAGCGCGAGCGGTCGGCTCGCGATCCGGCCGTCGCCCCAGCGGACTCCGTCGGAGGAGTCCTTCCAGCCCTGGTTCGCCAGGCCCGCGCCGTCAGAGCCCGCGTACTCGCAGAAGCCGTCTCCGTCCGCGTCACCGGGACCGGCGATCCATTCCAGCGCGGTGAGCAGGTGCGGGAGCAGCGGGCGGACGCGCTCGATGTCGCCCTCGGCGCGCCACAGGTCGTGCAGCAGGCACACCCACAGCGCGGTTGAGTCGACGCTTCCGTAGTACAGCGGCGGAAGCGTCAGTCCGGGCAGCTTCAGCTCGCCTCGGCGCACCTCGTGGAGGATCTTGCCGGGCTGCTCTTCGGTGACGGGGTCCTCGCGCCTGCCTTGACGCGCGGCGAGCGCCCACAGCGTGCCCAGGGCGAGATCCCGGTTGTTGGGCAGCAAAAGCCTTGCAGCCCAAAGGGAATCTCGGCCGAAGAGGGTGAAGAACCACGGGCTGCCCGCTGCCAGGAACGCGGCTCCTGGCTGTTGCGGGTCGGCGAGCAGGAGACCGTCGAGGTCGGCGAGACCGCGTTCGGCCAGCCGCGCGGCTCGGTGATCTGTTGTGACGATCTTGGTGAGTTTCGGCGGATTCGCTGGCCTGCGCGGGAGAAAGCCATCCGCGCCGTCCTCTGCCGCGGCCACGGCGAGTTCGGTCCGCCAGCTCGCCCCTGGCTCCAGCGACATCCGCCACGTGATCACGGCTGAGTCCACTGTGGACTCGGCGACTCCGTCGAAGCGGAGTTCCACGCGGACGCCGTCGTTCTCCCAGCGCGCCAAGGACTTCTCGACGGTCGGGGTCAGCGGGCGGGGTACGGCGCCGGACTTGACGGCGGTGATCGCGGCGAGGTCGGTCGCGGCGATGACCCGCACGGTCGCGGTCACCGGGGTCGAACCGGAGTTGATCAGCTCGAAGCGCTCGACCAGGTCGGTGTCGGTGAGCTGGCGTTCGCGGCGCAGGTGCAGTTTCGGGTCCGCGGACGGCTCGCCGAGTCCACGCAGCACGCAGAGGAACCGCGCCCGCTCAGCCTCCTCGGCTCGGTGGGCGACGCGCGTCGGGGCGACCCCGTCCACGTCGACCTCCAGCCGGGACAACACCCGGCGGTCGTCGCGGTAGAAGCCCTGGGCGCCTTCGGCCCGCAGTTGCCCGTCCGCCGCGCTGAGAACGGCGGACGGCGCGCGCAGCACCGTGACGAGTTCGTGCAGCGTCGGTTGCAGGTAGACCCGGTCAGCCACTGGCAGCTCCTGGTGTGCGCTCTTGACAAATCCTGTGACGGCGTTCACTCTTCCGCGCCATATGAACGTTCAAATCGTCGCCGCAGGGGTTGTTTGAACGTTCATATCGGCGATGCGACACAGTCTGACACCTCGGCGGCGAACTTGGGAGGGGCTTTCATGACCGGCAACCGCGCAGGGGCGACTCTGGAGCAGGTGGCGGCGCACATCGGGGTGTCACGGCAGACCGTCTCCAACGCGCTCAACGCTCCGCACAGGCTGCACCCGGACACGTTGGAGCGCGTCCAGGCGGCGATCGAGGAGCTGGGGTACCGGCCCAACCGCAGTGCGCGCGGCCTGCGAACGCGGAGCAGCGGGATGATCGGCTACCGGATGACCCCGCGCGACCGGGGAGTCCTCACGCCCCTGATGGACGACTTCCTGCACGCCCTGTGCGCTGCGGCGGAGGCGCGTGATCGGCACGTTCTGCTGTTCACGGCGCCGCTCGGGGACGAGGGGCTGAAGGTCTACGAGGATCTGCTCGCCCAGCGCGCGGTCGACGCCTTCGTGCTGGCCGAGACGGTGGTGGGCGATCCCCGGCCGGGTTGGCTGGCTGAGCAGGGTGTGCCGTTCGCGGCGTTCGGTCGCACGTGGGGTCCCGGTCAGGCTGGCGCGTGGGTGGACGTCGACGGCGCGCACGGCATGGCTCAGGTCGTCGAGCACCTGCATTCCCTCGGTCACCGGCGGATCGGTTTCCTGGGGTGGCGGGAGGGCGACGGTGTCGGCGACGACCGGCTGCGCGGCTGGCGCGACTCGGCCGAGGGCTTCGGTCTGTCCACAGAGGACGGTCTGATCATTCGTGGTGCCAACACGATCGATGCCGGGCGCAGTGGTGCTGCGGTGTTGTTGGACTCGGCTGAGCCGCCGACCGCGCTGGTCGCGGTGAGTGACGCGGTCGCGCTCGGCGCGCTGGCGCTGCTTGCGGAGCGCGGTGTCGCGGCCGGGACCGGTGTCGCGGTCACGGGCTTCGACGACAGCCCGCTCGCGTCGGCCACCCTGCCGGGGCTGACGAGCGTGCGGCAGCCGTTGGAGCGGGTCGCCGAACACATCTTGTTGTTGCTGGACAACCAATCCGTGAGCGGATCGCTGCTGCGCCCCGAACTGGTGGTGCGAGCGAGCAGCGGGAGGAGATGACATGAACCGACGACGGCGCCACATCGGGGTGGCGCTGGCGGCCTCCCTGCTCTTGGCCGGCTGCGGCGAGGGTTTCGACGACGCTCCGGGACAACAAGCCTCTGGGCCGGCGACGCTGCAAGTGCTGCTCGGGTCGGCGACGAGCGTCGAGCTGGAGGCCACGAGGTCGATCATGCAGACCTGGGCGCAGCGCACCGGCAACAGGGTGAACGTGGTGGCTTCGGCGGATCTGCCGCAGCAGCTGGGGCAGGGCTTCGCCGGTGGCACTCCGCCGGACCTGTTCGTGCTGGAGCCCGGCGCTTTCTCCCGCTACGCCCAGCCCGGCGCGCTGCACACCTACGCGGAGCGGCTGCCGGGAGCCGACGACATCTACCCCAACCTGCGCTCGATCTTCACCCACGACGGCAAGTTCGTGTGCGCTCCCAAGGACTTCTCCACGTTGGCACTGGTGATCGACACCGAGGCGTGGACGGGCGCCGGGCTCACCGACGCCGACCTGCCGAAGGACTGGGCGCAGCTGGAGGCGGTGGCCAAGCGGCTCACGACGCCGAAGCGCAAGGGCTTGGTGCTGATGGACGACGTCGACCGCATCGGTGTGTTCCTCAAGCAGGCGGGCGGGTGGCTGGTCGATCCGAGCGGCAAGAAGGCCACTGTGGACAGTCGGCAGAATCTCCAAGCCCTGCACTACGTCCAGCGCTTGTTGCGGTCGGGGAGCACGGCGTTCGCCAAGCAGATCGATTCCGGCTGGAGCGGCGAAGCGCTCGGCAAGGGCAGCGCGGCCATGGTCGTCGAGGGCAACTGGGTGATCGGCGCGCTGAGCAAGGACTACCCGCAGCGCAAGTGGCGCGCGGTGGAACTGCCAGCGGGCCCGGCGGGCAAGGGGACGCTCGCGTTCACCAACTGCTGGGGCATCCCGTCGGTGAGCAAGAACCGGCAGGCAGCGGAGAGCCTGGTCGCGCACCTCACCGACGTCTCGCAGCAGAACGCGCTCGGCGAGGGCTTCGGCGTGATCCCGTCTCGACGCCTCGCCGCGAGCCTGTTCGCGCGCTCGCACCCGGAGCAGCAGGCGTTCCTCGCCGGGGCCGACTACGCGCAGGGCGAGCCGACCGCGAAGGGCCTGGAGTCGGTGCTGAAGGACTTCGACGCGCAGCTGCTCGGCCTCACCAGCGGCACCGACCCCAAGGCGATACTGGCGTCCACGCAGCGCAACGCCGAACAGGTGCTCGGCCGGTGACCAGCACGGGGGTGAGCGCCAAGCGTCGGGAGGCGGTGGCGGGGTGGATGTTCGCGGCGCCGGGGATCGCGCTGTTGGCGACGTTCGTGCTGCTGCCGATGCTGTTGGCGCTGTGGGTCAGCGTGCTGGACTGGGACGGCACGTACAGCCCGCTCTCCGGCAAGGCGCCGGTGGTGGGGTTGGACAACTACGCGGCCCTGCTGACCGAGGACGGGTTGGCACGGCGTGACTTCGCGTTGAGCGTGCGCAACACCTTCTACTTCGTGGTGATCTCAGTACCCGTTCAGACCGTGCTCGCGCTCGGGCTGGCGATGGTGGTGCACAACAGGACGCTGCGCGGGCGCGGGTTCTTCCGCGCGGCGTTCTACTTCCCGTCGGTCACCAGCGCGGTGGCGATCTCGGTGGTCTTCCTGTTCCTGTTCTCGGGTTCCGGCGCGATCAACGCGGTGCTCGGCTTCCTCGGCATCGACGGGCCGACGTGGTTCGCCGACCCTCGTGGCGTGGTGCACGAACTGCTCGGAGCGCTGGGCTTGGTCGACCCGTCCGCGCCGCCGGAGTGGCTGAGCGGGACGAGGCTGTGGGGCCTGACGCTGTGGGAGTGGCTGTCGGGGCCGTCCGTGGCGATGTCGGCGGTGACGCTGCTGATGATCTGGACGACCTCGGGGAACTTCATGCTGATCTTCCTGGCGGCGTTGCAGAACCTGCCGGAGGACGTGCTGGAGGCGGCGGACGTGGACGGCACCACGCGTTGGCAGCGGCTGACCAAGGTCACCGTGCCGATGCTGATGCCGACGGTCTTCGTGGTGCTGACGATGGGCCTGATCGGCAGCTGGCAGGTCTTCGACCAGATCTACGTGATGGGTCAGGGCAACCCCGCCAAGACCACGCTGACCCCGGCCTTCCTGTCCTACCAGCGATCTTTCGCGGAGGGCTCCTACGGCCTCGGCGCGGCGATCGCCTTCCTGCTCTTCGCGATCATCGTCGTGCTGACCTGGGCGCAGCGCCGCCTGCTCCGCGACGGGAGGACGTCATGAAACGCGTGTTAGCTTACGCGGTTCTGTTCGTCGGCACGGTCTGCTACCTGGGGCCGTTCGTGATCCAGCTGGTCACCACTTTCAAGACCGACGCGGACGCGGTGGCCAACCCCCTGTCGCTCGTGCCCGACCCCTTCTCGACCGCCTCCTACGAGCGCGTGGCGACCGATCCGTCCGTGGAGGTGCCGCGCTGGCTGGCGAACTCCGTGCTGGTGACGCTGTGCGTGACCTTCGGGCGGCTGCTCGTGGACGCCATGGCGGGCTACGCGCTGGCCCGGCTGCGCTGGCCCGGCCGCAAGCTCGTGTTCTCCGGGGTGCTGGCGTTGGCGGCGGTGCCCGCGGTGGTGCTGCTGATCCCGAAGTTCCTGCTGCTGCGCCAGTTCTCGATGTACAACTCCTACCTCGGCATGATCCTGCCGCTGATCACCGACGCGATCGGGATCTTCCTGCTCAAGCAGGCGTTCGAGCAGGTTCCGCGCGAGGTCGAGGAGGCCGCCCGGATCGACGGCGCCGGGGTGGTGCGCACCTGGTGGAACGTGGTGCTGCCGATGGTCCGGCCCGCGCTGGCCACGCTCGCGGTGCTGGCCTTCCAGAACTCCTGGAACGAGTTCGCGCACTTCCTGGTGTCCACTTCGGACACCCGCTACGAGACGTTGACGCTCGGCCTGGCCCGGTTGGTCAGCGGCGCGCTCGGCGAGGGCCAGCAGCTCCCGCTCAAGCTCACCATCGCCCTGGTCTCCACGATCCCCGTAGCCGTGGTCTTCCTGCTGGCCCAACGCCACTTCATCCGCAACCAACTGGGCGGCGCCGTCAAGGGCTGACGCCGTTGGCTCTCGGCCCGCGCGCGTCCAGGTGGCGGGTGCGTGTGCAGGGGTTGGTGCCTCAAGGGTGGTTGGGCGGGGATGGCGGCAGACATCGGCCCCCGACCACCCGATGCTGGTCCCCGACAACGGAACCGTGCTGGGTCGGCAGGAGCTCGCACCGTGGGGGGCGTGGGGGGCTCGGCCCCCCAACATGGTGAGGAGACGGCGAAGGTCGCGCAGCGACCGAACACGCCGACGGAGGAAGCGGTCGGGCGTAGGTCGCCTCTCGGCGAATGGCCCGGCGTGGCTCCTGCGTGACCGGTATTCCACGACGGCCGAAGGGGTGAGGCCCGGGGGACACGTACGCACCGACCGCTTCCGTCTTCGATGGTGCCACGAGTGGTGTTTCCGTGTCTTCACACCGTTCTCCGGGCATGGCGGGGCAGAAGGGTGATACCGGCGGGTAGTGCCGGTGTTCGCCTGTCCCCGGCCGGGTTCTCCGGGTTGCCCGGCCCGGTGGCCGCCACGACGATCGAGTCACGGGGCGGGCCGAGCGGGGGAGTAGCGGTGGCGGCGAGGGTTCGGGACCTGACCGAGGTGTGGACCGCGCTGACCGCGAGGCCGAGGGCGCAGCTGCTGCTGGCCGTTCCGCTGTCGCTGTGGGTGCTGGCGTGGGTTTGCGGGCAGTTCGTCGAGGGCGGGGCGCAGTGGTCTCCGCTGGATGTCGTGCGCTCGGTGACCGGGCGCTTCGGTTCTCCGGACCCGGACTGGCTCGCGGCGGTCTCGGCGTGGCTGCGCGATCCGGTCCACCGTGGACTGCTCGGCTGGTTCGCGGTGGCGGCGGGGCTGCTGTGGGCGGCGACGAGCGCTCGGGCGCAGGCTCCGGCACTGCTCGGCTGGTTCGTGCTGATGGTGGCCGGCGAGGGCCTGGGCTACAGCCCCGCGTTCGGGCGGGCGGCGGCGGCGTTCCTCGGGTTCGTCACCCTGCTGGCCGTGCTTTCGACACCCAATCGTGGCCGGATGGTCGTCCGGCGGGTCAGGTTGTTGCCCAGGGACGTGCTGCGGGCGGGGGTGGTCGCGGCGGCGCTCTCGCTGCTGGTGCCCCTGCTGGCGCCGGGCCTGGCGCTGTCGCGGCTGCTGCGGCCGTACCTGACCAGGCCCGCGCGGCCCGATCCGAGCCGGTTGGGGGTCGCCGCACCGGGTGTCATCCCGCCTCCTCGGATCGAGGGACGAGGACGTGAAACAACGGTCACGTCTCCGCCACGTCACGGTCGTGGGCGTGCTCCGATGTCCGAGTGACAACGATCATGGCACGTAATCATCCCGGCGAGCTTGGTCACGGTGGGTCTACCAGCAATAATGGGCGAGCGTCACGCTAAGTCCGTCCGGCGTCCCCCGAACGGACGATGGCAGATGCTTTCTTGAATTGATTACGTTTGCTCGGCGACGGGGTGTAATTGATGCCCGGCGCGATGCTGGTGTGGGTGGAAAGTCGAAGCGGGGTCGACTTGCCGGTAATTTCCCAACGGCGTTGTGCTGTGCGCTTTTAAGGGTCCTCACCAGGGATTATTAGAAGAGTTACGCCTCGAGCACCCAAAGTGTGTGGCGTGGACCACTGAGGTGAAAAAGTGACATCGGTTCTGCCTGGGACATCAAAATCGAATACATCGTTTCATGACAACCCCGCGTTACAACTTCCGAAAAGTACACTCGGTTGGGAACAGCGCTACCAGCGGTCGGTGATCGCCAGTGACTTCTGCGCGATCGTGGTCGTGAACACTCTTGTGGCCGTGGGGACGGTCATGAGCGGTAGCGCCGCGTACTCACCGCGCTGGGCGGCTTCACTCGCTGGGGGAGCGGGTCTGGTCGCGATGGTCATGCTGTCGCTGTCCAGGGCGTGGGACGTCCGGGTGCTGGGACAGGGCCCGGAGGAGTTCCGCAGGGTCGGTCGGGCCGTCGTGATCGCGATGCTCGCGCTGTCGGTCGTGGCGCTCGCGCTGCGGCTGGACGAGCTGCGGCCGTGGGTCTTCGTCGGCATGCCCGCGCTCGCGGTGACCGCCGTGAGCCAGCGCTTCCTCTTACGGAAGGTGCTGCACGCGCGCCGCAGGGACGGCAGCTGCCTGCTCCCGGTGCTCGCGGCGGGGACCGTGGAGGCCGTGCAGGACCTGATCCGGCGGACCAGGGCCGACTCGCACCTGGGCTGGCGCGTGGAGGCGGTCTGCACGCCGACGGGGCTGGGCGTCGGCAACATCGCCGAGGTCGACGGCGTCCCGGTGGTGGGCAACCTGGACGAGCTGGTCGAGCGCACGCGTCTCGGCGGGTACCGGGTGGTGGCGGTGGCGCCCGCTCCCGAGTGGACCCCCGACCGGGTGCAGCGGCTGGCATGGGACCTGGAGGGCGGCACCGCCGAACTGGTGGTCACGCCCGCGCTGATGGAGGTCGCGGGCCCGAGGCTGCACGTCGCGCCGGTGTTCGGCCTGACGATGCTCTGGGTCAGCGCGCCCACCTTCAGCGGCATCCCGCGCCTGTTCAAAGCCGTGATGGACCGGGTGGGAGCGCTGGTGCTGACGCTGCTGGCCGCGCCGGTGCTGCTGCTCATCGCGGCGGCGATCAAGCTCGACGACGGCGGCCCGGTGTTCTACCGGCAGAGCCGGGTGGGCCGGGGCGGCACGGCCTTCCCGATGCTCAAGTTCCGCTCGATGGTGGTGGACGCGCACGCGATGAAGCCCGGTCTCGCCTCGGCGAACCAGGGGTCCGGCCCGCTGTTCAAGATGCGCCGCGACCCCAGGGTGACCAGGGTCGGGGCCGTGCTGCGCCGCTACTCCCTGGACGAGCTGCCCCAGGTGCTCAACGTGCTGTTCGGCTCGATGTCGCTGGTGGGGCCGAGGCCGCCACTGGCGGAGGAAGTCGCCAGCTACGGCCAGGACGCGCGGCGCAAGCTGCTGGTGAAGCCGGGGATGACGGGGTTGTGGCAGGTCAGCGGCCGCAGCGACCTCTCGTGGGAGGAATCGGTCCGGATCGACCTGCGCTACGTCGAGAGCTGGTCGTTGTCCATGGACCTGGTGATCTTGTGGAAAACGGTGTCGGCGGTTGTCGGCGGCAAGGGAGCGTACTGAGCATGAGCACGACCAGCCTGACCAGCGCGGTCGACCGAGTGAGCCCGGTCAGCGGCGGACTGTCGTGCCGCCTCTGCGGCGCGCGGGAGCTGCACAGCGTGCTGGACCTGGGCGCGAGCCCGCCGTGCGAGCTGTTCCTCACCGAGGCCCAGCTCGACGAGCCGGAGCCGACCTACCCGCTGCACCTGCGGGTGTGCGCGCAGTGCCTGCTCGCCCAGCTGCCGCCGCTGATCAAGCCCGAGGAGACCTTCACCGAGTACGCCTACTTCTCCTCCTTCTCCACCTCGTGGGTGGAGCACGCGCGCCGGTTCGTCGAGACCGCGACGCGGCGGATCGGGCTCGGCCCGGACTCCTTCGTCGTGGAGGTGGCCAGCAACGACGGCTACCTGTTGCAGCACGTGGTCGCGGCGGGCATCCGCTGCCTGGGCATCGAGCCCTCGGTCAACGTCGGTGACGCGGCGCGGGAGAAGGGCGTCCCGACCGTCACGGAGTTCCTGGCGCCGGACTCCGCCGGCCGGGTCCGCGCGCAGCACGGCGCCGCGAACCTGGTGGTGGCGAACAACGTCTACGCGCACATCCCGGACGTGCTGGGCTTCACTCAGGGGCTGCGCGAGCTGGTCGCCGACGACGGCTGGGTGTCGATCGAGGTGCAGCACCTGCTGACGCTGATCAAGCACACCCAGTACGACACGATCTACCACGAGCACTTCCAGTACTACACCGTCGCTTCCGCGCAGCGTGCGCTCGCGGCGGGTGGTCTCGAACTGGTCGACGTGGAGCTGGTCCCGACGCACGGCGGCTCGATCCGCTTGTGGGCCAGGCCGTTCGGCACGGGCTCGACGCCGACCGCCGCGGTCGAGGAGGTGCTGGCGGAGGAGCGCGCGGCCGGGCTGCACGACGTCAGCGGCTACGGGCAGTTCAGCCAGGCCGTGCAGCGCTCGCGGTGGGAGCTGATGGCCTTCCTCATCGAGGCCGCTGAGCAGGGCAAGACCGTCGTGGGCTACGGCGCGCCGGGCAAGGGCAACACGCTGCTGAACTACTGCGGCGTCCGCCCCGACCTGCTGCGCTACACCGTGGACCGCAATCCCTACAAGCACGGCAGGTACACGCCGGGCACCAGAATCCCGATCCTGCCGGTCGAGCAGATCGCGGAGGACCGGCCCGACTACGTGCTGATCCTGCCGTGGAACCTGCGCGAGGAACTGACCGAGCAGCTGAGCTACGTCGGCGAGTGGGGCGGACAGCTCGTCTTCCCCGTTCCGACTCTGGAGATCGTCGAGGTCGCCCGATGAAGGTCGTTCTGTTCTGCGGCGGGTACGGGATGCGGATGCGCACCGGCTCCGCCGACGACCTGCCCAAGCCGATGCACCCGGTGGGCCCGCGCCCGCTGCTGTGGCACGTGATGCGCTACTACGCGCACTTCGGCCACACGGACTTCGTGCTGTGCCTGGGCTACGGCGCGCAGTACATCAAGGACTACTTCCTGAACTACTCCGAGGCGGCGTCCAACGACTTCGTGCTCCGCGAGGGCAAGGTCGAGCTGCTGTCCTCCGACATCAGCGACTGGACGATCACCTTCGTCAACACCGGGCAGGACTCGCCGATCGGTGAGCGGCTGCGCCGGGTGCGCCACCTCGTCCAGGACGAGGAGATGTTCCTGGCCAACTACGCCGACGTGCTCACCGACGCGCCGCTGGACGACATGGTGGCGCGCGTGCGCGAGACCGGCGCGGCCGCCTCGATGATGGTCGTCCCGCCGCAGCAGTCCTTCCACTGCGTGGAGGTGGGCGAGGAGGGCAAGGTCTCCGGTATCACCGCGGTGAGCAGCCTGCCGCTGTGGGAGAACGGCGGCTACTTCGTGCTGCGCCCCGAGGTCTTCGACCACCTGCCGCGCAACGGCGACCTGGTGGAGGACGGCTGCGGCGCGCTGGCGGAGCAGGGCAAGCTGATCGCCTACCAGTACAAGGGTTTCTGGCAGCCCGCCGACACCGTGAAGGAGCGCGCGGCACTGGAGCGCGGCTACGCCTCGGGTGACCGGCCGTGGATGCTGTGGGACCGCGAGGACGAGCGTGGCGACGTTCTGGACGGGGTGCGCTGAGTGATTTCCCTTGTGCCGGAACAACTCGGCAGCGTGGTCGTGCTCGGCGCGCACTGCGACGACATCGCGATCGGCGCCGGTGGCACGTTGCTGGCCGCCTGCGCCGCGTCGCCGGGACTGCGCGTCACCGCGCTCGTGCTCAGCGGCGGTGGCACCAAGCGGGAAGAGGAGGAGCGTGCCGCACTGGAGGCATTCTGCCCGGGGGCGGAGCTGGACGTCGAAGTGCTCGACCTGCCAGACGGACGGATGCCCGCCCACTGGGACCGGGCGAAGCAGGCCCTGGAATCCTTGGCGCGCAAGGTGTCCCCGGACGTCGTGATCGGCCCGGCCAAGCACGACGCGCACCAGGACCACCGGACGCTCGCGCAGCTGGTGACCACGGCCTTCCGCGATCAGCTCGTGCTCGGCTACGAGATCATCAAGTGGGACAGCGACCAGGTGCAGCCGGGGGCCTTCGTGCCGCTCGCCGCCAGCGTGGCGCTGCGCAAGGCGGAGCTGCTGGACGCCCACTACCCGTCGCAGCGCGGGCGGGACTGGTTCGACGCGGAGACCTTCCTCGGGTTGGCGCGGATGCGCGGTGTGCAGTGCCGCGCCCGCTACGCCGAGGCGTTCTTCGTGGACAAGGTGGTGCTCGGTTGGGGAGAGGGATGAGTTCGATGCGTGTCCTGTTGACCGGACACCAGGGGTACCTGGGCAGTGTGATGGCGGTGCGCCTGGCGGAGGCCGGTCACGACGTCGTCGGGCTGGACTCGGGGCTGTTCGCGGACTGTGTGCTCGGGCCGAACCCGGCCGACCCGCCGACCATCGCGGTGGACCTGCGCGATGTGACCGTGGAGCAGTTGGCGGGCTTCGACGCCGTCATCCACCTCGCGGCGCTGTCCAACGACCCCCTCGGTTCCCTCGCGCCGACGCTGACCTACGACATCAACCACTTCGCCTCGACGCGGCTGGCCAAGCTCTCGCGCGAAGCCGGAGTGCGTCGTTTCCTCTACGCCTCAACGTGTTCGGTGTACGGCGCGGCGGGTGAGGACCTGGTCGGCGAGGACGCTCCGCTGCGCCCGGTGACGCCGTACGCGGAGAGCAAGGTGCGGGTCGAGGACGACCTGGTGCAGCTCGCCGACGACGACTTCACCCCGGTTTTCCTGCGCAACGCCACGGCTTTCGGCTTCTCGCCGAGGCTGCGCGCGGACATCGTGCTGAACAACCTCGTGGGTCACGCGGTGCTCAGTGGCGAGGTGCGCGTGCTCTCCGACGGCACGCCGTGGCGTCCGCTGGTGCACGCCGCCGACATCGCCGACGCGTTCCTGGCCGCGCTCGTGGCTCCGCGCGAGTCCGTTCACTGCCGTGCCTTCAACGTGGGAATGGCGGAGAACAACCTCACGGTCGCGCAGATCGCCGAGGCCGTCGTGGAGGCGGTTCCGGGCTCCAAGCTCGTGATCACCGGGGAGGCGGGCGCCGATCCGCGCTCCTACCGGGTGGACTTCGCCCGCATCACCGAGCACCTGCCCGCCTTCGTTCCGCAGTGGACGGTCGCGGCGGGCGCGGTGGAGCTGCACTCCGCCTACGTGGAGCACGGGCTGACCGAGCAGGCGTTCACCAAGCGGTTCACCCGCCTGGCGAGGCTGGCCGACAGGCAGTCGGCTGGCAGCCTCGCCGACGACATGCGTCCGGTGGGTGCGCGCGTTCTGTGAGGGAACTACTCGCGTCGGGACGCCGCTGCCCAAGAACCCGCGGCGGCGTCCCTGGCGCTGATCAACTCGACCTCGGCGGGCCAGGCGATGGCCAGGTCGGGGTCGTCGTGGCGAACGGCCACGTCCTCGGTCGCGTCGTGCGGCCGGTCGATGCGGTAGCACACGTCTGCCCAGTCGCTGAGCACCTGGAAGCCGTGCAGCAGCCCCGGCGGCACGTAGAGGTGCCGGAAGGTGTTGTCGTCCAACAGGAAAGCCTCGTGCTTGCCGAAGCTCGGCGAGTCCGGCCGCGCGTCGACGAGCACGTCGTGCACGGCTCCCCGAGCGCAGCGCACGAGCTTGGCCTCGCCGCGCCCGGAGCGCCCGTGCATGCCGCGCAGCACGCCTCGGCGGGACCGCGACTGCGAGTCCTGCGTGAAGGCGCCGGGGTCGAGCCCGTGCGCGCGGGCGATCTCGGTGTCGAAGGTCCGGGTGAACAGTCCTCGGTCGTCGTGGTGCGGGGTGGGCGTGAACACCAGCACCCCGGGCAGCGACGTCGTCTCAACCAGCACGCGGACATCTTCGCGCCTACCGGTTTCGTTACGGCTTTCACCCGGTTCAGCAGGGGTGTAGCGAATCCGGTCACCCGCGCGATGGGGCCGATGAACGGCCTTGCGAGGGAGTGGTGATGAGCGAACCTGTGTGCCGCGCGTGCGGGGGCCACAACGGGCAGATCGTGCTCGATCTCGGCCGCCAGCCGGCCTCGGACCACTTCCCGCGTCTGGTGGAGCCCGGGCCCGACGCCCGGCACCCGTTGCAGATGTGGCTGTGCGCCGACTGCGGTCTCGCGCAGCTGCTGAGCGACCCGACGGTGCCGGAAGAGCCCAAGGGCGCCGAGCCCGCCGCGCTGGTCGCTCAGGCCCGCGACGCCGTGCACCGGGTGTCCCGGGCCGGACTGCTGCCGACGGGCGCCCGCGTCGCGGAGTACGGCAGCCCGCACGGCGGTAGCTGGCTGGGCATGTTGCGCGCCAACGGGTTGCACCCGGTCCGCGACGGCGACCAGGCCGAGGTCATCCTGGACTGCTTCGGGATGATGCACTGCCCCGACCAGGCGGCGGCGGTCGCCGAGCGCGCCGGGCGGCTCACCGAGGACGGCGTGCTGCTGATCCAGTACCACTCGCTCGCCACGATCATCCGATGTGGACAGTGGAACGCGTTGCGGCACGGGCACTACGCGTACTACTCGACCACCGCGCTGATCACCATGCTGGCCGCGGCCGGGCTGCGCCCGCGCACCGCGTGGACCTTCGACCTCTACGGCGGCACGGTGCTGCTGGCCGCCTCCAGGACGGGGGAGCCCGACGACATCGTGCGCGCGCTGCTCGCCGAGGAGACGGCGATGAGGATCACCGAGCCGAACCGGCTGCGGGTGCTCCAGGACGAGGCCGCCGCGACCGCCGACGCGCTCCGCCGCTACCTCACCGAGCAGCGGCAGGCCGGGCGGCGGGTGTACGGCTACGGGGCCGCCTCGCGCGCGGTCGCGCTGCTGTGCCGGGCCGGGATCGACAGCGTGCTGCTGCCCGCCATCGCCGACGCCGCGCCCGCCAAGCAGAACCGCCGGATGCCCGGCAGCGGCATCCCGGTGATCTCGCCCGCCGAGCTGGTCTCGGCCGAGCCCGACGAGGTCCTGCTGTTCCTGCCCGACCTGGCGACCGAGGCCAGGACCGCGTTACCGCAGATCGAGGCTGGGGGCGGGCGATGGGTGATCGCCGAACCGCGCCCCGACCCGCTCGCCCCCCTGTCCGTCGCCTGAGTCTGGGATCAGCCATGGAGAACAAGGTTTCCCCCCGCACCGCGCCGTCGCTCACCGGCCGCGCGGCCGCCCCCGTCGCCATCGGCCTTCCGGTGTACAACGGCGAGCCGTACATCCACGAGGCGCTGGAGTCGCTGCTCGGCCAGACCGGCG
This sequence comes from Allokutzneria sp. NRRL B-24872, assembly GCF_002155965.1. Lineage (GTDB taxonomy): Bacteria > Actinomycetota > Actinomycetes > Mycobacteriales > Pseudonocardiaceae > Allokutzneria. Next base: position 46,293 of record NZ_MUMH01000067.1, read on the forward strand.
TCGACTTCGAGGTGCACATCGCCGACAACTGCTCTGACGACGGCACCGAGGACCTGTGCCGCGAGCTGGCCGCGCGGGACGAGCGCGTCGTCTACCACCGGCGTTCGCGCAACGTCGGCGTGACCGCGAACCACAACCTGCTCGTCGACGAGGTCCGCAGCCCGTACTTCACCTGGGCGGCCTCCGACGACGCCTACCGGCCGGACCGGCTCGTCAAGCTCTACGACGCGCTGCGGCAGCGGCCGGAGGCGGTGCTGTCGTTCAGCTCGGCCACGCAGATCGGCAGCGACGGCGAGGAGGTCGGCTCCTGGGACGACGTCTGCGACACCGGGCACGCCGACCCGATCAGCAGGCTGCGCGACCTGATCGCCATGCAGCACGAGAACTACCACTGCTACGGCCTCTTCCGCCGCGAAGCGCTGCGCAGGACCCAGTTGCTGCCGCCGGTGAAGAACAACGACCGCATCCTGGTCGCCGAGCTCGCGCTGCACGGGCCGTTCGTCGAGGTGCGGGAGCGGCTGCTGCTGCACCGGCTGCACGAGCGGCGGCTCACCCAGTGCACCTCGCAGCGCGAGTGGTACCGGACCCAGCGGACCGACGACCGCAAGGTGATCCTGCCCAACGTGGAGGAAGCCGGTTGGTACCTCCGGGCGGTTCGCCGGTCGCCCCTGTCCATCGCGGACCGCGGTCGTGCCATGCTCGCCCTGCACCCGTGGTTCCGGGCGAACGCCGTGCCGATGGCGCGCAACGTGGCCAAGGCGGCGGTCGAGGGCGCTCGGCTGGCGGCCGGCGGCCGAACGCGCTCCTGAGACCCGACCGAAGTCGCACCAGTCATGAAGCTATCGGAGAAACTACTGTGGACGCTCTGGACTTGCTGCGGACGCTGCGCAGGCGGTGGGCACTGGCCGCCGTGCTGGCCGTGGGGCTGGCCGCCCTGCTGACCAGCGTGGCCTTCGTCGTCCCGCAGCAGTACCGGGCCAACGCCAGCATGCTCGTGCTGCGCGCGCACAGCGGTGAGGACCGCAACCCCTTCGCCGCCGTCGACCCCGCGCAGGGGCAGGCCGCGATCCTGCTCCTGAAGGTGGTGAACACGCCGCCGATGCGGCAGCGCATGGTCGCCCAGGGCGCCACCGCTGAGCTGGAGATCTCCAACGAGGGCAGTGGCACGGTCGCGGCGGACAGCCCGTTCATCACCGTCGTGGCGACCGGGAAGACCCCGGAATCGGTGCGCACCACCGTGGACGTCGCCATGCGCGAGCTGCGCGCTGAACTCAAGCGCAGGCAGGACGAGATGCGCGTGCCCGCCGAGGGCCAGCTGAGCCTGACCGTGATCGTCGGGCCGGAGACCATCACCACCACGCGCTCCGAGCAGCTGCGCGCGCTCGCGATCAGCGGTGGCGTCGGTCTTGTCCTGCTGCTGGCGATCGTGGTCATGGTGGACCGGGCGCAGCAGCGGCGCGCCCGCGTGCCGTTCGCACTGGCCCGCAAGCAGGAGGACGGCGAGCCCGAGCCGGTCGACCCCGCCCCGTCGGTGCAGCTGGCCGCCGAGCGCTCCGCCGCGGCGCGCGCCGCGGTGGCCAGGGTCAGCCGCGGCGCGTCGATCGACCGCGAGACCGACGTGATGGGCATCCGCTACCAACAACGCGTCGAGGACAAGGCGAGCCGGTGACTCGTCACGCCCGTGACTCCGTGAGCGCCCGGTGATCGCCGGGGCCACCGAGCGGTTGGTGGCGATCCACCGCGCGGAGCGCCCGACGCCCCGATCCCGGCCGAAGCGGCGGAGCGCGCGCGAGTTCTTCGCGACCGTGCCCGCGCACTACGTCCTGGTCGCCTTCGCGGTGCTGCTGGCCTTGCCGCAGAACCTCGTGATCGCGGGCGTGGGCGGCTCGCTCACCCCCGCGCGCCTGGTCGCCGCGGTGTGCCTGATCTGGTGGGTCGTCGCGCGGGCCGCGGGGAACATGGGCGTGCGCGTCGCCGCGAACCCGGTGCGCGCCACGGTGCTCGGCGGGTCGCTGGTGCTCGTCGCGGCGCACGCGCTCGCGCTCGGGCTCGGGACCTCGCCGGAGCTGCTCGGTGGCGCCGACCGCGGCTGGATGCTCTACGCGCTGTGCGTCGGGGTGGCATTGCTGGCCTGCGACGGGCTCAGCGGGCTCGGCGCCCTGCGCGCGGTGCTCGGCGCGGTCGTGCTCGGCGTGACCCTCTCCGCGATCGCCGCGGTGCTGCACTTCGCGGTGAACATCGACCTGCGCGCGCTGATCTCGCTGCCAGGCATGGAAGTCCAGGGCATGGGCAAGGTCGACCTCGCGCGCGGAGGGCTCGAACGCGCGCTCGGCTTCGCCAACCACCCCATCGAACTGGCCGCCCTTTCGGCGTCGGCGATCCCGCTCGCGCTCTACCTGGGGCGGTTCGCGCGCTGGCGCCCGCTGTGGTGGGCGTGCGCTTTCGTGCTGGCGGCGGGCATCGTCGTCAGCATCTCCCGCACCGGGCTGCTCGGGCTCGCGATGATCGGCCTGTTCCTGTTGCCCCGCTCGGGTTTCGTGCGGTGGGCTGTGGGCGCGGTCATCGCGGCGGTGTTCGCGGCGCTGGCCATGACGGCGGAGCCGAAGCTGTTCGCGGTGATCAGCCAGACCGTTGCCAGCTCCAGCAACGACTACAGCGTCTGGAGCCGCCTCGCGGACTACGAGTACGTGCTGTCCCGGCTGGCGCAGCGGCCGTTCAGCGGTCAGGGCTTCGGCACCTACCTCGCCCCGCCGCAGCCCTACCTGGACAACCAGTACCTGTTCACCACCGTGGAGTCCGGCATCCCGGGTCTGCTCGTGCTGGTCGCGCTGCTGCTGGTGCCGGTGATCTCCGCGCGAGCGGCCTGGAACCGCTTGGGGCGCACGGGAACCATGCCCGAGCTACGCGACGCGGCATGGGCCGTCGGCAGCGCGATCGCGGTGGCGACCATGTGCTTCGCGACCTTCGACGCCCTGGCGTTCCCACAGTTCCAGGGCCTGACCTTCCTGTTGATCGGTATCGGGGGCGCCGTCGCGTCCTGGGAGCGAGCGGAGACTTCGCCATGAGACCACCGGTGCTGGTCGCCGTTGTCACCTACAACTCCTCCGCCGAGCTCCCCTCGCTGTTCGAGAGCCTTCCCGAGGCGCTGGCCGGGGTCCCGTCCTCGCGGGTGGTCGTCGCGGACAACGCCTCGTCGGACGGCAGCGCGGAGCTGGTCAGGCGGCTCTCGCCAACGGCGGAGGTCGTGGAGACCGGCGCGAACCTCGGGTACGCGGCCGGGGTGAACGCCTGCCTCTCCAGGGCGAAGGACGGCGAAGCGGTGCTCGTGCTCAACGCCGACGTGCGGTTGGAGCCGGGCTCCGTCGCCCGCCTGCTCGACGGCTTCGAGGACCCCGGCGTCGGCGTCGTCGTGCCCGAGGTGCGGCGTCCTTCCGGCGAGCCGGAACCGACGCTGCGCCGCAGACCGACACTCCTGCGCGTGCTCGGCGACTCGGTGCTGGGCCACCGGGCGACGGCGTTCCCGTTGCTGAGCGAGGAGATCCCGGTCGGCACCGATGAGCGGCCGGACTGGGCCAACGGCGCCATCCTGCTCCTCTCGCCGAAGGTGTGGCCGAGGATCGGCCCGTGGCGCGCCGAGCTCTTCCTGTACTCCGAAGAGGTCGACTACTGCCTTCGCGTTGGTGCCGCGGGCTGGTCGATCCGCCAGGTGTCCGGGGCTCGCGCCGTCCACCGCGGCGGTGAGGTCGCGACGGCTCCGGCGTTGTGGGCGCAGCTGGTCACCAACCGGGTGGTGCACGCGGCCCGCTGGAACAGCGCGACCGGGGCGCGGTGCGTGTGGGGTGCGCTGGTGCTCGCGCAGCTCGTGCGCCTGCCTTTGCGGCGTGGGACGCACAGTGCCGCCCTGCGCGCGTTGCTGGCTGGCCGTCGTGAGCTGCTCGCCGGCCGTCCGACCAATCCCGCCGCGCCGCGCGAGTTCGCCGGAGCGACGCGGTGAACCGGGACTACGGCTTGCTGCCGCCCGCGGCGAAGAAGTTCCTGCGCCGTGCGGTTGGCAGGTACGTGGTCGGCGAGCGGTGGTGGGCGGTGCGGTTCGCGAAGGAGCGCGCTGCGGCCGCCCGCGCCGAGCAACGCGAGGTCGCCCGTCTTGCCGCGACGCAAGGGCAGGTCGAGGCCCTGGTCACCGTCGTGGTGCCGACCTACCGGCGAGCCGACGGGCTCCGCGACGCCGTGCGCAGCGCGCTGGCGCAGACGGTGACCGACCTCGCGGTGGTCGTCGTGGACGACGGCGGCGGCGACATCGGTGACCTGCCACGGGATTCCCGGCTGACCGTGCTGCGGCTCGCCCGCAACCACGGCAGCCCGGGGCTCGCCCGCAACGTCGCGCTCCGACTGAGCCGCTCGCCGTACGTCGCGTTCCTCGACGACGACAACACGTGGCGGCCGAACCACCTGGAGACGGCGCTGCCCGCGCTGGAGTCGGCGGGGCTAGTCTACACCGACCTGCACCGCCGACGCCCCGATGAGTCCACTGTGGACGTTCTGGGACGCGACTTCGACCGCAGGGAGCACGCGGACAGCGCGTGGGTCGACGTCAACGCCGTCGTGGCCAGGCGAGCGCCCTGGCTGCGCTTCGACCCGTGGGCCAGGCCCCGCTGGGTCCACCCGAGAGAGGACTGGGAGTTCGTGCACCGCGTCTCAGCACGGTCGACCGTGACCCACCTGCCCGTCGTCACCGTGGACTACACGGTCCACGCGGGCAGCTACTTCAGCGACTGGTCGGCGGAGGCGCTCGGGTGAGCGGAGATCCCGCAGCGGCACCGGAGGCCCCCACCGCGCACGGTGGTCTCGCCGGCCGGTTCCGCCGAGGGCTGTGGCTGAGCCTGCTCAACACGCTGCTCTCCCGCGTCGGCACGTTCGTGATGGGCATCGTGCTCGCGCGCCTGCTCGTCCCCGAGGAGTTCGGCCTCTACGCGACCGCTCTGGTCGTGCAGGGCCTGCTGCTGGCGTTCAACGACTTCGGCGCCGCCGCCGCGGTGGTGCGGCGCTCCGGTGACGTCCGGCCGATGCTGCCGACGGCGTGGACGATCTCCGTCGTCGGCGGGGGGATCGCGTTCGCCGTCTGCGCGCTCAGCGCTCCCGCGCTGTCCACGGCGCTCGGCAGCCCGCACGCCACCGAGATCGTGCGGTTCCTCGCGATCAACGTGCTGCTGGACGGATTCGCCTGCGTCCCGGGCGCGATGCTCTCCCGCGAGCTGGCGCAGGCCCGCAGGCTCGTCGCCGACCTCACGGGCACCGTGGTGAACCTCGCTGTGACCGCCGTGCTCGCCTTCCTCGGGTGGGGCGCGTGGGCGCTGGCGATCGGACACGTCTCGGGCACCGCCGTCGTGGTGGTGCTGCTGTTCATCCTCAGCAAGCACTGGCCGCGCCTGGGTTTCTCCGCCGAGCACTTCAAGGAGGTCGGCGGCTACGGCGTCTCCGTGGTGGCGTCCTCGCTGCTGCTGATGCTCGCGCAGAGCGTGCCGCAGATGGTCACCGGCAGCGTGCTCGGAGCGACCGCGCTGGGCTTCTTCTACCTGGCCAGCAACGTGTCGAACTGGCCGGTGTCGATCATCTCCGGCACGGTCGAGCGGGTCGCCCTCGCGGTGTTCGCCCGCGCGCGCGACAACGGCAGCGACCTGGACCGGGCCTCCGGCGGGGTGATGGGGCTCGTCGGCGTCGCCGTGCTGCCCGGCGGGGTGGCGCTGGCCCTGCTGGCCGGTCCGCTCGTCGAGGTCGTCTACGGCCACCAGTGGATCCCGGCCGCGCTCGTGCTGAGCGGGCTGGCGATCGCCGCGATCGGCCGGGTCTTCGCCGACATGGCGCTCAACCTGCTGCTCGCCGTCGGCGCCCCGCTGTCCTCCGCGCTGATCCAGCTCTCCTGGCTGGTCGCCCTCGTGCCGACGACCGTGGCCGCCGCGCACCTGTGGGGGCTCGCCGGGATCGGCTGGGCGCAGGCCGTGGTGGCGCTGTTCGTCGCGGTGCCGGTGCACCTGTGGGGTCTGCGGCGGGCCGGGATCGGGATCGTGTCACTAGTACGGGGGATCGTGCCCTCGTTGCTGTCCGCTGTCGTGGTGGCGGTGGGCCTGGTCCTGATCCGGGTGTTCTCGACGAGTCCGCTACTGAGCGTCTCGCTCGGTGGCGCGTTCACCGCCGCGGTCATCGCGTACGGGTGGTTTCGGTTCCGCCACACCTTGGACTCGGCCCTGCTGCCCACCGGGTAGGAACGCGCGCTCCGACGTAGCATTTCCCCTGGTGAGAGGTGGTGGTTGAGGTGCGGGGACGCAAGGCTCGGTTACTGACCGCACTGGTGTCCGCGGCGGTGCTGCTGACCGCGTGCGGCACCGGTGGCGAATCGGCACCGCCGCCCGACCGCTCCGACCGCAGCTCCCAGCGAGCCCCGATCCCGGTGCCCAACCCGATGCGCCCCGGCACCTTCTTCTACGTCGACCCCGACGCCAACGTCGTCTCGTGGTTGCGGCGCAACGGCTCCGACGGCAGGGCGCCGACGATCGAGGAGCAGATCGCCAGGCAGGCGACCGCGCGCTGGATCGCCGCGGGCGATGACACCCGCAGCCGTGTTTCGAACTTCGTCTCCGGCGGCTACGCCAAGGGGCAGTTGCCCGTGCTGGTCGGCTACAACATCCCCAACCGCGACTGCGGCAGCCACTCGGCGGGTGGAGCCCGCTCCCCGGAGGACTACCTGAAGTGGATCGACGTGGTCGGCCGCGCGATCGGTGACCGGCCTGCGCTGCTCATCCTGGAGCCCGACGCCGTGATCCACCTGGAGTGCCTCGACGACGCGCAGCGCAAGGAGCGCACGCGGACCCTGACGGCCGCGGTGTCCGCCCTCAACCAGCTGGCCACCTCGACGTGGGTCTACCTCGACGGCGGCGACGGCGTCCAGAACCCGGCGGAGCGGGTGGCGGCCGGTCTGGTCGACTCCGGCATCGGCGCGGGCGCGCGGGGCTTCGCGGTCAACGTCTCCAACTTCAACAGCACCGAGGACGCGACCCGGTACGCGGGCAGGCTCAAGCAGATCCTCGCGACCAAGCACGGGATCGACGCGGGATTCGTCATCGACACCAGCCGCAACGGCAACGGCTCCGACGGGAACTGGTGCAACCCGGGTGGGCGCAGGCTCGGCGGGGCACCGCAGGTCGGCGGTCCCGGTGGCGCGGACGCGCTGCTGTGGGTGAAGCGCCCAGGGGAGTCCGACGGCAACTGCGGCATCGGCTCCGGCACCGACTCCGGGGCGTTCTACCCGGAGCTGGCCATGAAGCTCATCAACGGCGACTGATCGGTAACAACGTTCACGTGCGCGCCGTCGGTTCGCTAGCCTCGGCGGCATGAATGACCAGCCCGAGTTGCGGGTCGGCGATGTCGAGCGCGAGCAGATCGCCCAGTTGCTCAACCAGGCCGTCGGCGAGGGCCGGCTCACCCTGACCGAGTACAACGAGCGCGTCGGTCTCGCCTACGCCGCCCGCACCAGGGGCGAGTTGGACCTTGTCGTCGCGGACCTCCCCGTCGCCGCCCGCCGCCCCGCCGCAACGTCCCTGCCCGCCGTCCACGAGGGCGGCACCGGCAAGCGCCAGTGGGCCGTCGCGGTGATGAGCGGCGCCGTGCGCAACGGCCGCTGGCGGGTGGAGTCCGATGTCACCGCGTTCGCCATGATGGGCGGCGTGGAGCTGGACTTCCGCAAGGCGGTGCTCACCTCCAAGGTCACCACCATCACCGCCGTGGCGATCATGGGCGGCATCCAGATCACGGTCCCGCCCGGCGTGCGCGTTGAGGTCGGCGGCTTCAGCATCATGGGCGGCAAGGACGTCAACGTCGACGAGGACTCGGTGACCGCCGACTCGCCGACGATCCGCATCAACGGCTTCGCGCTCATGGGCGGCATCGAGATCGTCACCAAGCACCCCAAGCGCAAGCAGATCGACGACTGACCGCCGCACTCCGCCACCCTGGTGGTGAGGGGACTACGGCGCGAGCAGGGGGGTGGGGTTGGCGGTGGCGTTGTGGCGGGTGAGCCAGGTGGTGACGTCGACGGGGGACGGGGAAGTGCTGCCGGAGCGCCACTTGGCGATCACCGCGGCCGTTTCCGCTGGGCCGTCGGCGATGAGCCAGGGGCCGTCGGGGTCCACCGCGGCGGCGAGCTGAGGGGGCACCACGGAGGGGCGGCCGTGCTCGGCGGCCTCCAGCATCTTCACGCTGATGCCCGTGGACGCGCCGAATCGCGGTACCACCACGACGCCGACTGCTCGGTAGAAGTCGGCCTCCTCCTCGACGCGGCCGAGCGCGGTCACGTTGCGGTGACCCGCGTAGCTCTGGGTTCCGTTGCCCGCCAACACGTACGGCACGTCCTGGCCGAGCCGGTCCAGCTCCGCGCGCACGGGTCCGACCAGTGCCGCGAGCGCGCGCTCGTTGGGCGGCCAGCTCGCCTTGCCGATGAAGCCGACAGCTTCGGCCTCCGCCGAAATCGCCTGCGGCAGCAGGGGAAGCGGCAGGTGCGAAGCACCGATACCCCAGCCGCGCAGCACGTAGGCGTCAGTGCGCGACAGGGCGAAGACCTTGTCCGGCAAGGAAAGCAGCCGTCGTTCGGCGCGCGGGAGGCGCCAGGTCTCGCCCAGCAGGCGAAGCGGGCGCGGAGAGTGCTCCGCCGCGATCGTCGCCTCCACGTTGTGCGCGATGTGCGAGGCCACGGGCACTCCGGCCGCCTCGGCGAGCAGGAGGCCGGGCCAACCGCTGGTGATCACCTGACGGCCCACGGCGCGTTCCCGCAGCAGGGCCGCTGCCCGCCGCCATCCTGGGAAAACGGTGAACTTCCTGGCCAGGTAAGGCTCAGGGCTGGTCAGCATGCCCGCCGCGACGCGAAGCAGCCGAGCGCGGTCTCCGCGCACCTCCAACGGCACCGAGCCCGCGGAGTGGCACGGAACGCCCTCCTCGGTCCAGCTGCCCTCGTCGCCGGTCACGCACACCACGTCGACGTCGTGCTCCGCGCGCAGCACCGCGAGCAGGCGCCGGTCCACCCAGCCGCTGCCGCCGAGCGCGCGATTGCCCAACGGATACGTGGTCACAAAGCAGATCTTCACGCGCCCCTCCGAGGCCGAAGTCCGAGCCGCTGCGCCAGAACCCGGCCCAGGAACAGCGGGTTGCCCACGACGTAGCGCTGGAACAGCCGACGGGGTTCCCGCGAGAGCCGGTAGAGCCACTCGATCCCGGCGCGGCGCATCCACGCGGGAGCTCGCTCGACCTTGCCCGCGGTGAAGTCCAGGAAGGCGCCCACGGCAACACCCAACCTGGCGCCGGTCGCGGTGAGGTAGCGGTCCAGCCACAGTTCCTGCGCCGGGTTTCCCATCGCCACCACCAGGACCTCGGCGCCGCTGGCCCGGACGCGCCCGACGACGGCCTCCACGTCCTGCGAGAACCCGTGCTCCGCCCCCGCGATCTTCAGCCCGGGGATCGCCGCGGCCAGCTTCTCCCCGGCCGCATCCGCGATCCCGGCCTCGCCGCCGAGCAGGTACACCGAGACACCGCGATCGGCCGCCTCGCGCAGGATCTTCGGGGTGAAGTCGGTCCCGTTGAGATTGGCCGGGAAGGCATCGCCCAGCAGCTTCGCCGCGATGGCCAGGCCGGAACCGTCGTTGAGCACCAGCGCCGCGTCCTCCAGCACCCGCCGGTACCGGGCGTTCGCGCAGGCAACGTTCAGCGAGTGCGCGTTGGCGTAGGCGACGACCGAGGCCGATGGTCCCTCGAACAGCCGCTTGACTTCGGCGAGGGCCGCCTGCTCGGTCAGCTTGGCGACGCGCACACCGAGGATCGGCACGGTCGGGATGTCCGTTCGCATGTAACTATCTTGCCGCCCTCGCCGATGGGGTGAACGTCAGCACCGTCTTTGTACAACAACACATTCCGGTCTCGAGGAAGTCCTATGTGCACAGTTGGTCGACCGCGGTGAGGGCGCGCTCGCTCGTGGGTGCCGTCGCCCGCAGGCTCCGCCCCGACCACCCCGGCTGGCCCGCGGTGCTCGGCCCCGAGTTGGACCAGGGCAGGCGCCTGCGGCTGCGCCCGCCGCGCGCGGAGGACGCCGAGGAGTGGGCGCGCGTCGTCCGCGCCGACCAGGCCCTGCTGGAGCCGTGGTGGCCGAGCAGTGAGCAGCCGTGGACCGAGCGCTCCGCCGCGGCGCGCTGGCAGGAGCGCGTGTGGTCGGTCTCGCGCACCGCGCGCAAGGGGCACCTGGTGCCGATGGTGATCGAGGTGGACGGGCGCTTCGGCGGTGAGATGGTGCTGGACCGGGTCGACCGGGGGCACGGAACCGCCGAGCTGGGCGCCTGGGTGGCTTCGGACTTCCACGGGTCCAGCGTGGCGCGGCGGTCGCTGAGGCTCATGGTGCGGCACGCCTTCTCCGAGGTCGGGCTGCGGCGGATCGTCGCCCCGGTCGGCATCGGCAACCGCGCGGCGAAGCTCGTGCTGGCGCGCAACGGTTTTCGCAAGGAGGGCGTGCTGCGCGAGCACATGCACGTCGGCGGTAAGTTGCTTGACCACGAGTTGTGGTCGCTTCTGCCCGAGGACGTGGACTGGCTGTGAACCAGCACAACACCTTCGCCCGCTCGGCGAGCATGCAGGCGCGGTTGCACGAGCTGGTCCCCGGCGGGGCGCACACCTACGCGCGCGCCTCCGACCAGTACCCCGAGCACATGACACCGGTCCTGGAGCGCGGCAGCGGCGCGCACGTCTGGGACGTCGACGGCAACCGCTTCGTCGAGTACGGCATGGGGCTGCGCGCGGTGACGCTGGGGCACGGCTACGAGCCGGTGCTCGCCGCCGTCCGCGAGGCCATGGCCAACGGGATCAACTTCACCAGGCCGACCGCGTTCGAACTCGCCGCCGCCGAGGACTTCCTGGCCGGGGTGCCGGGCGCGGACATGGTGAAGTTCGCCAAGAACGGCTCCGACGCCACCACCGCGGCGCTGCGGCTGGCCCGCGCGGCGACCGGGCGGGACAAGGTCGCGATCTGCGCCGACCAGCCCTTCTTCTCCGTCGACGACTGGTTCATCGGCACCGCGGGCATGAACGCGGGCATCCCGGAGTCCACGCGCGAGCTGACGGTGTCCTTCCGCTACAACGACCTGGATTCGCTGCGCGCGCTCTTCGAGGTCCACAGTGGACAGATCGCGGCGGTGTTCCTCGAAGCCGCCACCGCGCTGCGCGAGCCCGAACCCGGCTTCCTCGAAGGCGTGCGCGAGATCTGCGACCGCGAGGGCGCGGTGCTGGTCTTCGACGAGATGATCACCGGCTTCCGCTGGTCGGCCGGTGGGGCGCAACAGGTCTACGGCGTGCGCCCGGACCTCTCCTGCTGGGGCAAGGCGATGGGCAACGGCTTCCCGATCGCAGCGCTGGCGGGCAAGCGGGAGCTGATGGAGCTGGGCGGGCTGCGCACCGACGCTGCGCGGGTCTTCCTGCTCTCCACCACGCACGGCCCGGAAACGGCTTCGCTGGCGGCTTTCCGCGCTGTCGTTCGCGCCTACCGCGAGACCGATCCGGTCGGCGCGATGGAGCGGCGGGGCGCCGTGCTGGCCAACGCGGTCAACGAGCTCTCCCGCGAGATGGGGACCTCCTCGGCGGTCTCCGTCCTCGGCAGGCCGTCGTGCCTGGTGTTCACCACGGCCGACGCCGAAGGCAAGCCCTCGCAGGAGTTCCGCACGCTGTTCCTCCAGGAGCTGCTGCGGCACGGCGTGCTCGGCCAGTCCTTCGTGATCTCCGCCGCGCACACCGACGCCGACGTGGAGCACACGGTCAACGCCGTCCGCGCCGCACTGGAGGTCTACCGCAAGGCGCTGGACGCGGGGAGCGTGGGCGGGCTGCTCGACGGCCGCCCGGTCGCTCCCGCGCTGCGCTCCCACGCGGAACCGAGGCGACTGCCCGACCGCTGAGCCTCCACCAGCAGCACGGCCACACCGATCGTCATCGCGAGCACGGCGTGCGAAGCGTGCGGGTTGGTCAGGTCGAGACCGTGGCGGGTGCCTTCGCGGACGCCATAGGCGCAGATCAGCATGCCCGCGAGCGGCCAGCGCGAGTCCACAGTGGGCAGTGCGCGGTCAACGCGCCGGACCACGCGCAGCACGCCGATCAGCGCGATCGTGCTGACCGCGAGCCACAACGGCCTGCTGAGCCACCAGCCGAGCCCGGGTGAGGGCAGCAGGATCTCCGGCGCCAGCAAAGCGAATCCGAGCAGCATCGCTCCGGCGGGCAGGTGCCACAGGTACACCGACATGGCGAGAGGGTTGGTGCGCTTGAGGAACCGCTGAGCCCGGACGCCGGACAGCTTGCGCGTGGCCCACGGCTCGATCAGCAGGAACACGCACACCTGCGCGAACGCCAGCACGATCATCGCCAGCGTCGGCGGGGACAGGTTGGAGACGGGAACACCCGGCAGGCCCAGCATGCTCGGCGGGTACGGCCCGGCGAACACCATCGTCACCATCGCACCGACTGCGGCGAGGACGAGTACGTACAGCCACGGTCGCGTGAGCTTCGCGAAAGAGCCTCGTGCGCAGGCGATTCCGAACTGGTGCGCGGTCAGCCAGACGAACAGGAAGTTGACGTCGCCGCCGATGCCGATGTCCGCGACCAGGCCCACGGTGGAGAACCGGATGAAGTCCACAGTAGACACAACGGCCGTCATGGCGAGCGGCACGGCCAGGCCGAACCTGTCGTGCAGCCGCACCATCAGCGGCGCGAGCGCGACAACGACGAGGTAGATCGCCAAGAACCACAAGGGTTTCATCATCTGGTGGCCGACCGTCGCGACCGGCTGGAGGCCGAGCGCGCCGCCCGCCGTGCTCGCCGCCGAGAACAACGCGATCAGCGGGATGGCCGGGATCATCAGGGCCATCGCGCGCTTCGCCAGGAAGGACTCCCCGCGCGCCCGCGCCGCGTCGACCCCGGCCGAGTTCGCGTAGCCGCCAGCGAAGAACACCAGCGGCATCACCTGCAGAACCCAGGTGAGCGCCCACACCACGGGTCCGCTGACGCCGATCCCCACGCGCACCGCGCCGTTCTCCACGCCGACGTGCGCGCCGAACCAGTGGGCGAACACGACCAGCGCCACCGATCCGACGCGCACGGCGTCGATCACCGGGTTGCGTTTCATCATGTCCGTCCCCTCACGTTCGCCGAACCGCTCTACCCAGGCTGACGACGGGAGCGCCCGAAACGGATCTGGCAGACCTCCGACCTGCACGGCGGCCCGCCCCAAGCTCGGGGTGGGGCCTACCCCACCCCCGGAGGCGCGTCGGTACGGTGAACGGGTGAGCGAGCAGCAGCAGGACTTCACCGCCTCCAAGCCCGACCAGCGCATTCCGGTGAGCCGCTGGCTGGTCCCCGCTCTGGTGGTGGTCGCTCTCGTGGCCCTGGTCTTCGTCTCGACCGGCAGGGGCGGGGGCGAGAAGCCCGTCGCAGCGCCGCCGTCGGCCTCCCAGTCGAGCGCTCCCGCCGTCGACGACGGCACGACGGGCAACATCGACGTCTCCGTCGGCCGCCGCAAGGCCGGTGACCCCTACGCGATGGGCAAGGTCGACGCGCCGGTCGTGCTCGTCGAGTTCGCCGACTACCGCTGCCCGTACTGCGTGAAGTTCGCCACTGACACCAAGCCCGAGCTGATCCGCCGCTACGTCGACACCGGCGTGCTGCGCATCGAGTGGCGCGACTACCCGATGTTCGGCGAGGAGTCCGAGTACGCCGCGCTCGCCGCCCGCGCCGCCGGGCGCCAGGGCAAGTTCTGGCCGTATCACGAGCTCGCCTTCGCCGAGGCCCCGCGCCAGGGCAGGGCGTCCTTCCCGCGCGAGCGCCTGGTCGAGATCGCCAAGCGCGTCGGCGTCGCCGACCTCAAGCGCTTCGAGGCCGACCTGGCCGACCCGAAGATCGCCGAGGAGATCAAGGCCGACATCGACGAGGGCCGCAGGCTCGGTGTGAGCGGAACGCCCGCGTTCGTCCTCAATGGACGGCCGATGGTCGGTGCCCGCCCGCTCGAGGAGTTCGTCGCGGCGATCGAGCGCCTCAAGAACCAGCGATGAGCTCGGAGGTCGGCTACCTCGGCGCGCTGCTCGGCGGGGTGCTCGCGCTGGCGAGCCCGTGTTCGGCGTTGCTGCTGCCCGCTTTCTTCGCCTATGCCTTCGAGAACCCGAAGCGCCTGCTCGCCCGCACCTCGGTGTTCTACTGTGGACTGATCACCACGCTCGTCCCGCTCGGCGTGGCCTCGGCGGCGCTCGGCGCGCTGTTCACCCAGCACCGCTCCACGGTCACGCTCATCTCCGGCATCGTGCTGATCGTCCTTGGCACAGCACAGATCCTGGGCAAGGGCTTCGGTTCGCGGCGCGCTCAGGAAGCCGCCGCGCGCATCACGGTCGGCTCGGCCGCGTCCGTCTTCGCGCTCGGTGCCGTGTACGGCTTGGCGGGCTTCTGCTCCGGCCCGATCCTCGGCGCGGTCCTCACCGTCGCCGCCGCGGGCGGAGATCCCGTGTACGGCGGAGTGCTGCTCGCGGTCTACGGGCTCGGCATGGTGCTGCCGCTGTTCGCGCTGGCGTTGTTGTGGGAGCGCCTGAAGCTCGGCCAGCGGGCGTGGCTGCGTGGCCGCGAGGTGAAGCTCGGTCCGCTGCGCGTGCACAGCACGACCTTGATCTCCGGCCTGCTGTTCATCGCGATCGGCCTGCTGTTCGTGTTCACCGAGGGCACCGCTGGCTTGAGCGGACTCCTCGACGTGGACACGGAGTTCTCGCTCGAAGTCTGGGTTCGCGGTCTCGCGCAGTCCGTTCCCGACCTCGCGGTGATCGGAGTGATCGCGCTGGTGCTCGCCGCCGTGTTCGTCGTGCGGCGCCGCCGTCGATCAGCCCGGTAGCGGCAACCGCAACGCCCGCGCGGCGATCCCGCGCAGCGACACGTCGTCCGGAGTGGACGGTGCGCCGATCCACACCGCCTGGACGACGCGGACGCGCTTGGTGTCGCGCGAGGACGCGAACGCGGCTCCCTCGAAGGAGTTCGGCCCGTTGGTCCAGCCCTTGCCCGATGTCACCAGGTCGCTGACCGCGCCGGTGCCCGGGGTGTCGGCGAGCTTCTGGAAGTCCTCGGCGTCCTCGGCGTCGGCGAAGCTCACCACCGCGATCGACACGGCGGCCCTGCGCGGCTCCGTGACCTCGAACAGCGTCCGGATCAGCCCCGCGCACGGGTGCGCGTCGAACCACGTCTGAACGTCCCCGTAGGACTCGCGCGCGCAGTTCGTGGCCTTCTCGTTGCCCCTCGGCGTGAAGTCCAGATCGTCCACAGTGGACCGTGTGCTGGTCGGAGCCGGGGGCTGCGCGGCGGGCTGCTCTCCGCCGCCGCCGGCGCTGATCAGCACGACCACGAGCGCCACCACGGCGAGCAGCAGCGCCCCGATGAGCACCGGCCCACGTTTCCGCTTGGGCGGCAAGGAAACCTGAACCGTGTCAGCGACATCCCGGTAGCGGGGGATGAGCGCGGTGCTGGCGCTGGCGAGGTCCGCGGTGACCGCGTTCGGGAAACCCTCGGCGATCAGATCGCCCGAGTGCATCTTGCCCGTTTCCTCGTGCAGGCCCGCGAGCACCTTGCACGCCTGCTCGGCGGTGCACGGGCGGTCGCTGGTCGCCAGCTCGCGCACGGCGCTGAGCAGAGTGGACGGTTTCGGGTGCAGCACGCGGACTCCGCGATGGATGTCCGAAGTGGGCTGGATGACCCGTTCGACGTACGGCCCCACCGCGATCACCGTGCACACCGGCAGCGGCTCGGCCCGGACCTCCTGCAACCGCGCGGAGACCGCCCGCGTCGCCGCCAGCGCCTCGTCGGCCGGACTGCTCGCGCCGTCGTGGCGGGTCAGCGGCCAGCCGTCGACCTTCCACTGCCCCTGCAACGGAGCTTCCACGCGCAGCGCCGGGCTCGGCAGGTCGATCCCGACCACCACGAGCACCACGCGCGGTAAGAGGATCAGCGCGTCCAGCGGTCGCGTGCAGCCGGGCGGGGTGACTCCGAGCAGCGCGACACCGCCGAGCACCGAGGTGCCGTCGCCCCACGCGGCCAGGGCAGCTCGCACGTCGGCACCGACCTTGGTCGGCTCACCACCGAGCCGAACCAGCCGCACGGCCCACCTCCTGCACACGACGAACTTCGGGGAGACTCTTCGCGGCACACACGGTAGCCTCGGTCACCCCGACCGGTGACCGCGGCCATCCGATCACGGTGCGCGGTCGGTGGCCGATCGTCGCAGGCGGTGTCGTGGAGGCGGTACTCCGTTCGCGTCGAAGGTCTCGGGTGGATGTCGCCGCATTGGTTCTTATGGCGCACCACCGCGGTTAGGGGCAAAATGACGCCATGTGATCGCCGGAAGATCACCTGCTGGAGCACTGACAGGGCGTAGGGGAAGACGTCCCTCGTCAGCAGCGGAGGTCAGCAGTGAGCAACCGGGGCATCACCAGTGGGGTCGTGTACGTCCACTCATCGCCGTCAGCGGTCTGTCCGCACGTCGAGTGGGCGATTTCGGGCACCCTGGGCGTCCGCGCTGACCTGAAGTGGACAGCACAGCCCGCGGCGCCGGGGCAGCTCCGTACGGAGTGCTCCTGGACCGGCGACGCCGGCACGGGAGGCAAGCTCTCCTCAGCGCTGCGCGCGTGGCCGATGCTGCGCTTCGAGGTCACCGAGGAACCCAGTCCCGGAGTGGACGGCGAACGCTTCTGCTACGCGCCCGGGCTCGGCCTGTGGCGTGCGCGCACCAGCGCCAACGGCGACATCGTGGTCAACGAGGACCAGCTGCGCTCCCTCGTCGGCAACCGCGGCGTCGAGGCCATCGCGCACCGCGTCTCCGAGCTCGTCGGCTCCGCGTGGGACGACGCCCTCGAACCGTTCCGCAGAGCCGGCGACGGCGCTCCGGTGACCTGGCTGCACCGGGTGGGCTGAGCCGGGCTACGCGGCGGTTGTGGCACGCTGGTGCCGTGGTGCCGGTGAGGACGTCGAAGCGCGCCGGGCAACGCTGGTTGCTTCCGGTGGTGTTGGTGGCTGCCGTGTTCGCGGTGGGGGTCGGGCTCGGGGTCCGCGAGCTGTCCGCCCGCGTCGAGACACCCGTGGTGCCCGCCGTCGTGCTGCCCGAGACCACCTCGCGCAACCCCGTGAACCAGCCGGGGCCCGACACCGTCCAGCTCACCAAGGACGCGGCGGGCCACCCGCACGCCGAGGAGATCCGCGAGCTGTTGCAGCGCCACTTCAGCGCCATCAACCGCGGTGACTACGAGGTCTGGAAGACCACCGTCGTCCAGGCTCGCGTGCAGGAGATGTCCCTCGCCAAGTGGCGCGCCGAGTACGAGTCCACACAGGACGGCACCATCTACGTGCACCGCGTGGACGTCGCCCCCGGTGGCGCGCTGCGCGTCATGCTGACCCTCGTCAGCGTGCAGGACCCCAGCAAGGCCCCACCCGAGATGCGCGCGAGCTGCGTCCAGTGGCGCGTCGTCTACCCCCTCGTGCCCGAGAACGGCAACTGGAAGATCAACCACGGCCTGTACAACAGCGCCCGCACCGCCCGCTGCTGACTCCCCCCCCCCGCCGGTTCTCCGCGCAGCTCCACTGGCTCTCCGAGAACGCAGCTCTCCGTCACCTCGCTCCGCTCCCGCCGCTCTCCGGCAGCCGCCGGGTTCCCGCGTCTTCAATCAAGACCCTCGAATCCCCGCTCCACGTGTCTCAAACCGCCCCAAACCTCCGCGCGCCCGCGGTCCGGACGTAACCAATGCGGCATTGGTTACGTCTGACGAAACAAATGCCACATCGGGTACAACCCGGCGGCTGAGCGAGGGAGTGCTGCGGCGGGGGCGAGGCGTCGGTGCCCGAGACGAAGTGCTGGCCAGCCACCGAAGTTCCCCCGCGCGCCTCGACGTGGGCTGCACACCAACGCCTCGTTTGGTGCGTTGAACGCACTGAACGGGTCGTTCAGGTACTTCAACGCACTGAAAGGGTCATTCGGGGAGTTGAGGTACCTGAAGGGGTCCTTCAGGGCTTCGACGACGGCGCGAGCGGGGCGACGGCTAGTGCGGACAAAGGAACGACCCGGTGAGCGTGGAGGCTCACCGGGTCGCGGAGGGTGGTGCCTACGCCTTGGTGAAGGCGAGTGCGACGTTGTGCCCGCCGAAGCCGAAGGAGTCGTTGACGGCGGCGTCGAGCTTGATGTCGCGGGCCTCTCCGGCCACGATGTCCAGCTCCACGCGGGGGTCGACGTTCTCCAGGTTCAGGGTGGGCGGGACCACGCCGTGGTACAGCGAGAGCACGGTCGCCATGGACTCCACCGCGCCGGAGCCGCCGAGCAGGTGGCCGAGCGCGGACTTCGGAGCGGTGACGACCGGGTGCGAGCCGACGGAGCTCTGGATGGCCATCGCCTCGGCGACGTCCCCGACCGGGGTGGACGTGGCGTGCGCGTTGACGTGACCGATGTCGGCGGGAGAGAGCCCGCCCGTGGTCAGCGCCTTGGTGATGGCCCTCGCCGCGCCCTTGCCCTCGGGGTCGGGCGCGGTGATGTGGTGCGCGTCGGCGCTGGTGCCGACACCGGCGAGCTTCGCGTAGACGCGGGCGCCGCGTGCCTTGGCGTGGTCCTCGCGCTCCAGCACCAGCAGGCCGGCGCCCTCGCCGAGCACGAACCCGTCGCGTCCGGCGTCGAAGGGCCGCGAGGCGCGCTCGGGCTCGTCGTTGCGCGTGCTCATGGCCCGCATCTGGCTGAACCCGGCGACCGGGAGGCTGGTGATGCACGCCTCCGCGCCCCCGGCGACGACGATGTCGACCTCGCCGGAGCGCAGCATCCGCCACGCCCAGGCCATGGCCTCCGCGCCGGAGGCGCACGCCGAGACCGGCGCGTGCACCCCGCCGCGGGAACCGAGGTCGAGACCGACCCAGGCGGCCGGGCCGTTGGGCATCAGCATCGGCACCGTGAGCGGTGAGACCTTGCGCTTGCCGTACTGCTCCAGGAGGTCGTCCTGGTGCAGGATGGTCAGCGCCCCGCCGATCCCGGTGCCCACCACGACGGCGAGCCGCTCGGGATCGATCTCGGGCCGACCGGCGTCGGCCCAGGCCTCGCGGGCGGCGACGAGCGCCACCTGCTCACAGCGGTCGAGACGCCGCGCCTCCACGCGGGGCAGGACCTCTGTCGGCTCGACCGCGAGGTGCGCGGCGATGCGCACGTCGAGCTCGAACCGCTCGGCCCAGTCGCCCTGCATCTTGGTCACGCCGCTGCGGCCGGCGACCAGTCCGTCCCAGGTGGACTTCGCGTCACCGCCCAGCGGGGTCGTCGCCCCGATGCCGGTGACGACCACGTCGGTCAAACTCATGCGTTCGAGGCGATGTAGTTCACCGCGTCGCCGACGGTCTTCAGGTTGACCAGCTCGTCGTCCGGGATCTTCACGCCGAACTTGTCCTCGGCCTGCACCGCGACCTCGACCATGGACAGCGAGTCGATGTCCAGGTCGTCCACGAAGGACTTCTCCAGCTTGACGTCGTCCTGGTCGACACCCGCGACCTCTTCGACGATCTCGGACAGGCCCTGCAGGATCTCTTCGTTGCTCGCCACGTGCGTGTTCCTCTCTTGACTTCCCACCGACCGGAAGAGCGGAGCCGCGCTCCCGGAGTTCTTGGTTTCGCCCCCGTCAGGGGCAGATGACGACCTGGCCGGCCGAGACCAGGCCCGCGCCGAAGCCGACCAGCAGCAGCACCTCGCCCGAGGACAGCTCCCCGGCCCTGCGCATGTGGTCGATGGCGATCGGGATCGAGGCCGCCGAGGTGTTGCCGCTGTGCACGATGTCCCTGGCGACCTTCATGTCCTCGCGCGCGCCGCGCCCGCGCAGGCTCCGCGCGATGGTCTCGATGATGCGCAGGTTGGCCTGGTGCGGGATGAGCGCGTCGATGTCGGAGAGCTTGACCCCGGCCCGCTCGCAGGCGCGCTCCGCGGTCGGCCACACCTCGGTGGTCGCCCAGCGGAAGACCGACTGGCCCTCCTGGAAGACGAAGTTGCGCTCGGTGATGCCGATCGTGCTCGACAGGTCACCCCGGCTGGTCCAGGAGACCGGGCCGATCGCGGGCTCGTCGGCGGGACCGACCACCGCGGCGCCCGCGCCGTCGGCGAAGATGATCGCGGTCGACCGGTCCTCCCAGTCCACCCAGTTGGAGAAGCGCTCCGCGCCGATCACCAGCACGTGCCGTGCGGTGCCGGAGCGGATCAGATCGGTCGCGTTGCCCAGCGCGTAGCAGAAGCCCGCGCACGCGGCGTTGACGTCGAAGGCGCCCGCGCCGGTGATGCCGAGCGCGTCGGCGACCCGGGCGGCGACGTTGGGGATCGGCACGGACATCGTGCAGGTCGCCACGATCACGGTGTCCACATCGGACGGTGAGATACCGGAGTCGGCCAGCGCCGCCCTGCCCGCCTCGGTGGCCAGCACGTGCAGCGACTGCTCCTCGGTGGCCAGCCTGCGCTCGGCGATGCCGACGCGGGAGCGGATCCACTCGTCGGAGGTCTCGATGACCTTGGCCATGTCGTCGTTGGTGACGACGCGATCGCCCTGCGCGGAGCCGAAGCCCAGCAGCCTGCTGCCGCGCGAGCCTGCGGGCAGCTGGATCAGCGGTCGGGACTCGCTCACACGGCACCAACGATCAGTTCGGCGGCCTTGTCCAGGTCCGCGGGGCTCTTCAGGGGGAGGCGGTCGACCTGCGGCAGCTCGCGCTTCACCAGGTTGACCAGGGTGCCCGCCGGCGGCAGCTCGATCACGGTGGTCACGCCGCGCGCGGCCAGCGTCGCCATGCAGGCGTCCCAGCGCACCGGCAGCGTCACCTGGGCGACCAGCCTGCGCAGGGCGTCGTCGCCGTCGGAGACGACCGCGCCCTCGGCGTTGGACAGCAGCGGGCGCACCGGCGCGGCCGGGGTGATGCTGGTGACGCGCTTGCCGAGGGCCTGCTCGGCGGGCGCCATGAAGCGGGTGTGGAAGGCGCCGGCGACGGCCAGCGAGCGGATGCGCGCGGACGCGGGCGGCTCAGCGGTCAGCTTCTCCAGCATGGCAACCGATCCGGCGGCCACGACCTGGCCCTTGGCGTTGCGGTTGGCCGGGTCCAGGCCCAGCTCCGCCAGCCGCGACAGCACCTCGTCCTCGTCCCCGCCGAGCACCGCGCTCATCCCGGTCGGCTCCAGCGCGCACGCCGCGGCCATCTCGGCACCGCGCACGGCAGCCAGTTCGACGGCCTCGTCGGCGGTGAGCACGCCGCTCACCGCGGCGGCGGCGAGCTCACCGACCGAGTGGCCGGCCACCGGGACGTCGGTGGGAACCTCGACCCGGCGGGCCAACTCCTCGAACACCAGCACCGACAGCGCCACCACGAGGGGCTGCGTGACGGCGGTGTCCTTGATCTCGTCAGCGCTCGCGGTGGTGCCGAGCCGGACCAGGTCCAGCCCGATCGTCTCCGACCACCGCGCCAGCCGCCGCTCGGCGCCGTCCAACTCCATCCACGGAGTGAGCATGCCGGGCGACTGGGAGCCCTGTCCTGGGGCGAGCAGCGCGATCACGTGCTCACTGAACACGGTCAGCGTCCTCGGCCGGGATGCCGTCACTGACGAAGTACGGCCACCGATTCTGTGGGGTGTCTACAAAGGGTCGCGTGCCGCGCGGGTTTGCCCACCCCACGACGCCCAGCATGCGGGAGCGTTCACCCGCGATTAACCCCCGGCGGACGTGCTAGCTGCGTCACAGTGTTGTGCCCGAAGGGCAGGGCGTTTGTTGAATGCACACGAAAAGACAGTCAGCTGTGACCGTCACCAGTGACCGCGGGCACGGGCGAGCCTGCCGACGGCGAGCGACATCCGCAGCACCAGGCCGTCACGCGGGTCGGAAGCGGTGTAGCCGGTCAGCTCGGTGACGCGGCGCAGGCGGTACCGCACGGTGTTGGGGTGCACGAACAGCCGCTTCGCGCAGCTCTCCAGCACTCCGCCGACCTCCAGGTAGGCCTCGACGGTCTCCAGCAGCGAGCCGCCGACGTCCACCAGCGGCCGGACCACCTTGTCGATCATCTGGCGCTCCGCCTCGGGATCACCGGCGAGCGCGCGCTCCGGCAGCAGGTCCGTCGAGCGCACGGGGCGCGGCGCGTCCGGCCACGCCACCACGGCGCGCAGGCCGGAGAGCGCGTCGGCCGCGCTGCGGTAGGCATCGGCAAGCGCGGCGACGGTGGGACCGGCGACGACGGGTCCCTTGTCGAAGGCGTCGGCCATCCTGGTCAGCACCTCGTGCCCGGACGGGCTGTCCACCGGACCGGCGAGCACCACGACCAGGCGGGAGCCCTGCACGCTCAACAGCACCGGACGCCCTATCCGCGCCGCGCGGCTGCGCACCTCGTAGACCACGGCGGGCGGGTCGTCGGAGGGGGAGGCGCCGACCAGCACGGTGGCCTCGGCGGCCGGGTCCCAGCCGAGCGCGGCCGCGCGCGAGAGCAGCGACTCCTCGGCGTCGCCGCGGACGATGCCGTCGACCATCAGCGCTTCGAGGCGGGCGTCCCACGCGCCGCGCGCCTCGGCCGCGGCGGCGTAGGAGGTGGCCGCCGCGAAGGCGATCTCCCTGCCGTAGCGCAGCACCGCCTCGGTGAGCACCGCCCGCTCGACGTCGTCCTCGGCGAGCACGGGCAGTTCGCGCTCCAGGATGTTGATCGCGATCCGGACCAGTTCCACGGTCTGGCGCAGGCTCACCCAGCGGGAGAAGTCCTTGGGAGCGGCGCGAAAAGCCTCTGCGGTGAGCCGGATCGCCTGGGTCGGGTCGCGCAGCCACTCCACGAAGTTGGCCGCGCCGGTCTGGATCACCAGCAGCACGCTGGCCCGCTGGTCGGCCGGCAGCCTGCGGAACCAGGGCAGCAGCTGGTCCATCTCGCCGATGCTGGAGGAGGCCAGCCCGCCGGACGCGCGTTCCAGGGTGCGCAGGGTGCTGGAGGACATCCCTCGCAGCGGCGGCACGTCGTCGGCGGATGCGGTCATGGGCTACACGATCGCACGTCGCCGACCGGCGCGACGCCAGGTGTGACGGACTGGTGCGACGGGCTGGTGCGGGGGACCGGCCCCGGAACGCCGAAACCGCTCGGCGCGTGCGCCGAGCGGTTTCGGGGTCCCCGGTCCCCACCGGTGTGTCCACTCTGGACGGACGACGGCGCGGGGGCCAGTTCTCTGACCCGATCGAGCTAATGTCGCCGCCGCCGGTTTGCCGGGAGCGGGGCGGGGAGCACACCCGGGGCGGACAACCGCCTCGATCCCAGGAGGAACCATGGGAGCCGAACTGCGCAGTGGCCTCGCCGACGCGTGGTCGATGATCGCCACCTTCCTGCCCAAGCTGCTGGGCTTCCTGCTGGTGCTGCTGGTCGGCTGGCTGATCGCCAAAGGACTGTCCAAAGTGGTCGGTCTGGTGCTCGGCAAGGCCGGGTTCGGCAGGCTGGTGGAGAAGGCGGGCATCGGCCACGTGCTGGCCCGCTCCCGGCTGGACGTGGGCGAGCTGATCGTCAAGCTCGTCTACTACTTCGTGCTGCTGATCGCGCTGCAGCTGGCCTTCGGCGCGTTCGGGCCGGGCAACTCGGTGAGCCTGCTGCTCAACGACGTCATCGCCTACCTGCCGAGGATCGTCGTCGCGATCGTGCTCGTGCTCGTCGCCGCGGCGATCGCCAGGGTGCTGCGCGACCTGCTCACCTCCGCGCTCGGGCCGCGCCCCTTCACCCGCCCGCTGAGCACGCTCGCCTACGTGTTCGTGCTGGCGCTCGGCGTGATCGCCGCGCTCAACCAGCTGGGCATCGCGACCACGGTGACCCTGCCGGTGCTGATCACCGTCCTGGCCACGGTCGGCGGCATCCTCGTCGTCGGTGTCGGCGGTGGTCTGATCCGGCCGATGCAGCAGCGGTGGGAGGGCTGGCTGGACCGGCTCCAGACCGAGGCGAGCACCCCGCGCACCACGACCGCCATGCAGGACATGCCCACCCCGGCCGCCGGAACCCCGATGCCCGGAGCGCCCGGTGGCACCATGCCGCCCGGCACCCCTCCGCCGTACGGCGACCAGCAGCCGCCCAAGGACGCATAAGGGCGTCGGAAGTCACTGCTGAGGAATAGCCCCGGTGCGCGAGACTGTTGGACTGAGTCACTGAGAAGCTCAGTCACGAAGAAGTCGTGCGCTACCGGGGTCGGTGGAAGTCCGAACCGGCGGTGACGGGGGAGACCCCGAAGCCCGCGACCCGCTGGCAGCCAGCTAGCGGTTGACCTGGTGCAAGTCCAGGGCCGACGGTGAAAGTCCGGATGGTAGGCAGCGCACGCGCGTGTTGACGGTGTGCGCTGCCCGCACGCCGTCTGCCGCGTTGTGCCGCCCCGGGACCGCAGGGGAGAGGAGAACGCGGTGGACGTGCTGGTCACAGAGGGCCTCACGCTGTTCGGGCAGAAGATCTCCTACGCCGAGCTGTTCGGTCAGCTGTGCGCGCTCGCGGTGGTGTTCCTCGCCCAGCGCCGCACGCTGTGGACCTGGCCTGTGCAGGTGGGCGCGACCGTGTTGCTGTTCGCGGTCTACATCTCCGCTGATCTCGGGGGCCTCGCGACGCGGCAGGTGGTCATCTTCGCGATCTCGCTCTACGGCTGGTGGGCGTGGTCGCGCAAGCAGGACCCGGTGTACGGCGTCGTGGTGCGCAAGGCGACCGGCGTCGAACGGCTCGCGCTGCTCGGTGCGATGGTCGTGGGCACCGTCGGGGTCGCGCTCATCCTGAAAGCGCTGGACGCGTCGTGGGCGCCGTGGCCGGACGCGTGGATCTTCGTCGGCACGGTGGTCGCGTTCGCCGCGCAGGGCAGGGGCCTCGTGGAGTTCTGGTTGGTGTGGCTGGCCGTCGACGCGGTCGGAGTGCCGTTGCAGTTCGCTTCGGGCCTGTACTTCTCCGCCGCCGTGTACATCGTGTTCTCGGTGCTCGTGGTGCGCGGCCTGCTCGACTGGCTGCGAACGGCTGACCGCCACCGAGCGGCCGACACTGCTCTGAAAGGTGCTTGACCTGCTTGAAGCCGCGCGTGAGAGTCCATTTCGTGACTTTTCGCCGGATGACCGCCGCTGCCGCGCTCGTCGTCGGCCTCGGCGCCTCGCTCGCCGTGCCCGCCGCCGCTGCCGCTCCTGCCTTGAAGACGCCCTTCGAAGCGTCCAACGGCAAGGCGTGGACGACCTTGCCCGAAGAAGCCGCCTTCCTCGGGAAGGTCGCGGCGGGCTCGCGCCGCGTCAAGATCGGCCAGATCGGCTCGACCGTGCAGGGCCGCCCGATCCAGCTCGTGCAGATCGCCGAGCCGGGTCCTCGGCCCGCACCGGCGGTCGCGGCGGGCTCCGTCGTGCTGTTCATCTGCTCGCAGCACGGTGACGAGCCCGCCGGGCGCGAGGGCTGCCTGAGTCGCATCCGCGACCTCGCGTTCTCCCGGGACGCCGAGATCGTCCGGATGCTGCGCGCCACCACGGTGTTGTTCGTGCCGACCGCCAACCCCGACGGCCGCGTCGCGGACACCAGGGGCAACGCGAACGGTGTGGACATCAACCGCGACCACATCGCGCTGGAGACCCCGGAGGCGCGCGCGACGGCGAAGGTCTTCAAGGACTACAAGCCCGATATCGTCCACGACCTGCACGAGTACAGCACCACGCCGCCGTACTACGAGAAGGACGTGACGTGGTTGTGGCCGCGCAACCTCAACGTCGCCGACCGCGTGCACGACGAGTCGGAGAAGCTGTCGCGCGACTACGCCAAGGTCGCGGTGGAGGACGCCGGGCACACGAGCGGTGTCTACGGCATCTGGACCGACCCCAACACCGGCGCTCCGATCAAGCAGACCGCGGGTGACGGCCAGGAACGCATCCTGCGCAACACCTCCGGGCTCAAGCACGCCGTGGGCATGCTGCTCGAATCGGCCGTGGACCCGAAGAACGCCGCCGAGAAGGCCGATCCGGCGCTCAACGCGCGTCGCCGCGTGCACTCGCACCTGGTCTCGGTGGACAGCACGCTGAAGATGGCGCGCGAGCGCCGTGTGCAGATCGAGCTGGCCACGACCTTCAGCCGCACTCTGGAGCCCTTGAAGCGCAAGCCGGTGTACTTCGGCGGAGCGGACAACCAGGCGCCGAAGCCGGAGGAAGTGCTCAACCAGCCGCCGTGCGGATACCGGCTCACCACCGCGCAGTTCGACCAGGTCCGGCAGAAGTTGGAGCTGCACGACGTGCACAGCTGGCCGACGGGCGGCGGGCGCTTCGTGCCACTGGCGCAACAGGCTCGCGGACTGATCCCGCTGCTGCTCGACGCGAAGGGCCAGTACAAGATCACCACCGCCGAGCGCGTGAGCACCTGCTGATGTGCTTGTGCCGCAACGGTCATCTCGCCGTGTTTCTGGGGCTTGAAGGTCCGGGCATCATGGAGACATGGCAGACACTCAGGTTTTAGGCCGTTCGGTCGAGCGCGCTGAGGAGATCCTCACCCCGCAGGCGCTCGCCTTCGTCGCAGACCTGAACCGCCGGTTCCGGCCGATCCGAGACCGACTGCTCGCCCAGCGGGCCGAGCGGCGCGCGGAGATCGGCCGGACCGGCAGCCTCGACTTCCCCTCCGAGACGGCCTCACTGCGCTCCGCGTCCTGGAAGGTGGCGCCCGCGCCCGCCGACCTGGTCGACCGACGGGTGGAGATCACCGGGCCGACCGAGCGGAAGATGACCATCAACGCGCTCAACTCCGGGGCGCGGGTGTGGCTGGCCGATCTGGAGGACGCCAACACCCCGCACTGGGAGAACGTGATCTCCGGGCAGGTCAACCTGGCCGACGCGGTGCGCAGGAAGATCAGCTACCGGGCGCCGGGCGGCAAGGAGTACCGGCTGCGCGGCGACCGCGTCCCGCTGCCCGCGATCGTCGTCCGCCCGCGCGGCTGGCACCTCGACGAGCCGAACCTGCTCGTCGACGGCCGCCCCGCCGTGGGCGCGCTGGTGGACTTCGGCCTGTACTTCTTCCACAACGCGCACGAGCTGCTGCGCCGTGACAGCGGGCCGTACTTCTACCTGCCGAAGATGGAGAACCACTACGAAGCGCGGCTGTGGAACCAGGTCTTCGCGCACGCGCAGGAATCGCTCGGCATCGCGCACGGGACCATCCGCGCGACCGTGCTGATCGAGACGATCACCGCCGCGTTCGAGATGGAGGAGATCCTCTACGAGCTGCGCGAGCACGCGTCCGGGCTCAACGCGGGCCGGTGGGACTACCTGTTCAGCGTGATCAAGAACTTCCGCGACGCGGGCGAGAAGTTCGTGCTCCCGGACCGCGCCGCGGTCGGCATGACGGCTCCGTTCATGAGCGCCTACGCCGAACTGCTCGTCGCCACGTGCCACCGCAGGGGCGCGCACGCGATCGGTGGCATGGCCGCGTTCATCCCCAATCGGAGGGACTCCGAGGTCACCTCGCAGGCGCTGGCCAAGGTGCACGAGGACAAGCAGCGCGAGGCGGCGCTGGGCTACGACGGCTCGTGGGTCGCCCACCCCGACCTCGTGCGAGTGTGCCGCACGGTGTTCGACCCCGTGCTCGGCGACGAGCCCAACCAGCTCGCGAAGCGCCCCCGGCTGCGCGCCGACGCCTCGCGGTTGCTCGATATCGCCGCGACGCCGGGCCGCGTCACCGAGGCCGGTGTGCGCACCAACCTCAGCGTCGGAGTGCGTTATGTGGCTTCGTGGCTGCGCGGCACGGGTGCTGCGGCCATCGACAACCTGATGGAGGACGCGGCCACGGCGGAGATCTCGCGATCCCAGTTGTGGCAGTGGCTGCGCTACGCCGTGCGCCTCAGCGACGGGCGGCGCGTGACGCCTGAGCTGATCCACTCGCTGCTGTCCGAACAGCGCGCCGCCATGCGCGCCGAGCTGGGCGACAAGGCCTACGTGTCGGAGCGCTTCGCCGAGGCCGAAGAGCTCTTCGCGCGCCTGGTGCTCGACTCCGAGTTCGCCGACTTCCTCACCATCCCCGCCCAGGCCCTGATCCGCTGAGCTGGCAACGAAAAGGCGCCCCACCGATCGGTGGGGCGCCTTCGCGTGCGTGCGAACGTCAGGCGACGCCGGAGTCCGAGGTCTGCGGACCCGCTGCCTGGACGTCGTCGATGCGGTACTTGCGCGCCGCCTCGACGACCTTCGACTGCTCGACCTCACCGCGCTTGGCCAGTGCGGCCAGCGTGGCGACCACGATCGACTCGGCGTCCACCAGGAAGTGGCGACGGGCCGCCGGGCGGGTGTCGGAGAACCCGAAACCGTCGGTGCCGAGGGTGACCATGTCACTGGACACGTACGGCCGGATCAGGTCCGGGACCGCGCGCATCCAGTCCGACACCGCGACGACGGGGCCGGGCGCGTCCGCGAGCACGCGGCTCACGTACGGCACGCGCGGCGGCACGTCGGGCTGCAGCAGGTTCTGCTTGTCGATCTCCACGGCCTCGCGGCGCAGCTCCGACCAGGAGGTCGCGGACCAGACGTCGGCCTGCACACCCCACTCCTCGTTGAGCAGCTCCTGCGCCTTGAGGGCCCACGGCATCGCCACACCGGAGGTGAGCACCTGCGCCTTGGGGCCGGAGCCCTCGGGCGCGTCGCGGAACTTGTAGAGGCCCTTCAGCAGGCCGTCCACGTCCAGGTTCTCCGGCTCGGCCAGCTGCACGTAGGGGTCGTTGTAGATCGTCAGGTAGTACATGACGGACTCGGCGTTCTCGCCGTACATCCGGCGGAGACCGTCCTTGACGATGTGCGCCACCTCGAACGACCACGCCGGGTCGTAGGCGATGACCGCGGGGTTGGTGTGCGCCAACAGGATCGAGTGGCCGTCGTTGTGCTGGAGGCCCTCACCGGTCAGCGTGGTGCGACCCGCGGTGGCGCCCAGCACGAAGCCGCGCGCCATCTGGTCCGCTGCGGCCCAGAACGCGTCGCCGGTCCGCTGGAACCCGAACATCGAGTAGAAGATGTAGATCGGGATCATCGGCTCGCCGTGCGTGGCGTAGGAGGTGCCCGCCGCCGTGAACGACGCGACCGAACCGGCCTCGTTGATGCCCTCGTGCAGGATCTGGCCCTGCTCGCTCTCCTTGTAGGACAGCATCAGCTTGGCGTCGACCGAGGTGTAGAGCTGGCCGTTCGGGTTGTAGATCTTCTGCGTGGGGAACATCGAGTCCACGCCGAAGGTCCGCGCCTCGTCCGGGATGATCGGCACCAGGCGGTGGCCGATCTCCGGGTCCTTGGCCAGGTCCTTGAGCAGCCGGACGAACGCCATCGTGGTGGCGACCTCCTGCTTGCCCGAACCGCGCTTGAGCACGTCGTAGACCTTGTCGCCGGGCAGCACCAGCGGCGTGCTCTTGACCCGGCGCTCCGGCGAGTACCCGCCCAGCTGGCGGCGGCGCTCCTGGAGGTACTGGATCTCCGGGGCGTCGTTGCCGGGGTGGTAGTACGGCGGCAGGTACGGGTCGCGCTCCAGCTCCTCGTCGGTGATCGGGATGCGCTGGAGGTCGCGGAAGAGCTTGAGGTCGTTGAGCTTCTTCATCTGGTGCGTGGCGTTGCGCGCCTCGAACTGCGGGCCGAGCCCGTAGCCCTTGATCGTCTTCGCCAGGATCACCGTGGGCTGGCCGTTGCCCTCGGTGGCCGCCTTGTAGGCCGCGTAGACCTTGCGGTAGTCGTGGCCGCCGCGCTTGAGGTTCCAGATCTCCTCATCGCTCAGCGGCAGCGCCAGCTCCTTGGTGCGCGGGTCGCGCCCGAAGAAGTGCTCGCGCACGTAGGCGCCGTCGTTGGCCTTGTAGGTCTGGTAGTCGCCGTCCGGGGTGCTGTTCATCAGGTTGACCAGCGCGCCCTGCTTGTCGGCGTGCAGCAGCGAGTCCCACTCGCGGCCCCAGATCACCTTGATGACGTTCCAGCCCGCGCCGCGGAAGAACGACTCCAGCTCCTGGATGATCTTGCCGTTGCCGCGCACCGGACCGTCGAGCCGCTGCAGGTTGCAGTTGATCACGAAGGTCAGGTTGTCCAGGCCCTCGGCCGCCGCGACGTGCACCAGGCCGCGCGACTCCGGCTCGTCCATCTCGCCGTCGCCGAGGAAGGCCCACACCCGCTGCTGCGAGGTGTCCTTGATGCCCCGGTTGTGCAGGTAGCGGTTGAACCGCGCCTGGTAGATGGCGTTCATCGGGCCCAGGCCCATGGACACCGTCGGGAACTCCCAGAAGTCCTGCATCAGCCGCGGGTGCGGGTAGGACGGCAGCCCGTGGCCCGCCCCGCCGTGGGAGTACTCCTGCCGGAAGCCGTCCAGCTGCTCCGCGGACAGGCGGCCCTCCAGGAACGCCCTGGCGTAGATGCCGGGGGAGGCGTGACCCTGGATGAAGATCTGGTCGCCGCCACCCGGGTGATCCTTGCCACGGAAGAACCAGTTGAAGCCGACCTCGTAGAGCGCGGCCGACGACCCGTAGGTGGAGATGTGCCCGCCGACGCCGACGCCGGGGCGCTGCGCGCGGTGCACCATGATCGCGGCGTTCCAGCGGATCCACGCCCGGTAGCGCCGCTCGGTCTCCTCGTCACCGGGGAACCAGGGCTCGCGCTCGGTCGGGATGGTGTTGACGTAGTCGGTGCTGGTCAGCGACGGGATGCCGACGTGGTTCTCCCGCGCCCGCTCCAGCAGGCGCAGCATCAGGTACCGCGCACGCTGCTGACCTGCGCCTTCGAGGACTGAGTCGAAGGACTCAAGCCACTCGGCGGTCTCCTCCGGGTCGATGTCCGGGAGGTGTGCGGCCAGTCCGTCGCGGATGACGCGCACCCGCTCGGGGGCGCCCACGCCGGGGGCGCCGGTGTTGTGCGGGGCCAAGGGTTCTCCTCGCCTGCTGCTCGTGTGTTCACTCGATCCTGGTGGTTACCCGCCCATCCTCCCCCACGCTCGCGTGTGCGCGCACGCGTGGGAGTGCTACTCGTCGGTAACTGTCAATCAACCGATCGAGGCATGCCTGTGCACAACCGTTACGGCGTGTCCCGGTGTGGGCGGTTGCGGAACCGGGCATCTCCAGTGTTCGCTAACCGCGACCGATTTCACATCGAGGAGCGGCGGTCCACCAGGGGTCGCCGCCTCGGCGTAGTTGGAGGAGTGAGAAGCCGTGGTCGCCGCGGAAGACGCCGGCAAGGTCGGCGTCGCCGAGAAGCTCGGGATCGAACCGAGCACTGTCGTCCAGGAGTTCGGCTGGGACGAGGACGTCGACGACGACCTCAGGGCCGCCGTCGAGGAGCGTTGCGGGAGCGAGCTGCTCGACGAGGACGCGCAGGAGGTGGTCGATGTCGTGTTGCTGTGGTGGCGAGAGGACGACGGCGACCTCACCGACGATCTGGTCGACGCGATGAGCCCCCTGGCAGACGAGGGCGTGATCTGGCTGCTCACACCGAAGCAGGGCAGGGACGGCCACGTCGAGCCCGCCGACATCGCGGAGGCGGCGCGCACGGCCGGGCTCTCGCAGACCTCGAACATCAGCGCGGCCGAGGACTGGCTGGGCACCCGCCTGGTCACCTCGCGCTCGGTCAAGCCCAAGCGCTGAGACGGATCTCCGCCGGGGTCTAGGCTGCACGTAGCAGTAGAGCGCGCAGCCTAGACCCTGGAGAGTGCCCGAGATGTCGCTTGAGGTCGGTACCGAGGCCCCGGACTTCACGCTGCCCGACGTGAACAAGGAGCAGGTCAGCCTGTCCTCGTTCCGCGGTGCGAAGAACGTCCTGCTCGTCTTCTACCCGTTCGCTTTCAGCGGGATCTGCACCGGCGAGCTGTGCCAGGTGCGCGACGAGCTCGCCGACTACCAGAACGACGACGTGCAGGTCCTCGGCGTGTCCGTGGACACCCCGTTCTCGCTGAAGGCGTGGGCGGAGAAGGAGGGCTACACCTTCCCGCTGCTGTCGGACTTCTGGCCGCACGGCGAGGTCGCCAAGGCCTACGGCGTGTTCAACGAGGGCGCCGGTTTCGCGGTGCGCGGCACGTTCCTGATCGACAAGCAGGGCGTCGTCCGCTTCGCCGAGGTCAACGCGCCCGGCGAGGCCCGCGACCAGTCCGGCTGGAAGCAGGCCGTCAAGGCCGTTGTCACCGCCTAGTACTCTCGCTCGCGGCGGCTCTTCTGGGCCGTCGCGGGTTCGGGGCGCATAGCTCAGTGGTAGAGCACTCGCTTTACACGCGAGTGGTCGTAGGTTCGAAACCTACTGCGCCCACCGGATTCACCGACGCGGCCCGTGTTGTCACGGGCCGCGTCTTTGTTTGGTCACTGCTTGGTGAACGTGCAGCCCGAGATCTTGACGTACTCACCCTTTTTGGTGGTGAATCGGGCCTTTCCCTGGCTGATGTCGTTCGCGATGATCGAGCCGAGTTCTTCGGAATCGTTGCGCATTCGTCCCCAGTAGCACATCGTCCCGCCTTCGGAGACGTAGGTGCCCGCGTCGATGTCCTCGCCGACCTTGTAGGTGCCCGGCCCCCACGTCTTCTGCTGCGCCGGTGCTTCCGTTGTGGTGACAGGAGGCTGAGTGGTCGTCGGGGTGACGGTGACGTACTGGGTCTGCGTCTGCGTGTACGTCGTGACCGAGGTCGTCGGTGCCGCGACGGGCTCCTGGTTCTGCTTTCCGATGGCCGATCCCATTCCGATCAGCAGCAGCCCCGCGAGCACGCCTCCGCCGATCTTCATCGCCTTGTTCATCGCGACCCCCTCGAAGAAAATGTTGAATTGTCTACTTCTTCGCTGGGGTGGGTCGATGTGTTTCCCGTTCTTCGTGTGACCACCTTTTCGGAGGACAAGTGCCTTTTGAGATGTTCTTGGATGTCGAATCGCGATCTGCGCCGTCTACGGCGGGGCCGTCGCCGCCGGGGTAGGTTTCTGGGCAACCGGAAACAGGGGAAGTGAGATCGTGGTCCACCTCGTGCTGATGCGCCTGGACCATCTGGCCGGAGTCCTGGCCCTGGGCAACAGAGTCTTCGATGTCACGGCGATGCCCTACACGTCGTGGTCGCTGTCGAGCGTGGCCGTTCACCTCGACGCGCAGCCGCTCGCGTGCTGGGTGGCGGAGAGCGACGACGACGTCGTCGGCTTCGTGCTCGGCTCGATGTCCTACGACGAGCGCGAGGACTGGGGCTACCTGGAGTGGATCGCGGTCGATCCGGCGCACCAGGGGCAGGGCCTGGCGGGGAAGCTGCTCGACGCGTGCTGCGGGGCGCTGTTCGCGGAGGGGGCGACGCGCATCGTGACGGACGTGGAGGCGAGCAACGTGGCCTCGGCGACCTTGATGCAGCGCAACGGTTTCAGCGATCGGGTGACGGTGACGCTGTTCGTCCGGCACGCCGAGCCGACGGGCGTGGTGCCGGGCAAAGCGCACCGCACGACGAAGCAGCCGAGCGATCCGGCCAAGGCCCGATTGCGGCGCGCGGCCCGTTCTGACCCCTGAGGCTCACCGCGCTTCAAGTGCCCCAACCCACCAGACCCGTGGCGGGGTGAAACCAATGCGGCATTGGTTACGTCTGGCGAAACAAATGTCACATTGGGTACGTCGGAGCGCCAGGCGCGGAGCGGGGGCGGAGTGACGCGGAGGTGGTGGGGGACTTCGGCGTGAGCGGCGGCGAGGTGGGGTGTTGGCGGTTCGGGGGCGTGGGCGGCATTGTGGGGCCATGACGTGGATGCTGTACGGCGCCAACGGGTACACGGGTCGCCTCGTCGCGAAGCTGGCGGTGGAGCGCGGAGAGCGGCCGACGCTGGCGGGGCGTTCGCGTGAGCGGGTGGCGCCGTTGGCGGCGGAGCTGGACCTGCCGTACCGGATCTTCGACTTGGCGGACGAAGCAGCGACGCGCGCGGCGTTGAGCCGGGTGGACACGGTGGCGCACTGCGCGGGGCCGTTCACGGCGACGGCGGTGCCGATGGTGGCGGCGTGCGTGGACGCGCGGACGAACTACCTGGACGTCACGGGTGAGATCGCGGTCTTCGAAGACGTCTTCGGCTACCACGGAGCGGCGGCGGACGCGGGGATCGTGCTGTTGCCGGGCAGCGGGTTCGACGTGGTGCCGACGGACTGCCTGGCGGCGCTGCTGGCGGCGGAGATGCCGGGAGCACGGCGGCTGGAGCTGGCGTTGTCGATCACCGGAGGCGCGAGCCCGGGCACGCTGAAGTCGGCGATCGGCTCGGCGGGGCAGGGCACGTTCGTGCGCGCGGCGGGCGGACTGCGGCGCATCCGCTCGGGACACCACGTCGAGGTGCCGTTCCCGTCGGGGACCGCGTCGGCGATGCCGATCCCGTGGGGCGACCTGGTGACGGCGCACCGCTCGACGGGGATCGAGGAGATCGCGACGTACTTCCGCGTGCCGAAGATGCCCGCGCTCGCACAGGATCTGGGCACCGCGATGCTGAAACTCCCTATGGCACAACAGATCGCGAGCGCGCTGGTGGAGCGGTTCGTGCCAGGTCCTTCGGAGAAGACGTTGGGGCGCAGTCGTTCCGAGCTGTGGGGGCGCGTCACGGGCGCTGACGGAGAGACGGTCTCGGCCACGCTGACCGGGCCAGGGCCGTACCCGATGACGGCCGACGCGGTCGTGCGCGCGGTGCACCGCCTGGAATCCGGCGTCGTGCGGCCTGGAGCGCACACGCCCTCATCGGCCTTCGGAGCCGACTTCGTCCGCGAACTCGACGGAGTCCAGGTGAGCGTCGCGCCGAGCTTTCTCTAGGGCTCGCGGAGCACGGGGACGCGGGCGGTGGTGAGCCAACCACCGTTCTCGCGGGGCCCGGCGGAGAACGAGCCGCCGAACACGGCGACGCGTTCGCGCATGCCGACCAGGCCGTGACCGCTGCCGGGCTGGCGCGGAGCGAGATCGACGCCGCCGGTGTCGGACACGACGACCTCGGCGCCGGAGTCGTCGAGCCGGACCTCCACGCGCACCGCCGAACAGCCATCGGCGTGCTTCATGGTGTTGGTCAGCGCCTCCTGGACGATGCGGTACACCGCCACCTGAGCGCTCGCGGGCATGCGGTCGGGGTGACCCTCCAGCGCGTAGGTCACGGGCAGGCCCGCCGCCCGCGTCTGCTCCACCAGCTCGCCGAGCGTGGAGATCCCGGGCTGCGGGAAATGCTCGTCCAGCTGGTGCTCCGCGCGCAGCACGCCGAGCACCCGCCGGAGCTCGCCGAGCGCGCCGCGACCGGTGCTGGACACGGCTTCCATCGCGCCGAGCGCCTTCTGCGGGTCGACGCGCGCCACGCTCGTCGCGCCATCGGCGAGGGAGATCATCACGCCGAGGCTGTGCGCGACGATGTCGTGGATCTCCCGCGCGATGCGGGTCCGCTCGGCCGCAACGGCGAGCTCGGCCTGGCGCGCTTCGCGCTCGCGCGTCGAAGCCCGGTACGCGCGCTGGTTGCGCAGGGTCAGCCCGATCAGCCCAGCCATCGTGGCCATGCCCACCGGGGGGATGCCCACGAAACGTGGGACAACGACGCCGAAGAGCGACTGCACCAGAATCCCGACGACGACCACCGCGGTCGCCGCGTAAGCCTCGCGAGCGGGGCGGCGCAGCATGACGCTGTAGTACGCGAAGTAGACCGCCAGCTCGCCGACGACGCTGACACCGAGCGCCCACTGCGAGCCCACGAGCACGACGAGCGTCGCGAAGACGGCGACCGGGGCCTTGCGCCACCACAGCAGCGGCAACACCAGGACGAACTGGAAGATCCACGGCAGCGCCGCCATGCCGTACTTCGCCGCGGTCATCGGGACGCCGATCGCGGTGAGCAGCACGGGCGCCAGCACGTCCAGCGCGAGCGGGTGACGCGCGACGACGCGCCGCGCACGATTCACGAGCACCTGGCCTCCCCTGTCCCCGTACGTGTTACCAGAAGATCATTTCGGGGAAGCGCGTCGGCGCGCCGGGAGAACCCGACGCGCCGACGACGAACCAGAAGTCAGTCCACAGGGGACAGACCTGCCTACTTGTACGGGGCCGCGGCCTTGCCCGCCGCGTACATCAGCGCGGGCTTGATCTTCGGCCAGTGCGTGCTGTCCTGGCAGGAGTACTGCGGCAGGAAGCCGCTGCACGCACCGGAGCGCGCGCCGATCTCGAAGGTGTAGCCGGGGACGCCGAGCTTGTCGTACACCCAGTCGTCGGTGCCGCCGGAGGCCGCGTAGCCGACGACCTCGGGCGCGGTGCCGTAGGTGTAGCCGGTGATGCCCGCCATGTCCTTGGCCATCGCGCGGAGCTTGGCGTCGTTGCCGGTCTTGGCGCCCGACTTGTGGCTCCACGGGAAGATGATCCCGTTGGTGTAGCTGTGCAGGGTGATCATCATGCCCTTGGTGTCCGCCGACGCCGCGGTGCTGTCACCGTCGCCGCGGGTGTCCGGGAAGATCTTGCCGAGCAGACCCTCCAGCGCCTTCGTCTCCACCTCGGAGGACGCGCCGGGGCCGCGGTAGATCTCGCTGCACGGGTCGGTGGAGGTGCCGCTGCCGCCGAAGTGCGTGTTGGAGTTGCGGTTCAGGTCGACGCCGATCTGCCCGCCCCAGCCGCACGACGCGCCGTTGGAGTCGTTGCCGTTCTTGCGGTGCAGCTTCGGCGAGTTCCCGCCCTGCTGCACGATCTCCACGCCGTCCGGGTTGGTGATCGGCACGACCCACATCTCGGTGGAGTCCATCAGCTTGGTGACTTCGGCGTCCTTGCCGTAGTTCGCCGTCAGGTGGTCGATCCAGCGCCACGCCATGTCACCGGTGGTGATCTCGCGGGCGTGGATCTGCGCCATCAGGAAGAAGCGCGGCTTGGCGGAGTTCGGCTTCTGCTCGCAGTCGCCCGCGTTCTTCTTGGTCAGGCAGATCGCACGCAGGTCGTAGCCGCCCTTGCCGGTGGACTTGCGCCACGACTGCCCGTAGGTCACCAGGCTGCCCAGCGCGGGGAAGTCCGTCGCGACCTTGTCCAGGTGCGCGTGCTGGGCGCGCACCGTGCGGTAGCCGCCGTAGAAGGTCTCGTCCGCGTCGGCGCGCGTGATCGGACCGGCGTCGCGCTGGGCCTTCGGCGGCGCCCACTTCGGCGCGGGCATCACGGACTCGACCGTCGTGGCGAAGCCGGCAGCGCGGATGCGCTCGCCCTCGGCCTTGTCGCCGAGCACGAACAGGTCGTCCCCGTCGCGCTCCTCCAGCACGTCGGAGCCGAGGCCGAGCAGCCGCTCGGAGTCCTTGACCGCCTGCTTCACGCGGTAGACGTACTGCTCCTGTGGCTGTTGGGCCACCTGGGTCTGCGCGTCGGTCTGCGCGACCGGCACGGTTCCGGTGTTCTGCGCCAGCAGCGCGCCGGTGACGGCGAGCGCGACGGCTATGCCCAGGATCGGGACACGGGACATGGTCTGTCCTTCCGCAGGGGGTAAAGCTTGAAACGACGTTAAGCCGAACGGCGCACCGCCGCTAACCCTCCGAAAGAACCCTCTGTTTCACGGTTTTTGTGAAATCACACGTCCTCGCGGTCGAGCGAACTCCCGTCCCAGGTGGTGTGCGTGCACGCGACACCGCCGC
Organism: Allokutzneria sp. NRRL B-24872; assembly: GCF_002155965.1. GTDB lineage: Bacteria > Actinomycetota > Actinomycetes > Mycobacteriales > Pseudonocardiaceae > Allokutzneria. The sequence continues at coordinate 83,900 of NZ_MUMH01000067.1, forward strand.
CGTTCTTCGGCCGCAGCACGTCGAAGATGTGCATGCGAGGGATCTTCGGAGAAACGCCCCAACCGCTGGGCCAGGTGATGATCCAGTCCATGTCCAGGTCGACCAGCAGCCCCAGCATCCTGGCGATCGTCGGATCGTCCAGCCGCTCGAAAGCCTCGTCCAGCAACACAAGGCGAAGCGGTGCCAGCGCGCCCTCTCCCGGGTCCGTGCCAACCGCGTCGTAGAAAGACGCAGCGGCGGCGAAAAGGGTCACATAGGACACGAGGCGCGTTTCGCCCGAAGACAGCTGGCGAAGCCGACGCACGCGCGGCTTGCTGTCCGGACCGTTGTCGCGGACCCGCACGGTGAAGGAGTACCAGGTGCGGTAGTCCAGCGCCCGAGCCAAGATCTCCGCGTAGCCACTGGAGTGCGCGTCCCGCTCGGACTCGATGCGCTCGGTGAAAGCCCTGCGCAGCAACGCGTCCTGCTCCTGGTCGCGGTCGGCGAACGGGGTGCGGACCAGCTCCAGCGCGTCCTTGGTGTCGGGGTCGAGAGCCGCCGACGGACGCCATTCGAGTTGCACGTGCACGCCCTGGCTGGAGCGCGCCTGGTCGAGCACCTCGTTCATCCTCTTGCACAGGTCTTCGGCGACACCGATCTGCGTGCGCAGCCGCTCCGCGAGGTCGCGCATCAGGTAGTCGGAGAAGATGTCCTGGTAGCGCTCGCCGAGGTAGCCGCGCTGCTCCCCGAGCTTGGACGCCACGCGCGCCGCCGCGTCGGCGACCGGGCGCGGGCCCTCCTCGGAGGTCACGGTCACGGTGAGCACGTCAGCGACGGTCTCGGCGGTGATGTTGTGGCTGCCGGCCAAAGACGACTGGAGCGCCTGGAGCTTGCCGATCACGGTGCCTTCGCTGACCGGCCGCTTGTCCGGGGCTTCGCGCAGCGCCTCGAACGCGGCGCTCAAGTCCTCCAGCGACGGCTCTTCGGCATCGGGCAGCGCGGCGGCCCACACACCCGGCGCGGTGAGCAGCGCGCGGAACGCCTCGTTGGAGCGCTCGCGCTCCGCTTCGACGCCGGATCGTTGCTGCTGTTTGGTTTCCAGCAGCGTCTCGACCTTCGTGGCCTCCTCGCGCACCGCGATCACCCGCTCGCGCGCGGCCGGGAGGTCCTTGCGCGCCTGGCGGTGCTCGCGCTCGACCTCGGTCAGCTGCGCGGCGATCTGCTGCGCCTCACCGCCGATCGAGCTGGTCAGCTCTTCGAGCGCCCTGGCCTGCTCGCCGTACTCGGTGCAGCGCAGCTCCGCCTCGGCCTCGGCCTCCTCGCGGTCGCTGAGCGCGGCGTGGTGGTTGTGCAGCGCGTCGGCCAGCTGGTTCACCGTGCCCGCGCACCGCTCGACCAGCGATTCCCGAAGCTGCTCAACGGTTCCGCGCGCCTGCTCGGCTGCTCGGTAAGCCTGCTCCAGCGCGGCGGTCTCGTCGGAGAGTCCCGCCTCGGTCGCGGCCTGCGTCAGCTCAGTTCTCGTTGCCTGCCAACGGAGATCGGCTTCCTGGTGCTGCTCGCGCAGAGCCCGCGCGCGCTGCTCGGCCTCCGCCGACGCCTCCTGCGCGCTGGCCAGCCGCGCGTGCGCGGTGATCAGGTCGCCGTCGTCGGGGAAGGCCGCGAGGTGCTTTTCCCACGCCTTCACGTGCTGGCGCGCGGTTTCCACGGCCTGCTGAGCTTCGGCACGCAGTCCCCGGAGCTGGTCGAGCTCTTCCTCCAGCTCGGCGATTCGCCTGCCCTGCGCGGCCTTGCGGGCTCCTGCGCCCAGGTACTCCGCGGCTTCCTTCTGCCAGGAGCCGGAAAGCGTTCCCGCGCGCCAGGTTCCGTCCGTGGACACCGCTGTCGCGGCGGTGCCAGAGGGCTCGATCGACACCGACTCCAGCAGGCGCTCGATCATCTCGGTCGGCACCGGGCAACCCGGCTCCGGCGCGGGCGTCAGTACCTCTGCGAGGGTACGGCCGGGGAGCTGTTCTCCAGGACTGGCAATGACATCCGCCTCGCCCGCGCCCGCGATCCGACCGTCGGCGTGCACCCACGCGGCGAGCAATCCGCTGGACTGCAAGGCGGCTTCGAGGCCCGCGCGCTCGGCGGGGGAGAGGACCTGGCGGAAGTCGACCAGGCGGTAGAACTCCGCGCCGGCACCGGAATCGCGCTCGGTCAGCGTGCTTCGCGGCGGCACCGGCTCCTGGCCTTGGCGCAGGCCGCGAAGTTCGGTGTCGCGCTCGCCGATCGAGCCGCGCAGTTCGCTCAGCCGCTGTTCGGCGTTGAGCACCTGCTGGCTCGCGGTGTGCAGGTGCGGACCCGCCCACTTGCGGATCTCCTGCGCCGCCCGGCGCCCGGCCGCGCTCTCCGCGACGAGCAGTTCGGGGCGCGGCAGGTGCGGAAGCTCGGTGATGTCCAAAGTGGACAGAGGGCCGTCCTGGGACCACCGCTGTGCGGCCTCGGACCAGTCCTGCGCGGCCACCTCGACCCGCTGACCGGCTTCGTTGCGCCGCCCAGCGGACTCGGTCGCCGCGATCATCGCGTCCCGGGCCGTGCGGTGCAGCTGCTCCACGCGGTCCCGCGCGCGGTCAGACTCCATGGCGCGCTGGTGCAGCGTCAGTGTGAGCGCACTCCGTTGCCGCACGACGGCTGCGGCCTCCTCAGCGCGCTCACCGGCTTCGCGCAGCCCCGTCAGCAACGCGTCCGGGCTCAGCGAAGGCAGTTCCCTGCGCTCGATCGGCAGCGCCTCAGCGTCGGGGTCCGGCTTCGCTCGAACGCGCGCCGTGACGACCTCGACGGTCGCGGGCGGAGCCTCGGGCGCCTGCACGGTCAGCGTGCGCTCCAGGCCCGCCGACGCCAGCAGCTGACCCGCCTGCTCGGCGAGCCCACCGGCCGCTGCGGTGTCCCGCTCCAGGCGCTCCAGGCTGCCCAGCACGGCGTCCACGGCGCGATCCTCTTGCGCGCGTTGACGATTCGCGACCTCAAGCGCGCTCTCCGCACCCTTGCGCGAGGTCGCGACCAGCCGCTCGCGGTCCTGGAGATCGCGCAGCCCCTGGTAGGCGGGCAGCGCCTTCAGCGCCTCGATGCGGACTTCGAGCTCGCTCTCGGTCTCCTCCAGCTCGGCGACCTTGGCCTCGGCCTCGGAGCGGTCCTCGGCGGAGGAGATCTTCCTGCGCTCCAGGCGGTTCAGCTCGGACAGCAGCGAGGTGAGCTTGCGCTGCGCGGCTTCGGCCTGCTCAGCGGCCTTGCGGACCTCGGTCAGCGCGTAGCCGGAGTAGGAGTTGAGGAAGGTGCCGAGCGCGGAGTCCGCGGTGCTCAGCCGGACGATGTTCTCCCGGATCGACTCCAGGTCGTCGAAGGAGGTCGCCAGCCGCTCGATCAGCGCGGTCTCCAACGGCGGCAACGCATCGGAGAGGATCTGTTCGAGCTGGCCCTCCAGCACCTTCAGGCCGACGTCGGGGTTGCGCAGCGTCCGCTGGAGGTGCAGCAGGTCGGAGTAGCGGTCGGCGGGCACGCCGTACACGGTCTCGGCGATCTTCGCGCGGAAGGACGCCTCCTCCAGCACGCAGTCCGCGCCGATCACCTCGCGCAGCTGCGCCGGGCCGAGCGGAACCCGTTCCGCGCCAACGAGTTGCAGGTTGCGGCCGACGCGCGCGGAGGTGATGAAGCGCCACGAGTCGGTGACCTGCTGCGAGGTCTTCGACGCCTTCACGCCGATGCCGCAGGTCAGGTACTCGCCCTCCCCGCGCTCCAGCTCCACCCAGGCGTAGCCGATCCGGTTGGGGCCGCCGGTGTAGTCGTCGAGCATCAGGCGCCGGATGCTGACCGTGTCGAAGCCCTTGGAGCCCATCTGCCGCAGCTCGCCGTCCAGGCACAGCGGCAGCAGCAGCTCCAGCGTCCGGGACTTGCCGGAACCGTTGGTGCCCTGGAAGATCACCCGGCCGCCGGAGAAGTCGAACTCCTGCTCGGCGTACTGCCAGATGTTGACGATGCCACCACGGTTGAGCCGCCAGCGGTTCACGTGCTCTCCTCATCAAAAAGCGACCAGCTTGGCGTCTGGACAACGGGTTCGGGGGTTTCTTCGACGCTCTCCCGGCCAGGGGAGGCGTCGGGGTCGGGGACCCAGCGGTGCGCGGCCGGACTGAGCAGCCACGTGCCCTCGTCCTGCTGCACGGCCAGGCTGAGCGCCGCCAGCAGCTCCAGGACGCCGTCGACCAGCTCGTCCACGTCCTCGGTGGCCTGCTTGGACCACGCGGACGGGTAGGACTCGACCAGTTCGGCGCAGACCTCGCGCACGCGCAGCCTGCTCACCTCGGTGCGGCCGTCCGCGCGAGGTTCTTCTTCCTGTGTCAGAAGCTCGGGCAGGGACAGCAGCGCCACGCGGGCGACCGTGCCCATGCCGGGGAAGCCGAGGTCGGTCAGGTACTCCTCGGGATCGGTCACCGCGACGCCTTCGAGGCGGACTTCGGCGACCAGCCCGAAACAGCGCTCCAGCAACAGCGACTCGCGCTTGTGGTTGCGCTGCAACCAAACCCGCTGCGCCTCCGGCAGGTCTGCGTGCAGCACAACGGGGTCTTCGACGAGCCTGCGCCGCACCGCGTGCTCGACACCGCGCTCCCCGCCGACCATGCCGGTGACCGCCGACGCGGTGATCAGCTCCTCCGGCGTCTCGACCTCGCCGATCGGCCCGGCGAGCAGGTGCCCGAGCAGATCGGTGTCCACGGTGATCAACGCTTCGCTCGGCGCCTCGCCGGTCCACGGCGCCACCGAACCCTCGGTCTCGGTGATCACGCCGAGCGCGACGAGGTGGCGGAGTGCGGCGGTCAAAGCTCGACGGTCGGGAAGGCCGTCGGAGACCTCGATCCCGGCCTCCACGGCCGCCGCGCGGACCTCGGCGACGAGCCGCGACAGCAGCACCTGGCGGCCGACACCGATCAGCGCGGCCATGCTCAGCGCGAGGTAGGCGTAGCCGCGCGGGGTCAGTGACTGCTCGCCGCGCGTGACCTGCGGGCCGGGGCCCGACTTGTACAGGCGAGCGAATTTCCGTTGCACCACAAGGCGATAGCCCAGCAGCGACGAGAACAACTCCTGCAAGGCGACTCGATGCCGGAAGACCAGCGGGAGGAGGTCGCCGTCGTGACTGTCCACTCGCAACAGTGGGCGGCGGAGCAGAGTTCGGGCGCAGCGCACGACGTTCGCCGCGTCGATGTCCGACAGCCCGTCGAGCACCGCGACGGCTGCCGCAGAGCCTCGTTGTCTGGTCGCAGTACTCATGAGGAGCGCACCTCGGGCTGTTCGGTGGTGAGGGCGACTCGCGCGCCGTGCAGCGTGAGGACTCCGCTCACCGTCTTGATGCGGGTCGGCTCCTCCTCGGTGGGCTGGAGCGTCAGGCGCAACCCGCGCACGGGATCGGCCGCCGAGCCCTGGTCGGTGTCGCGCTCGCGCTGTGCCATGGCCAGCGTCAACAGCTCGCAGAAGACGCCGAGCGCGTCCGAGGACAGCTCCGTCTCCTCCAGCTTCGGTGCCGCCGCCGCGAGTTCGAAGACCGCCGCAGCGCGCCGCTGATCGGCCTTTCGCGCTTCTGCCAGAAGGGTTTCCTGGGTGAACGGGTCGTCCAGGATGCGCGACGCGCGACCGCGGGCACCACGGTCACCACGACTCCGAACGCTCACGGTCACGTCCACCACCGGGCCGTCGCGCCAAGGCGTGTGCTCGTCGTCGCCGTCGTGCTCCGGTGCTGGCAGGAGGTGCCGCGAGGAGTACAGCCCAAAAGCCGCCGCGTAGATCGAATGCGCCTCGGTGGGCTCAGCCTTGTCGAACCAGGACGCCAGCTCCAGCAGCTCCGAGCGCCTGCCCGGCAGCAGTCCGCCACCGGCCGTCGCGCGCTTGACGCTGGCCAGCAACGAGCCGATCGCGCGCGCAGTGGCCTCGCGCAGCGCCGTGACCTGGCTGGGCCGCCCCGGGCGGTCCACGAACCAGTCCGTCAGCTCCTGCCAGTCCGTCCGCGACCGGCCCCGCGCGCGCTCGACAGCGCCGCCGAGCTGGTCGTTCGGGCCGAGCAGCCGCAGCAGCTCACTCCGCCCGCGCGCCAGGGCCTTCAGCGAGTCCGCGATGGTCGGGGTGTGCCGGAGCACGTCCTCGACGACCATCTGGATGTACTCGACGAGCAGGTTGCGGAAGCCGGAGATCTCGTCCGGCTCCAGGTTGTGCCTGGTCACGACCTGGCCGAGGTAGGCGTAGAAGTCGCGGACCGTCACCGCCAGCTCGGCGTGCTGGAGGAACAGCGTGGTGACCTGCTCGGCCAGCTCCTCGCGCGCCCGCTTGGCCACCGAGCCGCCCTGGCGCTCCGCCGTGATCGCCTTCGACAGCGTGCCGCCGAGCTGCGTGAGACCGCGCTCGATCGCGGGCAGCAGCTCGCGGGAGACCTCACGAGCGCCCTCGGGCACCCGCAGCAGCTCGTCCACGTCGCGCTGCACGCGCACGGCGAGTTTGTTCACCTGGTAGCGGAACGCGCCGCGGACGAACTCCGCGATGCTGGAGGCGATGGTCTCCCGCCGCCCCTTGACCAGATTCCCCCAGTCGTGGAGCCGCTTGAGCCGGTCGGCGATCACCTCGGGATCGGACTCGCCCGGGTCGATCGCGCCCTCGCGCTCCAGCGGGGCCAGCGCGGCGGCGACCTCGTTCGGCGAGAGGTCCGGCAGCAGCGTCGCGGTGAACAACCGCATGATGGCCAGGTAGCTGCGGCGATGCTCGGCCGTCAGGTAGGCGTACAGGGCCAGTCGGGGCTCGGCCTCGTGGTCCGCCCCGGTCGCCTCGCCCGCCCGTTGCGGCAAGCTGGTCTCGGTGTCGATCGTTCGCCCCTCGTGCCCGGCACTCACTTCATCGCCACCTTAACCCGCTCCCCGACAGCGCTCGCACGAGCGCTAACGTGCTCGCACTCGTCACGCAGTGCACTACCGGGAGGCCCAGTTGAGCGCGGCTCGCGCGATCGGTCTGTTGCTCGGCGTCGCCGCCGACGCCGCGCTCGGCGATCCCCGCCGGGGACACCCCGTCGCCGCGTTCGGCCGCGCCGCGCAGTCCCTTGAGCGCGTCGTCTACCGAGACAGCCGCGAAGCCGGAGTCCTCTACAACGCCGTGCTGACCGGCGGCGTCGTCGCGCTCGGCGTCGGCGTGGAGCGGCTCGGCCGGGGGCGGCCCCTGGTGCAGGCGCTCGGCACGGCCGCCGCGACGTGGGCGGTGCTCGGCGGGACCTCGCTCGGCGCGGAGGGCACCGCGATGGCGCAGTCCCTCGACGGCGGCCGGCTCGACGAGGCCCGCGCCCGCCTGCCCAACCTGTGCGGGCGTGAGCCCGATCTGCTGGACAACCAGGGCCTTTCGCGCGCCACCGTGGAGTCCGTCGCGGAGAACACCTCCGATGCCGTCGTGGCTCCGCTGCTGTGGGGCGCGGTGGCCGGAGTGCCCGGTCTGCTGGGCTACCGCGCGATCAACACCCTCGACGCGATGGTCGGCCACCGCTCTCCGCGCTACACCAACTTCGGCTGGGCCTCGGCGCGGATCGACGATGTGGCCAACCTGGTGCCCGCCCGCGTCGCGGCCATGCTCACGTCGTTGTGCGCGCCCGTCGTCGGCGGCTCCGCGCGCGGGGCGTGGCGGACCTGGCGGCAGGACGCCTCGGCCCACCCCAGCCCCAACGCCGGGCAGATCGAATCCGCCTTCGCGGGCGCGCTCGGCGTGCGGCTGGGCGGACAGACGATCTACGGCTACGGCGCCGAGGAGCGGCCCGTTCTCGGCGAGGGCCGCACTCCGGACTCCGGTGACGTCACGCGCAGCGTCGAGCTGTCGCGGGTGATCGGCACGGCGACCGCGGCGGTGTCAGCGGTGGCTTCCGTAGCGATCAGCTGGCTTCGTCGCCGTCGCTGATCCTTTTTCTGCCGCAAGCATTTCCTGGACCGTCATCTTGCGCGGCTGATCGGGGTTCGCCTCGCGGTAAGCGAAGTAGCAGAGGCCGAGCAGCGCCATCACGCCGAAGCCGTACCACTGCAAGGCGTAGGAGAAGTGCGGCCCTGCGTCCAGGTTGGGCAGCGGCAGCGGCCCACGCACTCCGGGCTGTCCCGGATTGAGCTGCACGAAGCCCGGCTCCAACTGCACTCCGGTCGCGGCTGTCACCGCTGCGGTGCTGACCGAGTAGACCTGCTTGTGCTTGCCGACGTTGACCATCTCGCGGGTCTCCCCGCCGCCGCCGTCGACCCGCAGCCTGCCCACGACCGTCACCTCACCGCTGGGCGGAGCGTCGTAGTCGGGGATCTGCACGCTGTTCACCGGCCGCTCGAAACCGCGGTTGACCAGCACCGTTCTGCCATCGCTGAGGCGCATTGGCGTCAGCACCTCGAACGCGGCTTCGCCGAGCACCGTGCGCAGCCGCGCCACCGTCTCCGCTTCGGGGAGGTAGGTGCCCGTGAGCCGCACCTGGCGCCACTCGTTCGTCGGCGCCGGGCGCTCGTAGTCGATCACCGGGGCCGACTCCGAGCTGGTCACGTTGGTGATCAGCAGCTGCTTGCGGTCGTGCTGGTCGAACTGCCAGGGGCCGAGCAGCAGGAAGCACGCCGCGGAGAACATCAGCACTCCGGCGATCAACGCCAGCCATCCCGGCCGCAGCAGAAACTTCCAACGCACGGACACCACGGTATGCGCAGCTCAGCTACGAGCCGCCGCCAGGGCTCGCTCGGTGTAGGAACGGCCGAACGCCGCGACGTGCACGAGCAGCGGAAACACCTGGTGCAGCGCAACACGATCACGCCAACCGCCCGCGAACGGCGCCACCTCCAGGTAGGCCCCGCGCACCCGCTCCAGATGTGGGCAACCGAACAGTTCGAGCATCGCCAGGTCGCTCTCCCGGTGCCCTCCGTGCGCCGCCGGATCGATCAGCCAGGCCCGGTCGCGCCCCCAGTGCACGTTCCCGTTCCACAGGTCGCCGTGCACCCGCGCGGGCGGTTCGTCCGGTGCTTCCCAAGCCCGGTCGAAGATCTTCGCCTCTGCTCTGGTGAGGTGCCCTCGGTCCACCGCCATGCGCACGTAGGGCTCAACGCGGTGGCTCGCGTAGAACTCCGCCCAGCTGTCGCACTCCTCGTTCCGCATCGGCACCGGTCCGATCCACGCGTCACGCGGTCCGTCGTCCGGGGGCGACCCGTGCTTCGCCGCCCCCTTCGCGTGGATCTCCGCCAGCGCCCGCCCCAGCTCTTCGGCCGCGTGCTCCGTCGGCTCACCCGGCTCGATGTACTGCATGACGATCCGGTCCTCGTCCCATTCGAAGACCTCCGGCACCGCCGTGCCCAGCCACCTCAGCGAGGCCGCTTCCGCCCAGGCCCCGTTGCGCTCCGGCGTGGTTCGTTCCTTGACCGCCACCGTGCGGTTGTTCCTCGTCGTCCGGTAGACCGTTCCACTCGCCCCCGACCCGATCGGGATCACAGGCGCTCCTTCACCCACCGCATCAACCCCGGCGAGGCCGCTTCGATCATGCCCAGCACCTCGGTGAAGCCCTCGTCACCGCCGTAGTACGGGTCCGGCACGTCCAGATCCGTGCCCCCTGCGCTTTCCGGCGCGAACGACCTCAGCAGCCGGATGCGCTCTGTGTCATCCACCAACCGCCTCAGCTCGCGCGCGTGCCCCGCGTCCAAGGCCACCAACAGATCCGCGTCCAGGTGCTCCGCGCCCATCTGCGCCGCCCGGTGCGCCGTCGGATACCCGTTGTCCCGCAACGTCGCCCCCGCCCGCGAGTCGATCTTCTCGCCCACGTGCCACGACCCCGTGCCCGAACTGCTCACCCGCACCCGGTCGTCCAGCCCCTCGCGCCGCAGGTGCTCCGCGAAGACCAGCGCCGCCATCGGGGACCGGCAGATGTTCCCCGTGCAGACGAAGCAAACGTGCAGTCCCATCTCATCAGCGCTCACCGCCCTAGTCTCCCCGAATGAGCGTGGCCGACCGGCCTGAGCCTGCGAGTCAGTCTTTCGCGGACGTCTTCACCAGTTCCAGCGGTTCGTCGTAGTTCCACTTGAGCAGCAGAGGCCGCTTCGGTCGCACTCGTGCGGCAGCCGATGCCGCGCCTTCCTGGATGTAGGGGAAGACCGCAGGTACGACCGACTCGTCGATGAAGCCGCCAATCGCGTGCTCGCTCGCGTCGTCGGGTAGCGGTGCCACGGCAAATTTCGCGATGTGTGTCATGAGGACGAGGAGATCGTCGTCGTAGACCTCGGAGAGGACGCGGAAGAGCCCGGCTTCGCCATCGACCCTGTATTGGAAGCTCAGTTGAAGGGGATTGCCGGGTGCGGGAGAATCCAGCGGTTCGATGGTGGCCTGAAAAGACACGCATCGCACGTATTCCGGCCATGCGTTCGGCTTATTCACCCTGCGCTCCCAGCAATACCGGCTCCGACGACCATGCCGCGTTCTTGATCGGAAGTTTTCTGACACGCGGTTGCTCGGCGCGAACGTGCGCCACCGTCACCGGGACGTTCACCGGCTTGGACGTGTCCCGCACGACGTGCTCCACCGAAGCGCCGACAGCGATGGCGTAGCGCCGCAGTGTGGAAAGTCGTGGGTCGGTGCTCATCGACTCGATGTCGGAGACCACGCTCTGTGCGCGACCCATCAATTCCCCGAGTTGCGTCTGTGTCAAACCGCGCCGCTTGCGCAGCGCCACCAGGGCCGACACCCAGTCGTAGTCGGCCTCGACGAGTTCGGCGGCGAGGCGCTGCTGGTCGTCCTCCTCGTCGAACCCGAGGAGCAGATCAAGCTCGTCCACGGCCCCTCCCCTGCGAGTATCGGTTATGACCGATACTACCTCGGAGTGTTGGCATGCCACCACACGTTCCGCTGCGACGCCTCGTCGATGTCCCGGTTCTGCTGCTCCACGCTCGCCTTGTGGTTGAACCGCAGTCCGAGCATGACGCGCTCGGTGTGCAGCCTCAGCGGTTCGCTGTAGTACAGGCGCCAGTGCGTGCCCTCGATCAGCCAGCGCAGTTCGTTGATGTCAGGACGACGCGCCATCCGGGTCTTCGCGTCTGCCGGTGGGACCAGCTTGCCCAGCGCGGCTCTCTTGATCTTCAGACGGATCGTGGCGATGAAGTCGTTGCGTGCGGCAATGCCCTCAACCGCCGCGATGACGCTCGCGTGCTCGCGGATCTCGGCCATCGGGATGTTGACTCCCTCGCGCTCGTAGAAGCGCCAGTCGCCACCGCCGTTGTACGCGAAGGAAGACCTGGCCGACACCGATTCCTCCTCAGAAATGCGTGCGATTCGTGCTCGCTGCCGAGGGTTCCAGTGTCTCGTAAGTCGCATCTCCGGGTTTGTCTAGACGAGTTGGCGGCGTGCGCATCAGATAGACGACGGAAAATGTTGCGGCGGTGGCAAAAATGATCACGTAGATGTTGCCGAGGAGGAATGCGGCGGGGCTGTCGGTGAGCACCGGGGGCGCGGTGACGCTGGGGTCGGGGGCGGCGAGCGCGTGCAGCTTCGGGAACGTGAGCACGAACAGCGGCGCCAACGCCCACCACGACTTCCGCACGGCGATCACGGCGAGCGGCACGATCCACACCCAGTGGTGCCCCCACGACCACGGCGACACGGTCGCGGCGCACAGGCCGCACAACGTCACGGCGAGCAGTTCCTCGTCGCGCTGGCTGGCCCACGCGGCGAGGGCGAGCGTGCCGATGGTGACGACGGCGGCGAGCACGATCCACAAGCCCGAGGAACCGAAGGCCCGCAGCACCATTCCGCGCAGGGACTGGTTGTGCACGGCAGCGGGGTTGGGGAAAACGCGCGCGGCGTCGGTGAAGGTGCCGCCGAACCAGAAGCGCAGAGAATCCTTCGGCAGGAACACAAAGCCGAGAGCGATGGTGCCCGCGAATCCGGCCATCGCGGTGGCGGCGGCGCGGAATCGGCGGGTGATCACGAGGTAGGCAACGAAGAACAGCGGCGTGAGCTTGATGCCCGCGGCGATGCCGACGCCGATTCCCTTGGTGTGCTTGGAATCGTCGCGGAGCAGATCCCACAGCACGAGCGCGAGGAGTGCGAGGTTCACCTGGCCGATCGAGTGCGTCAGGCGAACGGATTCGGTGAGCAGCAGGGGAGCGGCCATCAGCAGCGTGAGCGCGACGGCTTTCCGCTTGTCCACCGCTTCCCACGACCGCCACAACGAGTACGTCAGCAGCGCGTAGTTCCCCAGCGCCGCAAGCGACTGCGCGGCGATCATCGGCATCAGCGCGAGCGGCACGAAGATCAGCGCGGCGAACGGCGTGTAGGTGAACAACAGGCCCGCGAACAGCTCGTTCTGGTACACGGGAGCCCCGTCGAGCACTGCCTGACCGCCCGCGCGGTACACGCCGAGGTCGATGGCGAAGCCGGAGATGGTCCTGACCGCAATGGCAAGTCCGGCGAGGTAGACGAGGATCGTGAACACGCGCGACATGAGGTGGTATTTGCCTTCGAATGGGGGCTGTTCCGGCGAAAACCAGCTTTGAGCAGTCGCGCGTTCGAGTGCTCCGGGAAAGCCCGGATATCTCAGCGCGCGCGACCCTGAGAAATTATTTCCACCACCCCGGCCGCCGGAGCGCCCTTTCGGCGCGGACCGAACCGATCACGCCCGCGAACGGAATGACCTCGCCCGCGATCCGTTCGGCTTCGCTGGATCGAGCGCGCGCCAGCGCTTCCGCCAGGTGCGCGCCGTAGACGAACCGCGAGCGCGGATCGGTGCCGCACGACTCGTAGGACTCGGCCAGCTCTTCGATTCCGCGACCCCATTCGGCGCGCATCATGCCCTCGTGCCAGGAAAGCTCGCGTTCGTTGATCCACCACGTCCACGACGGGTCCCGCGAGCCGATGCCGTCGAGGAACGCGGCCCGCGCGCGGCCGAACTCGCGCTCCGCCTCGCCCGATGCGCCGAGCGCCGCGAGAGCCCTGGCCCGGCGCACCCGGAACAGCGCGGCGACGCGAGGCGGCAGGTCGGTGCAGAGCATGTCGTCAGCGATCCGCAGCCCTTCGCGATCGAGTCCGATGTGGACAGACGCCTGGGCCTGGTTGGAGAGGATGAACCACCGCATCGGCAGGTCAGCCAGCGAGAGCGCGGCGCGGTTGGCCCTGCGGGCCTCGCGGTGCCGCTCGGAGTCGAAGAGCAGCCATCCGCACAGCTCGCCCAGCTCCGCCGTCGCCGCACGGGACTCCCGCGTGACCGTCCGCCGCGCCTCGGCGAAACGCCGTAGCGCGAGGTCCGCGATCCCAGCCGCTCCGTGCGCGCAGTCCAGCGCGACCAGCTCGCGCACCGTCTCCTGCAAGTCCACGCCGCCCAGTCTCCGAGGCACCCCGGGCGCAGTGCATAGACTTTCGCGCTGATGAGCGGAAACGTGGATCGGGCGGCCCTGCGCCACCACGGCGATGTCGAAGCCCTGCCGGGGCTCGTCGACTTCGCCGTGAACGTGCGCGCTGACCGGCCGCCGAGGTGGCTGCGCGAACGCCTCTCCGTCGCACTCGACAAGCTCGGCCGTTACCCCAGCGCACAGGACGACGCTGCCGCGCGAGCGAGCGCCGCCGCGCGTCACGGCCGCCGACCCGACGAGGTCTTGGTGCTCAACGGGGCGGCCGAAGGATTCGCTCTGCTGCCCGCGTTGAAACCGCGCCTGGCCGCCTTGATCCACCCGTCCTTCACCGAGCCCGAGGTCGCGTTGACCGACGCGGGCGTGCCGGTCGCGCGCGTCGTGCTGGGCGACGATCACCAGCTCGCCTCCGCGCGAGTCCCCGACGAAGCCGACCTCGTCGTGCTCGGCAACCCGACCAACCCGACGTCCGTGCTGCACCCCGCCGAAGCGGTGCGCGCGCTCGCCCGCCCCGGCCGCGTTCTCGTGGTGGACGAGGCGTTCGCCGACACGATCCCCGGCGAGCCCGAGTCGCTCGCCGGAGAAACCACGCCCGGTGTGCTCGTCCTGCGCAGCCTGACCAAGACGTGGTCCTTGCCCGGACTGCGCGCCGGATACGCGTTGGGCGACAAGGAACTGCTCGCGAAGCTCGGGCTGCACCGTCCACAGTGGCCGGTCAACGCGCTCGTGCTGGAAGCGGTTCGCGCGTGCTGCGAGCCGGGAGCCGTCGCCGAGGCCGAGGCCGTCGCGCGCGAGCTGGCCGATCACCGCGTGCAGTTCGCCAAGGCGCTCGCCGAACTCCCCGGTGTCACCGTGGCCGAGCCCGCTCGCGCGCCCTTCTTGCTGCTCCACGTGGCCGGAGCCGTTGCCTTGCGAGAACGCTTGCGCGACAAGGGTTTCGCAGTGCGACGCGCGGACACCTTCCCGGGGTTGACCCCGGACCACCTGCGCGTCGCCGTGCGCGCACCTGACCAGACCGCCCCGTTGCTCGCCGCGCTGCGCGAACTACTAGAGGAGCCCGTTCAGTGAGTCCCACCCTCGCCGAGGTGATCACCGCGCTGGAGCGGGCCTACCCGCCTGCGCTCGCCGAGTCCTGGGACGCGGTCGGGCTCGTCTGCGGAGACCCGGCCGAGCCGGTGCGCTCGGTGCTCATCTGCGTCGACCCCGTTGAGTCCACTGTGGATGAAGCGCTGGAGCTGGGCGCCGACCTGGTGCTGGCCCACCACCCGCTGCTGCTGCGCGGGGTGAACGGGGTGCCCGCCAGCGACCCCAAGGGCAGGCTCGTCCACCGCCTGATCCGCGCGGGCGCGGCCCTGTACTGCGCCCACACCAACGCCGACTCGGCAGACCCCGGGGTCTCCGACGCGCTGGCCGAGGCGATCGGCATCGTCGGCACCGTCCCGCTCGAACCGAAGCCGGACGCGCCGAACCTGGGCCTCGGCCGCGTGGGCGAGCTGCCCGAGGCGGAGCCGTTCGCCGCGTTCGTCGACCGCGTCGCCAAGGCGCTCCCGGCCACCGCGTGGGGAGTCCGGGCCGCCGGTGACGCCGAGCGGATGATCAAGCGGGTCGCGGTCTGCGGCGGCGCGGGCGACTCGATGCTCGGCGCGGCGACGAGGTCGGGGGCGGATGCCTATGTGACGGCCGATCTACGCCACCACCCGGCGGGCGAGCACCTCGAGAAGGGCGCGCACCTGCCCGCTCTGGTCGACGTCGCGCACTGGGCGAGCGAGTGGCCGTGGTGCGAGCAGGCGGCGCGCGTCATCCGCGAGACCTTCGGCGGTAACGTCGCAGTCCGCGTCTCCGAGCGCCTTACCGATCCTTGGACGCTCGCGTCCAGTTAGACACAGCCGCTCGACCTCTTGATCACAACTCCATTTGGGGGAGCACTCCGTGAAAGCAGCACCCGCCGTCCAGCGCCGCCTGCTCGACCTGGCCGAGGTCGACACCGAGCTCGACCGCGTCACCCACCGCAGGCGGACCCTGCCGGAGCTGGCCGAGATCGTCGAGGCGGAGCAGGTGCTGCGGGCCAAGCGGGACGCGGTGGTCGCCGCCGAGACCGCGCTCGGCGACCTGGACCGCGACGTGAAGCGCCTGGAGACCGAGATCGACCAGGTCCGCGCGCGGGCCGACCGCGACCGCAAGCTGCTCGACGACGGCGTGCCCGCCAAGCAGGCGGAGAACCTCAACCACGAGCTGGACACGCTCAAGCGGCGCCAGGGCGTGCTGGAGGACGAGTCGCTGGAGCTGATGGAGCGGCGCGAGGCCGTCGAGCAGGACGTGACCTTCGCCAAGGGCGAGCTGAGCACCGCCGAGGACAAGCTCTCGGACGCGCAGGGCCGCCGCGACCAGGTGTTCGCCGACCTGGAGACCACCGAGGCGCGCTCCGGTGACCGCCGCAAGACCGTGCTCGCGGAGCTGCCGACGGAGCTGGTGACCCTCTACGAGCGCATCCGCTCCAACAAGGGCACCGGCGCGGCGCTGCTGCGCGCCCGTCGCTGCGGGGCCTGCCGCCTGGAGCTCGACCGGACCGCGATCAGCGACCTGCGCACGGCCGCCGCCGACGAGGTCGTCCGGTGCGAGGAGTGCGGCGCGATCCTGGTCAGGACCGCGGAGTCCGGTCTGTGACCACGCGCGTCATCGTCGAGGCGGACGGCGGCTCGCGGGGCAACCCCGGGCCCGCCGGGTACGGCGCCGTCGTCCTCGACACGGCGACGGGGGAGGTGCTGGCCGAGCGCTCCGAAGGCATTGGCGTCGCCACCAACAACGTCGCCGAGTACCAGGGCCTGATCGCCGGGCTCGCCGCCGCCGTCGAGCTGGGGGCGGAGTCCGTCGAGGTGCGGATGGACTCCAAGCTCGTCATCGAGCAGATGGCCGGGCGCTGGAAGATCAAGCACCCCGCCATGCAGCCGCTCGCCGCCGAGGCGAAACAGCTGGTCGCGAGCCTGGGCCGGGTCACGTGGAGCTGGATTCCGCGCGAGCGCAACAAGCGCGCCGACCGGCTGGCCAACCTCGCGATGGACGCTCAGGCGGGCAAGCCCGCCCCGCAGGCACAGGCCCAGACACAGGCCAAGGCCAAGCCCGTCGCGCCGCCGTCGTGGACCGGCGCGACCGGCGTCCCGACCAGGCTGATCCTGCTCCGGCACGGCCAGACCCCGCTGTCGGTGGAGCGCCGCTACTCCGGGCGCGGCGACGCCCAGCTGACCGAGGAAGGCCGCCGTCAGGCCGCCGCGGCCGCTCAGCGGCTGGGCAAGCTCACCGATGTGGCCGCCGTGGTCAGCTCGCCGCTGTCCAGGGCCGTGGACACCGCGCGGGGCGTCGCCGACGCGCTCGGCCTGGAGCCGGTCGTGCTCGACGGGCTGACCGAGACGGATTTCGGCTCCTGGGAGGGCCTGACCTTCGCCGAGGCCGCCGAACGCGACCCCGAGGCGCACCGCGCCTGGCAGGCCGACACCTCGCTCTCCCCTCCGGACGGCGGGGAGAGCTTCGACGCCGTGCACCGCCGGGTGCGCCGCTGCCGCGACGACCTGATCGCCAAGCACGGCGGCTCGACGATCGTGGTGGTCAGCCACGTGACGCCGATCAAGACACTGCTGCGGATGGCGCTGGACGTCGGCCCGTCGCTGCTGTTCCGGCTGCACCTGGACCTGGCGTCGGTCTCGGTCGCGGAGTTCTACTCCGACGGGCACGCCTCGGTGCGGCTGGTCAACGACACCTCGCACCTCGGGTGATCGCCCCGGGTGCGTAGGCTGGTGCCCGGATGAGCCGGCCGGGCGGCCGCGTCGGCGGGGGCGACCCCGCCGCCGAGGAAAGTCCGGACTCCGCAGGGCAGGGTGGTTGTCAACGGCAACCTGGGGCGACCCACGGGACAGTGCCACAGAGAACAGACCGCCCGGACGCGCGAGCGGACCGGGTAAGGGTGAAACGGTGGTGTAAGAGACCACCAGCACCCCGGGTGACCGGGGTGGCTCGGTAAACCCCACCTGGAGCAAGGCCAAGAAGGTCCGGGTCCTCGTGATCCGGACCAGCGCGAGTGCTTGAGGGCTGCCCGCCCGAGCTCGCGGGTAGGCCGCACGAGCCCGTCGGCGACGGCGGGCCTAGATGGATGGCCGCCGAAGGGAACGCCGCGAGGCGTCCCGGAACAGGATCCGGCTTACAGGCCGGCTCATCCCCCGTACTGGTGAAACGCGCGAGCGGGAGGGTCCGAGCGAGATGGACTGGGTGCTGACCCTGCTCGGCCAGATGCTGATCACCCTCGCATTCCTGCTCCCGCTGGTCAGGGCGATGCCGAAGGCGCCGTTCGTGCCGATCGCGTTCTCCATCGGCGCGGGCCTGCTGCTGGTCGACGAGTTCGTCGCGGCCTTCGGGCAGCCGGGTCAGCTCGTGGCCTCGGCGCTGCTCGCCGGGCTCGGCTGGGTGCTCTCGACGCTCGTCGGCCGACTCCGGGACCAGGCGGACAATCACTGACAGTGAAGCGGGTGCGGGGGCCGTTCGGGGGAATCCCGCGGATTCGGCCGCATCGCGCCGCCACTCGCCAGGCGTGGCTACTCGTGCTCCAGTTCCTCCGGTCGGGGGACGTTGCGCGCGGGCCGTCCCGCGGGCATCCGGTAGACCGGGCGGAACGGTTTGCCGTCGTTGAACTCGGCCTCTAACTCCGCGACCCGGGCCTCGACGGCCGGGTTGACGATGTCGGCGAGGCTGCGCACCCCCGCCTGCGGTTCGTAGGCGGCGAGGTAGGTCGCCGCCGCTCTGGCCCGCTCCAGCACGGTCCGCTCGAAGTTGACGGTGCGCTGAACCCTGCGCGGCCCCGCCTGGACAGGGCCGGTAGCCTGATCATCACCACGCCCGGTTGCGCCGCGGTCGGCCTCGCGCTCAGCGATGTCCTGCTCGGCAACGCCGGTCGAGGGCTCGGTGGACTGGGTCATCGGCGGACTCCTTCGAGTTCGCTTGCTGGTCTCCGCGCCGCACTCCGCCAGATCGACGCCCCATGGGCTTCAACCCCGAGGACAGGCTTGCGGGTACGCGTTCCACAGACTTCCGCACACCGTGAAGTGTGCGCAAGCAAATCCTTACCCCGTCCGGTCCGCGCACGATCCGTCACCGCTGTGTTCGCAGCCGGGTGAATCGTTGCGGCAAGTGGGACAGAGCCGCGTCGGTTGTTCACCGCCGGGAGCCTCCACACGATGATGTGTGTGGTCGGATTGGACGTATTTCGGGCTCGTCAACCTGTTCGTGCTCGACGCACGGCACTCTAGCCAGTACACCTCGTCATGGCGGCATGTTGTACTCGTAGGACTCGCCGGGACCGCGAAGCCGGCCCGGACTCGTGATCGAGCAGAGCTCCTCGCACTCGGGAGTAGGGACAATGAACACCACAACGACCTTGGAACTGCTGGCCCAGGGGTCGCAGCAGATCCAGACCTCCGGCCTCCAGAGCTGGATCCAGAGCAACCTCCTCCCTCTGCTCCTGCTCGTCGTCGCCATCCTGCTGCTCTGGCTGGGCGGCGGTCGAGGGGACAACGCGGGCGTGATGCGCCGCCTCGGCGGCGTGATCGTGGCGCTGGCCATCGTCGGTCTTGCGGTCAGCGGCGCCGGTGTGAACATCGGCAAGTGGATCGCCCAGCTGTTCACCGGGTGATCGGGAGTGCGCATCCGCACCGACGACGAGGTCTACCGCATCGACGCCGTCTGGCTCGGGCCGCCGCGCGCCACCTTCCCGTGGCGCGCCCGGTACGTGGCCTGGGGCGTCGGCATCACCGTGTTCCTGCTGGTGACGCTCATCGAGCGGCGGATCGGCTTCGGCTTCAGCTTCTTCTCCACCGCGTGGGCGGTGATCATCACGATCGTCGTCACCAAGATGATCTGCTCGCGGATCAACCAGGAGCGGCCGCTCGGCGCGGTCGCGGCGATGTGGGTGCGCGAGCTCACCGCCCCCCGGCAGAGCGGTTCCGGGAAGGGCGGCGCGGCCAGCGCGGCGCGCATCCGGGTGCGCTCGGAACGCCCGCGCCCGAAGAGCAAACGAGCGGCGAAGAAGGCCGCGAAGAAGTCCAAGAAGGCTGCCGCCAGGAACGGCTCCACCCGGCGCTCCGCCGCCGGGACCCGCTCCTCCTCCCGCACCGCGGGACCGCAGCAGGCACAGCAGCAGCCAGAGCAGAACTCGGGGGGCCGCAGGAGGCCGCGCCGAACCCGCAGCAAGGAGGCACCCGGTGTTTCGTCGCCGGCGTAACCACGACCGCAGCTCCGGCATGGACGGCTCGACCCGTCACAACCGCCAGGGCACGCGCGGCAAAGCCGACCAGCGGGCGCACAGCAAGAGAGGGCGCAGACTGCCCGGTGAGCAGTCGGTGCCGACCTACACGCCGTCCATCTCGGCGCGCAGCATCGACGGCCACCTGCTGCGCACCAGCCAGGACGTCTACGCCTGGTACCGGCTCTCGCCGCAGCGCTGGTCCTTCCGCTCGGACTCGCAGCGCCAGGACCTGATCCACGCGATCGCCGGGCAGTACGCCGAGCTCCAGGGCCGCTGGCTGCACCTGCGCGTGACCAACCGGCCCTACCCGATCCGGATGTGGGCCGAGGCCCACGTGCACAACGCGGTCGGCAGGCTCCCGGACACCGGCGGCGCGCTGTCCTTCGACGACTACATGGTCGGCGAGCAGCAGCAGCTGATGGGCCGCTCCATGGCGGAGAAGGAGGTCTACCTCGGCGTCCAGGTCCAGACCCGCAACGTGATGGACCGCGCCGTCGAGCGCGCCGCGCCGGTGCTGCGCAAGATCTTCCCGGAGGCCGTCGACGCCGAGCTGGTCGCGCTGGACAGCGAGGTCGAGCACCTGGACCAGGTGATCGGCTCCGCCGGCCTGGAGGGCCGCCCGGTCACGGCCGAGGAGATGTCCTGGCTGATGCACCGCTCGTGCTCGCTGGGCCTGCCCGCGCCGCGCAACCTGCCAGCGGTCCCGGCCGCCGAGTGGGAGCCGGAGGACCTCGCGTCCTTCACCGACGCCGCCGACTTCCACCAGGAGCCCTACGCGCCCACGGTCACCGTGCGCGGCCGCACCGGCTCCAACGCGGGCACCAGCAAGAACGTCGTGGTGCTCACCGTCGGCATGATGCACGGCCTGCAGATCCCGGAGATCGACGACCCGTGGGTGCAGCGCGCCGACCGGCTGCCCGCCTCCGTGGAGTGGTCTGCCCGCATCTACGTGCGCAAACCCGAGGACGTCACGGGCGAGCTGCAGCGGCAGATGAACAAGGTCCGCTCGCAGGTACGGCACTACACCGACGAGCACGAGCTGGAACCGCCCCAGTCGCTGTCCCGGCAGGCCGCGCGCGTGCTGGAGATCGACGACGAGATGACCTCCGGCTTCACCGCGCTGGCCACCCGGGTCCGCTCGTGGTGGCGGCTGGCCGTCTCCGGCAACACCGAGCGCGACGCGCTGCGGCTGGCCCAGCAGCTGGTCGAGCTGTACAAGCCGAAGATCGCCGTCGAGCACCCCGAGGCCCAGTACTCGATGGCCAGGGAGTTCGTTCCAGGCGAGCCGCTGGCCTCCGCCGCCTACCTGCGCAGGGGCTCGGTCATCTGGGCCGCCTCCGCAGTGCCCACCGCGACCGCCGAGGTCGGTGACCGGCGCGGCATCCTGCTCGGCGAGACCTGCACCGCGACCCGGCGCCCCGTGGCGTGGGACCCGTGGATGGCGCAGGAGATCCGCGATGCCTCCGGCCTGACCGCGATGGTCGCGGGCCTCGGTGGCGGAAAGTCCTTCCTCGGTGGCGGCATCGTCTACAAGACGCTGCGCTCCGGGGCGTACTGGACCGTGCTCGACCCCTCCGGTCCGCTGGCGAAGCTGTGCGAGCTGCCCGAGCTGCGGCCGTACGCGCGCCCGATCAACCTGCTCAACGCCCAGCCCGGCATCCTCAACCCCTACCGGGTGGTCGCCGAGCCGCAGCTGGAGCACTTCCTCGACGAGGAGGACCCCGAGCGCTCGTGGCGCAGGGAGAAGGCGCTCGCCGCCGCCACCCGCCGCCGCCTCGTGCTGGACGTGCTGACCGGTCTGCTGCCCTACGAGGTCTCGCGGATGCCGCAGACCAGGATCGTGCTGCTGCGCGCGGTCCGCACCGTCGGCGGCCGGCCCAACGCCAACCCCAGCATGGTCTTCGACGCGCTGCGCCGCGACGCCTCCGAACACCACGAGCACGCCACCGTGGTCGCTGACTTCCTCGACGAGATGCGGGAACGCATGTCGCTGCTCATCCCCGAGCACGACGCCGACCCGTACTCCGAGACCCGCGACGACCGCTTCACCGTGCTCACCATGGCCGGGCTGACCCTGCCCAAGGAGTCCGTCGGCCGCGAGCACTGGACCGACGCGGAGTCCCTCGGCGTGGAGATGCTCAACCTCGCCGCGTGGCTCACCCAGCGCTCCATCTACGAGCGGCCCAAGGACCAGCGCAAGGGCGTCTGGATCGACGAGGCGTTCTTCCTCTCCGAGGTGCCGACCGGCCGCGTGCTGATGAACCGCTTCGCCCGCGACTCCCGCAAGTGGAACGTCCGGGTGCTGCTGTCCTCCCAGATCCCCGCCGACTTCCTGAAGATCCAGGGCTTCGTCTCGCTGCTGGACTCGGTGTTCGTCGGCCGCCTCGACGACGAGAACGCCCAGGCCGACGCGCTGCGGCTGCTCAAGGTGCCCGTCGGCGCCGGCTACGAGCAGGTCGTCGCCAGCCTCGGGCGGCGCCCCGGCGGTGTGCGCACCGCGACCGAACGCGACCAGTCCCCGCGCCAGTTCATCTTCGGTGACGGCGCGGGCGGGGTCGAGCGCATCCGGATCGACTTCGGCGGTCCCCACCTCGCGCACCTGCGCGGGGCCATGGACACCACGCCGGATGCGATCCGAGGCGACGCGGTGAAGTCCGCGGCGGCCGTGCGGGCCCAGGACGCGGCCCAGGCACGGATCGACGCGGCCGTTCCGGACCTGGCCGGGGAGGACTACTTGGACGCCGAACTGGAAGCCGCCCTCGACGAGGTCGGCCTGGACTCCGACGACTTCGACCCACGACCGGACGGGACCGACGACAGGGGCGGCAGGAGCCGTGTTGGGCGGGACAGCGCCGCATGACCACGCTGGTGGTGCTGGCGTGCGCCGTCGCGCTCTTCGTGGCGCGCCGGCGTGCCCGACGCAGGCGGCTCGACACCGCCCCCCGCTCCGGCTCCGCCGCGCGTCGACGGGCACTGCTCCTCGTCTTCGCCATCGTCGGCATGCAGGCCGCCTTCGGCGCCCCCGCCCTGGCCCAGACCTCCAGCTGCGCCCAGGCCCCCAACCCCGACCGTCCCCGCACGGGCATGGTCGGGGCCATCGATCCGACCCCGATCGACCCGGAACAGCCGCCGAGCGTCTACGCCGAGTACGGCTACGCGGGGCAGATCTGGCACACCTATGACCTGGGATGTGGGCCGGAGGGGATCCAGAACCCGCAGGCCGTGATCGACACGTGGGCGGGCAACCAGCTCTTCAACCTCGGCAAGAACATGGTCGCCGCCACCAACGCGCTCCACTACGCGTTGCTCGACGGCAAGCTGATGAAGCCGCTGGACGACCTGGTGCAAAGCGGAACCAAGGCGCTTTACGACTCGGTGTTCGCTCCGTTGTTCGGCCTTGCCGCGTTGATTCTCGCGGTGTTCCTGTTCCGATACATCTGGAACGGGGACTTGGCGACGATCGGCAAGCGCGGGTTGTGGGCGCTGGCAGGTATCTGGCTGGCAGCGGCGACTTACCTCACACCGCTGCTGTACACCCAGGTGCTCGACGGCGTGCTCATCACCGGAACGTCACAGGTCCAAGCCGGGTTCTTGCGGCAGGTGGGGATCGACGAGCGACATGCCCTTCCCACGGTGCTGCATGACCAGGTCATCCTCAGGAACTGGAAACGTGGGGAGTTCGGTTCGCCCGACGCGCCGCAGGCCAACCAGTTCTCCAACGAGCTACTGGCTGCTCAGGCGTGGACCAAGCGGGACATCGACGAGCAGAAGGACGCCGGTTCACCCGATCAGAAGAAGGCCGCGTTCAAGGAGATCGCGACCAAGCTCGGCAGCGCATACGGATATTTCCAGGGTGTCGACGGCAGCCGCATGGGCGCGGGCTTCCTCGCGTTCTTGCAAGGAATCTGCTACTCGCTCTTCCAGTTGTTGGCGAAGGCCACGATCCTGCTCGGCCAAGTTCTGCTGCGAATGATCATCCTGGCCGGCCCGATCATCGGCCTGATCGCGATCATCTACCACAGCGTGCTGCGCCAAATCGGTCGAGTCGCGGGCGCGGCCCTGCTCAACGTCATCATCATCGCCGCCCTCGCTGGTCTGCACACGATGCTGTTGACGTGGATCTTCGCTCCGGAACGAGCGCTGAGCCTGCTCACGCAGATGGTGCTCGCCGGGCTTGTCACCTTGATCTTCTTCATGATCGGCAAGCCCATGCGGAGAATGTGGCAGATGGTCGACCTCGCGGTCGGCGCGGTCGGGAGCACGTTGCCGGCTTCTCCGCCGGGGTTCCTGTCGCGGTTCCGGGGCAGGCGCGGCGGGCAGCGGACGCCGCAGGACGACTTCTGGGACGAGGTCCGCGGCATGGACCCCGACCAGAACGTGGAGGGGCGCCGCAAGGGGTTCCGGGACCGGCCGGAAGCGACCTACGCGGGCGGGCGCGGAGCACGGGGTGCGCTGGCGGCGACGGTGCAGGGCACGGTGGTCGGAGCGGACGGCCGGGTGCTGCCCGCGGCGGCGGCGCAGCGGCTGCACGAGGCGGGAGGCGGGGCGCTCAGCGCGAACAGGGCCGCCCTGCCAGCGGCGCGGAGCCGGGTGGTGGACACGGCATCGGTGTTCGACCGGAGCTGGGACCGCACGGGAGAGGACGCGGTCGTGGTGCCGTCGAGGTTGGACACGACGCCGAGCACGGTCTCGACCGGAGCGGTGTCGAGCCCGCGCCGAGCCGACATGGAGACGGTGGCGGGGCGCTCGGTGTGGGTGGTCTACCGGCCCTCGCGGGGGCTGGAGCTGCGCGACGGTGAGACCCGATGAGCACAACGAGCCCGAGAGCTGAGAGGAGGTAGTCGCCGATGCCGATCCGCACCAACCGGGGCCGCACCGCGGTCTACCGCCGGCTGTGGGGCTGGCCCCTGCGTTCGCCGACGCACTTCGTCATTTCCCTGGTCATCGTGGTGGCCGCCGCGACCGGGGTCGGTCTGCTGTTACCGGACCCGCCTCCGGAGCGGGAGTTTCCGCAGGCCCAGACGAGCACCTCGCGCCAGCCGGTCGGGAGCGGGACCCCGGGGTCCACGACGACCGCGGCGCCGAGGATCACCACGAACCCGCTCGCGGCGCCTGTGCCCGCAGCACCCGCCGCAGAGGCGCTGACCGTGGCTGAGGCGTGGGCGAAGGCCTTCGTCGCGCACCCGGACGGCATCTCCGACCAGCAGTGGCTGTCGGGGCTGCGTCCGCACAGCACCGAGGAGCAGATGGCGGTGCTCGGCACGGTCGACCCGGCCAACGTGGCGCCCAGCTCGGTGACGGGCAAGGCGACGGCGGCCAACGCGACGACCAGCTCGGTGGAGGTGACGGTGCCCACCGACAAGGGCTCGATCAAGCTCTACGTCATCCGCGTCCCCGACCAGGGCTGGCGGGTGTCCTACTACACACCCGTGGAGTAGTCATGAGACGTGTCGTTCCCGTGTTTCTGGCGATCACGGCCATCGGCACGATCATGGTGATCGCCGTGGTCTCCGCGCTGCTCGGCGGCGCGGGCAAGCAGCAGAGCGGGCTGTCCTACTGCGCGCCGACGGAGTTCGGCGGCAACTGGTCGGCCACCGGCGCCGCGCAGGGCGAGGCCGACGCGGCCAAGCTCGCGGAGGAGTCCCGGCAGATCGTCGCGATGATCATTTCCATGGGCAAGCAGCGCAACCTGCCGCCCAAGGCGTGGCAGATCGCCATCCAGGCGGGGCGCACGGAGTCGAACCTGCGCAACCTCAACTACGGCGACCGGGACTCGGTCGGGATCTTCCAGATCCGGGGGATGCACGGGCCGCTGTCGGACCGGATGAACATCGCGTGGCAGATCAACTGGTTCTACGACACGCTCGAACGCGTCCCGAACTGGGAGGACATGCGGCCGGGCGACGCGGCGCAGAAGGTCGAGCGCTCCGGTTTCCCGCTGCGCTACCACCGCTGGGAGTCGATGGCGATCTTCCTGATCAGCCAGCTCGCCGGGGACGTCCAGCCTGCGGCCAGCTGCGAGACCCTGCCCGCGCCGTCGCAGGTGGCGCAGGCGGCGATCGCCTTCGCGCTCGGCGAGATCGGCAAGCCGTACGTGTGGGGCGCGACGGGGCCCAGCTCCTACGACTGTTCGGGGCTGATGCTGCGCGCCTACCGCGCGGCCGGGGTGAACCTGCCCCGGGTCTCGCGCGACCAGTGGAAGGCGGGCGCCTACATCCCCCGGTCCCAGGCCCAGCCGGGTGATCTGTTGTTCTGGGCCTACGACACGCGCAATCCGGCGACGATCCATCACGTGGCGATGTACCTCGGCAACGATGAGATGGTGGAGGCGCCGTACAGCGGCAAGGATGTCCGCAGGGTCAGCGTCGACCGCTATCCGGGACTGCTGGAGTACGTGGTCAGGCCCACCGCCTGACGCGAGCTGGGGGAGCTGGGGACTTGGGAGGGGCAGGGATGTACAACAACGAGCCGATTCCGCGGCCCGCGGGACCACCGGCGTCCTCGACGCCGCTGCGCGACTACCTCAACGGCGCCCGGCACGGGGTGGACCCCGGCTACGCCGTCCTGCCGCGC
>NZ_MUMH01000068.1 GCF_002155965.1 Allokutzneria sp. NRRL B-24872
GCTCAGGGGGTTCGGTTCGGGGGGAAGCCGCCGGTGGCGATGGGGCCCCAGTCCTCGATGGTGATGCGGATGAGGCACTTTCCCTGGCGCCGCATGGCTTCGCGGTACTCGTCCCAGTCGGGGTGCTCGCCCGCGATGCAGCGGTAGTAGTCGACGAGCGCCTCGACGGCCTCGGGCAGGTGGACGACCTCGGCGCGGCCGTTGACCTGGACGTAGGCGCCGTTCCAGTCGTCGGAGAGCACGCACATGGTGACCTGCGGGTCGCGCTCGGCGTTGCGGGCCTTCGCGCGCTCGGGGTAGGTCGAGACGACGAGCTGGCCCTCGGAGTTCACCCCGCACGAGACGGGGGAGACCTGGGGGCGGCCGTCGCGGCGGCTGGTGATGAGGACGCCGTTGTGCCGCGGGCGGAGGAAGTCGAGCAGTTCGGCGCGGGTGGGGCGGTTCGCGGTGGCGATGCTGGGCATGGGCGGAGGCTAACGCCGCGCCGAGCCGGGTGCTGATCAGTGCCAGCGCCGATGTCAGCGAGCCAGCCCGTGGTCGTGCCAGCCCGTGCCCGTCTCGGGTCGCGAGCCTGAAGAGCCGAGGGGGCGTGCAGTGTGTGCACCCGCGCGGTGAATGACCTTCGACTTGTCCGGCGAAACCGGTTGAAGACCCACCGCCGTGGCCTCATGGGGCGGATAGGCTGCGTCCATCCGGGTGGCAACGGCGCCGACCGGTGTTCTTCGAGGAAGGAAATCGGCGTGAAGGTCGGAGTACCCCGCGAGGTCAAGAACCACGAGTACCGAGTGGCCATCACCCCGGCAGGCGTGGTGGAGCTGGTGCGCAGGGGCCACGATGTCGTGATCGAGAAGGACGCCGGAGCCGGTTCGTCCTTCCCCGACTCCGATTATCTGGCCGCGGGCGCGAAGATCCTCAACGACGCGGACGACGTGTGGGCCGAGGCGGACCTCGTGCTCAAGGTCAAGGAGCCGGTCGCCGAGGAGTACCACCGGATGCGGGCGGGCCAGACCCTGTTCACCTACCTGCACCTGGCGGCGAGCAAGGAGTGCACCGAGGCGATCGCGCGCTCGGGCATCGACGCCGTCGCCTACGAGACGGTGCAGCTGCCGGACGGCTCCCTGCCACTGCTGGCCCCGATGAGCGAGGTCGCGGGCCGGATGGCGCCGCAGGTCGGAGCGCACTGCCTGGAGCGGGCGCAGGGCGGGCGCGGCGTGCTGCTCGGCGGCGTCTCCGGCGTCCCGGCGGGCAAGGTCGCGGTGATCGGCGCCGGGGTCTCGGGCATGAACGCCGCGACGATCGCGCTGGGCCTGCAGGCCGAGGTCGTGGTGCTGGACACCAACATCAACCGGTTGCGGCAGATCGACTTCGTCTACCGCGGCCACCTCCAGACGATCAACAGCAACGCCTACGAGCTGGAGCGCATCTGCCTCTGGGCCGACATGATCATCGGCGCGGTGCTGGTGCCGGGGGCCAAGGCGCCCAAGCTGATCAGCAACGACCTGGTGTCGCGGATGCGCCCCGGTTCGGTGCTGGTGGACATCGCCATCGACCAGGGCGGCTGCTTCGAGGACTCGCGGCCGACCACGCACGCCGACCCGACGTTCATGGTGCACGACTCGGTGTTCTACTGCGTCGCGAACATGCCGGGCGCGGTGCCGCACACCTCGACGTGGGCGTTGACCAACGTCACCCTGCCGTACGTGACGGCGTTGGCGGACAAGGGAATGCGCAAGGCGCTGCTGGACGACGCGTCGCTGGCCAAGGGCGCCAACGTGATCGGCGGGCAGATCGTGCTGCCCGAGGTCGCGCAGGCGCACGGGCTGCCGCACGCCGAGCTGGCGGACCTGCTGGCGTGACAGCGGATCAGGCCGGTGGGGCGGGCGCGGACACGGTCCCGCCCGCCCTGTCGGCCCTGCTCGCCGCCTACCTCGACCACCTCACCGTGGAGCGCGGGACGGCGCGCAACACCCTGGACTCCTACGGCCGCGACCTCCGGCGGTACCTGGAACACCTTGCCGCGCTTGGAGTTTCCGAACCGGCAGACGTGACGGAGTCTCACGTCAGCTCCTTCCTGGTCGCGCTGCGCGAGGGGGCGGAGGGCCGACCCCCGCTCGCGGCCTCCTCCGCGGCGCGGGCGGTCGTGGCGGTGCGCGGGCTGCACCGCTTCGCCACGCGGGAGGGCAAGGTGGCCAAGGACGTCGCGCGCGCGGTGCGGCCACCGGCGCCACCTAGGCGGTTGCCCAAGGCGTTGCCGGTCGAGGACGTGCTGAAGCTGCTGGACCACACCGGCGGGGACGACGCGCTCGGGCTGCGCGACCGCGCGCTGCTGGAGCTGCTGTACTCCACGGGAGCGCGGATCTCCGAGGCCGTCGGCGCGGATCTGGACGACCTCGACGCGGTTGAACGCACGCTTCTGTTGCGCGGCAAGGGCGGAATGCAAAGGTTGGTACCGGTCGGCAGGCCCGCGCTCGCGGCGCTGGACGCCTACCTGGTGCGAGCCCGGCCGGCCCTCGCCGGACGCCGAACATCTGCCGCCCCAGCGGAAAGAAGCCCGGCTGGCGCGGTTTTCCTGAACGCCCGCGGCGGGCGGTTGTCGCGCCAAAGTGCCTGGCAGGTGCTGAAGAACGCCGCCGAGCGCTCGGGCGTGAGCAGCGAGATCTCGCCGCACACCCTGCGGCACTGCTTCGCGACGCACCTGTTGGAGGGCGGCGCGGACGTCCGGGTGGTGCAGGAACTGCTCGGGCACGCCTCGGTGACCACCACGCAGATCTACACGCTGGTCACGGTCACGACGTTGCGCGAGGTCTACGCGACCGCGCACCCCAGGGCGCTCGGGTAAACCGACAACCGGTATCACTCTTTTGGGTTGTCATCAACGGGTTGTGATGCCCTGGCTGTCATGGATCGCACCACGCTGTCCGATTGGATACGCGGCGGAGTGAGCGAGCGCGCCGAAACTACTCTTGGCAATGGCGCTAGCATTTCGCCTCTCCAAAGGCTCAACACGGCTCGGCGACAGGGCGACAAGGTGACGATGGTGACGGTGGTGGCGGCGGCGGTGGCGTGTCGGCGCGTCTTACTGGCGCGACGTTCTGACGTTCGGCCCCGGACCCACACCGGCGGGGAGTCCTGACCGTGCCGCTGCTGCTCGCTGACGACTACTACCTCATCGCCCACGACGACGTCTCCGGCTCGGCCCGGTGCGGCGAGGGGCGCGCCGGGCTCGGCCTCGCCGGGGCGCTGCTCGGTGAACTGGTGCTCTTCGGCTCCATCGACATCGAACGCCGCAACATCGTCATCCTGGACGCGCCCTCGCCAGGTGACGCGCTCGCCCGCGCGCTGCTGGAGGAGCTGATGCGCAACGGCGACGTCACCTCCGTGCCGGACTGGTTGCAGTACCTCAGCCAGAAGGCGCAGTCCCAGGTCGTGCAACGGCTGCTGCACGCGGGCCACCTGCGCGCCACCGAGGTCAGGCGCCTGTTGCAGACCCGCACGGTCTACGTGCCGACCGACATGAACGTCGCCGCGTGGGCCGCCGCCCGGCTGGCCAACGCGCTCGGCAAGAACGAGCAGCTCTCCGTCCCCGACATCGTCCTGTCCGGCCTGGTCGTGGCCACCGAGCTGGAGGCCGAGGTCTTCCAGCACTCCGCGCACGAGGTCGCGCGGCCCCTGCGGCGCCAGCTCACCGGGCTGCCCGCCGCGCTGCGCGCGCTGCTCAGCGAGACCGAGGCCGCCGTCGGCGACGCGGTCCTGCGCCACCGCCGCTAGTCCCCGTCCAGCTGTCGTCACCGCACCCCGAGTCGAGGTAGGCCGATGTACACGACCCCGAAGACCGGCCGGACCGGACGAGGAAGAGTCATCTCCGCGCTGGCCAAGGACCGCCTCGGCGTGCCAGCGGTGACCTACTT
The DNA here is from genome assembly GCF_002155965.1 of Allokutzneria sp. NRRL B-24872. GTDB lineage: Bacteria > Actinomycetota > Actinomycetes > Mycobacteriales > Pseudonocardiaceae > Allokutzneria. The sequence continues at coordinate 3,909 of NZ_MUMH01000068.1, forward strand.
CGCCGTCTCCATGGGCTCGCCGCTGCTCGCGACGGCCGGGGTCATCACGACGGGCTACGCCATCACCGGCCAGGTCGGCATCCCGGTCGGCTTCGTGGTGATGGCGGCGGTGCTGGCGCTGTTCTGCGTGGGCTACGTGACGATGGCGCCGTACGTGCCCAACGCGGGCGCGTTCAACGCCTACATCAGCAAGGGCCTCGGCAGGCCCGCCGGGGTCGCGGCGGGCTGGATGGCGCTGTTGTCCTACAACGCCATGCAGGTCGGCCTCTACGGGGCGTTGGGCGACGCGGCGAAGCCGTTGCTGCAAGCCTGGTTCGGCGTCGACATCGCGTGGTGGGTGATCGCGCTGATCGGCTGGGCCGTGGTCGCGGTGCTCGGCATGCAGCACATCGACCTCAACGGCAAGGTCCTCGCGGTGCTGCTGGCCGCGGAGGTGCTGGTCATCCTCGTGTACGCGGTCTCCTCGCTGTTCCACCCCGCAGAGGGCGGTCCGAGCTTCGCCGCGCTGGAGCCCTCGCACCTGTTCGAGCCCGGTGTCGGAGCGCTGCTCGCGTTGGCGCTGCTGGCCTTCATCGGTTTCGAGACCGCCGTGGTCTTCAGCGAGGAAGCGCGCTCGCCGGGCCGGACCGTCCCGGTCGCCACCTTCGTCGCGCTGGGCGTGATGAGCGTGCTCTACCTGCTGGCCTCGCTGGCGATGAGCGTCGCGGCCGGACCCGCCAACATCGGCGCGATGGCGCACGAGCACGGCTCGGGGCTGGTGTTCCACCTCGCGGGCCAGCAGCTCGGCCCGGTCATGGTCGGCATCGGCCGCTTCCTGTACTTCACCAGCGTGCTGGCCTGCATGATCGCCGTGCACAACACCGCGGCGCGCTACGCCTTCGCCATGGGGCGCGAGCGGGTGCTGCCCGCGGTGTTCGGCCAGACCTCGCACCGCAACAGCTCACCGAAGATCGGCTCGATCTCGCAGAGCGTGCTCGGCCTCGCGGTGATCGTGGTGTACGCGGTCATCGGCGGTGACCCGCTGCGCGACCTGTTCTACCTGTGGAACTCCGCCGGAGCGCTGGGCATCCTGATCCTGCTGACGCTGACCTCGATCACCGTCCTGGTCTTCTTCGCCCGCAACCCCTCGCGCGAGCCGTTCTTCCGGCGCGTGGTGGCCCCCGCGATCTCCTCGGTCTGCACGGTGATCGCGCTCGTGCTCGTGCTGATCAACCTCGACAAGGTGTTCGACCTGCCGGCCTCCTCCCCGGTGCTGCTGGCGATCCCGGGCGCGTACGTGCTCATCGCCGTGCTCGGGCTGCTGTGGGGGCTGCACCTGCGGGCCCACCGGCCGGACATCTACGCCAACATCGGACTCGGTGCCAAGAGCGCGGCGCGCACCGGGCTCGGGCTCGGCCTCGGTTCCCCCGAGGAGCAGCAGTAGCGGACAACCGTCCCAACCCCCTCCCCATCCCCCGGAGCACCGCCAATGTTCAGCACTGACTCACCAGGAGGGGCGCCCAACGTCACCTCGGCGCTCGCCGCGGACCGACTGGGTGTCCCGGCGGTGACGTACTTCGCCATCTCGATGTGCGCGCCGTTCACCGTGGTGGCGGGAGCCATCACCACCGGCTACGCGCTCACCGGGCAGATCGGCATCCCGATCGGCTTCCTGGCGATGGGTGTCGTGCTCGCGGTGTTCTGCGTCGGCTACGTGACGATGGCGCCGTACGTGCCGAACGCGGGGGCGTTCAACGCCTACATCGCCAAGGGGCTGGGCCGTCCGGCCGGGGTCGCGGCCGGCTGGCTGGCGCTGGTGTCCTACAACGCGATGCAGGTCGGCGTGTACGGGGCCTTCGGCGACGCCGCCCAGCCGCTGGTCAAGAGCTGGTTCGGGGTGGAGATCGCCTGGTGGGCCATCTCGCTGGGCGCGTGGGTGATCGTGGCCTTCCTCGGCACCCAGCACATCGACCTCAACGGCAAGATCCTCGCGGTGCTGATGGCCGCCGAGTGCCTGGTGATCCTGGTCTACGCGGTGTCCTTCCTGCTGAACCCGGCCGACGGCACGGTCAGCTTCGAGACCCTGGACCCGGTGCACCTGTTCGAGCCGGGAGCCGGCGCGCTGTTCTCCCTGGCGATCCTCGGTTTCGTGGGCTTCGAGACCGCGGTGGTCTTCAGCGAGGAGGCCAAGGTCTCCGGGCGCACGGTCCCCGTCGCCACCTACATCTCCCTCGGCGTGACCACGCTGCTCTACGTGCTCGGCTCCTGGGCGATCAGCGTGGCCACCGGGCCGGGCAGGATCGCCGAGCAGGCCAGGGCCAACGGCTCGGAGCTGGTCTTCCACCTCGCGCAGGACCAGCTCGGCGTCGCGATGGTGGGCGTCGGCCGGTTCCTCTACGCGACCAGCGTGCTCGCGGGCCTGATCGCCTTCCACAACGCGGCGGCGCGCTACGCCTTCGCCATGGGCCGCGAGCGCATCCTGCCGGCGTTCTTCGCGCAGACCTCCTCGCGCAACAGCTCCCCGCGCGGCGGGTCCATCCTGCAGAGCGCGCTCGGCCTCATCGCGATCGTCGCCTTCGCGATCGCCGGGCTGCACCCGCTGCGGGACGTGTTCTTCATCTGGACCAGCGCGGGCAGCCTGGGCATCCTGCTGCTGATCGTGCTGACCGCCTTCGCCGTCGTCGCCTTCTTCGCCAAGACGCTCACCCCCGAGAGCGCGTGGAAGCGCACGATCGCGCCGGTGCTGGCCGCCGCGAGCACGCTGGTGGCCTTCGTGCTGGTGCTGGCGAACTTCGACAAGACCCTCGACGTCGCGCCCGACTCGCCGCTGCGCTGGGCGATCCCCGGCAGCTACCTGGTGCTGCTGATCCTGGGGCTGCTGTGGGGTTTCCGCCTGCGCCGCAGCAGGCCCAGGGTGTACGCGAACATCGGGCTCGGCGCGAAGAGCGTGACCCGCACCGGACTCGGGCTCGGGCGGCCCGAGGACCAGGCGGACACCACGCAGTTCGCCCCGATCACCCGCTACTGAGCTGAGAACACCTCGTCGTTCGGCGCCGCGGAGAACGCGGCGCGCACTGGCCTCGGCCTAGGAGCTTCCCAAGCGCGTTTCCCCCACTCACTTCCCCGGAGCAGTGCCAATGTTCAACACCAACACAGGAGGGGACACCACGGTCACATCGGCCCTCGCGGCCGATCGCCTGGGTGTCCCGGCGGTGACGTACTTCGCCATCTCCATGTGCACGCCGTTCACCGTGCTCGCCGGCGTGACCACCACGGGCTACGCGGTCACCGGCCAGATCGGCATCCCGATCGGCTTCCTGGCGATGGGCATGGTGCTCGCCGTGTTCTGCGTGGGCTACGTGACCATGGCCCCGTACGTGCCCAACGCCGGAGCGTTCAACGCCTACATCGCCAAGGGGCTCGGCAGGCCGCTGGGCGTCGCCGCGAGCTGGGTGGCGCTGGTGTCCTACAACGCCATGCAGATCGGCGTGTACGGCGCGCTCGGCGACGCCGCGCAGCCGCTGGTGCGGGCGTGGTTCGGCATCGACGTCGCCTGGTGGGTGATCTCGCTGGTCGGTTGGGCGATCGTGGCCTTCCTCGGCACCCAGCACATCGACCTCAACGGCAAGGTCCTCGCGGTCCTGATGATCGCCGAGATCCTGGTGATCCTGGTCTACGCGCTGTCCTTCCTGTTCCACCCGGCAGGTGGCACGGTCAGCGTGGAAACCCTGTCGCCGCACCACCTCTTCGAGCCGGGTGTCGGTGCGCTGTTCTGCCTGGCGGTGCTCGGTTTCGTCGGCTTCGAGACCGCGGTGGTCTTCAGCGAGGAGGCCAAGGTCCCCGGCCGCACGGTGCCCGTGGCCACCTACCTCTCCATCGGTCTCACCACGCTGCTCTACGTCCTGGGCTCCTGGGCGATGAGCGTGGCCACCGGTCCCGACCGGATCACCCAGCAGGCCGCCGAGCACGGCTCCGACCTGGTCTTCCGGCTCGCCCACGACCAGCTCGGCGTGATGATGATGAACATCGGCCGGTTCCTGTACGTGACGAGCGTGCTGGCGTGCCTGATCGCCTTCCACAACGCCGCCGCCCGCTACGCCTTCGCGATGGGCCGCGAGCGGCTGCTGCCCTCGTTCTTCGGGCAGACCTCGCACCGCAACAGCTCACCGCGCGGCGGCTCGATCCTGCAGAGCGTGTTCGGCCTCGTCGCGCTGATCGCCTTCGCCATCGCCGGGCTGCACCCGCTGCGCGATGTGTTCTTCATCTGGACCAGCGCGGGCGCCATGGGCATCCTGCTGCTGATCGTGCTGACCTCCTTCGCGATCGTCCGGTTCTTCACCAGGACGCTCACCAGGGAGAGCGCGTGGAAGCGCACCATCGCGCCGCTGATCGCCTCGGTGACCACGCTGGTGGCGCTGGTGCTGGTGCTGGTGAACTTCGACGTGACGCTCGGGGTGAAGCCGAACTCCACGCTGCACTGGGCGATTCCCATCGGCTACCTGGCGCTGCTGCTGGTCGGCCTGATGTGGGGCTTCCGGCTGCGTCGCAGCAAGCCCAGGGTGTACGCCAACATCGGGCTCGGCGCGAAGAGCGTGACCCGCACCGGGCTCGGCCTCGGGCGGCCGGAGGACCAGGACGACACCGCGCAGTTCGCCCCGATCGACCGCTACTGAGGCCCTCGCCCCGACCGCCCGGGCCGGGCGGTCGGGGCGACCCGGCCCGTCATCCGCTCGGGTGCACCGTGCTGACCTGCCTTGACAACACGCCGCGCGTGACGTTGCTGATGTCGCCGAGCGGCGCCTAGGCTGCGGAAGGTCATGCGCGGATCATGATCCTCCGGGGCGGCCCGGGGCCAGCGGAGACTGAGGAGCCAGTTCGCCATGTCGACACCGCAACCGTCCTGGGGACGGTCCAGTGGTGAGGTGGCCGATCTCAACCTCGCACCGCGACCGGCCGACCACACCGACGAGGACATCGACTTCGGCGAGAGCGGCCTCGGCCCGACCGGTCGCCCGCTGCGCCAGGTCCCGGAGCCGCCGCTGGTCGCAGAGCACGGGCCCGCGCGCATCCTGGCCCTGTGCAACCAGAAGGGCGGGGTCGGCAAGACCACCTCCACGATCAACCTGGGCGCGGCGCTCGCCGAGTTCGGCCGCCGGGTGCTGCTGGTGGACTTCGACCCGCAGGGCGCGCTCTCGGTGGGCCTGGGCATCCAGCCGCACCACCTCGACCGCACGATCTACAACGTGCTCATGGAGCGGGACACCACGGTCGAGGAGACGGTGCTGCGCACCTGCGTCCCCGACATGGACCTGCTGCCCAGCAACATCGACCTCTCCGCCGCCGAGGTGCAGCTGATCTCCGAGGTCGGCCGGGAGCAGACGCTGGGCCGCACGCTGCGGCCGGTGCTCGACAACTACGACTACATCCTGATCGACTGCCAGCCCTCGCTCGGCCTGCTCACGGTGAACGCGCTGGCCGCGGCGCACGGCGTGCTGATCCCGCTGGAGTGCGAGTTCTTCAGCCTGCGCGGGGTCGCGCTGCTGATCGACACGATCGAGAAGGTGCGCGAACGGCTGAATCCCGATCTGGAGATCACCGGCATCCTCGCGACCATGTACGACCCCCGTACGCTGCACTCCCGCGAAGTGATGGCCCGAGTGGTCGAGGCGTTCGGAGAAATCGTGTTCGACACGGTGATCAACCGCACCGTCCGGTTCCCGGAGACGACCGTCGCCGGAGAGCCGATCACCAGCTGGGCCCCGCGCTCGGGTGGTGCCAAGGCCTACCGGGCGCTGGCCCGCGAGGTGATCGCCCGGTGATGGCGTGAGCTCTGGCAGTGAGACACCGGCCGCGCTCGCTCAGGAGGCCGGTGGCGAACCGGTCGAGGTGCCACCGGCGGACGGCCGGTTCCGGGTGCGGCTGGCGAACTTCGAGGGACCGTTCGACCTGCTGCTGCAACTGATCTCGCAGCACGAGATGGACGTCACCGAGGTGGCGCTGCACAAGGTCACCGACGAGTTCATCTCGCACATCCGCGGCATGGGCTCGGACTGGGACCTGGACGAGACCACGGAGTTCCTGGTGGTCGCCGCGACCCTGCTCGACCTGAAGGCCGCGCGGCTGCTGCCCTCGGCCGACGTGGAGAACGAGGAGGACCTGGCGCTGCTGGAGGCGCGCGACCTGCTGTTCGCGCGACTGCTGCAGTACCGGGCGTACAAGCAGGTCGCGGCCCTGTTCGGCGAGCTGGAGGCGGGGGCGCTGCGCCGCTACCCGCGCTCGGTGTCGATGGAGGACCGCTTCGCCGACCTGATGCCCGAGGTCATGCTCGGCGTCAGCCCGCAGCAGTTCGCCGAGATCGCCGCGACGGTGTTCCGGCCGAAGCCGCCGCCCACGGTGTCCTTGGCGCACCTGCACATGCACCAGGTGTCGGTGCGCGCCGAGGTCGCCGGGATCAGGGTGCGGCTGGCCGAGAGCGGGGAGCTGACCTTCAGCGACCTGGTCGCCGACTGCGAGCACACCATGGAGATCGTGGCGCGGTTCCTGGCGCTGCTGGAGCTCTTCCGCGAGGCCGTGCTGCACTTCGAGCAGCCGGAACCGCTCGGCGAGATGAGCGTGCGGTGGGTCGGCGGCAGCGTCGAGGAGGCCAGGCGGGACGCGGCGGCCGCGCTGGAGCGGGTCGCGAGGGACGAGGAGGAGTACGGGTGAACGACCCTGAGTCCACTGTGGACGGTCAGGGGCCGGGTCCTGGTCGGGGGGAGTGGACGAGGCCCGCGTGGATGGCCGCTTCGGAGACCACGCGCAAACAGCCCGTCGAGCTGCTGCTCGGCCTGCCGAGGGCGGAGGACACCGCTGCTGTCTCTTCTTCGGAGGAGGCCGTCGACGCCGCGTGCGCCGAGGTCGCCGAGACCGCGGAAGCGGTGGAGAGCGTTGTGGTGGCTGAGGAAGCCGCCGTCGCCGAGGCCGACGCCGTTGTCGTGACCGGAGAAGTCCCCGAGGACGCCGAAGTCGATGCCGACGCAGGTGCGGTCACCGCCGATGCCGATGCTGACGCTGACGCGGTCGCTGACGCTGACGCGGTCGCCTCTGGCGCTGATGCGGCCGGGACCGGTGGCGCTGCTGTCGATGTCGAAACCGGCTCTGCGGCCGATGTGGTCGCTTCCGCTGACGCCGGTGCGGTCGCTGCCGCCGATGCCAACGGGACCGCGGTCGCTGACGCGGTGTCCGATGTCGCCGGGACTGCTGACGCCGAGAGCGACGCGGCTGCTGCCGCTGAGGTCGATGCGGACTCCGACGGGCCCGGTGACGCTGCCGTCGAGGACGCCGAGGCACGTCGGATCGCGGCGTACTCCGAGGCGGCCGGGCGCTTCGCCACGGGTGCGCCCGCCGCGCCGCCGGTTGACGAGGCGCCGGTGGCTTCGCCGGAACCGGACCCGGAACCCGAGCCCGAGTCCGAACCGGCTGGCGAGGAGATCGAGGAGGCCGCGCCGGAACTGGTCGAGGACTCCGAGTTGGAGGCGGCGCTGGAGTCGCTGCTGCTGGTGATCGACAACCCCGGCTCGGACGAGGTGCTGGCCGACGCGGTGAACCAGCCGGTGGCCAGGGTCGCGGCGGCGCTGCGCCGGATCTCGGCCCGCTACACCGAGGCGGGCAGCGGGATCGACCTGCGGCGCGTCGCGGACGGGTGGCGCTTCTACACGCGGGACCGGTTCGCGCCGTACGTGGAGCGCTTCCTGCTCGACGGGCAGCGCGCGAAGCTGACCAGGGCCGCGCTGGAAACCCTCGCGGTGATCGCCTACCGCCAGCCGGTGACCCGGGCCAGGGTCGCGGCGGTGCGCGGGGTGAACGTGGACGGCGTCATCCGTACTCTGCTCGCACGCGGGCTCATCGAGGAGACCGGAGCCGACCCGGACACCAACGGCATCCTCTACCGCACGACCGAGCTGTTCCTGGAGCGGCTGGGGCTGACCTCGCTGGAGGACCTGCCCAAGCTCGCCCCCCTGCTGCCCGAAGTGGACATGATCGACGATGTATGACGAAGAGCCGGACGGCGTCCGGTTGCAGAAGGTCCTCGCGAAGGCGGGCGTGGGTTCGCGCCGCGTCGCCGAGGACATGATCGCCGACGGGCGGGTCAGGGTGAACGGCGAGATCGTCACCGAGCAGGGCCGCCGCGTCGACCCCGAGACCGCGGTCATCCACGTGGACGGCCTGCGCGTGATGATCACCGACGAGCTGGCGCACGTGGCGCTGAACAAGCCGCGTGGCATGCACACCACGATGTCCGACGACCGGGGCCGCTCCTGCGTGGGTGACCTCGTGCGCGAGCGCGACGACCGGCTCTTCCACGTGGGCAGGTTGGACGCGGACACCGAGGGCCTGCTGCTGCTGACCAACGACGGGGAGCTGGCGCACCGCCTCATGCACCCGTCCTACAAGGTGTTCAAGACCTACCTGGCCGAGGTCCCCGGTCCCGTCTCCAAGGAGGTCGGCAGGCAGCTGCGGGCCGGAGTGGAGCTGGAGGACGGCCCCGTCGTCGTCGACGCCTTCAAGGTGAAGGACAACAACTCCGGCCGCGCGCTGGTCGAGGTCGTGCTGCACGAGGGCCGCAACCACATCGTGCGGCGGCTGCTGGAGGCCGTCGGCCACCCGGTGCAGCGCCTGGTCCGCACGGCGATCGGCCCGGTCTTCCTGAGCACGCAGAAGCCCGGTGTCATGCGCGATCTCACCGCGACCGAGATCGGCGAGCTCTACCGCCTCGTCGGCATGTAGCCACCTGAACGAGTCGTTCAGCACGGAAACGACAGGGCCGCCGCTCCGAGGGAGCGGCGGCCCTGGTCGTTGTGGGGGCTCAGCCCAGGTAGTGGCCCTGGGACTGCGGGTTGAACTCGCGCATCCGGACGAACTGGGCGCTGAAGGTGCGCCAGTCGTTGAGCTCCAGCACGTCCAGGCCCTTCTGGATGTCGCTGGAGTAGATGTGGCCGTTGTAGTAGTACGCCGACCACGAGCCGCCCGTCACCAGCTTGCTGGCGTTGTACGGGCCGCGCTCCCAGTGCGCGATCTCCACCGGGCGGGCGGAGTTGGTGAAGTCCCACACCGAGATCCCGCCCTGGTACCAGGCCTGCACCATGATGTCGCGGCCGAACACCGGGATCAGCGAGCCGTTGTGGGCGACGCAGTTCTCGGTCTCGGTCTGCACGCGCGGGATCTTGTAGTAGCTGCGGAACTCCAGCTTGCGCTTGTCGCCGCGGCCGGTGATGTCGTAGATCCCGTTCGCGCCGCGCACCTGGCCGATGGCCGCGGTGCACGCGGGGGCGCCGCCGCCGCCGAGCTCGTCGGTGAAGACGACCTTGCTGCCGTCGTTGTTGAAGGTCGCGGAGTGCCAGAAGGCGAAGTTCTTGTCGTCCTTCACCGTGTTGATCACGCGCGGCTTCTCGCGGTCGGAGATGTCGAAGAGCACGCCCTCACCCATGCAGGCGCCAGCGGCGAGGTCCTTCTCCGGGTACGCGGTGATGTCGTGGCAGCCCGAGGTCGGCGTCACGTACGGCGCCGGGAAGCTGCCGGGGATGCCGTTGTTGCCGCCGCCGGGGAAGAGCACGGGCTCGCCGACGAGCTTGGCCTGCGCCGGGTTCTTCACCGGGACCTTGATGATCGAGATCAGGTCGTGCGGGGGCTGGCAGTCCGGGAAGGCCGCGTTCGGGCTGTAGGAGGAGACGTAGATGTAGACGTTCTGCTTGCGCTTGTCCGGCACCAGCGTGTTGGTGTGCGAACCGCACTTGGTCTCGATCGCCGAGACGTACTTCGGGTTGGCCTTGTCCTTGATGTCGAAGACCTTGATGCCTTCCCACGCGTCCTTCTCGGTCGCGGGCTTGGCAGTGCTGTTGCAGGAGTTGTCGCTGCGCGAGGAGTCGGTCGACAGGAACAGCAGGTCCCCGGAGACGGACACGTCGTTCTGCGAGCCAGGGCAGAGGACCTGGCTGACGATCTTCGGCTTCGCCGGACGCGAGACGTCGTAGATGATGAAGCCGTCGTAGTTGCCCACCACCGCGTACTTCCCGGTGAAGGCGATGTCGGTGCCCAGCGCGGCCTCGGTGTTGAACGGGGCCTGCTTGGGGATGTTGGCGATCTGACGGATGTTGCGGCTCGACGAGATCTCGTTCTCGCCCGGAGTCGCCTGGACGGCGCTGTCCTGCGCCGCGGCCGTTCCGCCGACAACGGTCGTCAGCGACAACGCCAGCAGACCGGCGGCGGCGACTGCGATCGCACGCGCCGTAGTCCTTTTCTTACCCGGCGTCACGTAATTGCTCCCCTCGACCACACGCGAGCTTCACGCCCGCACACGGGGGAGTCTGCGCGCCCGATACCGCTGCTTATAGGGCCGAATAGAGCATTTTTATGCAGTGGTGTTCACAGGGAGCCGCGTGTTAGGCAGTACCGTTGTCCGCCGAGGACGACGAGCGTGGAGGCCGACGAAGTGCAGAACGGGAACCGGCGCGGGCGTGCGCTGCGCGCCGCTGGGCTGGTGCTGGCGATGTCGGTGCCCGCGATCGTGGCGGCCGGCTGCTCCGCCTCCGGCAGGGACGAGTCCGCAGCGCACCCGGTGATCCTGCCCGGTGGCCCCGGACAGCCCGCGCGGACCATTCCCGCAGATCAGGCCGCTGGCGCGCAGCAGAAGCCGAAGCCCAACGACGCCGACGCGCTGTACGTGGAGCGGATGATCCCGCACCACGCGCAGGCGCTGGAGATGACCAAGCTGGTGCCGTCGCGCGCGGCCTCGGAACCGGTCAAGACGATGGCCGACCGGATCGAGAAGTCCCAGGGCCCGGAGATCGAGGCGATGAAGGGCTGGCTGCGCAACAACGGCAAGCCCGTCCCGGGAACCGGGCACGACCACGGCGGTGATGCTTCCCAGCATGCGGGAATGCCGGGCATGGCAACGCCGGAGCAGCTGCGCGAGCTCGCCGGGCTGACCGGAGCCCCGTTCGAGAAGCGCTTCGTGGAGCTGATGATCGCCCACCACGAGGGCGCGCTCACCATGGCCGAGCAGGTCCGCCGCGACGGCGCCGACGTCTTCGTCGAGCAGATGGCCGACGACGTCGTCGCCACCCAGACCGCCGAGATCGCCACCATGCGCTCGCTCCTCCGCTGACCCGCGCGAGTTCAGCAGCCTGCTTGAACCACCTCAATGACTCGTTCATGTGGTTGAACGTGCTGAACGAGTCATTGAGGTGGTTGGGCGTGCTGAATGAGTCATTCAGGGACTCGGCGCCGCCCCGAACGACCCCTTCAGGTACTTGGCGTCGCCCTGAACGGCCCGTTCAGGGCGCAAGCCCAGGAACAGCTGAGACTGGAGGTGCACGTGAGACCACGCCAAAGCCGCGTTCGGTGCGCTGAACTCCCTGAATGACTCATTCAGGACGCTCAAGTACCTCAACGAGTCATTGGGGGCGTGGGCCGCGCGCCTCGCGGAGGGTTTGCGGTGGTCAACGATGATCGACAGCGGGGTTTGCCGGTCTTGAAGACACCCCAACCCCGACTCAAGAAGCGGCGGGCTCAGCGAGCGACAACCCCAACGTCGCCTCCACCCACGCACACACCGCGTCCGCAGTCTCCGACACCGCAACCTCCGTGGTGTCCAACAACCCCACCGGCGGCGACAACGAAGCACCCTCATCACGCAGCCACTGCGCGTACTCCAACGTCTCCACGATCCGCGGCTCCGACCACCCGCGCCACGCCGGCCGCCGCCGCAACCGCTCCGCCAACGGCTCCGGATCGCACATCAACGCCAGATAGTGCACGTCCGAGAACAACGCCCGCTCCGGCAACGGCTCGAACTCCGGCGGCACCACCGTCCCGCACAACAACACCGGCCGACCGTTCTGCTGGATCATCGAGATCATCCGCAACCACGTCGACCGGAACGCCCGATGGTCCTCAGCCGGATCGCGCAGACCCTCCACCCACAGCACGTCCTGCTCCAGCACCACCACGTGCTCCGACAGCCGCGCAGCCAACTCCCGGCACACCGTCGACTTCCCCGTGCCACTCGGCCCGGTCAAGCACAACAACGGCAACCGGTGAAAACCCCGCCGGTGATCACAATCCGCGCACACCACCACAGCGGGAGAACCCTCGACGCGCGGGACATCGGTCCGAGCCCCGCACGCCGGGCAGATCAACAGGTTCACTCAGGACCGCTCTAGTCGAAGAGCTGGTCGAAGAAGCTCTTCTTCCGCTTGTGCCCGTAGTGCTTCGGCGAATCGTGGTACCCACCGCCGCGGTACGGCTTCGGCGAGTCCCCGTACCCACCCCGATAGGGCTTCGGCGAGTCGTGGTGACCCCGGTACGGCTTCGGCGAGTCATGGTGCCCCACGTGCCCACCCGCGTACGGCGGCGGCGGAGGCGGCGGCGCGCTGTTGTAGTAGCGCTGCTCAGCCTGGGCGATCTGCTCCAGCTCCCCACGATCGAGGAAAATGCCCCGGCAGCCGGTGCACTGCTCGATGTGGACGCCCTGGCGATCCACGGTCTGCATCACGTTCTGACACTTGGGACAAATCACCACATAAACATACACAGATGAGAACCCCGCACGCGATCATGACGCGCGCCTCGCCATGCGACCCCGAGCCGCCTTCCCTCCGCGCGATCATGGACTCGCGCTGGCTCGAACAGGTACATCAGCACGGATTCGCCTCAACACCGCTCTCCACCTGCCAGGCTCGCAGACGTGACGTCTCTTCGGGAGGTGGCTCGGGCCGCGAGGGCGGCGATCGCCGCGTTGCCGGTCCAGCACGTCACCGCAGCCGAGGAGGCACTGGACGAAGCCGCCACCCAGTGGGAGGAACACACCGCCGGCAGCACAGATCCAGCCGCTGAGGAGGTGCACGCTCTGCTGCACACCGCCAAGGACTCGCTAGACAACCTGCTGCATTCGATCACGGTGACAGCGCCCGAAGCCGTCAGGCGATGGACCGCAGCGTGGGAAATCGACGTCAGCACCCCAACTTTCACGTCGCACTTGGCGACCGCTGGAGCTCTACCCCCTCGCATGTCGGCGGCCGAGCGGGCACACCGCCTGGAGCAGACCCGCCAGGCCATGCCGCCGCCAGTGCTCAAGGCTCGCGCGTCTGGTGCCTGGGTGCGCCCGGATGGGACTGTGGAGTCCTTGACCAGCGGCAAGGCGACACCGTGGTTCGCCCCAACACAAGAGTGGGCGCAAGCCAACGGCTACGCCTTTCCCCGCGGCACGTGGTGGTTGTCGGTCCACATCGAGATGCAGTTCGCGATCCGCATGCGCGCAGCGGGGCTCACCGAGGAAACGATCCTGGTGGATCGCCGACCGTGTGAACCTGCGCTTCCCGGCCAGGACTCCTGTGACACGCTGCTCGGAGACTTCCTGCCCGAGGGCGCTCGGTTGACCGTCATCGACCGCGACGGCAACCGCTACACCTATGCCAAGGAGAAGAACTCGTATGACGCTTGAGGTGTCCTACCGCGCAGGAGCCAACGCGGGCCCCGTCGGAGCCATCATCGAGGACGCCGATCAGCTCGACCACCTCCTCGTGGCGATCGCCGCGGACGACGCCTCCGACGCCCTAGTCATCCACCGCGACCGCCCGCGCATCGGCCCCCGCGGCATCCCTGATCACCAGCTCCTGATCGGAGTCCGAGGCGACATCGGAGCGATCCACTTCGCCGACTCCACCGGCTCCTGGGTCACCCGCGGGAAAAGCCCGGAGAACGAACCGGTGTACGCGGAGATGGAGTTCCCGCCCCACTGCGAAGTCCCGGTGAGATGCCTCAAGGACGCGCTGGCGGAGTTCCTTCGCGGGCGAGAGCGACCGACCTGTGTTGAGTGGCAGGACTTCGACTGACCAGAACAACGACGCGCACGTACGGTCAAGCGCATGAGTGTCACTGCCATGCTGAGAGGCCGCGAAACGGACCTCGCAACCCTGGCGCGCCACTTTCGAGAAGGCGACGTTCGCGTCAGCCAGGGAAGCGACGGTACCTACCACCTCGCAGCAACGGTGCTCACAACGCTGTGGGACAACGGCCTTGAGCTGCAAGCCTGCGCAGAACGGCTCCTGCGGCAGGCCAACGGCGCGGTCTACGTCCTGGAATCCGCCTTCCAGCCAGTAACGCTCGTCGCTCGGTTCAGCAACGAAGCGGTGCCCGGCCACATAGTTGCGGTGAATGCCGTTGAGGAAATCAGCATGGCGTCCGCTGTGACGATCTCGATCAACGGCCTACCGCAGTCATCTCGACGATCACACGCTCAGGAGCTACTTCGGAGCGCGGCGGAGCATCCAGATGTGGCGGAGGTCCTTGCACTTCTCGGAGGCAGCGGCGCCGCCATCGGCTGGGTGGATCTCTACAAGGTCTACGAGATCATCGGGGCCAATGTCGGCAGCCACGACGACAACCGCAGCCACCAAGCTGCCCTCGCGAAGAAGGGCTGGAAGTCCAAGAAGGAACTGGACGCCTTCAGAGCATCGGCCAATCTGCCCTCCGTCAGCGGCGAGGCAGCACGGCACGCTCGAGCGACCAACGGCACTCCGGCAGGGACGATGACACTCACCGACGGACGAGCGATGATCAACGACCTTGTAGCCACCTGGTCAGACTGGCTCGGCTCGCGTCTCTAGCACTCCTCGTGAAGCAGCCGACTCGACCTCACACCGAACGGTCACAGATCGACCCGAACCGATCTTGGACCCGCCGACAGCCCACCACGAACGACCAGGCACGATCGAAGGCACCATGACGCTCACCGACCAGCTCCCCGGCAGCGCCGACCCCGACGCGCTCTTCGACGCCTTCACCACCTGGACCACCGAACAGGGCATCGAGCTCTACCCGGCCCAGCAGGAAGCGCTCATCGAGATCGTCTCCGGCGCCAACCTCATCCTCAGCACCCCGACCGGCTCCGGCAAGAGCCTCGTCGCGGTCGGCGCCCACTTCACCGCCATGGCCGAAGGCAAGCGCACCTTCTACACCGCGCCCATCAAAGCCCTGGTCTCGGAGAAGTTCTTCGCGCTCTGCGACACCTTCGGACCGGCCAACGTCGGCATGCTCACCGGCGACTCCAGCGTCAACTCCGACGCCCCCATCATCTGCTGCACCGCGGAGATCCTCGCCAACATCGCACTCCGCGACGGCGCGGACGCCGACGTCGGCCAGGTCGTCATGGACGAGTTCCACTTCTACTCCGAACCCGACCGCGGCTGGGCCTGGCAGGTCCCCCTCCTGGAACTCCCCCGCGCCCAGTTCATCCTCATGTCCGCCACCCTCGGCGACGTCCGGCGCTTCCAGACCGACCTCACCCACCGCACCGGCAGGCCCACCTCCGTCGTCGCCAACACCGAACGCCCCATCCCCCTGCACTACCGCTACGCCATGACCCCCCTCCAGGAAACCCTGGAAGAACTGCTCGCCACCCAGGGCGCCCCCGTCTACGTCGTGCACTTCAGCCAGGCCGCCGCACTCGAACGCGCGCAGGCCCTGATGAGCATCAACGTCAGCACCAAGGACGAGAAGGCCGCCATCGCCGAGCTCATCGGCAACTTCCGCTTCACCGCCGGATTCGGCAAAACCCTCTCCCGCCTGGTCCGCCACGGCATCGGCGTGCACCACGCGGGCATGCTCCCCAAGTACCGCCGCCTCGTCGAACAACTCGCCCAAGCCGGCCTGCTCAAGATCATCTGCGGCACCGACACCCTCGGCGTCGGCATCAACGTCCCCATCCGCACCGTCGTGCTCACCGCGCTCAGCAAGTACGACGGCGTCCGCACCCGCCACCTCAAGGCCCGCGAGTTCCACCAGATCGCCGGACGCGCCGGCCGCGCGGGCTACGACACCGCGGGCACCGTCGTCGTCCAAGCCCCGGACCACGACATCGAGAACGAACGCGCGGTCGCCAAAGCGGGCGACGACCCCAAGAAGAAGCGCAAGATCGTCCGCAAGAAGGCCCCGGAAGGCTTCGTCTCCTGGGGCAAACCCACCTTCGAGCGCCAGATCGCCGCCGAACCCGAACCGCTGACCTCCACCTTCAAGGTCAGCCACGCCATGCTGCTCAACGTCATCAACCGCCCCGGCGACGCCTTCACCGCCATGCGCCACCTCCTCGAGGAGAACCACGAGGACCGCCCCACCCAGCGCAAGCTCATCCGCCGCGCCATCGCCATGTACCGCGGCCTGCTCGCCGCAGGCGTCGTCGAACAGCTCCCCGAACCCGACGAGGAAGGCCGCCGCGTCCGCCTCACCGTCGACCTCCAGTTCGACTTCGCGCTCAACCAGCCGCTGTCCCCGCTCGCCCTCGCCGCCATCGACCTGCTCGACCGCGAGTCCGACACCTACGCGCTCGACGTCGTCTCGATCATCGAGTCCATCGTCGAGAACCCGCGCCCGATCCTGTCCCAACAGCAGTTCAAGGCACGCGGCGAAGCCGTCGGCAGGATGAAGGCCGAAGGCATCGAGTACGAGGAGCGGATGGCGCTGCTCGAAGACGTCACCCACCCCAAGCCGCTCGCCGAACTGCTCGAAGCCGCCTACAACATGTACCGGCGCGGCCACCCCTGGGTCGCCGACCACGAGCTGCACCCCAAGTCCGTCGTCCGCGACATGTACGAACGCGCGATGACCTTCGTCGAGTACGTGTCCTTCTACCAGGTCGCCCGCTCCGAAGGCCTCGTGCTGCGCTACCTCGCCGACGTCTACAAGGCGCTGCGGCACACCGTCCCCGACGAGGCCAAGACCGACGAGCTCACCGACATCATCGAATGGCTCGGCGAACTCGTCCGCCAGGTCGACTCCAGCCTGCTCGACGAGTGGGAACGCCTGCGCAACCCCTCGGACGACGCTGCCGACGATGAGGTCCGCCCGGACCAGCACGTCGACACCGGCCCGCCCCCGGTCACCGCGAACGCGCGCGCCTTCAAGGTCCTCGTGCGCAACCAGCTCTTCCGCCGCGTCGAACTGGCCGCCCGCCGCAACTCCTACGAGCTCGGCGAGCTGGACAAGCACGCGGGCTGGGACGCCGAAGCCTGGCGCGAAGCCCTCGAGGAGTACTTCGAGACCTACGACGAGATCGGCACCGGCGCCAACGCGCGCGGCCCGGAGATGCTGATGATCACCGAGGAGCCGGAGCGCTGGGTCGTCCGGCAGACCTTCGACGACCCCGACGGCAACCGCGACTGGGGCATCGTCGCCGAGGTCGACCTCGCGGGCTCCGACGAGGAGGGAACCGCCGTCATCTACGTCACCGAGGTCGGCGAGTTCTGAGTTCCCGCCGTCGAACGCGGTCCCCTAGTGCGGGCCGCGTTCGACGGTCTCGGTGACCGCCTGGAGCAGGCGGAAGACCTTGGCGTCACCGCCGATGTCCGGGTGCCACTGGCGCGAGGCCGCCCGGTAGGCGGTCCTCGGGTGCAGGAACCACAGCTTGTCGCCGCTCAGCTCCGCCATCAGCATCCGAGCGTCCACATAGGACAGCGGCGTCATCGGCGTGATGCGGTCGAAGATCGCGTGCAGCCGCTCCAGCCGCTCGCGGCGCCTGCGATCCCTGCCCAGCTCCGCGCGCTGCCCGACCTCCGACAACGACGCTGAGCCTCGCCGGGACGCCTGCTTGCACGCGTCCGAGCACCACCAGATCGGCATCCCCGACTGCACGACGCGGTTCCGTTCGAGCCCGCACCACGCGCACGCGACCCGCGTGACCGGCCGCCTCACTCCCTCACCACCGCCGCATCTTCGCAGAGCCCGCCCGTCAGGGCGTTTGCGGCTCTTCCGTTTTCTCGAGGATTGATTTCACTTGACACTGAAATCATCGAGCGCACAAAGTTGTTGAGACCGAAGAAAACCCGCTGCCGCGTCGACAGCGGGTTCGCCCAGGTCAGGCCTGCGCGGCCTCGAAGGCCTCGATGACGTTGCCGGGGATGCGGCCGCGGTCGGAGACCTCGTGCCCGTTGGCCTTGGCCCAGTCGCGGATCGCCTTGGTCTCCTCCTTGCTGCGCCCCTCCCCCGCGGCACGGCGGCCGGTGCCGGACTTGGCGCGGCCACCGACGCGACGGGCGGCCTCGACGAAGGGGGTCAGCTTCTCGCGCAGGGCGGCCGAGTTCGACTCGTTGAGGTCGATCTCGTAGGTGAGACCGTCCAGACCGAACTCCACGCGGGAAATGTCGGTGCTGGTGCTGCCGTCCAAGTCGTCGATCAGCTGGACGATAGTGCGTTGTGCCATGAGAGCGCCTCACAGGAAAGTGACTGAGCAAGTGTTGGCGCAACGCTATCAAGCCGCCATCGGGCATTCACATCCCCATAGGGGCAAGCCCGGTAAACGCCTGACCAACTGCACCGCAATCCCGTTGCACACCATTCCCCGATCGGCAAGCCCCGAATTACCCAGACACCCGGCCGAAACGACGCCCATTCTGCCCTCGGTAAGCTCCGCGCATGTCTGCCGCCGACCATCTCCGCACGATCGACGCCGCGCTCCCGGACGAGACCGCGATCCTCCTCGAAGCGAGCCGGGACTTCTTCGACGACAGCTCCGAGGACGTCATCAACGCCGCGATGGCCGAGGTCGAAGCGGCGTACCGAGAGTTGGCAGCGGAGCTGACCGCGCGCTGGGGCGAGCCCACCACGTGGAAGGGCTCCGTCACGGCATGGCGCAGGGAGTCCGACTGGCTGGCGCTCAGCATCCGCCACGAGGACAAGGAACTCCCCGTCGAGCTGTATGCGCTGAAGTTCACGCACCCGTCGTAGGCTCTGGACGTGTCCGAACACCTCCGCGCGCTCGATTCCCTCCGCCCAGGTGAGGAGCCGCTCGTCCTCCAGGAGAGCCAGGACTTCTGGGACGACCGCTCCGACGGGGTCGTCGAGTTCGCACAGGAGGAGATCGAAGCCGCTCATCAGGAGCTGGCCGCCGCGCTCACGCAGCGCTGGGGCGCGCCGCGAAGGATCGACCTCGCGCCGTACCTGGAGGACGAGGACGCCGAAGAACCCATGGGCCAGCTCAGCCAGCTCTGCGGCGACATGCTGGTCTGGCAGCGGGAGGCGGACTGGCTGGCGCTCTCGATCGGCCAAGCGGACGCGGAGTTCCCCATCCAGCTGCTGGCGGCAGCCGGAACGACCACGTTCCCCTAAGCGCGGCGGGGTTTCCTGGCGATCCGCGTGCGGTCGGCGAGCAGGGCCGCGTGCAATAGGGCGGCTTCGGCCGCATCACCAGTGCGGCCGACCCAGTGAGCGTGCTGCTCACGGGCTTTCAGGGTGCTGGGGTGCTCCGGGCCGAGCGTGCGCGTGCGATCGGCGACCAGTTCGGCGTAGCGCAGCGCGGCGGCATCGGGCTCATCCGGGTGGAGTGCGCGGTTGACGGACAGCGCGAGCAGATCGGTGGTGCGCGTGCTGCTCTGTTGCGGCCGAGGCAGGCCGCGAGCGGTGAAGACGCGCAGCAGCTGACGGTAGATCTCACCGAGCGTCAGCAGCGGGTTCCCATCGGGGACTCCCTTGGCCAGCAACGTGATCAGCTCGCCGGTGAACGACGTGTGGACCGCGCCGACGGGAGCAGTCGCCGCGCGGTTGGCGGGCGTCGCGGTCAGCGTGTACGTGCCGCTGACGGAGAGCTGTTCGGCCACGACGTCGGCCCCGCTGGACATGAACTCGGTGACCGCGTGCCCGGAGAAGCAGCAGTCCAGGATGAGCACGCGGTTGTCCGCGCCGGCGTCTGCCAGCGCCTCGCGCAGCCGCGCGAACGGCAGGCTGCTCCATGCTGGCCGCGAGGGGTGCGTCGACGGCATGGCCAGGTGCAGCTCGCCGCGCGAGTCGACGAGCCCGTGCCCCGCGTAGTACACGAGCAGCAGGTCCTTGGCCCGCTGCGCCGCATCGGCCAAGCGCGCCCCGATCGCCGCGATGTCGGGCTCGTCGAGGAGCACGGCGCAGTGCTTGAGCCCGGTCCCGGTCGTGGCCGTGAGGATCGCGGCGAGGTCGGCCACGTTGTTGCGCACGGCGGGCAGGTCGTGCAGGTGCTCGAAGCGGCTCGCCCCGATGAGCACGGCGCGGGAGAGCTCGGGGTCTGGCAGCCGCGTCACCGCCGGACCAGCGTGTAGGTGCCGCTGAGCGTCTGGAAGCCGTCGACGACGACCTGCTTGTCCCCCTCCGCCCTGATGGTGACCGTGGCGAAACGGCCGGGCGCGAGGTACGGCGGGCACTCCAGCGTCACCTGGAGCCGAGGAACCGCCACGTCGAGAGCGCCCTGCTTGACGCACCCGGAACCGGCGTCGCCGCCCCCGGCGGGTGAAACCACCGCGATCCGCACGAAAGCGCCGTTCACCAGCAGGACATTGGTGTAACCGGACGCGCGCTTTTGTTCCCAGACGCCTTGCACGGACTTCGGCGCGAGCGACGGGGCGGTGACGTCGACCGGGGCTTCGAAGTTGCTGAAGCGGGCCTCGACTTCGGCGGAGACGAACGAAACCAGGCGGCCCCGGTCCTTTTCGACGCTCGCGGTGAAGGTGATCGGCTCTTTCCCTGGTTGGGTGATCGTGCCGTCGAAGTCGCAGCCGTTTCGGTTGACTGTGCCCACTCTCGGCAGGACGGTTTTCACCGCGGCGGTCGGCGCGGCGGCGGCAGCGAGCAGTTTTCCCTTGTCCGAGGAAGCGTCGACCTCGGACCACTTGTCGGCGGCGCCCGCGTACAGCTTCTCGCCGATCACGCGTGCTTCCTCACCGGCGGGCAGGGAAAGGCGCACTTCCCTCGCGACGGGATCGGCGGCGCCGCTGGCGGTGATCCGCTCCCCCACGCGCAGCGTGAACTCGTGCCCTGTCTGGTTGACCAGGTCGACGCCGTCCCTGAGCACCTGCACGAACTGCTTGTCACCGACGACGAGGTTGCAGGTGCTGTCGTCGTAGATCTGCTTTCCCACGAAGCCGCCGCCGACTCCGACCGCAGCGACGACCACGGACACGACGACGACCTTGGTCACCGCCACTCCCCCGGCCGTCGCTGCGGCAGCAGCTGTCGTGCCCGCGCCGACGGCAGCCGTTCCGGCACCAACTGCGGTTCCAACGCCCACGGCGGCCCCGGTGCCGACAGCGGCGCCAGCTCCAGTGCCGGTCGCGGCCACCACAGCACCGGTCCCGGCTCCCCCAGCGCTGACTACGCCGAGCGTCCCGCCGACAGCAGTGATCAACGCGGCGGTTCGCTTGCCCACACGGCCACTCCCCCGCCCGCCCAGCAGACAACGGGCGACCGGTGCCGCGCGGTCGACCTCCTGAAGATCCAATCCGAGCAACCAGTCCCGCAACCGCGCCGCGCCGGGCCGGGCAGCCGAATCGACGGATACCGTGGCGCGCAACAGATCCAGCAGGTCAGCCGACACGTCGGGCAGCCCAGGAAGCGGCATGCTCCGCAGCGCGAGGTCCATTGGCGCGTCCTGCCACGGCACCGAGCCGCCGAGCGCCGCGTACAGCGTCACGCCGAGGCTGTACACGTCCCCGGCCTCGCTCGCCGCAGCGCGGCCAACGGAGACTTCGGCAAGGTGCTCCGGCGCGGTGTAGGCGTCAACGACGGCAGGCACCGCGAGCCCCGGAGCCGAGGTCCCGAACCCGGCGAGCACCGCACCGTCGTCGATCACCAGGACGGTGCTGAGCTGAACTGCTCCGTGCGCGAGCCCGGCCGCGTGCGCTGAGGCCAACGCGTCAGCGACGCCGACCCCGTAGCCCTGTGCGGTCCACACCGACAACGCGCCGCTGTCGAACAACCGCGCCGACAGGGCCTCCCCGGTGCCGCACACCAGATGTGGCCGTCCGTCACGGGTAAGCCCGGCGGAGAGCACGTCGGCGATGTTCGGCGAGGCCGCGGCGATGGTGAGCGCGTCGGCCCAGCGCAGGCACGCCGCCCGGTCCTCCTCGTCGGCGACGGCCGAGCGCGCCACGGTCAGCACGGCGTCGCGCTGAGCACCCCGCAGGAGGTAGGTGGCGGCGACGGCGTCAGAGTCGATCAGCTCGACGACCTCGAAGCCTGCGGGCAACGCTCCGTCCGTGTCACTCATCGAGTTCCCCTCACCACTCAGAGCGACTTCGGAGCGTATCGGGAATGATCACCCGCTCACACCACGATGCGGTTGCAATCAGCGTTCGGCGAGGTGGGCGTCCCTGCGCGCCAGTGCTTCCGCCAGCGGAACGCCTTCGCGCCGGGCGGCCGCGCGACGAGCACGGAGTTCGGCGCGGGTGCGCGGCCGGTACTTCGGGTCCCTGCCGCAGCCGCAGGGCTCGAAGCCCTCGTAGCGCAGTCCTTCGCCGACCACCGCCGCCACGACAGACCACGCGCGCACGTCGTGCCGGGTCGGAGCGGCGAAGTCGTGGCCCGCGCACCGCATCGGCGACGCGCACGTCGGGCACAGGTGCTGGTGGCCCTGCTCCGGGAAGTGCCGCTTGAAGCTCAGGCGGCACTCGGTGCACACGAAGTGCAGCTTGTAGTTGGTGAACGCGTACTCGCACACGCGGCCAACGGTACAAGCTCAGTCGCGGAAGGCTGCCAGGATTTGCTGAGCCGCCAGGGCCGGAGTGAGTGTGCCGTCCGCGACCTGCTGGTCTAGCGACGGGCCGAGCTCGCGGACCTTGGGGTGCTCGGCGAGGTCCTGGAGCAGCTGGTCGCGCACCATCGTCCACGTCCAGCCCAGGAGTTGCCTGCGCCGCAACGCGTCCAGGGCTCCGGAGGCGGAGAGCTGGTCGCGGTGTTGGATGATCTTCGACCACACGTCGTCGACGCCGGTGTTCTCCAGCGCGCTGCACGTGAGCACCGGCGGGTCCCACCCGTCGTCGCCCATGCGCAGCAGCCGCAGCGCTCCGGCCAGCTCCCTGGACGCCTTCTTCGCCTCGCGGGCGTGGTTGCCGTCGGCCTTGTTCACCGCGATCACGTCGGCCAGCTCCAGCACGCCCTTCTTGATGCCCTGGAGCTGGTCGCCGGTGCGTGCGAGGGTGAGCAGCAGGAACGTGTCCACCATGTCCGCCACGGTGACCTCGGACTGCCCGACGCCGACCGTCTCGACCAGGACCACGTCGTAGCCCGCGGCCTCCATGACCACGATCGTCTCGCGCGTGGCCTTGGCGACGCCGCCGAGCGTGCCCGCGGTCGGCGAGGGCCGGACGAACGCGCGCGGGTCCACGGCGAGCTTCGCCATGCGCGTCTTGTCGCCGAGGATGCTGCCGCCGCTGCGGGTGGAGGACGGGTCGACCGCGAGCACGGCGACCTGGTGCCCGGCCTCGGTCAGCGAGGTGCCGAGGGTGTCGATGAAGGTCGACTTGCCCGCGCCCGGAACGCCGGTGATGCCGACGCGCCGCGCCTTGCCCGCGTGCGGCAGCAGCTCCGTCAACAGTTCCTGAGCGGCGGCGCGGTGGTCGGCCCTGCGCGACTCCACCAGCGTGATCGCGCGCGCGATCCAGGCCCGCGAGCCCGCGAGGACCCCGTCTGCGTACTGGCCGACCTCGACCGGCTTGGCTGCCATCAGGCGGCGTGCCCGTGCTGCTGGGAGAGCTGGGCGAGCAGGTCCAGCGCGGCGTCGGCGATCACCGTGCCGGGCGGGAAGATCGCGGTGGCGCCCGCCTCGTACAGCTCGTCGAAGTCGCCGGGCGGGATGACGCCGCCGACCACGATCATGATGTCCTCGCGGCCCAGGTCGGCCAGTTCCTTGCGCAGCGCGGGCACCAGCGTGAGGTGCCCGGCGGCCAGCGAGGAGACGCCGACGATGTGCACGTCCGCCTCGATCGCCTGCGTTGCGACCTCGGCGGGGGTCTGGAACAGCGGGCCGACGTCCACGTCGAAGCCCAGGTCGGCGAAGGCCGTCGCGATCACCTTCTGGCCGCGGTCGTGGCCGTCCTGGCCCATCTTCGCGACCAGGATGCGCGGCCTGCGGCCCTCCGCGAGCTCGAACTCCTCGGCGGCGCGGCGCGTCTTCTCGATGTTGCTCACTTCCCCGGCCTCCTGCCGGTAGACCCCGGAGATGGTGCGGATCTGCCCCGCGTGCCGACCGTAGACCTTCTCCAGCGCGTCGGAGATCTCACCAACGGTGGCCTTGGCGCGCGCGGCGTCGATGGCCATGGCGAGCAGGTTCTGGTCCAGGCCCGGTCCCCGGCTGCCGGTGATCGCGGCCTCGGCGGCCTTGGTCAGCGCGCTCAGCGAGTCCTGGCAGCTCTGCTCGTCGCGCTCCTCGCGCAGGCGGCGCAGCTTGTCCAACTGCTGGGCGAGGACGCCCTTGTTGTCGACCTTCAGCACCTCGATCGCCTCGTCGGCGTCCACGCGGTACTTGTTCACGCCGATCACCGGCTGGCGGCCGGAGTCGATGCGGGCCTGGGTGCGCGCGGCGGCTTCCTCCACGCGCAGCTTCGGGATGCCCTCGTCGATCGCCTTGGCCATGCCGCCAGCGGCCTCCACCTCCTGGATGTGGCTCCAAGCGCGGCGGGCGAGGTCGTAGGTGAGGCGTTCGACGTAGGCGCTGCCGCCCCACGGGTCGATCACCCGGGTGGTGCCGGACTCCTGCTGGAGCAACAGCTGCGTGTTGCGGGCGATGCGCGCGGAGAAGTCGGTCGGCAGCGCGAGCGCTTCGTCCAGGGCGTTGGTGTGCAAGGACTGCGTGTGCCCCTGAGTGGCCGCCATGGCTTCCACGCAGGTGCGGGCGACGTTGTTGAAGACGTCCTGCGCGGTCAGCGACCAGCCCGAGGTCTGGCTGTGCGTACGCAGCGACAACGACTTGGCGTTCTTCGGCTCGAACTGGTTGACCAGCTTCGCCCACAGCAGGCGCGCCGCGCGGAGCTTGGCGACCTCCATGAAGAAGTTCATGCCGATCGCCCAGAAGAAGGACAGGCGCGGTGCGAAGGCGTCGATGTCCAGTCCGGCTTCGCGTCCGGCGCGCAGGTACTCGACGCCGTCGGCGAGGGTGTAGGCCAGCTCCAGGTCGGCGGTCGCCCCGGCTTCCTGGATGTGGTAGCCGGAGATGGAGATCGAGTTGTACTTCGGCATCTTCTGCGAGGTGAAGGCGAAGATGTCGGAGATGACCCGCATCGAGGGCTGCGGCGGGTAGATGTAGGTGTTGCGGACCATGAACTCTTTGAGGATGTCGTTCTGGATGGTCCCGGTCAGCTTCTCCGGCGCCACCCCCTGCTCCTCGGCGGCGACGATGTAGAGCGCCAGCACGGGCAGGACCGCGCCGTTCATGGTCATGGACACGCTCATCTTGTCCAGCGGGATGCCGTCGAAGAGCTGGCGCATGTCGTAGATGGAGTCGATCGCCACGCCCGCCATGCCGACGTCGCCGGGCACGCGCGGGTGGTCGGAGTCGTAGCCGCGGTGCGTCGCGAGGTCGAAGGCGACCGAGAGGCCCTTCTGCCCGGCGGCGAGGTTGCGGCGGTAGAAGGCGTTGGACTCCTCGGCGGTGGAGAAGCCCGCGTACTGCCGGATCGTCCAGGGCTGGTTGACGTACATCGTCGGGTACGGCCCGCGCAGGTACGGCGTGGCGCCCGGGTAGGTGTTCAGGAAGTCAAGTCCCGCAAGGTCTTCCGCCGTGTACAGCGGCTGGACGGGGATGCCCTCCGGCGTCTCCCACAGCAGTTCGGCCGGGTCTTGGTCGAGCCGGTCCCGCCACTGCTGGACACCCGGTGCGCTCGCGGGCGCGCCGAGGTCGAGGTTGCCGAAGTCCGGGATGTGCGGCGCCATCAGAGCGCTCCTGCCTGGCTCAGGGTGGTCCGGAGGACGTCGAGGGCGTCGCAGCCCGCGTACACGTAGCCGTCGACCCCTTCCCGCTCTCCCGGCTTCCCGGCGAGCAGCACGGTCCGGGCGCCCGCCTCCTTCAGCGCGCGAGCCACCGGTTCGGCGTGCTCGGCGTAGTCCTTGTCGTGCCCGCACAGGCACGCGACCACCGCTCCACTGTCCACAAAGGACTTCGCGATGGCGTCGGGGTCGGTGCCCGGACCGGCCGCCGGGGTCTCGATGCCCCCGGCCTGGAAGAGGTTGCCCGCGAAGGTCGAGCGCGCGGTGTGGGCCGCGACCGTGCCGATCGTCGCCAGGAACACCTTCGGCCTGCTCGGCGCGGCGTCGGCGGCATCGCGCAGCTGCTCGAACGGCTCGGCGTAGCGGCGGCGCGGCAGTCCGCCCTCGGGTCGCGCGGGGGCGGCCGGGCGCACGGGCAGCTTCTCGGTGAGGTTGGGGAACTCGCTGACGCCGGTGATCGCGTCCTTGCGGTGGGCGATCCGCTTGAGGCGCTTGGCCCACGTGTCGTCCAGCCGCCGGGCGATCAGTCCTTCGCGCAGCGCGGCGGTGAACCCGCCCGCGCGCTCGATCTCGGTGAACCACTCCCAGGCCGCGGTGGCGAGGTCGTCGGTCAGCTTCTCCACGTAGTAGGAGCCGCCCGCCGGGTCCAGCACCCGCGCGACGTGGGACTCCTCCAGCAGCAGCGACTGCGTGTTGCGGGCGATGCGGCGGGAGAAGTCGTCCGGCAGGCCCAGGCACGCGTCGAAGGGCTGCACCGTCACGGAGTCCGCGCCGCCGACTCCCGCCGCGAAGGTCGCCAGCGTCGTGCGCAGCATGTTCACCCACGGGTCGCGGGCGGTCATCATCGCCGAGGACGTGACCGCGTGCTGCCGCTGCGGCTCGTCGGGGGCGCCCGAGAGTTCTGCCACGCGAGCCCACAGCCGCCGCGCGGCGCGGAACTTCGCGATCGTCAGGAACTGGTCGGCGGTGGCGGCGTAGCGGAACTCGATCTGTCGGAAAGCGTCCACAACGGACAGTCCCGCGTCGGTGAGCACCCGCAGGTAGGCCACTGCGGCGGCCAGGGAGCAACCTAGCTCTTCGGCGTCGCTGCCGCCCGCGTCGTGGTAGGGCAGCGCGTCGACCATGACCGCCCGCAGGTTCGGCGCGCGGTTGGCGTAGGCCGCGATCTCCGCGAGGTCACCCGCGACGCCGGTCTTCGCTTCCAGGCCGAGCGGGTCGAAGCCCAGGTTGCCGCTGGGCTCGTCGGTGAGCGCGAGCAACGCCTCCGCCGCGCGGGCCGAGTCGGCTCCCGCGTCCAGGACGACTCCGGCGAGGTCGAGGTAGACGCCGTCGAGGGCTTCGCCGAGCTTGTCGATGGGCAGGCCCTGCGCTCCGACCGTCAGCCACAGCGAGGTGACGCCGTTCTCCAGGTCCGCCAGGATCGCGTCGTTGGTGGCCTTCGCGTCGGCGAGGGTGTGGCGCTGGCGCACGTCCCACGCTTCGCGGCCGGCCTGGCCGCCGCGCACGAACGGCGCGAGCCCCGGCACTCCGACGGCGGGCACCACGTCCTCGGCGGTGTACAGCGGCGCGACGGTGATCCCGTCGTAGGTGGTCCGCGCGAACCGGTCCTCGGGCCGCTCCAGCCCCTCAGTGTCCACACCGGACTTCTTCAGCACACCAGCGACCAGTGCGCGCCAGTCCTCTCTGCTCACCGCTGGGAAGTCGGTGGCGAGGGACAGCTCGGACGGCAGCGTCATGCGGGGGATCGTAGTCACTCCGTCGCAGGCCGGGGTCGATCAAGGTGGCAACTCTCACCCCTATTCGACCCCTTCTCTAGCCAATCCCCTAGCCACCCCACTCCACCCCCGCTCGCGCCGCACCCCCTTATGCCCTGAATGACTCATTGAGGTACTTGAGCGCCCTGAATGAGTCATTCAGTGAGTTCAACGCACCAAACGCGGCATTCGCGGCGCGCGGGGTGACGACGTGGCCGTCGCCGGGTTTGAGGTGGACCTGGGCGGCCGGGGTCGGACGGGTGGTGGGTCAGGGGGTGTTCGCGCGGAGGTGGTCGACGGCGAGGCGGGCGGTGGTGCCGATGACGGCATCGGCGGCGGGCAGCGTGAGAGACGTGCGCACGCTCGCGGTGAACACGGCCACGGCGTAGCGCCCGCCGTCGGGGTACTCGACGACGCCGACCTCGTTGCGCAGCGTCGGCAGCGTGCCGGTCTTGCCCGCCACCCGCACGTCGTCGAAGGGGAAACCGGACGCGAGCCGGTGTGGCCACACCTGCAACGCGAGCAGCCGCCGCATCGCCGCGCACGACTCGGGCGATGCGGCGGCTGCTCGC
>NZ_MUMH01000069.1 GCF_002155965.1 Allokutzneria sp. NRRL B-24872
CGAGGGCGCGCCCTCGGCGTCCAGCTCGTGCCCGAGCAGGCCGAGCAGGGCCAGCGCGACCGCGCACTCCAACGCGTGCGAGGAGGACAACCCGGCACCCGCGGGCACGTCACCCGCGATGACCAGGTCCGCCCCGCCCACGGCGCCGATGTCGAAACCCTGGCGGCGCAGCGCCCACGCGACGCCGCTCGGGTACGCGGGCCAGCCGGTCACCGAGCCTGGCTCCAGGTCCGCGACCGCGACCGGCTCGGCGGGCTGGGCCCTGCCGTTGTCGGAGATCGTGGTGACCGCGAACAGCCCGTCCGCACGCGGCGCGGCGGCGACCGCGATCCGGTGCGGCAGCGCGAACGGCAGCACGAAACCGTCGTTGTAGTCGGTGTGCTCGCCGATCAGGTTCACCCGGCCGGGAGCCGACCACACGCCCAGCGGCGCGCGGCCGTAGTGGGCCAGGAAGGCCTTCGCCGCGCGGTGGGCCTGACTCACCGGAGGCGGACCAGCACCGCGTGGGCGATGTCCACGGTCAGCTCCGCCGAACCGTGCTCCCCGCGCACCGTGAGCGTCTTGTTCGCTCCCGACGCGAGCACCTCGACGTCCTTGCCCGGCACCACGCCCGCGTTCTTCAGCTCGGCCATCAGGTCCGGGTCCGGCTGCACGTGCTCGGCGATCCGGCAGATCTCCACCCGGCCGCCGCCCTGCTTGGCCACGTCGTTGAGCCTGCGCAGGTCGCGCTCCACCGGAGGGGCGGGCTCGCCGACCCCGAGCTTGTCCAGCCCGGGGATGGGGTTGCCGTACGGGGAGGTCGTGGGGTTGCCGAGCAGCTTGACGAGCTTGCGCTCGACCGCCTCGCTCATCACGTGCTCCCAGCGGCACGCCTCGGCGTGCACGTGCTCCCACTCCAGGCCGATGACGTCGACCAGCAGGCGCTCGGCGAGCCGGTGCTTGCGCATCACCGAGATGGCGCGGGCGCGGCCGGACTCGGTCAGCTCGAGGTGCCGGTCACCGGCCACCACGAGCAGGCCGTCGCGCTCCATCCTGGCGACCGTCTGGCTCACCGTGGGACCGCTCTGCTCCAGGCGCTCGGCGATTCGGGCGCGCAGTGGGACCACGCCCTCCTCTTCGAGTTCGTAGATGGTGCGGAGGTACATCTCCGTCGTGTCGATGAGGTCGTTCACACCGCTCCCCTTCGTCCACCGCGATGTTAGTCCTAGTGGCTGACATCGAACGTGGGCGGCCGCTGTGCCCATCCGCGGTGAGCGTGCAGTATGGGCGCGTGTCGCCCTTGATCACACCCGCCCAGCTCGCCGCGGCGCGCGCCACCGAGCCCGGCCCCGTCGTCCTGGATGTCCGCTGGCGCCTCGTCGGACCACCAGGACGCGAAGACTACGACCAGGGCCACCTGCCCGGCGCGGTCTTCGTCGACCTCGACCGCGAACTGGCCGCGGAGCCAGGCGCTGGCGGACGCCATCCGCTGCCCGAACCGGACGCGCTCCAAGCCGTGCTGCGCGCGGCTGGCGTCACCGCTGACCGCGACGTCATCGCCTACGACGCCGGAGACGGCTCGGTCGCCGCGCGCGCGTGGTGGCTGCTGCGGTGGGCGGGACACAGGCGCGCCGCGGTGCTCGACGGCGGGTTCGCCGCGTGGAGCGCGGAGCAGCGGCCGGTCACCACGGAGGTGCCGGTCCCCGTTCCGGGTGACTTCGTGGTCAAGCCCGGCTCCATGCCGGTGCTCGACGCCGGGCAGGCCGCCGAGCTGGCCAGGGCGGGCACGCTGCTCGACGCCCGCGCGCCGGAGCGCTACCGCGGCGACGTCGAACCGATCGACCCGGCAGCCGGGCACGTGCCCGGCGCCCGCAACGCGCCGTTCTCCCGGCACCTCGGCGAGGACGGGCGGTGGCTGTCCACCAGCGAGCTGGCGCAGCGGTTCTCCGAGTTGGGCGTGCGGCCCGGCGAGCCGGTCGGCGCGTACTGCGGCTCGGGCGTGACCGCCTCCTCGGTGGTGCTCGCACTGGAGGCCGCGCGGCTCACCAGCCAGGAGCGCCCGGCGGCCCTGTACGCGGGGTCCTGGTCGCACTGGTGCACCGACCCGGAGCGGCCGGTGGCCACCGGGCCGAACCCGTGAGTTCGCCGGTCCCGTTACCGGAGCCGGTGCCCTTGCCGGACCCGGCTCCGTCTTCCGGCTCGGGTCCTGCGTCGGGCTCCGTTTCCGTGTCTGGCGCGGGTTCGGTGACCGGCTCGGTTTCCTTGTCGGGCAAGCAGAACCGGCGTCCGCTCGGAGTCGCCGACCTGGTGTTCTTCGTGGTGGCCGCCTCCGCCCCGCTGACCGTGGCGGCGGGCGGCGTGCCGCAGGTCTACGCGGCGACCGGAGTGCTCGGCCTGCCGGTGCTGTACCTGGTGCTGGCGGTCGTGCTCGCGGTGTTCTCCGCCGGGTACGCGGCGATGAGCAGGCACATCGTCGACGCGGGCGCGTTCTCCGCCTACGTCGCCGAAGGCCTCGGTGCTCGCGTGGGAACGGGTGCGGCGACCGTGGCGCTGATCGCCTACAACTCGATGCAGGTCAGCCTCTACGGCCTGTTCGGGGTGGCGGCTTCCGGGCTGCTCGCCAAGCAGGCCGGCTGGACCGTGCCGTGGTGGGCGTGCGCCCTGGTGGCGATGGCGCTCGTCGCGGTGCTGGGCTACCTGCGGGTCGACCTCAACGCCCGCGTGCTCGCCGTGCTCCTGCTCGTGGAGACGGTCGCCGTGGTGATCTTCGACGTGGCGGAGCTGGGCACGGGCGGCTCCGAGGCGGTCCAGGTGCTGAGTCCCGCCGCGGTGGCGACCGGGGCCGCGGGCGCGGCGTTGTGCTTCATGATGGGCAGCTTCGTCGGCTTCGAGTCGGCGGCGATCTACGGCGAGGAGTGCCGCGACCCCAGGCGCACGGTCGCGCGAGCCACCTACATCTCCGTGGCGTTCATCGGCGTCGGCTACGCGGTCACCGCGTGGGCCTTCGCAGCGGGCACCGGCGTGAGCGGCCTCATCGGAGCTTCGACGGAGCACGGGCCGGAGCTGTTCTTCGTGCTGGCCGAGCGGAGCGTCGGCACGTGGTTCGTCGACCTCACGCGGGTCTTCTACGTGACGAGCCTGTTCGCGGCCCTGCTGTCCTTCCACAACGTGGTGGCGCGCTACTTCCTCGCCATGGGGCGCAAGGGAGTTCTGCCCCGCGCGCTGGGCAGGACGCATCCGCGCCACGGTTCGCCGCACATCGGGTCGCTGGCGCAGAGCGGCTTGGCGCTGCTCGTGGTCGGCGGGTTCGCGCTCACCGGGATGGACCCGATCACCACGTTGTTCACCTGGTTGACCAACGTGGGCTCGCTCGGCGTGATCTTTCTGCTGACGCTCACCTCGTTGGCGATCACCGTCTTCTTCGGGAAGCGGCCTCGCGAGCGCTGGTGGTCTCAGCGGGTGGCGCCCGCGCTGGGCACGCTGCTCCTAGGCGTGATCCTGGTGCTGTCGATCAGCCAGTTCGACGTCCTGCTCGGCTTGTAGCCTGCGGATTGTGCCCGCACTCCGTTCGCCCTGGCCGTTGCGCGGTCGGGCCGCCGACATCGCCGTCACCGGTGGTGTCGCGCTGCTCGTGGTCGGCGGCGCGGTGGGAGGGCAGATCGCTTCGCGTGATCCGGTCGGGCCGGGCGTGCGGGGCTGGCTGCTGATAGCGGCCGGGTGCGGGGCGCTGTGGTTCCGCAGACGGCATCCGGTGGCGGTGGTGCTTCTGACGCTCGCCGTCGCGGGTGGGTTCTACCTGTCGACCAGCGCTAGCAGTCCGCTGCTGCTGACGTTCGTGGTCGCCTTGTACACGGCTTCGGCCGAAGGGCACGTGGTGGCTTCGGTGCTCGTCGTGGTCCTCACGTTGGTCGCCGTGGGCTTGGGAGAGCTGGTTTCGCCGACGCGGCACATCGACAACCTCGCGTTGTTCATGCTCGCGGGGTGGCTCGTCGCGGTGATCGCGGTCGGCGGCGTGAAGCGCAACCGGCAGGCGTACCTGGCCGCGACCGAAGCGCGCGCGGCGGAGGCGGAGCGGAGCCGGGAGGAGGAAGCGCGGCGGCGGGCGAGCGAGGAGCGCCTGCGCATCGCCAGGGAACTGCACGACGCGCTCGGCCACAACCTGTCGATGATCCACGTGCAGGCCAGCGCCGCGCTGCACGGCGCAGACCCGGCGCGTGAGCACCAAGCGCTCGAAGTGATCAAGCAGGCGAGCAAGGAAGGGCTCCGCGAACTGCGCACCACGCTCGGCGTGCTCCGTCAGGTCGACGAGGTCGGGCTGGCACGGCTCGGCGAACTGGCCGAGCGCGCGCGGGGGAGTGGGCTCAGCGTCAGCGTGGAGGTCGACGGGACGGAGCGCCCGGTGCCGCCACAGGTCGACCTGGCCGCATACCGGATCGTGCAGGAGGCGCTGACCAATGTGGCCAGGCACGCGAACGCCAGCTCGGTAGCGGTCCGCGTGCACCACAGCGAAAGCGTTGTGCGCGTGGAGATCCAGGACGACGGCACAGGGGGAGCGGTGGCTCCGGGCAACGGCATCCGCGGCATGGCAGAACGCGCGCGCCTGCTCGGCGGAGAGTTCAGCGCAGAGGCGATGGAGGGCGGATTCCTCGTCACCGCAACGCTTCCAGTGGGGGAGAACGCATGATCCGCGTGGTGCTGGCCGATGATCAGACGCTGGTGCGAGCCGGATTCCGGTCGATCCTGGACGGCGAGCCCGACATCAGCGTGGTGGGCGAAGCGGCGGACGGGGCCGAAGCGGTGCGCCTGACCCGCGAGCTGGCGCCGGACGTGGTGCTCATGGACATCCGCATGCCGGAGGTGGACGGCCTTGAGGCCACCCGGCGCATCGTCGCCGCTGACGAGCAGGCCAGGGTGATCATCCTGACCACCTTCGACCTGGACGACTACGTGTACGGGGCGCTGCGCTCCGGGGCGAGCGGGTTCCTGGTCAAGGACACCGAGCCGATGGAGCTGATCCACGGCATCCGCGTGGTGGCGCGCGGAGACGCGCTGCTCGCGCCGTCGGTGACGCGCAGGCTCATCGCGGAGTTCGCCACGCGCGTGGTCAAGCCCGCGCCGAACCCCCGCCTGGCGGCGCTGACCGAACGCGAGCGCGAGGTGACGACCCTCGTCGCGGCGGGCCTGTCCAACGACGAGATCGCCGCGCGCCTGGTCCTGAGCCCGGCGACCGCCAAGACCCACGTCAGCCGGATCATGACGAAACTGGCGGTTCGCGACCGCGCGCAGCTGGTGGTGCTGGCCTACGAGACGGGCATGGTCACCCCGGGGTGGACACAACCCCGGTAGTACGGGAACGCCCCTACGGGACAACCGCGGCGGTAGCGCGGATGTCCACTGTGGCCGGACGATCGAGATCTCCTTACCCCGCAAGCTTCATCGAGGAAGCGAAGGGGGATGCGGTGCCGAAACGATCTCGCCAGCTGCTGGTCTGGCTGCACGTCATCACCTCGGTCGGCTGGATGGGCCTGACCCTGGTGCTGTTCGCCCTGTTCACCTTCGGGTTGAGCACGGAAACGCCCGGGATGCGGGACAGCGCGGACGCCATGGCGCACCTGCTGGACAAGCAGGTCCTCGCGCACCTGGCCAACGCGTCGGCGTTCACCGGCTTCATGCTGTCGGCGCTGACGCAGTGGGGGTACTTCCGGCACTGGTGGGTGCTGGTCAAGTTCGTGATCACCGTGGTGCAGCTGGCGCTCGGCATCTTCGTGCTCGTCCCGGTCGTCGCGGGGATCAACGTCGCGGCCACCGCGCTGATGTGCTCGGCGATCGCGTTCCAGGCGTGGCTGTCGGTGGCCAAGCCGGGCAAGCGCACGCCGTGGACCCCGACGGGGAAGGTGCCGACCGGCCCCGCGTGGATGTTCGGGGTGGCGCTCGTCGTGCCGGTGATCGACTTCGCCGTGGGCTTCGGCCTCTTCGGGCACCCGATGCCGGTGGTGTCCCTGCTCGTCGTCGTCGGCTACGCCATGAGGCATAAGCCAAAGGATCTCAAGATCGTTTCGCGGCAAAGATGACCTTCGCTCGCGATCGGCGGATGCAATCCGTTGTGCGAGGTGGTGGCTTCGCGGTCGGCTTTTCGCGGGGGTAGTTTGCCCGTATGGGTGAGCGCGTCGCGGTGGTGTGGGACGAGAGTTTCCTCGGGTACGACCTCGGTGGAGACCACCCGCTGAACCCCGTCCGCCTCGACCTCACGATGCGCCTGGCCACCGAACTCGGCGTGCTCGACGGGGTGGAGCTGGTGAAGCCGCGACCGGCCACCGACGACGAGATCGAGCTGGTGCACGACCCGAGCTACCTCGCGGCGGTCCAGGCGGCGCCGTACTCCGGCTGGGACGTCGGTCACGGCCTCGGCACCGCCGACAACCCGGTCTTCGACCGCATGCACGAGGCCTCCGCCCTGGTGGCGGGCGGCTCGCTGGCCGCGGCCGAGCTGATCGCCTCCGGAGCGGTGGACCGCGCGGTCAACATCGGTGGCGGTCTGCACCACGCCATGGCCTCGCACGCGGCCGGGTTCTGCGTCTACAACGACTGCTCGATCGCCATCGCCTGGTTGCTGGAGAACGGTTTCGAGCGGATCGCCTACATCGACGTCGACGTGCACCACGGGGACGGCGTGCAGGCGTCCTTCTACGGGGACCCGCGCGTGCTCACGGTCTCCGTGCACCAGCACCCGATGACGCTGTGGCCCGGCACCGGCTACCCCCGCGAGCTGGGCACGGGCGGCGCGGAGGGCACCTCGGTCAACCTCGCGCTGCCACCCGGCACGAAGGACCCCGGCTGGCTGAGAGCCTTCGAGGCCGTCGTTCCCGCGGCGCTCGCCGCCTTCCGGCCCCAGGTTCTGGTGACGCAGTGCGGCGCGGACACCCACCGCGAGGACCCGCTGGCGGACCTTTCGCTCTCCGTCGACGGACACCGCGCCACCTACCAAAGGCTGCGTGAGCTGGCCGAACAGCACGCGGGCGGCAAATGGCTGGCCCTGGGCGGCGGTGGGTATTCGCTCTTCCGGGTGGTTCCGCGCTCGTGGACGCACCTGCTCGCTACGGTGGTCGACCGCGACCTGGACCCCGACACCACCGTCCCCGCCGGATGGATGGCCCACACCGCTCCCCTCGCGCCGGGCACCGCGTTGCCGACCTCGCTCTCCGACGGCGGCGACACCGCGTTCGCGCGCTGGGACGGCACGGCCGAAACCCAGCTCGACAACGCGATCGTGGCCACCAGGCGCGCTGTCTTCCCGCTCATCGGCCTCGACCCCGACGACCCGCGCGACTGACCAGGAGAAGTCCACAGTGGACACGAAAACCAGTGACCCGCACGACTTCCCCCGGCACTGGGAAGCCGATGTCGTGCTCTCCGACGGCGGAACGGTGCGGCTGCGCCCGATCGTGCCCTCCGACGCCGAGGAGCTGCTGGCCTTCCACAGCCGGATGAGCGAGCGCACCCGCTACCTGCGCTACTTCGGCCCGTACCCGCGCATCCCCCCGCGCGACCTCGAACGCTTCACCACCGTCGACCACCGCGACCGGGTGGCGCTGGTGGCCCAGCTCGGCGACGACATCGTGGCGGTCGGCCGCTTCGACCGGCTGCCCGGGCGCTACGTCGCCGAGGTCGCCTTCGTCGTCGAGGACGCCCACCAGGGCCGCGGCCTCGGCTCGATCCTGCTGGAGCACCTCGCCGCCGCGGCCAAGGAGACCGGGCTGCGCGGCTTCGTCGCCGAGGTCCTCGCGGAGAACGGCCAGATGGTGCGGGTCTTCCGCGACGCGGGCTACTCCATCTCCCGCGAGATCGAGGAGGGCGTGCTGCACCTGGAGTTCGCCATCGACCCGACCGAGCGCTCCATCGAGGTCGCCCACGCCCGCGAGCAGGCCGCCGAGGCGCGCAGCATGCACAACGTGCTGCACCCGCGCTCCATCGCGGTGATCGGCGCCTCCACCGACCGCGCCAAGATCGGCCACGCGGCGCTGCGCAACCTGCTCTACGCCGACTTCGCCGGGCCGGTCTACCCGGTCAACGCCGAGTACCGCTCGGTCAGCGGGGTCCGCGCCTACGCCTCGGTGCTCGACATCCCCGACGACGTCGACCTCGCCGTGGTCGCCGTGCCCTCCACCTCGGTCGAGGGCGTGCTCGACGACTGCCTGGCCAAGGGCGTCAAGGCGCTGGTGATCGTCAGCTCGGGCTTCGCCGAGACCGGGCCGAAGGGTGCTGAGCTGCAACGCAGGCTCGCCACGGAGGCCCGCGCGCACGGCATGCGCGTCGTCGGCCCCAACGCGCTCGGCGTGATCAACACCGATCCCGGCGTCCGGATGAACGCCACCCTGGCACCGAGCCCGCCGGAACGCGGCCGCACGGGCTTCTTCTGCCAGTCCGGCGCGCTCGGCACCGCGATCCTGGCCGCCGCGACCGAACGCGGCCTCGGCCTGTCCACCTTCGTCTCCGCGGGCAACCGCGCGGACGTCTCCGGCAACGACCTGCTCCAGTACTGGGAGACCGACCCGTCCACCGACGTGGTGCTGCTCTACCTGGAGTCCTTCGGCAACCCGCGCAAGTTCGCCCGCGTCGCGCGCAGGCTCGGCCGCACCAAGCCGATCATCGTGGTGAAGTCCGGCAGGCACGCCGTGCGGCCCGGGCTCGCCGCGACCTCGGTCAGCGTGGACGAGACCAGCGTGCAGGCGCTCTTCGAACAGGCGGGCGTGATCAGGGTCGAGTCGCTGGCCCAGCTCTTCGACACCGCGCTGCTGATGGAGTACCAGCCGCTGCCGCGCGGCCAGCGGATCGTGGTGGTCGGCAACTCCTCGGCGCTGGGCACGCTGGCCGCCGACGCCGCGCTGGCCAACGGCCTCGAACTCGCGGGCGACCCGGTGGACGTCGGCCCCGGCGCCGAGCCGGAGATCTTCGCTGCGGCCATCGGCGAGGCGGTGCGGCGCTCCGACGTGGACGCGCTCATCGTCGTGTTCGTCCCGCCCGTCGCCGTGCCGGGCACCGCATACGCCAGGGCGCTGCGCGAAGCGGTGGCCGGTGTCGGAAAGCCGATCGTGTCAACGTTCCTGGCCGTGGAGGGCATCCCGGCGGAGCTGGCGGTGGAGGGCGGACGCGGCTCGATCCCGTCCTACCCGAGCCCGGAGCGCGCGGCGCTCGCGCTGGCCCGCGCCGCGCGGTACGGCCGCTGGCGCCGTTCACCGCAGGGCAGTGTCGTGCGCCCCAAGGGAATCGCGACCGACCAGGCGCGGCTGCTGGTGGAGGAGTGGTTGGGCGAGGCGGAGGAGCGCGTGCTCACCGACGCGGAGACGCTGCGCCTGCTCTACTGCTACGACATCTCGATCGTGCCGTACAAGCTCGTCTCGGACATCCACGAGGCGGTGGCCGCGGCGGACGAGCTGGGCTACCCGGTGGTGCTGAAGACCATCAGCGAACCGTTGCGGCACAGGGCCGATCTCCTCGGCGTGCGGCTCGACCTCGACGGTCCGGCCTCGGTGCGCGGTGGGTACTCGGCGCTGCACGAGGCATCCGGTGTGGACGACGTGTACGTGCAGCGGATGGCGCCGCGCGGGGTCTCGTGCGTGATAGGGCTCCAGGACGATCCGTCCTTCGGCACCCTGGTGTCCTTCGGGCTCTCCGGCGTGGTGAACGACCTGCTCGGCGACCGCGCCTACCGAGCGGTGCCGCTGACCGACGTGGACGTGGCCGACATCGTGCTCGCGCCCAAGGCCGCCCCGCTGCTCACCGGCTACCGGGGGACCGAGCCGGTGGACCTGAAAGCCTTGCAGGACCTGGTGTTGCGGGTGGCGACGCTGGCCGAGGACCTGCCGGAGGTGCGCTCGCTGACCCTGGAGCCGGTGCTGGCCTCGGCCAAGGGCGCCTTCGTCAGCAGCGCCCGGATCACCCTCGGCCCGCCCCCCTCGCGCGGCGACACGGGGCCGCGTCGCCTGCGCTGAGGGGGCTGGCTCGGCGTGATCAGGCCCCGGTGCGGACCTCGGTCACGCCGATCGGGCCGGTGATCGCGGCGGGCCACGCGGTCGCCACGCGCTCGGAGCTGTTCGGCAGCGTCAACTGGAGCTTGGTGGCGGGCTGGCGGTCACCCTCCAGCCGGGTGCGCACGATCACGTGCGCCGGGGTGCCGGGGGAGACGGTCACGGCGGGACCGGTGGCGGGCTCGCCGGCCTCGCGGTCGAAGGCCAGCGCGGCGCCCTTGGCGTCG
The DNA here is from genome assembly GCF_002155965.1 of Allokutzneria sp. NRRL B-24872. Taxonomy (GTDB): domain Bacteria; phylum Actinomycetota; class Actinomycetes; order Mycobacteriales; family Pseudonocardiaceae; genus Allokutzneria. The sequence continues at coordinate 10,232 of NZ_MUMH01000069.1, forward strand.
GAGAAGACCAGGTTGGTCGGGGCGCCCTGGAGCGTGCAGGTGGCGCCGGTGGAGGCGAACTCGACCCGCCAGTGCGCCTTGCCGAAGCCGGAGTCGCTGTAACTGGCGGTGACGGCCAGGTCCTTCGCGCCGCACTGCGCCGCCCCGATCGGGGAAGCCTGGGCGGGCGCGGCCAGCGCCAGGGCGCCGCCGAGAACGGTGGCGACGGCCGCTGCGGACACCAGGCCGCGGCGAGTGGTGGAAGACATGGGGTGCTCCTTCTCGTCAGGTAGGGGCTGTTCAAGCCCCTGATCAAGACGACGGAACAGCGCGATTAGTTGCACCAGGTGGGCCAGGTCACCTGGACCGAACGGCCTAGTTCGGCGGCCGAATGGCCGTCACGCAGCGCTTATAGAGATCTTTTCTGCGGCCTCTATGGAGTGGTTTCAGGGCACGGTGAATCGCCCCAGGCGACGCGGAGCTTGTCGCAGATCTCACCGAGCTGCTCCACCTCGCGCGCGCTGAGCGGGTCGAAGACGAGCTTGCGGACCTCGCTCACGTGCCCGGGGGCCGCCGCGACCAGGCTGGCCATGCCCTCGTCGGTCAGCTCGGCGAGCTGGCCGCGCTTGTCGGTCGGGCACGACTTCCGGCGCACCCAGCCGAGCTTCTCCAGCTTCGACACCGCGTGCGAGAGCCGGCTGCGCGAGTACTCCGACTGCTCGGCCAGCTCGCTCATCCGCAGCTCGCGACCGGGCGTCTCGGAGAGCCGGACCAGGATCTCGTAGTAGGTCAGCGGAATCCCGGTGTCGCGCTGGAGCTGGCGGTCCAGCTGCTCGTTGAGCCTGCCCATCACGGAGACCAACGCCCGCCACGTGTTTTGTTCGCCGGCGTCCAGCCACCGCGTGTCGCTCATGGGGACCATCCTACCCGTCATGGTTGAACTCTCAACCAAAGTGGGCTAGTGTCTTGTTGAGAGTTCAACTACGAACGGTTCGACGACGAGAAGGACGACGCCATGAGCACCGCACTCCAGATCCCCGGTTACGTCGCTGGCACCTGGGCCGTTGACCCGGTGCACTCCAGCGTCGAGTTCAGCGTGCGGCACATGATGGTGAGCAAGGTGCGCGGCCGCTTCACCGAGTTCTCCGGCTCGCTGGTCACCGCGGAGAACCCGCTGGAATCCACCGTCACCGCCGCGATCGACCTCACCTCGATCAACACCAACAACGACCAGCGCGACGCGCACATCCGCTCGAAGGACTTCTTCGACGTCGAGACCTTCCCGGAGATGACCTACCGCTCCACCGGCGTGCGCGCCGACGGCGAGGACTTCGTGGTCTCCGGTGAGCTGACCCTGCACGGCGTGACCCGCGAGGTGCCGCTGAAGCTGGAGCTCAACGGCTTCGGCCCGGACGCCTACGGCGGTACCCGCGCCGGTTTCTCCGCGACCGCGACCATCAGCCGCAACGACTTCGGCATCGACATCGCCATGCCGATGGACGGCGGCGGCGTCGTGGTCGGCGACAAGGTGCAGATCTTCCTGGAGATCCAGGCCGTGCTCCAGCAGGGGTGATCACGGTTCGGCACGGCGAAGCCCCGCGCGAGCCGCGCGGGGCTTACGCTTGTCCGAGATCCGTGCGCCGGATGGGGTGATCAGATGGCCTTCACCGCCGACTTCCTCGCCCGTCTCAAGGAATGTGTCCTCGGAACCGGCCCCGTCGAACTGGCGAGGCCCGACGCCGTCGCCGAGTTCGCCGACTACCTCAGCCACCTCCCCGAGACCGACCGCAGGCTCCGCTACCTCACCACCGTGGACGAGGTGTCCTCGGTGTTCTGGAACAGCGAGGAGATCTGGTCGGAACTGGTGCCCGACTTCGGCGTCGAGGACCGCGACTGCGAAGCCCTGCTCGACAGCCTCGTCGACGCGACCATCGCCGCCGAGGTCGACTCCATCGAGCTGGGCCTGCAAGACCCCGGCTGAGCCCGCGCGCGGGCTCATGCCGCATTGGTTACAACTTCCCGCGCTGGTGGGCCGGGGTGGCAGGCTGTGGGCGTGGTGAGCGTCGTCGCGTTCGGAGTGGCCTGGTGGCTCGGGTTGTACCTGGTCGCAAGAGGGTCGAAGAAGCCTGCGTTGGTGCGCGCGGGGCTCGGTCTTGTGGCCTACGCGGCGGCGCTCGCGGTCGAAGCGCTCCTGCCGCACTCGCAATCCCCGGACGTGCTGCGCGAGGTCCAGGGTGTGCTCGTGTGTCTGCCGCCGATCGCGTGGAGCGGGGCCGCGGTGGCGCTGCTGCCGCACCGCTACCGCCGGTGTCGGCGGATCGGGTTGGTGCCGCTGAGCCTGCTGGTGCTCGCGCCGGTGGTGGTCGACGCCGACTGGGCCGGTGTGCTGCGCGCGGTGGGCGTGCTGGTGCCGTTGGCGATCAGCCTCGGACTGCTCGTCAAGCACCGCGACCGGATCAGGCCCGCGCCCGTGCGCGTGACGCTGCTCGTGGTGAGCATGTTCCTGGCTCTCTCCGCCGTGCTCGTGGTGCTGCCGACCTCCTTCCTGCCGTCGTGGCTCGTGGTCGCGGCGATGGGCGCGGACCTGGTGCTGCTCGGCGTGGGCATCGCGGCCTTCGACGCCTTCGACGAGGGGGAGTCGATCGGCGCGGACATGCTCCGGTCGGTGCTCACCGCCGCCGTGATCGCGGCCGTCTTCGGCGGGCAGGTCGGCCTGGCGATGGCGCTGTCCTCCGGCGCGACCCTGCCGTTGACCGCGCTGCTGCTCGGCAGCGTCGCCGCGGCGATCGCCGTCCAGGTGCTCGCGAATCCGCTCCAGGCGTTGCTCGATCGGGTGGCGTTCTCCGACGCGCCCGAACTGCGCCAGGCCCGGGTCGAGTTGCGCGAGGCCGAGGGGGCTTTGCCGCGCCGCGCGAACGATCCGGTTCTCGACGGGATCGACGACGCGGAGTTCGCGAAGCTGACGCGGCGGGCGCTCGGCAATTACGGGGATCTCGGCCGGTTGGTGAGCAGTCCGCTGACGATGTTGCCCGGAATCACGGAGAGCCTGGCCGAGAAGAACCTTCCCGATCAGCCCCTGGAACGCGCCAACGAACTGAAGCGGTTGTTGCTGAACGGCATTGTCCGGCTCAAGCCGAACGAGGGCGATTTCGGCACGAGCGATGAGTGGCGCTACTACAACGCGCTCTATTTCCCGTACGTGCTCGGACTGCGCCCGTACAGCCGCCGTGATCGCAACGACAAGCTCGACGACACCACCAAACGCGCCCTCCAGTGGTTCTCGCGGACCGTTCCGGAACGCACGCTCTACAACTGGCAGAACGCGGCCGCCAAACTGGTCGCGGCCGGGCTGCGCCAGGAAACTCCCAGGTGAGCTGCTGAAACTGGCAGTGGATGGCAGTGCCACGTCTGCTGTTGGCAGTGGTTTCCGGCCTAACTTGGCTCTCGTCGAGACGACGTCACAGCCCAGGAGGACGGACACATGAGCACGATCACCAACACCCGCAAGGACGCTTTCCTTCGCCTCATCATGAAGCTCGACGCGGTGGTGACCGGAGCGAACGGGATCGCCTATCTGCTCGGTGCCGCCCTCATCGGCCCGCTGCTCGGCCTCCCGGCCGGACTGCTCGTTCCCGTCGGGATTTTCCTGACCTGCTACGCGGTCGCCGTGTGGTTCATCGGGACCCGGCCGGAGATCAACGTGAAAGCGGCGTGGGGTGTGGCGCTGGTGAATCTGGTGTGGGTGGTGGACAGCCTCGTCGTCGCGTTCAGCGACTTCTACCCGCTGACCGGTTGGGGCGTGCTGTGGATCGTCGCCCAAGCGGTGGTGGTGGACGCCTTCGCGGTGCTCCAGGTGATCGGATTGCGGAAGATCACCCGCTAAGGTGATCAACTCACGACGGCGGCACCCCGGTCGGGGTGTCGCCGTTCGCCGGGTGGCGCCTCGGTGATCAGGTGATTGCCGGTCTTCGCTCGCCTCAGCGTGTCCACCACCCGGTCGGGTGCGCTATGTGCTTGGGGTACGTCTTTTCGGCCCAGCCGGGTCGACCACCAACCGGGTGACTCCGGTTGACCGGGCGGCCTGGCATCCGTGACAAGGGAGTGACACCATGAACGACGGTCCCAGGATGCGAACGTGCCCGGTCTGTCTGGGCTCGGGTGTCATCCCCGAGGACGACTACGCGACATGTGGGAGATGCGGTGGACTTGGCGAGATCCCCGGGTGAGCTCCACGACGGCGCCGCCTGCCGTCTGTGCGAGGGAACCGGCGACATCGTCTGGACCCAGCCCGTCCCCGTCTCCGGCAGCTACGAGCTCCGCGAGATGCGCCACCCCTGCATCAACGGCTGCTCCGGCTGGTGGCACCCGCGCAGCGCCGAGCAGGACCGCGTGGTCGAGTCCATCAACGCCCCCGCTCTCGAAGCCTGAACGCACGACAAGGGCGCCCCGGCTGACCGGGGCGCCCTTGCTGCGTCCGGGGGACTAGCCCTTGACGCAGACCACCTGGCGCAGCTTCGCGACGACCTCGACCAGGTCCTTCTGGTTCGCGATCACCTCGTTGATGTTCTTGTAGGCGCCCGGGATCTCGTCGACCACGCCGGAGTCCTTGCGGCACTCCACGCCCGCCGTCTGCTCGGCGAGGTCCTGCGCGGTGAAGCGCTTGCGCGCCTGGTTCCGCGACATCCTGCGGCCCGCGCCGTGCGATGCGGAGCAGAACGACTCCGGGTTGCCCAGCCCGCGCACGATGTAGGACCCGGTCCCCATCGAGCCCGGGATGATGCCCATGTCCCCGTGCCCCGCCCTGATCGCGCCCTTGCGGGTCACCAGGACCTCCTCGCCGAAGTGGGTCTCCTCGGCGACGTAGTTGTGGTGGCAGCTGATCGCCTCGTCGAACTTCACGCGCGGGAACTGCTTGCGCACCACGTCGTAGACCAGGCGCATCATCACGGCCCGGTTCCTGCGCGCGTACTCCTGCGCCCAGTACAGGTCGTGGCGGTAGGCCTTCATCTGCGGGGTGTGCGCGAGGAACACCGCGAGGTCGGGGTCGGGCAGCGCCTGGTTGTGCTGGAGGCCGCGCGCGACCTCCATGTGGTGCTGGGCCAGGATGTTGCCGATCCCGCGCGAGCCGGAGTGCAGCATCAGCCAGACCGCGCCGTCCTCGTCGAGGCAGACCTCGATGAAGTGGTTGCCGCCGCCGAGGCTGCCCATCTGCATCAGTGCCCGCTCCGACTGACCGCGCACCGCGGGGGTGAGGTCCTCGAAGCGCGCCCAGAAGCGGTCCCAGCCCGCCTTGTCGTTGTCCGCGTCACCGGCGCGGAAGGCCACGTCGCCGCGGTGCATGCCGAAGCCGACCGGGACCGCCTTCTCGATGCCGGAGCGCAGCCGTCGCAGGTCGTCCGGCAGGTCGGCCGCGCGCAGCGATGTGCGGACCGCGGACATGCCGCAGCCGATGTCCACACCGACAGCCGCGGGCGAGACAGCGTCTCGCATCGCGATGACCGAACCCACCGTTGCGCCCTTGCCGTAGTGCACGTCCGGCATCACCGCGACGTGCTTCACCACCCAGGGCAGAGCCGCGATGTTGTGCAGCTGGCGCATGGCGATGGGTTCGACATCTTCCTCACGGGTCCAGAGGCGGATGTCCGCCTGCTGACCGGGAATCGTCGTAATCGCCATGCGCCACAACGTACTTGGCGCGCAGTGGGGCCGCACGGCATTTACGGAACTACGAGCACACCGTCCTCGCGGCGGGGGATGCCGAGCGGGTTGGCGTCCTGGAGCTCCGGGGGCAGCAGCGCGTCGGGCCACGACTGGTAGGTGACCGGGGCCAGCCAGCGGCGGATGCTCGTCGCACCCACCGACGTGTGCAGTGGGGACGTGGTCGCGGGCCAGGGACCGCCGTGGTGCATCGCCCAGCTCACCGCGACGCCGGTGGGCCACGCGTTGAACACCAACCGCCCGGCGAAGCGACGGATCTCCGCCAGCACGGAGGCGGCGAGGTCGTGATCGTCGGGGTCGGCGTGGACGGTCGCGGTCAGGCTGCCTTCGAGGGTGCGAAGGACCTCCGGCAGGTCGGCCGGATCGTCATAGGTGACAACGATTCCGGCCGGGCCGAAGCACTCCTCGGTCAGCTTCTCCTTGTCGGCGACGAAGTCCTTGAGCGACACCTCGTAGAGCCGGGGCGTGACGGTCCAGCCCCCTTCGGAGTCCGAGCCGGTCGCGACGAGGCGGACCGACGCGTGCGCGGACAGGCTGTCCACAGTGGACTCGTAGGAGTCGCGCATCCGCTCGGTCAGCATCGCGCCTCCGCCGACCCCGCCAACGGCCTCCGCAAGAGCGTCCACAATGGACGAAGGTGCGAACACGAGGCCGGGGTTGGTGCAGAACTGGCCGACGCCCATGGTCAACGACTGCGCGAAACCCGTTGCCAGCTCAGCGGAACGGTTCGTCGCGGCCGAGGGGAGCACGACGACGGGGTTCACGCTGCCCAGCTCGCCGTAGAACGGGATCGGCTCGGGGCGGCCCTGCGCGAGGTCGAACAGCGCGCGCCCGCCGGAGGTGGAGCCGGTGAAGCCGACCGCCTTCACCAGGGGGTGCTGCACGAGCACGCGACCGGCTTCGGTGCCGTAGACGATCCCGAAAACGCCTTGTGGCAGCACGGAAGCGACCACGCGCGCGGTCTCCCGCGAGGTCTGCGGGTGCGCGGAATGCGCCTTCACCACGACGGGGCACCCCGCCGCGAGCGCCGACGCGGTGTCCCCGCCAGCGACGGAGAAGGCGAACGGGAAGTTGCTCGCGGAGAACACCGCGACCACGCCGAGTGGTTGCAGGATGCGGCGCAGGTTGGGGCGCGGCGGGATGATGTCGGGATTCGGCGAGTCGATGGTGGCCTCGCGGTAGCTGCCCTCGGCGAGCACGCTCGCGAACAGCCGCAGCTGGTTGGTGGTGCGTTTCAGCTCAACGGTCAGCCGCGGCACGCCGAGCGCGGTTTCGGTGTCAGCGGTGGAGATCAGCAGCTCGGACTCGGCGTCGAGCGCGTCGGCCAGCCGCTCCAGCACCGCGCCGCGCTCGGCGGAGGCCAGCCCGGACCACGCAGGGAACGCCTGCGTCGCCGCGTCGACGATCTCGCCGACACCGCTGTCCGAAGTGGACGGAATCGGGTCGCCGAAAGCCTTGCCGGTACGGGGTTCGTATCCCTGAACGCCTTGCGTGCTCATCGGCCAGCCTCTTTCCGCGCAGTGTCCATGTCCGGTCCGCACCACGCGCCGCCGACGAAGCGGTGCGGGTCCTCATCGAGCTTGGGCTCGCCGTGCTCGGCGATCAGGTCGGCCGCGTACACCTCGGAGTCGTCCTGCGGGAGGTAGCCGATCGCCTTGGCCTCGTCCAGGCTGAACCACCCGCGCGTGTTGTTCGAGACGCCCCACACCACGCGGTAGCCGGGGTTCGGCGTTGACAGGCACGCCTCGAACAGCCGCGCGCAGTCATCCGGTGACATCCACGTGGACAACATCCTGGTGTCACGCGGTTTCTCGAAGCACGAGCCGATGCGCACGCTGATGACGTCCAAGCCGTAGCGGTCGGCGTAGTGCGACGCGATGGCCTCACCCGCGACCTTGCCGACGCCGTAGTTGGTGTCGGGGCGCGGGAACGCGTAGTCGCCGACCACGCCCACCGAGCGCGGCACGAAACCGACGGCGTGGTTGGAGCTGGCGAAGATCACTCGCCGGACGCCCTGCCTGCGCGCCGCCTCGAAGACGGTGTGCGTGCCGTTGATGTTGACGTCGAGGATGTCCTTCCACGGCGCTTCAAGACTGTGCCCGCCGAGGTGCAGGACCGCGTCGACGCCCTCGCAGGCGCGCTCCATCGCGTCCATGTCGGTGACGGAGGCGCGCACGACCTCCTCCGACTCCGGCTCGTCGGCCGACAGCGCGGCGATGTCCAGCAGGCGCAGCACGCGGCCGGGCTTGGCCAGCCGGGGCCGCATCAGGGTGCCGACCCCACCGGCGGCTCCGGTGAGCAGAATCCGTTCTGACACAGGGAGAAGACCTTCCTAGAGACTGGTGAGACCGGGCTGGCGGAGCAGTTCGCTCAGGGTGCGCGCGGCGTTGAGCAGGGCGCCGATGACCTGGCGCTCGTGCTCGTCGTCCAGGCGCGCGACCGGGACGGAGCAGCTGAGCGCGTCGGTGACCGGGCTGCGGTAGGGCAGTGCCACCGCGAAGCAGCACAGGCCGGGCGTGTTCTCCTCGCGCTCGAAGGCGTAGCCCAGCGAGCGGAACTCGGCCAGCTGCGCCCGCAGCGCGTCCGGGTCGGTCACGGTGTTCGCGGTGAGCGGCGCCATGTCCTTGGGCAGCAAGGACTCCAGCTCCTCGGGCGGGCGCGTGGACAGCACGGCCTTGCCGAGCGCGGTGCTGAACGCGGGCAGCCTGCGGCCGACGCGGGAGACCACGCGCAGGTGGTGCTCGGACTCGCGGCTGGCCAGGTAGACCACGTTCGGCCCGTCCAGCCGCGCGAGGTGCACCGTCTCGTTGATCTCCAGCCGGATCTGCTCCATCAGCCGGATCGCCGTGCGCACAACGGGATCGTGGTCGAGGTAGGAGGTTCCGACGAGCAGCGCGCGCACGCCGATGCCGTAGGTGCCGCGATCGGGGTCGACCTCGATCCAGCCGCGCGCGACCAGCGTCTGCAACAGCATGTACAGGCTGGACTTGGGATAGCTCAGCTCGCGGTGCAGCTCGGTCAGCGTCATCCGGCGGTCGAAGGAGGCCAGCACCTCCAGCAGCTCCACCGTGCGGTCCGCCGACTTCACCGCGGCCGGACGGCTCGGGTTCCCCGCGGCCGATTCGGTCATGACCGCCTCCTCGATTCCCCAGGCGCCGACCTCTTGACAGCGCGTGGCACCGATTCTTACAGTCCTCCCATCTGGTTCACAAGTACGACTCGCGTTCATAACCGTGAACTCAACTGAACTCACCGAGGAGGCGTTGATGTCCGGAATCCGGCGTTCCGCGGCTGTTCTGGCGGCGGCCAGCCTCCTCGTGGCGGGCTGCGGGACCGGTGCGCCGCAAGGCGATCCGAACGCCCCGCTGGAGGTGTGGACGCGCAGCCTCGACGACACCGCGAAGGTCTACGAGAAGATCTTCGCGGACTTCACGGCGAAGACGGGTATCAAGATCGACTACAAGCCCGTCTACAACGACTTCGACAAGCGCATGCAGGAGCGGGCCGCCTCGAAGGACCTGCCGGACCTGGTGGTCACCGACGTCAGCGCGCTCGGCGTCTACCAGTCCCAGGGCATGGCGACCGAGATCGACCGGGCCGGGTTCGCGGGCGGTGCGGACCTGGTCGAACGGGCGTGGGGCAACGCGAAGGGCTCGGACGGCAAGTACTACGGCGTCCCGATCAGCACGCAGGCGCAGGCCACCTTCATCCGCAAGGACTGGCGGGAGAAGCTGGGCAAGCCGGTGCCGACCACGTGGGCCGAGATGGTCGACCTGGCGAAAGCGTTCACCACGGGCGACCCGGACGGCAACGGGCAGGCAGACACCTACGGCATGCTCGTGCCGGGCTCGACGGATCGCGGTTATCTGGCGTGGTGGGCCTCCTCCTACATCTGGCAGGCGGGCGGTGACATCCTCGCCGAGGACGGTGGGAAGTACCGCGTGGCGGTGGACTCGCCGGGAACCGTTGCCGCGGTGGAATGGCTTCGCGGGATGTTCTGCGAGAGCAAGGTAGTGCAGCCCGGCGCGCTCACGACGATCACCAACGACGCGCACACGTTCTTCGAGCAGGGCAAGGCCGGCATCTACCTGACCGGGCCCTACATGATGGGGCGCTTCGACAAGGCGCCCGGCAAGGACAAGTACGAGGTCATCGCCTCGCCCAAGGGCCCAAACGGTTCCGCCGTGCTCGGCGAGGGCGAGAACATGTACCTCATGGCGGGCTCCGCGCGGCCGGCCGACCAGAAGAAGCTCGCCGAGTTCCTGGTCTCGCCGGACGCGCAGAAGGCTGGTATGCAGGGAGTTCCGCGTCCGGTCGTGCGCCTCCCGGTCAACACCAAGGTCGACGTGAACGCGGTCTACAACGACCCCAGGTGGAGCACGGTCGCCAAGGTCTACGCCGACGACGCCCGCCCGTTCCCGAACGTGCCGAACTTCCAGCCCTTCCGGCAGCAGACGGCGGAGACGCTGAACGCGCTCTTCGCCCGCTGCGGCAGCGACGTCCGCGGTGAGCTGGGCAAGCTCGCCGCCAACCTGAACAAGGAACTGAAGGCCCAGGGGATCGCGAAGTGACCACCCTGGCCACCCAAGACGTGGACCCGGCGGCTAGTGGCGGCGGTGCCGTCGGGCTCCACCCCGTGAGGCGGCGGCACCGTCGCCGCCTCACGGGAACCCTTACACCATGGCTTTTCCTGGCCCCCGCACTGCTCATCTTCCTGCTGTTCAAGTACATCCCGATGGCCGAGGGCATCCGGCTGAGCCTGTTCAACGTGCGCCCGTTCCTGGGCGACCTGTGGGTGGGGCTGGACAACTACGTCGCCGTGCTGACCGACGAGCGGTTCCAGTCCGCGTTGGGGCGCACGCTGATCCTGGCCTTCGGGCAGACGATCGGCTCGATGGTCCTCGGGTTCGCGTTGGCGCTGCTGCTGGAAGGCTCCGCGCGGTCGCTGTGGTTCGTGCGCTCGGCGGTGTTCCTGCCCGTGGTGGCGGCGACCGCGGTGGTCGGCGAGATCTGGCGGCTGCTGTACTTCCCGGCCGACGAGGGCTTCCTGAACTCGGTGCTGAGCTGGTTCGGCATTGGGACGCAACCGTTCCTCGACAGCCCGGACACCGCGCTCTGGTCGGTGATGGGCGTCGGCATCTGGAAGGGCGCCCCCTACGACATGGTGATCATCCTGGCCGGTCTGGCCGGGATCGACCGCCAGCTCTACGAGTCCTCCGCGATCGACGGAGCCACGACGCTGCAACGGCTCCGCCACGTCACGCTGCCCGCGCTGCGCCCGGTCATCACGATTCTGCTCACCCTGGCGGCGATTCGCGGCCTTCGGGTGTTCACCGAGGTCTACGTGCTGACAGGTGGCGGCCCCGCCGGTTCGACGGACGTGTGGATGACACGGGTGTTCTCGTTGGGCTTCGAGCGCAACGAAATCGGCGTCGCGTCGGCGGGTTCGGTGATCTTGTTCCTGGTGACCCTGATGCTGACTCTGCTCGTGCAGTACTACCGGCGGCGCAAGGAGGCTGCGTGAGTACGGGAGTCGCCCAGCGCTGCGACACGGCCCTCGGCTGGGGATCGGGTCGCGTCGGCATGGTGGGGCGTGCGGCGATGTGCGTCGCGGCGCTGCTGGTCTTCTGCGGCCCGTTGATCACCGTGTTCTCCGGAGCCTTCGACAACAGCCCCGATCCGACGAAGCTCTCGTTGCTGCCCAACAACCCCTCGACCATCAACTTCGAGGTCGCGGGCGAGCGCGGGATCTGGGGCTACCTGGTCAACTCGCTGGTGATCGCGGGCGGTGGCCTGCTGCTCCAGGTCTCGGTGAGCGTGTTCGCCGCGTACGCACTGGCGCGCAAGAAGTTCCGCGCGCAGGCGCTGGTGATGCTCGCCGTGCTCACCACGATGATGCTCCCGGAGGAGGTCATCGCCATCCCGCTCTCGCTGACCATCGGGCAGCTCGGGCTCAAGGGAACGCTGCTCGGCGTGATCCTTCCTCTGGGCGCGTGGGGTTTCTCCATCTTCGTCATGACGGAGTTCATGAAGGAGATCCCCGTCGAGCTCGAAGAAGCGGCCAAGGTGGACGGCGCCAGCGAACTGCGGATCTTCGCGCAGATCGTCGTCCCGCTGTGCCGCCCCGCGCTCGGCGTGGTCGCGGTGTTCGGCTTCACCATGATCTGGGACCAGTACCTGCTCCCGCTGATCGTGGCCACCGAGCCCGCCGACTACACCCTCACCGTCGCGCTCGCCTCGCTGCGCTCTGACGACCAGGTCGGACCCGGCGTGGTGCTCGCGGGCGCGTTGCTCGCCCTGGTGCCCAGCCTGCTGGTGTACCTGTCCCTTCAGAAATCCTTCCTTCGCGGCATCACCTCCGGTGCGGTGAAGGGATGACTCGCGTGAGGTCTCACATGCAGCTGGATGGAGTGCTGTTCTTCCCGGTGACGCCGTTCACCGGGACCGGCGAGCTGGCCGAGGGGGTGCTGGCCGAGCACGTGAAGCACGGGGTGGACGCGGGCCCCGGCGGCGTCTTCGCGGCCTGCGGCACCGGCGAGTTCCACGCGCTGGAGCCCGAGGAGTACGAGCGCGTCGTCCGCGTCGCGGTTGAGGCAACGGCGGGCAAGGCCCCGGTCTTCGCGGGGGCGGGCGGCCCGCTCCCGTTGGCGCGCAAGTACGCGCAGATCGCCCAGCGCGCCGGTGCTGACGGGCTCTTGCTGCTGCCGCCGTATCTCGTGGGCTCGCCGCCGGACGGGCTCGTGGACTACGTCGAGCAGGTGGCCTCCGCGACCGACCTCCCGCTGATCGTCTACCAGCGCAACAACGCGGTGTTCACGCCGGAAAGCGCTGTGCGGGCGGCGAAACTGCCCACCGTGGTCGGTTTCAAGGACGGGCTCGGCGACCTCGACCAGATGCAGCGCGTCGTGCTCGCGGTCCGCGACGCCGTGCACAAGCCCTTCCAGTTCTTCAACGGCCTGCCCACCGCCGAGATGACCGTGCCCGCCTACCGGGGCATCGGCGTCGAGCTGTACTCGTCGGCGGTCTTCTGCTTCGCGCCGGAGATCTCGCTCGCCTTCTACGACGCGGTCACCTCCGGGAACACCGCGCAGGTCAACGCCTTCCTCGGCGAGTTCTTCCGCCCGCTGGTCGAGCTGCGCGACACCGTGCCCGGCTACGCGGTCTCCCTGGTGAAGGCCGGAGTTCGCTTGCGGGGCCTGGAAGTCGGCTCCGTGCGCGCGCCGCTGGTCGACCCGACGCCGGAGCACGTGCGCGAGCTCGACCGGATCATCGCCAAGGGCCTGGAGCTGCTGTGAAGATCCGCGAGGTCCCCGTCATTCGCGATGTCACTGTCACGCCGATCGCCTTCGCGGACCCGCCACTGCTGAACTCGGCCGGAGTGCACGAGCCCTGGGCGCTGCGCAGCATCGTCGAGGTGATCACCGAGGACGGCGTCTCCGGACTCGGCGAGAGCTACGGCGACCAGGGCCACCTCAACCTGCTCAACGCGGTCGCGCCGCAGCTCGCCGGACTCGACGTTTTCGCGACGAACGCCTTGCGCGCCAAGATCTCCAGCGTGCTCGGCGGGGCCAGCAACTCCGACCGGCACGGCCTCACCGGGCAGATCACCGCAGAGGGCACGGTCGACCGCGTGCTCTCGCCGTTCGAGGTGGCGTGCCTGGACATCCAGGGCAAGATCCTCGGGCGCCCGGTCAGCGACCTGCTCGGCGGCGCGGTCCGGTCCGAAGTCCCTTACAGCGCTTACCTTTTCTACAAGTGGGCTGGTCACCCGGGGGCGGCCGATGACGAGTGGGGCGAGGTGCTCGACCCCGACGGCATCGTCGCCCAGGCGCGCAAGATGATCGACGAGTACGGCTTCGGGTCGATCAAGCTCAAGGGCGGTGTCTTCCCGCCGGAGCAGGAGATCGAGGCCGTCCGTGCGCTGAAGGAAGCCTTCCCGGACCACCCGCTGCGCATCGACCCGAACGCCGCGTGGACACCTGAGACCTCCGTGCGCGTCGCGTCCGAACTGGCCGGGGTCCTGGAGTACTTCGAGGACCCGACGCCCGGCATCCCCGGTATGGCAGAGGTGGCGGCGAAGGCCGGGATTCCCTTGGCCACCAACATGTGCGTCGTGGCGTTCGAACACCTGCCGGAGTCCGTCTCGCTGAACGCGGTGCAGGTCGTCCTGTCCGACCACCACTACTGGGGCGGGCTGAACCGCTCGCGTGAGTTGGCCGCGATCTGTCGCACGTTCGGCATCGGCCTGTCGATGCACTCCAACTCCCACTTGGGAATCAGCCTCGCCGCGATGACCCACCTCGCGGCTGCCACGCCGAATCTGGGCTTCGCCTGCGACACGCACTACCCGTGGAACGCGGCCGACGACGTGGTGAAGCCGGGCGTTCTGTCCTTTGTGGACGGAGCGGTTCCCGTGCCGACAACACCCGGGCTCGGCGTGGAGCTGGACCGCGACAAGCTGGCGCTGCTGCACGAGAACTACCTGAGTTGCGGCATCCGGCAGCGTGACGACACCGGCTACATGCAGCGCTTCGAGCCGGACTATGAGAGGAAGCGACCGCGTTGGTGACGAAGATCCCCTACGCCTACACCTGGGACGTCGTGGGCGATCCGGCCGCAGCCGAGCGCATCGCGAGCCTCGGCGCGGACGCGGTGGCCCTCGCCGCGTCGTATCACACAACGCGGGCCGCGACTCCGTTCCACCCGCAGCGCCGCATGGTCAACGCCGCGCACGCCGCCTGTTACGTCCCCGTCAGGGAGGCGGAGTGGAAGGGACGCTTGACGCCGCCCGCGCCGAGCTGGGCTCCGGGCGATTCTTTCGGCGAGGCAAGGAAAGCACTCCGCTCGGCTGGGCTTCCCGTGCACGCGTGGACGGTCCTGACGCACTCGACGCACCTCGGCTCCGCCAACCCGGATCTCGTGGTGTCCAACGCGTTCGGCGATCTGTACCCGTACGCGCTGTGTCCGTCCAATGAGGACGTTGTCGAGTACTGCGCGACCCTTGTGCGCGAGGTCGTCACGCTCGGCGAGCCGGAGGGTGTGATCCTGGAAGCCTGCGGGCCCTTGGGTTTCTTCCACGGCGGGCACCACGAGAAGACCGACGGTGCGGACTGGGGCAAGGTGCAGCAGCAACTGCTGTCGTTGTGCTTCTGCTCCGGCTGCCTCGCGCGCTACGCCAAGGCCGACATCGACGCCTCGCGGCTGCGCGCCGTCGTCAAGTCCACTGTGGATGGACCGGCGCCGTCCTCGGTGGAGGAGGCCCTGGGTGAGGTCGCCGCGCAAGTCCGCGATGTGCGCACGGGCATCGCGGCCGACCTGAGGTCGTTGCTGGTCAAAGAGATTCGCGCGCTGAGCCCCGATGCTTCGATCTCCATCCACGGCAACCCCGACCCGTGGGCGGCCGGGCCGTTCGCGACGATCGCCCCGGTGCTCAATGAGGAGATCGACACCGTGGTGGTGACCTGCTGGCCCGGCCCCGAGGCGAGCGTTCCCGGCATCGAGGCCGCGCGCGCCATCGCGGGGCCCGATCGCGGACTGGCCGCCTACGTCCTCGCCCTGCCGCCCCGTCCGGCCGACGCGGACACCCTCCGCGCGGAGTTCGAGCACTACCTGGCGGCGGGCGTGGACGAGCTGCACGTCTACCACGCGGGCCTGGCCTCCCCGGCTCGGCTGACCGCGATCCGCGAGGCGTTGAGTTCTCTCTGAGCCTGTGCGGTTGGAGGTCGTCATCGGGGGTAAGCACCTCCGTGAGGCGCACTGACTGAAGGCCCGTTCGTCGAGCCCCCCGAGCTCGGCGGACGGGCCTTCTCCATGTGCGGGACTTGGTATATATCGCAGGGCGATATATGGTGGCGGTGTGGCGTCCGAGACGATGAACGAACAGACGTTCCTGGTGCTGACCGCGCTGGCGGAGGAAACCCTGCACGGCTACGCGATCGTGCGCGCGGTCGGCGAGCTGACCGAGGACCGCGTGCGGTTGCGCGTGGGCACGCTGTACGGCGTGCTGGACCGGCTGGTGGCCTCCGGCCTGGTCGAACACGACCGCGACGAGGTCCACCAGGGCCGGCTGCGGCGCTACTACCGGCTGACCAACGAGGGCGCGCGCGCACTGCACGCGGAGATCGCGCGGCTGGAGAGCAACGCCAGGGCAGCGGCGACGCGCCTGCGGGCGTGGGGTTTCGAGGGAGGACCGGCATGACCGTGCTGGAGCGGCGTTACCGCAGGATGCTCGTGGTCCTGCCGAAGTGGTACCGGGCCGAGCGCGAGGAGGAGATGGTCGCGGCCTTCCTGGAGGACGTGGACCGGGACCCCGACTCCGACCTCCGGCACGACTTCGGTTGGCCGGGCTGGGGCGAGTTCGGCAGCCTCGTCGCGCTGTCCGCGCGAACCCGCTGGCCCGGCCGCACCGGCAGCCCCCGCGCACAGGTCAGGGGCGAGGTCGTCCGCGTGGTCGGGCTGATCGGCCTGCTGCTCGCGTCGGCGTCCGCGCTGAACCAGTGGCTTTCCCGGATCGCACCCGAGCTGTACGCCATCCACTACATCGGCACTGACGGCCGCATGGGCGCCTACCAGGGACCGATCCCGCCCATCTGGGACTGGCGCTTCGTGCTGGACGCCTTCCTGGACGGCACCGCGGTGCTGACGTTGCTCGCCCTGCTCTTCGGCGCTTGGCGCTTGGCGAAGGCCGGTGCGTCGGTCCTGCTGGTGGTGCTCGTCGCGTTCATGGTGCACGACCTGACGGGCTGGGACTCCGTCATCACGTCCGCGTTCCTGTACCACCTGATCTGCGTGCTGTACGCCGTGTGCGTGCTCGTCGGGTTCCACTCCGACGTCGAGCCGGTGAAGCCGAAGTGGTGGCTCGTGGCACTGGTGGGCATCACCGCGCTGTGGATGAGCCTCGGCTGGACGATGTTCTTCGCCTTGGACGTGTACGTGCTGGTCGGCGCGGTCGCCTATCTGGTCGTGCACCAGCGGCGGCTGTGGCGCGCCCCGGCGGCCGTGCTGCTCGCGGTCGCGGCGGTCTGCGCGCTGCTGGCCCTCGAACGGCTCGTGTGGACGCCTCCGTACTTCCTCAGCGACAACGTGTCGTGGGGCTGGCTGGCGTTCACCTGCGCGGAAATCGCCGGGCTGGTCGGGATGGCGGTGTGGCTGCGGGCCCAGGCGGTCAAGGTGCTGCCGCCGGAGACCCGCAGCCCGCTCAGCGTCGCGAGCTGATCAGCCCTCCCGAGGCGTGTACATGGCGCACAGGCGGTCCAGCAGCGGATCGTCGGCCAGCTCCTCCGGCACCCGGGGGGCGCACGAGAGCAGCAGGTGGAAGCCGAGGTCGTCGGCGATCGGCAGCAGCGGGCTCAGCCAGGACAGGCCGACCGGGCCCGAGCCCACGCCGTCGTAGTCGTCGACGACCAGGTACAGGTCGGGCCCGCTCCACCAGCTGCGCTCGCGGACCGCTTCGGCGGGCACCTCAACCGAGGGCAGCCTGTTGCGCAGCAGGGCGTGCAGGTCGCGCAACATCTCCGCGCCCGTCTCCGGGTCGTCCGCGTAGCCGACGAGGTGGTCGCCCAGCTCCTCGGCGGTGTCGCGCAGCTCGCTGCGGTAGTCGAAGAGCAGCACCTTGCTCTGCGTCGCCGGGTGCCGCTGCGTGACCTCGCGCATCAGCGCGCGCAGCAATCCAGTGCGCTCCGGCCCGGCCTCGCCGAACACCGCGAAGTGCGGGTTCTCCGCCGGGTCCCAGGTCACCGTGGCCCGCGTCAGCGGAGCGGGAGGCTCCGGCTCCGGCTCCGGCAGCGGTTCCGGTTCGGGCAGCGGCGGTTCCTCGACGGTGACGGCGGGCTGCGGGGACACCGCGCTGAACCGCGACAGGGTCGCCGCGAGCGTCGGCAGATCGGGGCAGCCCTGGATGCGCGGGCGCGCGACCTGGATGTCGTGACCACCGGCCTCGACGCCCCGCCCCGCCTCGTGCAGCTCCAGGGTCGTGCCCAGCTTGGAGCGCATCTGCCGGTCGATCGCCTGCCAGCTGTCGGTCGCCAGCGCCACGTGCACGCCGTAGAGCGGCCCCGAGTCCACCAGGTGCTCCACCAGCGGGACCAGGTCGGGGAAGCGCTCGCGCAGCTGGGGCCAGCCGTCGATGAGCAGGAACACGTCCGACGGCCAGTCGTCCAGCGGCTCGCCGTGCAGCCTGCGCTGCCGCAGCACCTCGATCGACTCGATGCCCGCCGCGGAGAACAGCGCCTCCCGCGAGCGCAGCACCTGCCCTGCCCGGTACACCAGCTCGGTGACCTGCTCGGGCTCCTCGCCGTTCGCGGCGCCCAGGACGTTGCCCAGCCCGCGCAGCGTGCTCAGCGGCCCAGCACCCGGATCGAGGTCCACCAGCAGGCATCCGACCTGGTCAGCGGGGTGGCGCAAGGCCAGTGAGGCCAGCAGCGCGCACAGCGCCGTCGAGGTGCCCGAGCCCGGCTGCCCGTAGGCGGCCAGGTGCCCGTGCGGCCCCGCGAAGTCGAACAGCAGCGAGTAGTGCGCCAGCGCCCCGGGATCGTCGAGCACGCCGATCGGCGTGGACAGCCGCTCCTGCGGGGAGAAGTGCGTGTGCTTGGCCAGCAACCGCCCGTCGTCGGTGATCACCAGCGGGTAGAGCACGGTGTCCAGGTCGTGCGGGGCGGGCGGGGGCAGCCACGCGGTCGGCGGCGGCGGGCTCCATCCGGCCAGCGTCCTGACCAGCCGCGACGCCGAAGAGCCGCTGGTGAGGGCCTGGAACTCGGTCATCCCGGTCATGCCGGTGCGCAGGAACCCGGTGCCGGGCTCGATCCTGGCCGCGTCGTGCGTGCCGAGCGCGATCCGCGAGGTCTCCTCGTCGGTGGTGCGCAGGGCGATCCGCCACGCCAGGTGGCTGTAGAGGCCGCGGAACTGCTCGGTGTCGATCTCGTTGGTGCTCAGCACCAGGTGCAGCCCGCCGCGCGGACCGGCCTTGGCCGCCCACAGCAGCGTCTCGCGCAGCGCGGGATCGGCCGCCAGCACGTCGTAGCCCGCCACCGCGCAGACGATCGCGGGCAGCTGCGGCAGGTTGTCCCCGGCCTGGATCGCCTCCTGGTAGTCCAGGAACCTCGGGTGGCCGCCGTCCAGCTGGAGCTGGTGCCTGCGGTCCACCTCGCCCTGCAACTGCTCGGTCATCCTGCGCCGCTGCCGCGGGTCGTGCGCCAGGTCGAGCGCGGTGCCGAGCACGTGCGGCAGCCCGGCCACCTCCTCCAGCTCCGGCGCGCCCCGGTGCCCGAGCAGCACGAAGTTCACGGCCTCCGGCGGGTGCGTCAGGGCCAGCCCGAGCAGCACGTCGCGCAGCAGCTCGTCGCGGCCGCTCCCGTCCGCGCCGACGATCAGGCCGTGCGGGCCGAAACCGCCCGCCTCCACCTGCTTCAGGTCCAGCACCACCGGCGCCCCGGCCGGGTCGAGCCCGATCGGCGCGCGCAGCCTGCGGTCGTAGGGGCGCGGCGGCCACGCGGGCTGCGGGTGCAACGCCTCGATCCCCGGCACGCCGAGCATGCGCAACAGCTCGGGAGCGGGACCGGGCGCGGGCGCCTGCGGCTCCGGCGCGGGGTCCCACTGCTGGGGTTCGGCGGCCATGGGGTGATCGCGCATGGGGACGGTCTCGGGGTTCATCGCAGTGCGTCCTCCTCCGCGAGCGGCGGTTGCCAGACGGCGTCGGTGTCGCACGCGGTCTGCACCAGCGTCGAGTTGCCGTCCGGGCCGATGAGCACCGCGCGGCCCGGCGGCAGCGGGCTCGGCGCGACCGGCCCGAACAGCGGGCCTTCCTGCGGGTCACCGGAGAGCAGCACGCCGGTCGCCCCGGCCGCGCGCACGGCGGTGAGGATCGGCCCGGAGTGCGCCTTCGCCGCGCCCGCCGTCGAGCGCGCGAGCACCACGTGCAGCCCGATCCGCCCGCCCTCGGGCAGCAGCGGCAGCAGGGGCAGCAGCGGGTCGTGCGTCGGGCCGCTGAGGTGGTCGTAATCGTCCACGATCAGGAAGATCTCCGGTCCCGCCCAGCCCTGCCCGGTGCCCTCGGCCGCCGCCGTGTCCGCCGCCGCCAGGCGCGCGCTCATCGCGGTGCACAGGTCCTCGACGATCGGTTGCAGCGACTCCGGGTTGGGCGCGAAACCGGCCAGGTGGTTGCCGAGCTTGGTCGGCAGGTCGGCCAGCCCGCCCCGGTGGTCGGTCAGCACGATCCGCGCCGCCCCGGGATCGCAGTTCTCCGCGATGCCCAGCATGAGCAGGCGCAGCAGGTTGGTCCGGCCGCTGCCCGGCTCGCCGTAGATCAGCATGTGCGCGGTGCCGAACGGGTCCAGCGACACCGGCGCCAGCGCCTCGTCGACGCCGATCGGGAACGCCGAGCCCGGCGCGGGCGGCAGCTGCTCCGGGCGCACCAGCGTCGGCATCGGCTCCAGCCTCGGCACGCTCATCCCGGTGCCGAACTGGCTGATCAGCGCGCAGGTCTCGGCGGGCGTCGACGTCCTCGGCAGCACCGGAGCGGCCAGCTGGAAGTGCCTGGGCACCCCGGCGGCGCCGTCCGGTCTCGGGTCGAGCAGCACGCCCCGGCCCGGCACGTCCAGCGGCACCTGCTCGGCCAGCCTCGGCTCCACCAGCGAGCTCTGCGGCTCGTCCAGGCGCAGTTCCAGGCGGGTCGGCACCAGCTCCACCAGCTGCGGGGGCAGGGCGGCCCAGCGGTCGGTGGTGAACACCAGGTGCACGCCGACCAGCGACCCGCGCGTGGCCAGCTTCAGCAACGCCGCCTCGGCGCCCGGGTGCTCGTGCAGCAGGCGCGGCGCGTTGTCGATCACCAGGAAGATCTCGCGGGGCAGCGGGCCCTGCTCGCCGGCCTCCAGCAGCTGCCGGAACCCCGTCGGCGAGTTCACGCCGTTGGCCCGGCACAGCTCCGTGCGCGCACGCGCGATCCTCGTCAGTTCGCCGAGCACGCGGCGCACCAGACCGGCGTCCTCCGGCCCGGACACCGTGGCGGTGTGCGGCAGCCCGTCCAGCTCGGCGAGCGCGCCACCGTCGAAGTCCAGGCAGTAGAACCCGGCCTCGCGAGGGGTGTGGGTGACCGCGAGCGTGGTCAGCAGCGTCAGCAGCGCGGTGCTCGTGCCCGAACCCGACCGCCCGCACAGCGCGAGGTGCCCGCCACCGCGCGCCAGGTCCAGCTCCAGCCGGGGCAGCTCCCCGTCCGGGCCGCTCACGTGGTGGTCCAGCCTGCCGAGCGGCACGCTCATCCGACCCGGCTGCCACTGGTCCGTGGACAGCCCGCGCTCCGGGTCGATCGACAGCCAGCCGACGACCTCGGCCAGCGGCATCGGCCGCAGCGGCGGCGGCCACAGCGCCCTCGGCCGGGGTGGGGCCCAGCTGGCCACTCGGTCGGCCACCGGCTGCACCAGTCCGGACTGGTCAGGGGCCTGGAACAGCACGGTCCCGCCGACCGGGCCGGTCAGCAGGCCCGCACCGGGCGGCAGGCCGTAGGCGTCCTCGGTGCCCAGCAGCATCCGCGATTCGGCCGGGGAGGAGGTGCTGAGCACGATCCGGCAGGACAGGCTGCGCTCCAGCCCGCCGAGCGCGCCGGGGTCCAGCCGCTCGCCGGAGACCAGCAGGTGCATGCCCAGCGCCTCGCCCTGCTCGGCCAGCCGCAGCAGCGCGTCGCGCACTTCGAGGGACTGGCCGACCAGCGCGTCGTAGTGGTCGACGGCGATCACCATCGGCCGCATCGGCTGCTGCTGGGCGGCCTTGCGGGCCTGGTTGTACTCCTCCATGCTGCGCGCGCCCAGCGCCCCCATCCAGCCCAGCCGCTCATCGGCCAGCCAGTGCAGGAACCGCCCCAGCCTGGCGAACAGGCTCGGGTCGATGTCGAAGCGCGCGGGGTGCGGCGGGTACTGGCCGACGACGCCGAGCACCTGCGGCAGCCGCTCCAACCCTCGGAAGGAGCCGCCGAGGTGGTCCACGAGCAGCAGTTCCAGCTGCGCGGGGTGGTGGTGCACGGCGAGGCCGAGCACCAGCGAGCGCAGCAGCTCCGTCTTGCCGGAGCCCGCCGCGCCCACGAGCAGCGCGTGCGGTCCGTTGCCGCCGTGGTGGCTGGGGTTGAGGTCCAGCGTCACCGGGGTGCCGCCGCCGTCGAAGCCGATCGGCACCCGCAGCATCCGCTCGGGCGGGCGCGCCGCCCAGCACCGCTCCGGGTCGAGCTGGTCAACGCCGACCACGGCCTGCTGGCGCGGGGGCTCCGCCTCTGCTGCGCCGGTCATCACAGTCCTCCGGGGAAGGGGCGCCTGCGCTGCCGGGCATCATCCACAGTGGCCAGACGGCCACCCACCCGGATCAGCTTTCGTTGGCATTTCACTGATTTCTGGTTCCGAGCAACCCGGCACCGGGGAGCTACCGTCTCTAGAGCATGAGACGCATTGCAACCGTAGTCGGCACCGGAGCACTGTTGCTCGCCATGGCGGCGTGTGGCTCGGAGGTGGGTTTCGGCGGCCAGCCGTCGAACCAGCCTCCCGCGTCCAGTACTCCTGGTCAGCCGACCTCCGAACCGAACATCGCCATCCCGAAGCCGCCGGAGGGCGGCACCGCGATCGCGGACAAGCAGCTCGATCCGGCCAGCCAGGACATGGACGGCTACAAGCGCCTGGTCTGGACGAAGGACCAGGGCGCCACGGTCGGCACCTACGGCCGCGAAGGCGGCTGCAGCAAGGTCACCGGCGAGGCCGTCGAGCAGACGGACAAGAGCGTCAAGCTCCTGCTGACCGAGACGGTTCCGGCCAAGCCCCAGGCGTGCACGATGGACATGCGCTACCCCCCGGTCGAGGTCAAGTTGGCCAAGCCGCTGGGTGATCGCATGGTCACCGTGGAACAGAAGACCGAGAAGAAGTAATGCCGCGTTGAGGGCGGCGCGACCGGCAGCAGGGGCCGGAAGCGCCGCCTTCCGCATCTCGGTCACTCGCCGAACACCGCGGTCAGCGCGCCGACGGCGACGAGCAGGGTCAGCACGGTGACCAGCGTGTTGGCCCACCGCCACGGCTTCGAGCCGGACCAGAGCACTTCGGTCTCCGGCTCGGCGGGCACGCCCAGCGGCGCGAGGTCGGAGCGCATGGGCGCCACGTGCAGGTCCGTGCTGGACGCGCACACCAGCAGCGCCGCTCTGGCCACAGTGGACAGTCCCGGCCTCGGCGCGGTGATTTCCGGCGTGCCAACCTCGGCGAGCTTTTCCTTCAGCGCCAAGGCTTCCAGGCGTTCCGTCCACCGCTTCGACCACTCCGTCAAGCTCGGTTCTCCGTGGTCCCGCTCCACCTGCGCGGCGAGATCCGCCCGCAGCGCCGCGAGAACCCGCTCCTCGCCAAGCCGGTGAAGCTCCACTGTGGACAGTCCGTCGAGCCGCGACGGCCAGCACCGCGTCAGTCCGAGTTCGAGCACGTGGTCGACCTCGTCCGGCGGTGAGTTCTCCGCGAAGACCGTCTCCAGCATCGCTGCCGTTGCCACCCCCGCGTGCGCGATCGAGCGCAGGTCCTGCCTGGTGATCCGCAGGTCCAACGGGATGAGCGCCGCCGTGCTCTCCGGCTCCCGCTCCACACCCAAGTCGCGGAACACCGCTTCCCGCCACTCCGGCGGCACCGGACCCCAGAACGCCCCGGCCGCGTCCCACGCGATCACGAGGTCGGAGAAGTTCGGAACGTCCTCGACGTCGTCGTCCACCGGGAAGCCGTAGGAGCCGGGATCGCGACCGCTCGCCGCGATGACGCCCGCCGCCGCGGCGAGCACCGCCCTCGCCCGCAGTCCCTGTGCCACCGAGACCGCCGAGGAGTCCAGCCAGATCGCGGACACGCCGCGCGGGGTCGAGGTCTCCAGCAGGCCGACCTTGCCGTCCTGACGCGCGAACCAGGTCATGTCCCACGGCGCGATCCCGTTGCGGCGCGTGAAGAACGCGAGCACCGCCAGCACCAGCGCCGCGACGGTGAGCACCCACCACGGCGGCGCGAACTCCGGGTTCACCACCGGCCCGAGCACCGCGCAGACCGCCGATGCGGCGAGCAGCGTCCAGCGCGCGAGGGGCAGCGCCCGGTCGCCGAACTCGCTGGAGATCGGCAGCGCGTAGGCGGGGAGCCAGGGGAACCGGTTCACGGTGTGGAGTATCGCCGCGCGAACCCGATCCGTCGCCTGTTTTGCCCTGCCTGAACCGGATCAGGGCAGTATTGCCAACCCCGCAACGACCAGCAGCGCCCCGGTCAGCGCCAGCACCGCGTTGTCCAGCAGCCGCCAGCGCCGCGCCGACGAGCCGCGCAGCACGGGCAGCGTGGACGGCTGCTCCGGGACGCCGAGCGTGATCAGCTTGGGGCGCAAGGGAATCGTGCTCACATCGGTCTCCGAGGCCACCAGTCGCACGGCGACGCCCGCCGTCTCGGACAGCTCGCACCTGGTCGTGCGCACCTCGGCGGGCGGCACGCGCGGCAGCCCCCGTTCGTAGGCGATCGAGTCCAGCCGGTCCTGCCAGCGGCGCGCCCAGTGCTCGACCCGCAGCTGCTCCTCGCGGTTCTCCGCGGCCAGCTTCTCGTCCAGCGCCACCTGCAACGCGAGGTCCGCGCGCAACGAGCTGACCAGCACGGCCTCCGCCAGCTCCGGGTGTCCGTCCACTCTGGACGGCCAGCAGCGCGGATAGCCCAGCCCCAGCCGCTCGTCGGTCGCCACCGGCGCGGCGAAGTCGCCCAGCAGTTCCTCCAGCCGGTGCCCCGGCGCGATCCCGGTGGTGGCGATCGTGCGCACGTCCTCCAGCGTGATCCGGCCGCCCTGCCACTGCGGAGAGGAGTCGGAGAACCAGCTCAGCACCTGCTCGCGCGCGCGGGAGAACCGCGTGATCCCACCGCTGAGCCCGATCCTCGGCGTGAGCACCTGCCCGGCGCTGTCCCGATCGGCCAGCACCAGCTCGGCGGGCTGCGCCTGGGCGAGTGCCAGGAACTGCTCCTCCTCGGCGTCGCGGCCCGCGCAGCGCAGCAACCTGACGGCGGTCTCGCTCACCGGACGGGCGCGCTGCTCGGACAGCACGGCGGTCATCTCCGGGCCGAACCAGGTCAGCGAGCCGATCCTGGGATCGCCGGGAACGGGGTAGCCGGTGCTCAGCAGGCCGACCCGGTGCCCGTCGTTGACCGCCCAGGTCACGCCCTCCGGCACCCGGCTGTTGCGGCGGCCGAGCACCGACAGCACCGCGAGCGCCACCGCGACGGCGGGAACCGCCCACCTCGGCGGCTGCGTCCCGAACACGCGCACGTCGACGAGGGTGGACACCAGGACGACGACCGCCAGCAGCGCCAACCTGACCAGCGGCAGCACCCGCACCGGTGTGTGGTGCAGCGCCACCGCTTCTCCTGGCAACCAGGGAAAACGGAGCCAGGACGCGGCGGGTCGAATCATGCTGATCAGTATCAGCGCTCTCGCTCAACCCGCCTCCTCAGAGACTCTTATTTCCGGAAGGAGATGCGCAGCGTCGGCTGCGAGGTGCCCGCGAAGAAGTCCTCACCCTTGTCGTCGACGACGATGAACGCGGGGAAGTCCTCGACCTCGATCTTCCACACGGCCTCCATGCCGAGCTCCGGGTACTCCAGGACCTCGACCTTGCGGATGCAGTCCTGTGCCAGCCTGGCCGCCGGACCGCCGATGGAGCCCAGGTAGAAGCCGCCGTGCGCCTGGCACGCCTCGGTGACCTGCTTGGAGCGGTTGCCCTTGGCCAGCATCACCAGCGAGCCGCCTGCCGCCTGGAACTGCTCGACGTAGGAGTCCATCCGCCCGGCCGTGGTGGGGCCGAACGAACCGGACGCGTAGCCCTCCGGCGTCTTGGCCGGACCGGCGTAGTACACGGGGTGGTCTCGAAGGTACTGCGGCATCTCGCCGCCCGCGTCGAGCAGATCCTTGATCTTGGCGTGCGCGATGTCGCGCGCCACCACCAGCGGACCGGTCAGCGACAGCCGGGTCTTCACCGGCAGCGCGGACAACCTCTCGCGGATCTCGCTCATCGGCCGGGTCAGGTCGATCTTCACGACCTCGTCGGAGAGCTGGTCGTCGGCCACCTCGGGCAGGTAGCGCGCGGGATCGCGCTCCAGCTGCTCCAGGAACACGCCGTCCGGGGTGATCTTGGCCTTGGCCTGGCGGTCGGCCGAGCAGGACACCGCGATGCCGACCGGGCAGGACGCGCCGTGCCTCGGCAGCCGGATGACCCGGACGTCGTGGCAGAAGTACTTGCCGCCGAACTGCGCGCCGATGCCGAACTGCCTGGTCATCTCCAGGACCTGCTGTTCGAGGTCGACGTCGCGGAAGGCGTGCCCGGTCGCGGAGCCCTCGGTGGGCAGCGTGTCCAGGTAGCGCGCCGAGGCGAGCTTGGCGACCTTCAGGTTGTGCTCGGCCGAGGTGCCGCCGACGACGATCGCCAGGTGGTACGGCGGGCACGCGGCGGTGCCGAGGCTGCGCAGCTTCTCGTCGAGGAACTTCGCCAGGCGCGAAGGGTTCAGCAGCGCCTTCGTCTCCTGGTAGAGGAAGGTCTTGTTGGCGCTGCCGCCGCCCTTGGCCATGAACAGGAACTCGTAGTACGGGTCGGTGCCGGGCTTGCTGAACAGCTCGATCTGCGCGGGCAGGTTGGTGCCCGTGTTGCGCTCGTCCCAGAAGGTGATCGGGGCCAGCTGCGAGTACCGCAGGTTCAGCTCCTGGTAGGCGTCGAAGATGCCCCTGGACAGGGCCTTCTCGTCCTCGCCCCCGGTGAGCACGCTCTCGGTGCGCTTGCCCATCACGATCGCGGTGCCGGTGTCCTGGCACATCGGCAGCACCCCGCCCGCGGCGATGCAGGCGTTGCGCAGCAGGTCCATCGCGACGAAGCGGTCGTTGCCGCTGGCCTCGGGGTCGTCCACGATCGCGCGCAGCTGCGCGAGGTGCGACGAGCGCAGCAGGTGCTGGATGTCCTTGATCGCCTCGCGGGCGAGCAGGGTCAGCGCCTCGGGGGCGATCTCCAGGAACCGCCTGCCCGCGGCCTCGACGACCCGGACGCCCTCGCTCGTGAGCAGGCGGTACTCCGTGTTGTCCGGCCCCAGCGGCAGCAGGTCGGTGTACTGGAACTCCGTCGTGGTGGTGGCGGTCACGTGGGCGTGCTCCCTTGCGCGCTTCGGGTACGCGGGGGACGTTACCTCTAGCCGCCGACAGTCCCGTCGTGACCGGGGTGTGATGCTTCTCAGCCGCGCGGCGCCATCCCGCTGACCTGGTAGATCCGATCGATCACGCGCATGTTGGCGATGGCGTCGGCCCCGCCGGTGACCGGCGCGGGGCCGCCTCGGAGGGCGTCGGCGAAGGCCGCGAGCTGGCAGTCGAACGTCGTCGGCAGCTGGTCAACGGCCTCCGGTTCACCCCCGTTCACGCTGATCAGCGCGCCCGCCTGGGGGAGCGTCGGGTTGGTCACGTGCACTCGCCCATGCTCGCCGACGACGGTCAGCGTGATCTCCGGTCCGGCCGTCATCGAGCAGCGCACCTCAGCCGCACCACCACCCGGAAGAGCGAGGCTTGCGGCCATGGCAACGTCCACGCCCGGCACCTCTTGGACGGCCTCCGCACGCACGACCTCGGGCTCCACGCCGGTCAGCGTGCGGATCAGGTGCACGGGATAACAGCCGAGGTCCATCAGCGCGCCGCCCGCGAGCGCCGAGTTGTGCCGGAAGTCGGAGCGGTCGGGGATCGGCACGTTCGACACGGCCTCGATCGTGCTGATCGCGCCGAGCCCCGCGACGAGGTCGGCCAGCCGCGCGGTCAGCGGGTGGTAGCGGTAGTGGAACGCCTCCATCAGCACGCGGTCCCCGGCAGCGGCGACCATCGTTTCGGCTTCGCGGGCGTTCGAGGCGAAAGGCTTCTCCACCAACACGTTCCGCCCGGCGCGGAGTGCGGCGATCGACCACTCGGCGTGTGCGGACGGCGGCAGTGCGACGTACACGGCGTCGAGCGACGAGTCCTTGACCAAGGCCGTGTAGTCCTTGTGCGCCTTGGCAATTCCGTGCTTTCGCGCGTAGTCCTGCGCGCGTTCGTGGTCGCGGGCGGCGATGGCGGCGACCTCGAAGCCGTTCGCTCGCGCGGGCGCGATCACGGCCTTCTCGGCGATGCGGCCCGCGCCCAGGATGCCGATGCGGAGGTCAGGCACGGGTGCTCCTCAAAGAGACGTAGTCGGTGGCGACGCGGTCGTCGATCGCCGTGGGCACTGGCACGACGCAGGATTCCGGCCCGACCACCCCTGTTGCGACGGCTTCGAGGCAGCGGCTCTGCAACGCGAAACCCAGGTCCATCGACTCCACGGAGTTGCCCAGCGCGCGCGGCCCCGCGAGGTTCACCATGTGCCCGCCGCCGAGCAGGAAGAGCCGTTTGCCGTCGCGCAGCCGCACGCTGTCGATGCCCTCCGCTCCCGGCGTCACCACCGCGTCGCCGAGGTCGATCTCGTCGGGGAAGTGACCGGCGTTCGCCAGGATCGTGTCCGCGTTGAGCAGCGCCAAGTCCTCCGGCCCCAGCACATCGCGTGCTCCGGTCACCGTCACGACGACCTCGGCGGTGCTCAGCGCGGCGGCTCGATCCAGCACGTCGAAGCCGTCCAGGTGCGCGCGCAGCCGGGCCACCGGGTCGACCTCGATCACCGAAACCACCGCGTGCGCCTGCCGGAAGCACTCCGCGACGCCTCGCCCGCACGCTCCGTACCCCAAAATGGTGACACGCGCGCCGTGCGGCGTCCGGTTGGTGATGCGCAGGAACGACTCGAGGACGCTGAGCCCGACCGCGCGCGTGTTCTCCGCGAACTGCTTGATCGGGCTGTCGTTGACCACGAGCACCGGCTTGTTCAGCTCCGCCCGCAGCGGTTCCAAGCGCATCCGACCCGACGTGGTCTCCTCGGTGCCGCCGAGCAGCCGCTCGTACGGGCGCGCCAGGTAGCGCTCGAGCAGCTCGCCACCGTTGTCCAGCACCAGGTGTGGCTCCGCGTCGAGCACGCTGTCCAGCTCGGCGAGGTGGGTGTCGTGGTTGGTCGTGGTGCTGCCGACCACGCGAATCCCGTGCTCGCGGAGGTACTCCACGGTCTCGGATTGCGTGCTGTTGAGGTTGCCCGCCGCGACGATCTCGGCACCGCCCCTGCGCAGCGCCAGCAACAGCGCGGCCGTCTTGGGTTCGAGGTGGATGGCGGTGCCGATGACCATGTGCGCGAAGGGGCGTGTGCGGTCGAACTCGTCGCCGATCGCCGACAGCAGGCCGCAGCTGCCGACCACCCAGGGGATACGTGAGAGCACGAGCGGAGCGTGCGGCGTCAAACGTTTGACGTCAAGCGTGTGACCTAAGCTGCGCCAATGGTTCGTGAGGGCAGGATCGGCGCGCGCGAGGTCGCTGAGCACGCGGGGTGCTCTGTCTCGGCGGTGTCCCTGGTGGTCAACGGCAAGGACTCCGGCCGGATCTCGGCGGAGCTGCGCGAACGCGTCCTCGCCGCGGTCACCGAGCTGGACTATCGGCCGAACCGCTCCGCGCGAAGCCTGGTCACCGGCGACTCCGGCACGATCTGCGTGGTCCTGCCCGATCCCGCCAACCCGTTCTTCGGCGACGTCCTGGCCGGGCTCGGCGCCGCGATCGGTGACGGGCACACGCTCGCGCTGGTGCTGCCGACCTCCGGCACCGACTACGACCAGCGGACGGTGCTGCGCGCGTACTCGCTCGACTCGGCGGGGGTCGTGCTGATCAGCCCGGGCGAGCCGGTCCTGCGCGGCCTCGTGCCGAGGTGCCCGACGATCGTCGTCGACGCTCCCGGGCGCACTCCGGCGCTGCCCCGGGTGGACCTGGACACCGTCGCAGCGGGCGAGCTGATCAGCGACCACCTCACCGGGCTCGGCCATCGCGGTTTCGGCTACATCGGGCCGAAGAGCGACAAGCCGACCTTCCGCACACGCCGCTCCGCGTTCCTGGACCGGGTCGCCGACGCCGACGTGGTGCGCACCCTCGACCTGCCCGACTGGGACCCGCTCGCCGCCGCCGTGACGACGGCGGCGGTGCTGCCGGGCTGGCTGGAGTCCGGCGTGACGGCCGTGGTCTGCGCGGACGACCTGCTCGGCTACGGCGTGCTCACCGCGCTGGACCGGCTCGGCCGCACCGGGATCGCCGTGGTCGGGATGGGCGATCTGCCGTTCTCCCAGCTGTGCCGCCCGGCGCTGACCTCGGTCGACTTCGGCGGGCGCCGAGCGGGGGAGCTGGCGGGCCGGTCACTGCTCTCCTGGATCGATACGGGGGAGCGGCCCCGCCGGGTTCGGGTGCCTGCCAAGCTGATCGTCCGCGCTTCCAGCGACAAGGGATGACTGAATGACTGAGCTGGCCAACGCCAGGGACCTCGGCGGCCTGCCAACGGCGGACGGGCGCACCACGCGGGCGGGCGTGCTGTACCGCTCCGACGCGCCGCACGAGGGTGACGGCGGACCGGGCCTGCCGAACTGGCCACCGGCCCTGGTGATCGACCTCAGGGCCACCGCGGAGCACTCCGGGGCCGCGCACCCGCTCGCCGGGCCTGACACGTCCGTGCGGCGCATCCCGCTGCTCGAAGCCGTCGTCGCCGACCTCAACGAGCCCTCCACCCCGGTCTCGCCCGCCGCCAAGGACCTCGCCGCCGTGTACGTCGGCATGCTCAAGGCCTCCGCCGCCGAGTTCGTCGAGGTGCTGCGCCTGATCGCGGTGGCGGAGGGACCGGTGCTCGTGCACTGCGCCGCCGGCAAGGATCGCACCGGGGTCGCCGTGGCCCTGGCGCTCTCCGCTGTCGGTGTTGACCGCGAGGCGATCGTGGCCGACTACGTGCGCACCCAGGCGAACATGGAGGCGGTGATCTCTCGGATGATGGGCGGCGTGCTGTTGCCCGAAGGCATGGACTTCGAGCCCGTGCGCCACCTCTTCGAGGCTCCCGCTCGCGCCATGGAGGCCGTCCTCGACCGCCTGCAAGCACATCCGGACGGTCCCCGGGGCTGGCTCGACGAACAGGGCCTCAGCCCCAGCACCCTCGACCGCCTCACCACCCGCCTCGTCGGCTAAGAGAAGCGAACACCGAACACCGGCGTTGGTCAGGCGCAGCCGGACCACGCTGGTTCGGAAGGAACTCGCACCGTAGGGGGTTCGGGGGAGTCGCTCCCCCGAAGTCATCACCGCCCGACCCGGGCGAGCGCTCTTCGCGAGCACGCGTCGCCTAGTCGGAAGGCCGGACCCGCCCCCGACGGGTCCGACCTCCCGGGGTGAGCGAACGCCCGAGCAGAAGCGCGGGTGTCCGCGAAGTTCGTGTCAGGCAATCGTTGACTTTGCCGTGACTCAGGTCACACGTCAACGCTGCCGTTGGGGTGGTTCCCGTGCTCAACGACGGCGAACCCCACCCCTGCCGCGGGGTTCGCCGTCGTTGAAGTCCCGGTCTAGCTGGCGTAGGCGCGCAGCTTCTCGGCGCGCTCGCCCTGGCGGAGCTTGGACATGACCTCGCGCTCGATCTGCCGCACCCGCTCGCGGGAGAGGCCGAACAGGCGGCCGATCTGGTCCAGCGTCTTGGGCTGGCCGTCGTCGAGGCCGTAGCGCAGCCGGATCACGTGCTGCTCGCGGTCGTCCAAAGTGGACAGAACACGGCGCAGGTCGGCCTGCAGCAGCGTGGAGATGACCGCGCTCTCGGCGTCAGTGGCATCGGAGTCCTCGATGAAGTCGCCCAGCGGGGCGTCCTCCTCGGTGCCCACCGGCATGTCCAGGCTCACCGGGTCGCGCGCGTGGTCGAGCAGGTCGGAGATCTTGCCCTGCGGCAGCCCGGACTCCGCGGCCAGCTCCTCGTGCGTGGCCTCGCGGCCCAGCTGCTGGTGCAGGTCGCGCTTGATCCTGGCGAGCTTGTTCACCTGCTCCACCAGGTGGACGGGCAGCCGGATGGTGCGGCCCTGGTCGGCCATGCCCCTGGTGATGGCCTGGCGGATCCACCACGTGGCGTAGGTGGAGAACTTGAAACCCTTGGTGTAGTCGAACTTCTCCACCGCGCGGATCAGACCCAGGTTCCCCTCCTGGATCAGGTCCAGCAGCGGCATCCCGCGACCGGTGTAGCGCTTGGCCAGCGAGACCACCAGGCGCAGGTTCGCCTCCAGCAGGTGGTTCTTGGCGCGGTGGCCGTCCCGGATGAGCGCCTTGAGGTCCGCCTTGCGCTGCGGCGCAAGGGACTTCGCGGTCTCCAGCATGTGCTGGGCGAAGACCCCGGCCTCGATCCGCTTGGCCAGCTCGACCTCGTCGGCGGCGGTGAGCAGCGCTGTCTTGCCGATGCCGTTGAGGTAGACCCGGACCAGGTCGGCTGCCGGTCCCTGCGCGTCGAGGTCGATCTCGGTGTGCGCGTTGAGTTCGGTTGCGGTCTGCGGGACGGTCATCGGGCTTCCTCCCCGGTAGGTGGCTCCTGGCGGTGCAACGCCGTGGCGCGGCGCGCTGTGTGCGGCGCCTGCGCTCCCTTGCGCGGCGAGCCTCGGCAGGTCGGGTCCCCCCTGGGGTATCCGCGCTGTCTCGGCTGGACACTTGGAGAACGACCACGATCTCGTTTTCGTTCCCGTGTCTCGCAATTAGCAAGACGCGACTTCGAGTCGCGCGGTTGCCCAGCCGAGCCTGAGGATTGTCTGAGAGAACTCCGTCCCTCTCTCAGGACGCGCTCAGATGTCGAGCATGACGGTGAACGGACCGTCGTTCACGCTCTCCACCTCCATGGCGGCGCGGAAACGCCCGGTGCTCACTCGTGCGCCGCGGCTGAGAAGATCCTCAGTTACGGCCTGTACCAACGGTTCCGCGTGTTCAGGACGTGCGGCGGCGGTCCACGAAGGACGGCGGCCCTTGCGCGTTTCCCCGTAGAGCGTGAACTGACTCACCACCAGAAGTGGCGCTCCGGTGCTCGCGCAGGACTGCTCGTCGCGCAGCACCCGCAGCTCGAACAGCTTGCGTGCCATGGTCGCGGCCTGCTCCGGCCCATCGGTGTGCGTGACCCCCAGCAGCACCAGCAGTCCCGGCTCGTCGATCTCTCCGACGACCTCGCCGTCCACCGTCACCCGCGCGCGAGTGACCCGCGTCACCACAGCCCTCATTCACCGATCCTTCCACGGGGTTCACCGGAATCCGCGGCCGTGTCCGGGCGTGATGTCGTCCTGAGGGGTTACACCGGAGTGGTCCGGAACGACAGGGGAGGCATGACTGTGCGGATCGACCACCACGAACTGGGCGGCATGCCGTGGGTGGTGGCGCGGGGGGACCGGCAGACGGTGTTCAGGGCGCTCGGGACGGAGTTCGCGGAGCGGGTGCGGGCACTGGTGCTCGGCCTGCCTGAAATGCCCGGTGTGCGCCGCTTCGAGGCCATGGGGGACGGAGCGCGCGAGCTGGACGAGCTGATCCGGCTGACGGAACAGGGGGCGCCACAGCAGTACGCGGAACTGGCCGCCTTGGCCGAGGGCGCGGACATGCCGCTGCGCACCCTTCTCTTAGCCAACCTGCGCGGTGATGTGCCCAACGAGGTCACCACCGCCGGGTGCTCCGACGTGCTGTGGCGTGGACAACGCTCAGTGCTCGCCCACAACGAGGACGGCGCGGCGGGGCAGGAGGAGCAGTTGGTGCTGCTGACCCTGCACTTGGACGACGAGCCCACCGTCACCGCGCTGTGGTACCCGGGTTTCCTGCCCGGCAACGCGTTCACCCTGACCGGCCTGGGCATGGTGTTCGGCCTCGACCACATCCCGCTCGTGCGGCCGGAGCCCGGCATCGGCAGGCACTTCGTCGCGCGCGGGCTGCACGGCGTGCGCGGTGTCGAGGACGTCGTGCGCTTTCTCGGCCGGAACCCGAGCGCGGGCGGCTTCGCCTACAACGTCGGCGACCTGGAGACCGGGCGCCTGCTCCAGGTGGAGAGCGCCAGCGGTGACATCGCCATGCACGAACCCGACGCCGCCAAGCCTTGGGCGTGGCACACCAACCACCTGCGGTACCTGACCGAACGGCCGGACAGGGCCAGCCCGTCCAGCGTCGCCAGGGCGCAGGCGCTCACCAGGCTGCCCGTGCCGAAGACCGAGCCCGACGCGACGTGGTTCCTCGACGTCCTCACCAGGCCCACTCCGCGCGGCGTCTACCGCGACCCGGTGCCGGGCGACCCGTCCGCGACCCTGTGCTCCTTCGTCGCCGACCTGACCGCTCGCGAGGTCACCATCGCGCTGCGCGGCGGCACCCCCGTCACGGTCCCCGTCGACCGCCTGCTCAGCGGCCCCTGAAAAGACGGCGGGGGCGACCGGCGAGAACGCCGGTCACCCCCACTCCGTTCGGCCTGACCCCTGCCGTCAGGCCGAACGGCGCACGAGGGAGCGGAGGCCGCCCCGGTGCGGGTTGAAGGGGTGCAGCGCGGCCGGCGCCTTGCCGGTCACCATCTGCTCGGCGAGCAGCTGACCGGTCAGCGGGCCCAGGGTCACGCCCCACATGCCGTGCCCACCGGCGACGTACACGCCGGGCACCTTGGTCTCACCGATGAGCGGGAGGCCGTCCGGGGTGACCGGGCGCGGGCCGACCCAGGTCTCCGCCTGCTCGGTCCAGTCGACGCCGGTGAGCAGCTTGCGGGCGGAGTTGACGATCGAGGTCACGCGGCGCGGGTCCAGCGGGGCGTCGGCGTGGCGGAACTCCATGGTCCCGGCCACCCGCAGCCGCCCCTGGTACGGCGTGCAGGCCACGCGCACGGCCGGGAAGTACACCGGGCACGGCACGTCCTCGGTCACCGGCACGCTGAAGGAGTAGCCGCGGCCCGCGCGCACCGGCATCTTCACGCCGAGCGGCTTGGCCAGCTCGTCCAGCCAGGAACCGGTCGCCAGCACCACGGTGTCGGCGTGCACGGGGTCCCCGGCGTAGGCCTCGACGGTGACGCCCTTCGGGCCGTGCCGCAGGGTGCGGGCGGTGAAGCCGGTGCGGATCTCGCCGCCGCGCTCGCGCACTGCGTCGGCAAGCGCCTGGGTGAAGGCGCCCGGGTCGATGTAGCGCTGGCCGTCCAGCCGCAGCGCCAGCTCCACGTTGCCGCTGACCTGCGGGACCGCCTTGCGCACCTCGGCGCCGGAGAGTTCGGTGAAGTTGATCTCCTGGCCCGCCTGGTTGATCAGCTCCAGCTCGTGGCGCAGGTCGGCGGCCTGCTCGGCGCGCTCGAAGGCGGCCATGATCGGCGCGTCCACGGTCTTGGCGGCGACACCGTTGTTGGTGAGCACGTCGAAGGCGTCCAGCGCGCCCGCGTTGACCGGCAGGTAGTGCCGCATCGCCTTGCGCCACTGGGGCATCGTGCAGTGCGCGGCGAAGCGGGTGAGGAACGCCCACAGCTTCGGGTCCGGCTTGGTGGGCACGTACAGCGGCGCGTCCGGGTCCATCAGCGAGCGGAAGCCGTAGCGCAGCACGCTCGGCTCCGGCAGCGGGATCGCCAGGCCGGGGGAGATCCAGCCGGCGTTGCCCCACGACGCGCCCGCGCCGACCTCGGAGCGCTCGACGACGGTCACCTCGACGCCGTGCTCCTGGAGGAACCAGGCGACGGAGAGGCCGACGATGCCTCCGCCGACGACGACGGCGGTGCGCGGCTGTCCAGCTGCGGTCACGGTGGCCTCCCTCACGTGTTCTGGCCCGATGGCAGAAACTATGAGCTGGGAAAACACCGAAGACACTGGCACGTCCGGACAAATATCGGCGCCCGGTTTGTGCTCTCAGAACAACGTCGTCGCGGTGAGCGCGATGGCCAGCGCGAGCCGCTGTTCGGGGTCGTCCAGCCGCACGGTGGTCAGCTGTTCGATCTTGCGCAGCCGGTAGCGCAGGGTGTTCGGGTGCACCGCCAAGCGCTGCGCAGCCGCCCGCGCGTCGCCCTGCGCGGCCAGCCACGCCCGCAGCGTCTCGGCGTAGGCGGTGCCGTGCTCCTCGTCCTGCCGCAGCAGCTCCGCGACCGGCCCACGGCTGGGCAACCGCCCTGCCTCCGCCACCGCCGCCAAGCGCATCAGCAGCACCTGGGACCACGCTTCGTCGTAGGAGACCGCGGTGCCGGGAGTGGGCAGAACCGTTGACACCGCAAGGCATTCGTCGGCTTCGTGGCGGCTCGACGGCAGCTCTGCCGTGGTCGCGGCGCCGCCGATGCCCGCGTGCAGCACCACCTCGGACGGCAGCTCCGAAGCGAGCGCGCGCACCCAATCCCGCGCTGTGTCGGTGTTCTCGCCGCACGGCAGCACCGTGTAGAGCACGTTGCCCAGCAGCGCGCTCCGGCCGGGCCGAGACCACCCGAAGCCAGCCGTGGCGCGCTCGAAGGCCAGCAACGCGGCTCCGTGCTCTGCCTCCCCGGCGTCCGCGCGCAGGGCGATCACGCGCAGCCCCGCTGTCGGCAACCCCAGCCGCGCGAGCACCGCGGGCGCGTCCGCGTCGCCCTCCACCAGGCGCAGCACCAGATCGCTCTCGCCGCGCCGCTCCAGGTCCGAGCTGGCGCGCGCCCGCAGCAGGTGCAGCGCCGCGGTCCTGGCGCCGTCCACCAGCCCGGCCATCCGCTGCGGCGAGATCGGCGGCTCGGCCTCCACCCACACCGACCCCAGCAGCTCGCGCCCCGCGCGGATCGCCACGACGAGGCGAGCGCCCAGGCTCGGGATCAGCGACGGCACCACCAACGGCTCGTCGGAGACCGCGAGGTGCTTGAAAACTCCCTGCTCCCGCAAGGCTTCGAGGACGTCGGGCGGCACGCGGCGGCCCAGGATCGTCTGAATCCGCGCCGCGTCAACGGCTTCCTGGCGACCCGAGTACGCCAGCACGCGCGACTGCTGGTCCTCGATCGTCACCGCGCCGCCCACCACCGCCGCGATCGCGTCCGCCACCGCGAACAGGTCCCCGGGGTGCTCGCGGCTCGCCGAGGTCCCGCCGAGCACCAAGGTGTGCACGACGCCCGCGAGATGGCTCCACGGCACGCCGGGGTCCACCAGCAGCACCGCGACCCCCGCCTTGCGCGCCGCGGCCGAGATCCGTTCGTCCAGCGGCTGGCGCCCGTGCAGCACGAGCACCGCCGCGTTCGTCGTGCCGATCAACCGCACCGCCGCCGCGACCGTCTTCGTACCCAAACCGAGCAGCACGTCGCTCGGTGCCGTGGGGTACTCCTCCGTGGGGTCGTGCAGCGCGACCCCGCGCAGGTCGACGTCCCGGCCCCGGGGCGCCGCGCACAACACGGCCCCGACTCCACCGAGCACGTCGACGAGGCGATCCAGGGCGACCATCACGACCCCTCGTTGTGTTCACATCGCGCGGACGGTGGAAGTATGGGGTGTGGAGGTGGGACGTGAACGGTTCCCAACGGGACGACACCCCGGTCCTGATCACCGAGGCCGCTCCTTCGTACGAAGATCAGTACGCCGCTCGCAAGCGGAAGTACCTGCTCATGATGTCCATGCGCATCCCGTGCCTGATCCTGGCCGGGGTCTTCTACCAGACCTGGTGGCTCGCGCTGGCGTTCGTGGTGATCTCCGTGCCGCTGCCGTGGATGGCCGTGCTCATGGCCAACGACCGCCCACCGCGCAAGGCCGAGGAGCCCAACCGCTACCGCGCGCCCTCACGCACCCGCCAGATCGAATCCCGCGAACACCCCGTCATCGACGCCTGACCCCTCGCGCTCCGCTCCACGCTCAAGCCCTGAACGACCCGTTTGCACACTTGAACGCACCAAACGACCCGTTCAGCGCGTCCAGCGCACCAAACGACCCGTTCAGGGTTTAAGCGGTGCCTGGCGGACGTGGGGACCGCGTGTCACCGCACTCCGCGTCACCGCACTCCGCGTCACCGCACTCCGCCCGCTCGCCCCGCGCTCCGCTCTAGGTAACCGCGTTTTGGCAACAACTTGCGCGGGAGAGCGCTCCCGAATCGCATCGCGTTGCCAAAACGCTCGGGTCAGGAGCGGAGGGGCTGAGCGCCGACGTGCTGGACGGCGGTGGCGCCGGCGCGGACCCCGGCCAGGAGGAAGTCCTCGGGCGGGTGGCCGGAGAGCCAGCCGCTGAGCAGGCCCGCGTCGAAGGCGTCGCCGGCGCCGGTGGTGTCGACGCACTCCACGCGGGGTGACTCGACGGAGACGATCCGCTCGGCCTCCACCCACGAAGCCCCGTCGCCACCGGCGGTCACGGCGATCGCTCCGACGACGCCGAGGAGCTCGCGCGCGGCCTCGGGCTCCTTCGAGCCGGTGAGCGCGACGAGCTCTTCGGTGTTGGGCAGCAACAGGTCCACGCCGCGGATGTCCTCCACGAACGCCTCGACACCGCCCGCGACGATCAGCGCGGCGGCCTGCGGGTCGACGGAGGTGGTCTTGCCCGCCTCCCTGGCGACGCGCAGCGCGGCCAGCCCGGCATCCCGCGACGACGGGTCGAGCAGCACGTAGCCGGACAGGTGCAGGTGATCCACCTCGGCCAGCAAGGCGGGGTCGAGGTCGTCCGGGGACAGCCGAGCGTTGGCGCCGCGGTCGGGCAGCATCGTCCGCTGGCCGTCGTCGTCGACGAGCACCACTACGCAGCAGGTGTTCGCCACGGGATCGAGGGTGAACGCGCAGCGCACGCCGACCGCGTTCAGCTCAGCGGTCACCTGCCGCCCGGCCGCGTCGGCGCCCACACGGCCGACGAGCACGACCTCGGCACCGCAGTGCGCCAGCCACGCGGCGGTGTTCGCGCCCGCGCCGCCGGGCTGCAAGGTCACGGTGGAGCGCACGTCACCGCCGTGCACGACCGGCCCGTGGTGCCTGGCGACGACGTCGAGCCCGGCGTCGCCGACGACGAGAACCCTCGGTGTCATGCCCGCTCCGCCAGCGCGACCGCGACCTCGGCGGCGACGCGCACGTTCGACTTCACCAGCTCGACGTTGGCGGTGAGGCTGACGCCCTCGCTCGCGGTGTGGAAGTGCTCCAGCAGCACCGGCGTGACGTCCTTGCCGCGCACGTCCTCGCGCTCCAGCTTCGCCAGCCCGCTCGCGAGCAGTCGGTCGTGCAGGTCGAGGTCCATCTCGTGCTCGACCGGGATCGGGTTCACCAGCAGCACGCCCGCGCGGCCCGGCACGTGCGCCCGGTGGGCGGCGATCGCGGCGGCGGCCTGCTCGGCGCCGTCCACCCGCCACGGCACGTCCAGCCCGGAGTCGCGCAGGTAGAAGCCGGGGAAGCGGTCGGTGCCGTAGCCGAGCACCGGAACCGAGCTGGTCTCCAGCAGCTCCAGGGTGGCGGGCACGTCCAAGATCGACTTCACGCCGGAGCACACCACGGTCACCGGCGTCTCGGCCAGCACCGCGAGGTCGGCGGAGACGTCCCAGGTGTCCCGCGCGCCCCGGTGCACGCCGCCGAGACCGCCGGTGCCGAACACCCCGATGCCCGCCGCGTCGGCGATCGCCGCGGTGCTCGCCACGGTGGTCGCACCGTCCACACCCAGCGCGAACGCCGGTCCGAGGTCGCGCCGTGAAAGCTTGACGAGCTTGTTCGCTGGATCGCACACGCGCTGCAGCTCCGCGTCGGTCAGCCCGACGACCGCCGCTCCGTCCAGCACGGCGATCGTGGCCGGGACCGCGCCGCGCTCGCGCACGATGCGCTCCAGTTCACGCCCGGCGGCCAGGTTGGCCGGGGCGGGCAGGCCGTGCGAGAGCAGCGTGCTCTCCAGCGCGACCACCGCGCGCCCCTCCGCGAGCGCGCCCGCGACCTCTTCGCCCACCCGGAGCTGGCTCTGCGCCACCTGCGATCTCCTCAGTCTCAAGCGTCCGAACTTGCTGTCCGGTTGACATCATCGGTGAGGCATCATGGTGTACGTGAGCTTGACGCAGACGCTGCCGGACACCGGAACGCGCCCCGAGAGCACCGACCAGTCGGGCGATGACGCCCCGAAGATGTTCCACTACGTGCGGAAAGCCAAGATCGCCGAGAGCGCGGTCATGGGCACCCACGTGGTGGCGCTGTGCGGTGAGGTGTTTCCCGTCACGCGCTCCGCGAAGCCGGGTTCGCCCGTGTGCCCTGAGTGCAAGAAGGTCTACGAGTCGCTCCGCCCCGGCGGCGACGACGACTAGACCCGGCCCCGGGTTTCCCGTTTCGTACTCCTAGCGGTTGAGGGGAGCGCTCTCTTTCCCGCTAGGAGTACGAAACGGGTGGTGGTGCGCGCGCTACTGCGCGGGCAGGCGGCGGGCCTCGCCGACGGCGCAGGTGATCGCGCCCTTGATCGGAGTGCCGCCCGGAATCCGCTCGGTGACCGTCTTGCCCGGCTCGATGCGGTTCTTCACGAAGCGCGCGTCGCTGACCGGCTTGCCGTCCGGGCCGCTGATGTCGATGCCGACGACGTACTTGGCCGCCTCGGACGAGCTGTTGGTGACCTCGATGGTCACGTCCTGCGTCCACGCGTTCGGCGTGCACGAGGTGATCTTCACGTCGCCCTTGACGTCCACGCCCGCCTTGGCCTTCGACGTGGGGGCCGCCGAGGTCGCAGCGGGGGGAGGTGGCGCGTCAGCGGTCTGCGCCTTGTCCCCGCAGCCGGTCAGCAGCAGCGCGGTGGTGGGCACGAGGATCAGGAGTCGCTTGAACACGGCGCACATCCTGGCACCACCCGTTCAGCCGCGGAGATCGCCCTCCAAGAGGCCCATCATCACCATGTCGTGCCACTGGCCGTCGCGGCGGAAGGACTCGCGCTGGCGGCCCTCCTCGACGAAGCCGACCTTCTCGTAGACCCGCCGAGCCGCCGCGTTGTCCGCGACCACCCACAGCGTGATCCGGTGCAGCCGCATCTTCTCGAAGCCGAACCGGCAGGCCGTGCGCACGGTGTCGGTGGCGTAACCGCTGCCCCAGCGGTCCTTCTCGCCGATGTAGATGTCCAGCTCCGCGTGCCCGGTCTCCGGCTGCGCGTCCCGCAGCACCACCACGCCGATGAGCTTGCCGTCCTCCAGCGCCTCCACGGCGAGCCGGGACTTCTCGTAGGAGTTGGGCTTCCAGTCCGCCATCCGCTTCTGGAGATCGGCGAGCGAGTCGGGGTAGCCGTCCTCCATCCAGCGCATGACCTCGGCGTCGTGGTTCCAGCGCCACAGCGCCTCGGCCTCGGACGGTTCGAACGCGCGCAGCCTGACCAGCTCTCCAGTGGGCATGCCCGGGTTCCTACCAGGCGCCGCACGGGTGCGCCCAGCGAGTTTCCGCGCGGCAAACCTGATCGCGGGGCCGAACGGGCGCCGGGTAGTTTGAGCCGGTCACGGCACTTCTAGAAGAGGACAACGGTGAAGATCGACAACAGCCCCGCGAGGGGCACCCGAGACCTGCTCCCGGCGACCGTCGCCCGGCGCGATCACGTTCTCGCGGCGATTGTCGAGGTCTACCACCGCTTCGGCTACCAGCGGATCGAGACGCCCGCGCTGGAGAACCTGGACCGGCTCACCTCCGGCCAGGGCGGGGAGAACGAGAAGCTGCTCTTCAAGATCATGCGCAGGGGCCTTCCGGACGAGCCCGAGCCCGGCACGCGCACCTCGGAGCTGGCCGACCTGGCACTGCGCTACGACCTCACCGTGCCGCTGACCCGGTTCTACGGCGCCAACCACGCGACGCTGCCGTCGCCGTTCCGCAGCCTGCAGTACGGCCCGGTCTGGCGCGCGGAGCGGCCGCAGAAGGGGCGTTACCGCCAGTTCGTGCAGTGCGACATCGACATGATCGGTGAGGAGTCGGTGCTCGCCGAGGCCGAGCTGATCGAAGCCACCACGCAGGCGCTGGCCGCCGTCGGCCTGACCGGGGCGACCGTCCGCGTCTCCGACCGCCGCTTCGTCGCCGCGCTCGCCCAGGCCGCCGGGCTGGACGAGGCGGTCTGGCCCGCGTTCTTCATCGGCCTGGACAAGCTCGACAAGATCGGTTGGGACGGCGTCCGCACGGAGCTGGAGACCAAGGGGCTGCCCGCTGACAAGGTCGGCGACGCCCTTGAGCGCATCCAGAAGCTGCGCGAGCTGCCCGCGACCTCCATCGCCGATGCGCTGGCCGACGCCGTGCCCACGCTGGCCGAGGACGTCATCGCCGACCTGGCCACGACCACCGCGAGCCTGGCCGAGTCCAGCGCGGTCAGCTGGGAGTTCGACCCGACGCTGGTCAGGGGCATGGGCTACTACACCGGCCAGATCTTCGAGGTCATGCACCCCGGGATGAACTCCTCCATCGCCGGTGGCGGCCGCTACGACCAGCTCATCGGCCGCAGCCTCGGCAAGGACGTGCCCGCCTGCGGGTTCAGCATCGGCTTCGAGCGGATCGTGGACCTGCTCGGCGACGCCCCGGCCAAGGACTCGGTCGCGGTGCTCTTCGAGAAGGACGTTCCGGCGGCGCGCGCGATGGCCGTGGCGCGCGAGCTGCGCCAGGAAGGCCGCACCGCCACCGTGCTCGGGCGGCGCGGCAAGTTCGGCGCGCAGCTCGGCAGGCTGGAGGAGTGGGGCTTCACGTCCTTCGTCCACCTCCGCGCCGACGCCGACCCGGCCGCCCCGCTCGACGAACGCCCCCTCGGCGCACGTTCCTGAGGCGGTCAGGGGCGGAGCAACGCGCCGACGCCTTCGAGGAGGTCGGGGTCGGCGGTCACCAGGTGCAGTGCGGCGCCGGAGGCCACGGCCGCCATGACCAGGGCGGAGTCCGCGCGTTCGCGGGCCAGGTGCGGCACGCCGAGCGCGCGCAGCTCCGCCTCGTCCACGGCGATCTGGGTCGGTTCCGCGCCGATCCAGATCGTCCGGTCCGCCGTGGCGTCACCGTCGAGCAGCACGGTGTCGGCGCGGCCCTCGCGCAGCGCTGAGACGACCGCGCGGAGTCCTCGCGCCACGTCGATTCCGCCTCGGCCCAGCGCCACGCGGAAGCGGTCAGCGGCGTTGTGCCCCAACGCGTCCGCCCGCTGAGCGATCAGCTTGTGCACGGCTCCGTCCACAGTGGACCAATCGGCGTCCGGGAGCTCTTCCGCGATGGCGGCGGAGTTCTCCGGCAACGCCATGCGCACTGCCGTCCTGGCCTGGACCTCCCCGGTCAGGACGAGCAGGCGCGCGCTGAGCCGCCGCGCCATGCGGTCAGCCGATTCGGCGAGCGCGACCGCGTTGTCCTGCTTGATCTTCTCCACCAGGGTGCCGTCGCTGTCGAAGCCGAGGACTTCGTCACCGAAGACGACCACGTGCGGCAGGTCGGCGTCGGCCCGCGCCAGCAGTGGCGTCAGGTAGGGCAACGCCGACCACCGAGCCAACGGCTGGGCGGGCGGTTCAGGCAAACGCCGGTCCAGCAGCACCTCGCCCGCTGACGCGATGAGCGCGCGTCCAGCTCCGTCCAGCTCGTCCGCCAGCGCATTGTCCACACTGGACAGTGTGCGCGCGTCGGCACCCTGTTCGGCCAGCGTGGCGCGCACGTCGGCCCAATGCGGCTCCGCGCCGTCCAGGTACACCGACACGAACGGACCGGGCACGGCGACCAGCCCGCGTAACTGCGTCAGATCCATGTCCGCCCACCTCCACCAGTCGGGCTACCCGCCTCCGCCGCCGGTCACACCGGTGGTTGGCCGCCGGGCTGCTGGGTAGCCCGAAGGTCATGAGCACGCCAAGGGAAGAGGTCTCCGAGGACCTGGACGAGGACCGCATCGGCGTGGACCCGGTCCAGGAGGGCGTTGACGCGCCCGACAGCTGGAGCGGCGTCGACCAGCACGGCACCACCCCGAACGAGCAGCGCGAGGGCGAGCCGCTGGACGAACGCCTCGCGGAGGAGAACCCCGACGTCGAGCCGGAAGCGGTGCCGGAGCGCCCGCGCGCGGCGACCCCGGACAGCGAGCTGGACGAGACGATCGACGACGACCCACCAGCCGAGGAAATGCCCGAGCCGCAAGAGGAAACGGGCTGATGGCCGACGACTTCAACCAGCTCGTCCGCACCGCGGTGCGGGTGGTGAGCGCGCTGCGCGAGGCCGAGGTGCCGTTCGCGCTGACCGGCGGCATCGCGGTCTGGGCGCGCGGCGGCCCCGAATCCGAGCACGACGTCGACGTGCTCGTGCGCGAGGAGGACAGCGCCCAGGCCGTTCGAGTGCTTGTCGCAGCAGGGATGCGCGCCGCCGAACCACCGGAGCAGTGGCTCACCAAGGTCTACGACCGCGACCACCTCGTGGACCTCATCCACGAGCCGGTGGAGTCGCCGGTGACGGCGGAAACCCTCGCCCGCGCCGAGTGGATGCGCG
This sequence comes from Allokutzneria sp. NRRL B-24872, assembly GCF_002155965.1. Taxonomy (GTDB): domain Bacteria; phylum Actinomycetota; class Actinomycetes; order Mycobacteriales; family Pseudonocardiaceae; genus Allokutzneria. The sequence goes on from NZ_MUMH01000069.1 coordinate 54,141, forward strand.
TGGGCTCGGTGCAGGCACCGGTCGCCCCGGCGACGGACCTGGTGGTGGACAAGATGCTTGTGCTGGACGAGCACCGCTGCGACTTCGCGGTCCTGCTACCGATCCTGCGCGCGCTCAGAGAACAGCTCGACTGGGCCGAAGTGGCGCGCAGAACGGCGAACTCGCCATACGCGGAGGCGTTGTTGCTGGTGGCGCACCGGCTCGGCATCACGACACTCGCACAGCAATCAGGGAGGCAAGCCCATGACACCGGACCAGGAGCCGCCGCAGTACGCGGTGGCCCGCCTGCGTCGCGCGCTGGCTGAGGACCCCAGGACCGCCGAACAGGGCGTTCGCGTCGACCTGCGCGGCGAGCAGGTCTACCTCAGCGGTGACGTCGCGAGCGAGGAGCGCAAGCACCAGCTCGACGCGGTCGTGCACGACATCGCCGCGAATCTCAAGGTGCACAACGACGTCCACGTGGTCGAGGCGCAGGCCCCGGTCGGACGGGAGGAGCTGCGATGATCAGGATCGCCGCCGTCGGGGACGTGCACCTCGCACCGGACGCCAGCGGCCACCTCCGCCCCGCGCTGGAGGAGCTGGGCGACTGCGCGGATCTGCTGCTGCTCGCGGGCGACCTCACCAAGCACGGCACGGTGGAAGAGGCCGAGGTCGTCGCGCGCGAGTTCGGCGGCCTCGCCGTCCCGGTGGTCGCGGTGCTCGGAAACCACGACCACCACAGCGATCTGGGCGACGAACTGTCCACTGTGCTCAGTGACGCCGGGATCACCGTGTTGGAGGGTAACGGGATCGTGCTGGACGTCAGCGGCACCAAGGTCGGCGTTGCAGGCGTCAAGGGCTTTGGCGGGGGCTTCGCGGGCAAGTGCGCGAGCGCCTTCGGCGAGCGGGAGATGAAGGCGTTCGTCAACCACACCGCCGAGGTCTCCGACCAGCTCGGCAAGGCACTCGACGGACTCGATGCTGACGTCCGCGTCGCGCTGACCCACTACGCGCCGGTCAAGGAGACCCTGCGTGGAGAGCCGCTGGAGATCTACCCGTTCCTCGGCTCCTACCTGCTGGCCGAGGCGATCGACAAGGCGCACGCCGACATCGCCTTCCACGGTCACGCCCACGCGGGCACGGAGCACGGAATGACCGCTGGCGGGGTCCGCGTGCGCAACGTCGCCCAGCCGGTGATCCGCTCCGCTTACAAGGTCTACTGCCTGGAGCCCGCCGAGCTGCACCAGGCTGTCAGCTGATGTTCGAGGGCTTCGAGCTGGAGCAGATCGACATCGGCGACATTCGGCTGAGCGTCCGGCACGGTGGTTCCGGGCCGCCGATCTTGTTGCTGCACGGGCATCCCAGGACGCACACGACGTGGCACCGGGTCGCGCCGTTGCTCGCGCGGGAGCACTCCGTGGTGTGCCCGGACATGCGCGGCTACGGCCAGTCCGCCAAGCCGTCGACCCGGCCCGACCACAGCCAGCAGTCCAAGCGAACCGTGGCGAACGACTGCGTGCAGCTCATGGAAGCATTGGGGCACAAAGAGTTCGCGGTGGTCGGCCACGATCGTGGCGGCTACGTCGCACATCGCCTCGCCGCTGACCACCCGGATCGCGTGACCGCGCTGATCGCGCTCGACGTGGTCCCGATCGGTGAAGCGCTCGCTCGCTGCGACGCGCGGTTCGCCGCGAGCTGGTGGCACTGGTTCTTCCTCGGGCAGGAGACCGACCTGCCGGAGCGCGTGATCAACGCCGATCCCGTCTCCTGGTACCGCGCCCGCTACGGCGATCGCGCGGAAGCCATGGGGGAGGAGAACTTCGCGGACTTCCAGCTCGCGATCAACGACCCGGCGACCGTGCACGCGATGTGCGAGGACTACCGCGCTGGGCTCGGTGTCGACCGCATCGCCGACGACGCCGACCGCGCCGCTGGGCGGAAGGTCCGTTGCCCGACGCTCGTGCTCTGGGCCGAGGACGACGACCTGGCGGAGCTGTACGGCGACGTGGTCGACGCATGGCGCGGCTGGGCCGAGAACGTCGAAGGGGGCTCGATCCCCGGCGGTCACCACATGTCCGAGGACTCACCGGACGAGCTTGCCGCGCGAGTTCGAGCTTTCCTTTCCCGGTAAGCGAAAAGGCCCCCTCCGCGAAGGAGGGGGCCGATTCGGTTCGAGGGGTCAGAGCACGGTTGCGGGGTCCACAGGGGACAGTCGTCCGGTCTGCGGGTCCACCACGTGCACGCGGGCGTCGGAGATGTCGAAGTACAGCCCGACCAGCGTCAGCCTGCCCTCCTCCACCGCCTCGCGCACCGACGGGTAGGTCATCAGGTTGTCCAGCTGCTGCACCACGTTGAGCACGCTCAGCCGGTCCGCCGGAGCCATGTCGTCGTCGTGGTCGTCGCCCTCGCAGGCGTGGTAGCGGGCCAGGCTCGGCTCCGCGTGCCGCAACCAGGCCGCCAGGTGCGTGCCCTCGCGGACCCCGCCGTGCAGCGACGCCTTCATCGCGCCGCAGTGCGAGTGCCCGCACACCACGATGTTGGGCACCTCCAGCGCTTCGACGGCGAACTCGATCGAGGCGCCGACCGAGGAGCCGGTGCTCGGGGCATCGTTGCGCGGCACCAGGTTTCCGACGTTGCGGGTGGTGAACAGGTCGCCGGGACCACTGCTCGTGATCATGTTGGGCACCACCCGCGAGTCGGCGCAGGTGACGAAGAACTGGCTGGGCTTCTGCCCCCGCTCGGCCAGCTCCGACAGGAACGGCCGCACCAGCGGAGCCGACCTGCGCTGGTACTCGTGCATGCCGAGCATCATCGGGTCGGCACCGGGACGCGGCTCCGGGATGACCGTGCCCGCCTCGGGTTCAGTGCCTTCGGCGTGCATGTTCTGCCAGTACGACCACGGGGCGAACCACCTCGGCAGCTGACCCGGGAGGCTCTTGTTCTGCTCCGGCTTGCCCAGGTGGGCGCGCTGGTACCAGGTGTCGTGCACCTCGTCGACGCGCACGGTCCCGCCGGTCCGCTCGTAGCCGGAGCGCCAGTCGTGGATCGCCTCGTAGCCCGCGTGGTCCATGAAGTCCACGTGCAGCTCCAGCACGACCTGCTTGCCCTCGGGAACCCGGCGCAGCTCGTTGACCAGCTTCGCCACCCCGAGGAAGATCAGCGACCCGCTCACGACGACCCGCCACTGGTCGGCGGAGTCCTCGGCGACCTCCACGGTCGCCCTGGTCAGCCGCCACAGCGCCAGCAGCAGCGCAACGGCGATGCCCAGCAGCACGCCCTTGACCAGGTCCAGGAACACGACGCCGGCGAAGGTGACCACGTACACCGGGAACTCGCGGTGCTTCCACAGCTCCCGCATGTGCGCGAGGCTGACCAGGCGGATGCCGGTGAGCACCAGCACCGCGGCCAGCGCGGCCATCGGGATCAGCTCCAGGGTGCTGCCGAGGAACAGCACGAACAGCGCGATCCAGACGCCGTGCAGGATCGCCGAGGCCCGGGTCTTGGCGCCGGCGGCGACGTTGGTGGAGCTGCGGACGATCACGCCGGTGACCGGGAGACCGCCCAGCGCGCCGGAAGCCATGTTGGCCGCGCCCTGCGCGACCAGTTCCTTGTCCAGGTTGGCCCTCGGGCCGGTGTGCAGCTTGTCGACGGCGACCGCCGACAGCAGCGACTCGACGCTGGCCACCGCGGCGATGGTGAACGCCGCGACGAGGATGCCGCCGAAGTTGCCGGACGGGAGCGTGGGCAGGGTGATGCCGGAGAGCACGTTCTCCGGCAGGTCCACCCTGGGGACGGTGAGGCCGAAGCCGATGGACACCGCGGTGGCGACCGCGACCGCGACGAGGGGCGCGGGGATCAGCGACACCTTGGGAATCCTCGGCCAGACCAGCAGCACGGCGAAGGTCACGATGCCGATGCCGAAGGCCGCGTCGTGGTGGCCGACGACCTGGCCGGGCAGGTCGCGCAGGTTGGCCAGCACCGAGCTCTGCGGCTGACCGCCGAGCACGACGTGGATCTGGCTCAGCGCGATCACCGCGCCGATGCCCGCGAGCATCCCGTGCACCACGGCGGGGGACAGCGACAGGGCGGCCCTGCCCATCCGCGTGATGCCCAGGACGAGCTGGATGGCTCCGCCGAGCAGGGTGATGAACGTGGTCGCGGCCCAGCCGTACTCGGCGATCATGCCCGCGACGATCACGGTCAGACCGGCCGCGGGGCCGCTGACCTGCAGCGGAGCGCCCGCGAGGGCACCAGCCACCACGGCGCCGACCACGGCGGCGATCAGTCCGGAGATCATCGGGGCGCCGGAGGCGGCCGCGATGCCCAACGACAGCGGGATGGCGATCAGCATGACCACCAGCGAGGCGGGCAGGTCGCGCCGCAGCACCGTGGACAGCGTCGACGGCTGGCCGCTCTCCCCTGCGGACTCCTTCCCGGCGGGCTCGGCGGAGCCGGGCGGGCCCGTGCTGGCGTGCTCCCCTTCCGGGGCGGTCGCGCGGCGGGTGTTGATCATGGTTGTCGTGCCTCCAGGACGGTGCCCCGGGCGGGCTGCCCGGAACAGGGGTGTGCGAAGCGGACAGGCCTCGTCGCGGTTCGCGCGGCGGGTCCTGCCAGCGGGGTACCCGGCACGGGGCCGGGCGCGGTGTGTGGGGTTACCCGATGTGGGTGAAGGCGGCCCGGTACGGGCTCGCGGCTAACGAACGGGGCGTCCGGCCGGTCTCCGGCGGCCACAGGCGTGCGTCGTTCGTCGTGTCGGCATGGTCGGCGCTGAAGGCGTCGAGCACTGGCTCGGCTTCGGCGCGGTACCGGGTCGTTGCCATGACGGCTCCTCCTGGCCCTACCCGCGTCGGGAGTCAGTCGTGTCACGTTCGCTGAGCGAGGTCGAGATGTGACCTGCGTCCTAATAATCAGTACCGAAAACGATCTCCGGGGAGCAAGTTCGCACGTTCGTGAACGTGAATTCAGCCTCCCAGGGGAGTAGGTCGCGACCGGCACGTGCCGATCGTGCCCCGCTCATATCCCCCCAAACGTCGATCTTCGGACGGAACGGACATTACCCCCCAATACCGATTCGCCGCCATGATCGCCCGGATAGGGTAGGCGGCCGGGCCGCTGGGGGCAGTTGATCACGGCCCGTGCACCCGATCCCGCACACGCACTGGGGGAAGAAGACCCGTGGGACTGATCAGTGACGGCCTGGAGTCCATCGCCGGGCTCCCGCAACCGCTCGTACTCGCCGCCGCCGCGGCCTTCACCTTCGGCGAGACCACCATCGGCCTGGGCCTCATCGTGCCCGGTGAGGTGGGTCTGCTGGTCGCCGCGAGCACCGTCAAGGCGCTCGGCACCGGCATCGTCATGTGGGCCGTGGTCACCCTCGCCGCCGTGGCGGGCGACTCCGTCGGCTACCTGGTCGGCAGGCGCTTCGGCGGCAGGCTCAGGGAGACCCGGCTGATCAAGAAGATGGGGCAGGAGAACTGGGACAAGGCCACCGCGCTCATCCGCCGCCGCGGCGCGTGGGCGGTGTTCTTCGCCAGGTGGCTGCCCGTCGTCCGCTCGCTCACCCCGGCCGCGGCGGGCACCGCGGGCCTTGCCTACCCGAAGCTGCTGATCGCCTCCGTCTGCGGCGCCGCGCCGTGGGCCGCGCTGCACGTCACCATCGCCGCCATGGCCGGTGAGGCGGCCAAGCAGATCGAGTCCAAGCTCAGCACCGCCAGCTACTTCCTGCTCGGCGGTCTCGTCGTCGCCGTCGTGGTGTTCCTGCTGGTCCGCAAGAGCAAGGCGAAGAAGAAGGCCGTCGCCGCGCTCCCGCCCGAGGACGAGAAGCAGCTGGAGCAGGCGCTGTAGATCGCGCTTCCTTCGACGGGAGCCGAAGTCCCGGACATGACAAAGGACGGGGTGCCGCCCTCGCAGGCACCCCGTCCTTCATGTCATGTCAGCGCTAGTCGTCCCCGGCGGTCAGGGATCGGGCCACTCGACGCCCGGGCCGAGCGGCGGGAGAGCGCCGTTGACGCGGACGATGCCGGAAGTGCCCGGCCACTCGATGCCGCCCACGCTGCCCGGGTCCTTGGCGAGCTGCGCGCCCACAGGCTGGCAGAAGCCAGGCCACGCGACGTCACCGCAGCTCGCGGGCATGCTCGCCGTCAGATCGGTGGCGATGGCCTTCGGGTTCGGCGGCTGGCAGAGCGGCCACTCGATGCCACAGGGCTTGCGCCCGGGGTCCGCCTGCACCTGCTGCGTCTCGGCCGCAAGCGTCGAAACGGTATCGGTGGATTGAACGCCACTGTCTAGCGGTGAAAGAATTCCCGCGTACAGTGTCATCAGAAAGGCAACAAGCATGCCTGCCTCCTTGAGTAGCTACCTGTCATGACATCTGCCGATCGAGTCAGTACCGAACGCGAGCTGCCCGCCACGTTCGGAGACCGACTGCGTGCCTTGCGTGTTTCCCGAGGTCTGACGCAGCGCGACCTCGCCGGTGAGGGACTGTCGAGCAGCTACCTGTCCCGCCTGGAATCGGGGCAACGTACCCCCACGCCGAAGGTGGTGGAACAGCTCGCCGCCAGGTTGGGGGTGCCGACCGAGTCCTTCGCCGGGCTCGACAACGGCACCCGCGTCAGCGGTGGTGAGTTCATGGTGGGCTACGCCCGCGTGATGGACCTGCTCTTGGAGGGCAGGCCGGACGCCGCGCTGGAGGTGCTGGACGCGCTGCGGGAACACGTCCGCGACCCGCAGGATCGCTGGTTCTGCGAGTACGTCGCCGCTTCCTGCGCCGGCAAGCTCGGCCGCACCCAGGACGTCGCCGGCCGCCTCGAGGCGATCGAGCCGATGTACCGGGGACTGCCCGCGGCCGCCAAGGTCGTCAGCGAGACCCTCAACGCCGCCGCGTTGCGCAACCTCGGCCGCTTCCGCGAGGCCGCCGAACTGGCCCAGCGGGCACTGCTGGAGGCGGAGGGCCTCGCCAACGCCGACTTCGCGCCGGGTGAGGCGTGGCCGCTGCGCCTGCGCGCCTCGGTCTCCCTGGCGTCCTCGCTCGCTGAGGCTCGCCGGATCGACGAGGCGCTGCGCGTGTGCGCCCGAGGCATCGAGCTGGTCAACGCCGGGCCGCAGGACGTCCCGGACTGGCGCAGCCGCTCCACGTTCGCCGAGGCCGCGGTCACCATGCACTGGACCTACGCCGGCGCGCTGACCCGCGCGGGCTTCCTCGACAAGGCCGCCGAGCAGATCCAGGCCGCGCTCGCGCACCCGGCGGAGACCATCGGCGCCGACCTGTGGTGCCGCGTCCGGCTGACCACCGTCTACATGGTGCTGAACTTCGACCTGCCGCTGCCGGTCTCCGCCGAGTCCCTGCTCGAGGAGGTCACGCAGCTGCGCCGGGCCGCCAACAGCCAGGTCGACTCGCAGGTGGCGCTCATGCGCTCGGCCGTCGCGGTTCGCGCTGGGCAACCGGAAAGCGCTCTCGATCACGCGGAGAGCGCGCTGGCCGGACCGCTGGACACCGCGGACCAGATGCGCGCCCTGATGACGGTGGTGCGGCTGAGCGCTCAGCTCGGCCGGGAGGAGCGGCGGCTCAGCGCGCTGGACGAGCTGCTGCAGCACCTGGACTCGGCCGATCCGGACGAGGTGCGCCCGGCGCTGCTCAAAGAGGTCGCCTCGTTGTCCGTGCAGACCCTGCGCGATCAGCGCGCACGCGCGTAGCCGGCGCTCCCCTGCCCCTGGGGAGACCGGCTCGCCGTCCCGCGAGCCGCCCGCTCGCCTGTCACGCACTGTCATGGTTGACCCTGACTGAGTGGCTACGAAGGTAGGTCCGTCGCGCCATGGTGCTGCCCTTTTCCCGTGGTGCTCACCCACGGTGTTCAACGGCAGAAGGGTAAAAGGGCGAGCCTGGCCCGTCAACGTGACTCGGCGGTCTGGGACGGGTTGTCAACAGTTTGACAAACGGCCGCGCGGCGTACTCTGGCCGAAGGACACGCTTCCGGGCTACTCCGGCCGGACCTACTTGCAGGTTAACGGCGCGTTGCCGGGGAGTCGGGCGCTGCCCATCTCGATGACAGGCGTGTTGACTGACGGACGCCTACTTAAGTAGGATCGGGTTGTCAGAAGTTGTCAACACTCGCGGCAAAGTGGGATGCCAAGTTGGCAGCTCTGTCCCGGGGGCCAGTCGAAAGGTCTGTCATGTCGCTGCACACTCCGCCGCCTGACCTGCGTCCACGCGATCACGCGTGCACCTGTTCGCGTGAGGAAACACAGGACACCAGACTGCGCGTGCTCGCCGTCGACCGTCACCCGGTCGTGGCTGAGGGCCTGCGCGCCTGCTTCACCAGGCACCCCGACTTCACCTTCGTCGGCGCCGTCGGTGGCGGTGCCCGCGTCGTCGACCAGGTCTGCGCCGCCCGCCCGGACGTCGTCCTGGTGGACATCGACCTCGGCGAGGTCGACGGCATCGAGGTGATCAAGGCGGTGCTGCGCACCCGCCTGCCCGTCGTCGTTGTCGTCTTCTCCGACAACCAGGCGCGGGCCGGGGCGGCGCTGGAGGCGGGCGCGATGGGCTTCGTGCTCAAGACCGCCGCGCCGGAGGAGCTGATCTCCGCTGTCCGCCAGGCCCGCAGCGGGGTCGCGGCCATGCCGTCGCAGCTGCTGCCGGTGCCCGGCAGGATGCCGAGGCTGCGCAGGCAGGAGAGCCGTTCGGTGCTCTCCGGCCGCGAGCTGGACGTGCTGCGCCTGGTCGCCGAGGGGCTGACCAACGCCGAGATCGGCCGCAGGCTCTTCGTCGCCGAGACCACCGTCAAGACCCACCTGCAGCGGGTCTTCTCCAAGCTGCACGTCAGCGACCGGGCGGCGGCCGTTGCCAACGCCCTGTCCAACGGACTGCTCATCCCGGGGCCCGAGGGCTTCGGCGGCGGTCTGCGCGTCCTCGACGCCGAGCCCGTGATGACCGGCGCGCGCCGGTCGGCGAGCTAGGCCGAGCCCGAGCACCAGTCCGGACCGGCTTCGGGGGTCGGCCCGGACCTGCCAGTCGGGGCGATCCGGCCCACGACCCTGCACCGGCTGGGCGACCAGCCGGAGTGGCGCCGGTGGGGACCTGGGTCGGTGGTGACAATCTCCAGTCACCACCGACCCAGGTCCGTCTCCACCTCACCCGCCCGCCTCGCGTGACAACACGTGTCAAACAGGGGTCAAGCGGTGCGCGGGGGCAGGGGGAGCGGTAGTGCGGGCAGGCCGTCGATGCTGGAGCCGTTGAACTCCTTGCTCGCGCAGTAGTCCGCGAACTCCTCGTCGGTCTTGCGGCCGAAGTAGCGCGCGTGCAGGTCGCGGTCCTCGCGATAGTCCATGAACGGCACGGCGTAGCCGCAGGTGTCGGTGATCCGCTCGGCGCTGATCACGATGATCGCCCGGACGGCGGGGCCGTCGGCCTCGGCGAAGCGCGGGATCAGCTCGGCGAAGCGCGGATCGTCGCGCAGCACCACGGCACCGGTCCCGTGCACGCGGACGATGGCGGGCGGCCCTTCGAAAGCGCACCACATCACGGTGATCCGCTTGTTCTCGCGCACGTGCGCGATGGTCTCGGCGTGGCTGCCGCCGAAGTCCAGGTACGCGACGGTCATCTCGTCCAGCACGGCGAGCGAGCTGGAACGGCCCTTGGGCGAGAGGTTGACGTGCCCGTCCTCGGACAGCGGCGCGGTCGCGACGAAGAACAGGGGCTGGCGCTCGATGAACTCGCGCAGTCGGCTGTCGATCGCGGGGTAGCTCTTTCCCATGTGCCCGAGTGTGCACTCGATTTTCCCGAAGGGTCGTCAGATTGTTGACAGCTCACACCCGGATGCGAGAAGTTCGGCAGTGCCCTGCATCACACCGCTCACCGCTCACTGGCTGGACCGGCCTTGACTGCTGCCACCCATGAGGTGTTCGCCGCCGCCGACGACCACCGCAGGGTCGTCATCATCGACGACGACCCCACCGGGACCCACACGGCTTCCGACATCGACGTCGTGCTGCGCCCGGACACCGCCGCCTTCGACGCGTTCCTGCGCGGCCCGCGCAAGGCCGTGTTCGCGTTGTCCAACACCAGAGCCCTGCCCCGCTCCACGGCCGCTGCCATGGTCTCGGGCATCGCCGAACAGGCCAGGACAGCCGCCAGGGCCACCGGCCAGGACATCGCCTTCCTGTTACGCGGGGACTCCGCGCTGCGCGGGCACGTCTTCCCGGAGATGGAGGCCGTCGCGCAGAACACCTCGGGGCTGTTCGTCCCGGCGTTCCTGGAGCGCGGCCGCTTCACCAGGGACGGCGTGCACTACGTCAGCGTCGACGGCACAGCGGTTCCGGCCGCTGACACGGAGTTCGCGCGCGACAGCGTCTTCGGCTACCGCAGCCACTCCATCGCGGACTGGGTCGACGAGGTCACCCAGGGCCGGTGGAAGGCGCGCACGGTCGGCTTGGACGCGCTGCGCGAGCGCGGTTACGTGGCGGTGCGGGACGCACTCTTCGACGCCGGGCCGCACGAGGTGGTCGTGCCCGACGCCACCGAGCACGCGGACCTGGAGACGATCTCCGAGGGCCTGATCGCCGCCGAGCGCTCCGGCAAGTCGGTGGTCACGCGCTGCGGGGTGTCCTTCGCGTCGGTGCGCGCGTGCCTGCGCTCGCGCACGATCGACGAGGCCAAGCTCAGCGGGCGCGGCAGGCTGCTGGTGATCTGCGGATCGGTCAGCGAGACCAGCACCAGGCAGGTGGACGCGCTCGGCGAGCTGGCCAACCGGCGGATCGAGATCTCCACGGCCGCCTCGATCGGCGGCTGCCCCGACATGGTCGGCGAGCTGACCACGCGGATCACCGCCGAGCTGGACGTGCACGGGGTGGCGATGCTGAGCACCGAGCGCTCCGAGCACCTGGGGCCGGACACCCCGATCATGCTGCTGGACTCGATCGCCGAGATCGTCTCTGTGGTGGCGCGCGAGGTGGACAGCGTGATCGTCAAGGGCGGGATCACCTCCTCCAGGGTGGCCACCGACGGTTTCCGGGCGCGGCACGCGACGGTGGCCGGGCAGCTGATGCCGGGCGTTCCGCTGTGGCTGCTGGAGAACCGGCCGTTCGTGGTGGTTCCCGGCTCGGTCGGCGAGGACGACGCGCTGCGCAGGCTCGTCAGCGCGTTCGCCGGATGAGCACCTCCTCTGCCGGATCGGGTGGATCGGCCGGTCCGGCCGGTGCCGCACCGCGTCGCCTGCTCGCCGGGGTCGACGTCGGCAGCGCCAACACCAAGGTCGGCCTCTTCGGCGTGGACGGCGTCCCGGTCGTGCGGCTGGTGCGGCCCACTCCGCGCGGGCAGGGCGGCCAGCACTACGACGCCGAGCGGATCGTCCAGGTGGTGCTGGACTGCCTCGCGGAGTGCGTCAGCGTCGCGGGCACGGCGCCGGAGGCCATCGGCGTCGCGAGCATGGCGGAGACCGGGGTCGCGTTGGACGCGGACCTGAAACCGTTGCACCCCATGCTCTCCTGGGCCGACGGGCGGGCCGCCGCGCAGACCGCGTGGCTGGACCGCGAGCTGGGCGCGGTGTCGCTGGCCGCGACCACCGGGCTGCCGGTGCACGCGCGCCACCCGCTGCCGAAGTGGTTGTGGCTGCGCGAGAACGCGGCCGGAGTGCTGCGCAAGACGCGGTGCTGGGTCAGCGTCGCGGACCTGGTCGCCCTCGCGCTGACCGGGGAGCTGAGCACGAACGTCACGCTCGCCCAGCGCACGATGGCTTTCGACGTGCGCAGCGGCGAGTTCGACGCGGACCTCCTCGCGCTGGCGGGGCTTCGCCGCTCGCAGCTGCCCCCGGTGCTGGCGCGCGGCGAGGTAACCGGGCAGGTCACCGAGTCCGTCGCGGTCGGCACCGGCCTCTACGCGGGCACCCCCGTGGTCATCGCCGGGCATGACCACCTCGTCGGCGCGTACGCGGCCGGGGTGCGGGCCCCGGGCCAGCTCGCCGATTCGGCGGGCTCGACGGAGGCGGTGATCGCGGTCGCCGATCGGCTCGCCGACCCGTCCGCACTGGTCGCGACGGGAACCAGCGCCGGGCGCTACGTGGACGGCTCGCGCTGGTGCATGATCGGCGAACTGCCTGGCAGCAGCGCGCTCGCGGAGTGGTTCGTGCGGCGGATGCTGGCCGAGCGCGACGTCGGCGAGGACGCGGTGAAGCGGTTCATCGACCTCGTCGCGGAGAGCACCGAGCGGCCGACCGGCGTTGTCGTTGAGCCGTACCTGCACGGTTGCGCGGCGCCGCAGCCGCGACCGCACCGCAGGCTCGCGCTGCGCGGGGTGACCGAGCGGCACACCCTCGCCGACCTGGCGGCCGCCGTGCTCGAAGGCACCGCGTTCCACTCGCGCTGGGTGTCGGAGGAGATCGCCGCGATCACCAACGTGCTGCCCGCGCGCGTCACAGTGCTTGGCGGAGAACGACTTCCGGGGTGGACGCAGATCAAGGCCGCGGTGAACCCGTGGCCCACCACCACGGTGAGCGGAGACCCCACGCTGGTCGGCGCCGCGTTGCTGGCCGCGCCCGCCGCCGGGCTCGCGTCGGTGGACCCTGGCGTGCAGCGGACCGAGGTCACCGCGGGTCCGGTCGTCTCCGCGCGCTACGAGGCGTTGTACCGCAGGAGGTTCCTGCCGCCGACCGGAGAGCAGTTCCCCGCGCGGCGGTGATCGACAGGCTTGATAGCGTCCGGCTGACGCAATTCATGACTGTGCATGAACCGGGAGCCGGAGTTGGCACGAAGCAAGTCCTCCCGGCCGACCATGCGCGACGTCGCCGACGCCGCCGGGGTCGGAGTGATGACGGTGTCCCGCGTGATCAACGGGGGCGCCGGGGTGCGGCCCAGCACGGCGGAGCGCGTGCGCGAGGCGGTCGGTCGGCTCGGCTACCAGCTCAACCACGCCGCCAGCACGCTGCGCCGCAGGCACCACGCCTCGATGGTGATCGCGCTGCTGGTCGACGACATCGCGAACCCCTTCTACGCGGCGCTCGCGGGGGCCGTCGAGGAGGAGGCCCGCGCACACGGCTTCACGGTGCTTTTCGGGAGCACCAAGGAAGACCAGGTGCGTGAGCGGGAGCTCGTCGCCGCGTTCACCGCGCGCCGAGTGGACGGGCTGATCGCTGTGCCGACCGACACGGAGCCGTGGCGCGGCGCACCGGCGGGCACCGCGGTGGTCTTCGTGGACCGGCCCGCGAACGGGCTGCCCGTCGACGCCGTGCTCGTCGACGGTCGCACCGCAGCGGCGCGCGGGGTCGCGCACCTGGTCGAGCACGGGCACGCGCGGATCGGCTACCTCGGTGACCTTGAGTCGATTTGGACTGCGCGCCAACGACTTCAGGGCTACCGCGACGCGGTGGGCGAGGCGTTCGACCCGGCGTTGGTGCGCCAGGGACTGCGCGATGCGGCTTCGGCGGAGCAGGCCGCGCGCGAGCTGCTCGGTTCGGCGCGGCCTCCGACAGCGTTGTTCGCCGCCAACGACCTGATGACCATCGGCGCGGTGCGGGCGGTGGCGGCGTGCGGCGCGGGCACGGCGGTGGTGGGTTTCGACGACATCGTGCTCGCGGACCGGCTTTCCCCGCCGCTGACCGTGCTCGCCCAGGACCCGGTGGAGATGGGGACGACGGCGGCGCGGCTGCTGTTCGCCCGCATCGACGGCGACGAGTCCCCGAGCCGCGAGGTCGTGCTGCCCGCGACGCTCGTGGTCAGGGGTTCGGGGGAGCGACGTCCGGGGTGATGCGCCCGGTGTCCAGCACCTGGGCGATCTGCGCCTTGTCCTCGCCCCGGCTCACGGTCACCATCACCCCCGCCGCGCTGACCACCATGGAGAACTCGGGCGCGTAGGGCAGCTGCGTCGGCTTCGCCACGTAGGACGGCAGCCTGGTGACGATCTCGGTGCTGGGCTTGGCGTTCTCCACCGGTTCCAGGAGAAGGGCGTCGGTCCGCTTGTCCTGCGCGGGGCAGTTCTGCGGGGTGCCGGGGTGCCCGAGGTAGACCGCGTGCTTGTCGAAGCGCACGCACGTGCTCGGCGCGCTCTCCAGGTTCACCACCTCCCAGGAGGCGGGCACGTCGATCTCGTAGCCGTGGTAGCTGACCGTTTTCGTGTCCTCGCCCGCGTTCGCGGTGCCCGGCGCGGCGAGGAGCGCGGCCAGGAGGAACAGCGGCGGCGTGAGGCGGTGCATCCTCCGACCCTCGCACCGCGCGTTCGCCGCCGCAGTGCCGCTCACGGGAACGCACACCTCTGAGTGAGGCAGGTTTGGCTCCGTCTTTCTGCTGATGCGCCTCATAGGGACACTGATTTCCCGCCGTGGTGGGGAATCCGTGTGGTTCGCTGTCCTCGCTTGTCGCGCTGTGGGGAGGCAAGGGTGCCGAAGTCCAGCAAGAAGTCCGTTGTGCCGGTGTTGCTGTTCGACGTCGGCCTCCCGCTCGGCGCCTACTACGGGGCCCGCGCGCTCGGCTTCGCGGAGTACTACGCGCTGCTCGCGGCGACGCTCATCGCGGGCGTGCGGGTCGGCTACGCGGCGTGGCGGCGCAAGACCTTCGACGCGATCTCGGCGGTCATGCTGCTGATGTTCGGTGTCGGACTGGCGCTGTCCTTCGTGACCGGCGAGGAGCGCATGCTGCTGGTGCTGCAGTCCGGCACGACCGCCGTGCTCGGGCTGTTCCTGCTCGGCACGTGCCTGTTCGGCGCGCCCGCCGCGTTCACCGCCGCCAAGCGCGTCCGCTCCGGCGAGAAGGACCTCGTGCGGCGTTGGGATTCGCTCTACGCCAAGGAATCCGGTTTCCGCCGGATCTTCACGGTGATCACGTTGGTGTGGGCGCTGTCGCTGGTCGGCGAGGCCGCGCTGCGCGTGCCCGTCGCGCTCCTGTTCCCGCTGGACGTGGCCATCGGCGTGTCGTCGGTGATGCCCGCCGTGATCATCACCGCCGCGCTGGTGTGGACGAGCTGGTACGGCAAGCGAGCCGGGGCGCGGTACACCGCGTAGCGACGCACCGCGCCCACCCCTCGGCGGTTCAGCGGTGACGGTGCCCCGCCAGGCTTGTGCGACTCTGCAATGCGCAGGTCAGCGCCCCGAAACCAGGTAGACTTCACCCATGCGCAGCGCCCACCCGCACCCCTGAACGTCCGCGTGGTTGGTCGCAAGAATCCCGTTTCGTACTCCAAGCGGGGTGGGGAAGCGCTCTCTTTCCCGCTATGAGTACGAAACGGGAAAAGCGACGGCGGTCAGGAGCCGGAGACCTTGCGGCGGAGGGTGTGGTTGACGGCGCGTTCGAAGCCGCTGACCAGGGCCTGGATGGTGACGGGTTTGAGCTTGTCGGTGATCTGCCGGACCCGTTCGCGGTCCCCGGCCTTGCGGCCCTGCTCGACGTAGGGGCGCAGCACGTTGTCCTCGAACAGCTCCTGGAGCTCGGCGGCCATCGCCACCACGTGCCGCTCGACGACCTTCTTCGCCGCGTGCAGCATCTCCGGCGGCATGCCGAGGTCGATGATCTCCAGGCCGTTGGCCAGCAACGTCGGGTTGAGCAGCGTGAACCCCGTGCCGTCGGTGCGCTCCAGCACGCCGAGCGAGACGAGCTGCTCGATGGTGTCCTCGTCGAGCTGGCGGCCCGCGCGGCGGCTCAGCTCGTGCAGCTCGACCTCCTCGCGCGTCTCGGCCACCCACGGCGTGAGCAGCGCGCGCTGCAACGCGAGGTCCTCGGCGGAGGCGTCGTGCGGGATGCGCTGGAGGTGCCGCTCGACGGCGGCCAGGGTGAAGCCGAGCGCCTGGAGTTCGCGGATCAGCTCCAGCCGGGCCAGGTGCACGGGGCCGTAGAGGCCGACCCGACCGCGCAGACGAGGCGGCGGCAGCAGGTTGCGGCCCGCGTAGAAGCGCACGGTGCGCACCGTGACCCCGGCTCGAACGGCCAGCTCGTCAACGGTGTACTGCGCTTCCTGCTCGGCCATCATCTCTCCTTGACTGATGTGACACCAGGACTGTAACACTAGCCACGTCCAGGTCTTCCCAGTGCGAAGGCGGTGCGTGGTGTCGGGTCCGCTGTCCGGGATCAGGGTGGTCGAGCTGGCGGGGCTCGGGCCCGCGCCGTTCTGCGGCATGCTGCTGGCCGACCTCGGCGCCGAGGTGGTCCGCGTCGACCGCCCGGGAGGCGGCGCGATGCTGCCCAGGAACGCCACCGACGTGCTCGGCCGTGGCCGCCGCGAGGTGGTCGTGGACCTCAAGCACGAGCGCGGCGCGGAGGTCGTGCTCCGTCTGGCGGAGAAGGCGGACGTGCTGATCGAGGGCTTCCGCCCCGGTGTCGCGGAGCGGCTGGGCATCGGCCCGGAGCACTGCATGGCGCGCAACCCCAAGCTCGTCTACGGCCGGATGACCGGGTGGGGGCAGGACGGCCCGCTCGCCCCGGCCGCCGGGCACGACATCGGCTACGTCGCGATCACCGGCGCGCTGCACGCGTTCGGGCGCGCGGACGGGCCGCCGCAGGTGCCGATGAACCTGGTCGGGGACTTCGGCGGCGGGGCGATGTACCTCGCGGTCGGCGTGCTGTCCGCGGTGATCCAGGCGGGGCGCACCGGGCAGGGCCAGGTCGTGGACGCGGCGATCGTGGACGGCACGGCACACCTCAGCGCGATGATCTACGGCCTGGTGGCCAGCGGTGGCTGGCAGGACCGGCGCGGGGTGAACCTGCTCGACACCGGCGCTCCGTTCTACGACGTGTACGAGACCTCCGACGGCGGCCACATGGCCGTTGGCGCTCTGGAACCCCAGTTCTACGCGGAGTTCGTGCGCTTGCTGGCTCCCGACGGCTTGCCGGATCGGGGCGATCCGGCGAACTGGCCGGAGCTGCGGCGGCGCATCGCGGAGATCTTCGCGAGCCGGACGCGCGACGAGTGGGCGAAGGTCTTCGAGGGCACCGACGCGTGCGTCTCCCCGGTGCTCGGCCTGACCGAGGCTGCGGAACACCCGCACAACAAGGCTCGTGGCGTCTTCGTGGCGCCCGGCGGAGTCGTGCAGCCCGCGCCCGCACCGCGCTTCTCCGGCACTCCGGCACCCCCGGTCGGTGTTCCGGCCGCCGCGGGCAGTCACACCAGGGCCGTGCTCTCCGAGTGGGGTCTGTCCGATGTGGACGAACTCATCGAATCCGGTGCCGCGCACCAGAGAAGCGAGGACTGAGATGCGTCGCGAGCTGTTCACCGCCGACCACGACGCCTTCCGCGACGCCGCGCGGACCTTCGTGACCAAGGAGATCGAGCCGCACCACGCGCAGTGGGAGGCCGACGGCATCGTCAGCCGCGAGCTGTGGACGAAGGCCGGAGCGCAGGGCCTGCTCGGCATGGACGTGCCGGAGTCCCTTGGCGGCGGGGGCGTCGACGACTACCGCTACCAGGTGATCCTCGACGAGGAACTGGTCAGGGTCGGGGCGAGCGGCGTCGGTTTCCCGGTGCACAACGACATCATCGTGCCGTACCTGCTGAAGCTCGCGACCGAGGAGCAGAAGCGCCGGTGGCTGCCCGGGTTCTGCTCCGGCGAGCTGGTCGGCGCGATCGCGATGACCGAGCCCGGCGTCGGCTCCGACCTCCAGGGGATCACCGCGACGGCGGTCCGCGACGGCGACGACTACGTGCTCAACGGCTCGAAGACCTTCATCTCCAACGGTATCCACGCCGATGTGGTGATCGTGGTCGCGCGCACCGATCCCGATGCGGGCCACCAGGGCATCAGCCTGCTCGTTGTCGAGCGCGACATGCCAGGTTTCGAGCGTGGCCGAAACCTCGATAAAATTGGCTTGAAGGCGCAGGACACCGCCGAGCTGTTCTTCTCCGATGTCCGCGTTCCCGCAGCGAACCTGTTGGGGCAGGAGGGAATGGGCTTCGTCTACCTGATGCAGAACCTGCCCCGCGAGCGGCTGTCCATCGCCGTCGCCGCGGTGGCCGCTGTCGAGCACGTGGTGCAGCAGACGAAGCAGTACTGCTTGGAGCGCAAGGCTTTCGGGCGCCCCATCGGCAAGTTCCAGAACACCCGCTTCGAGCTGGCCGAGATGGCGACCGAGGCGCAGATCGCACGCGTCTTCGTGGACCGCTGCATCACCGAACACCTCTCCGACGCCCTCAGCGTCGAGCACGCCGCGATGGCGAAGTGGTGGACGACCGAACTTCAGGTGAAGGTCGTCGACAGGTGCTTGCAACTGCACGGAGGCTACGGCTACATGATGGAGTACCCGATCGCCAAGGCGTACCTGGACTCCCGCGTGCAGACGATCTACGGCGGTACCACCGAGATCATGAAGGAGATCGTCGGCCGCTCCATGGGGCTCTAGGTCTTCTCCTGACTTCACCACCCTCGCGGCGCGGAGGCGGCGGCTTCCCGGTTCCTACGCTTCTCCCATGGGCAGAACACCTTCCAGGGCAGGGTTCGGGCGATTCGACCGCGTGCGGCTGATCGAGCGGCTGGACCCGGTGGAACACCACTTGTTGATCTACAGAATGTCGGCGGGCCTCGAACTGCCGTGGGACTACACGCGCGCGTTGGAGCTCGCGCTGTTCCGGACGTTCTGCGTGCCCAGCATCTCGCAGCTGGTCGACCGCACGCGTGAGTTCGCCGAGCGCCCGCAACGCCGCTACGACGACACCCGCGTGCTGATGGGCGAACTCGCGCTGCACGGCTACGACTCCGCGCGCGGCAAGACGGCGCTGCGGACGATGAACCGGCTGCACGGGCGCTTCGACATCAGCAACGACGACATGCTCTACGTGCTGTCCACCTTCATCTACGAGCCGGTGCGGTGGATCGACAAGTACGGCTGGCGCCCGCTGACCGAGCACGAGCGCGTCGCGGGTTACGTGTTCTACCGCGAAGTGGGAAAACGCATGGGCATAAAGGACATTCCGCCCAGCTTCGAGGCGTTCGAGTGCTTCAACACCGACTACGAGCGTGAGCACTTCCGCTATGCGCCGAGCAACGAGGCGGTCGGCAGGTCGACGCTGAACATGTTCTGCGGGTGGTTCCCCAAGCCGCTTCGCGGGGTGGCTGAGCAGGGCGTGCTCGTGGTGCTCGGCGCGCCGTTGCGGGCCGCTTTCGGCTTCGCGGAGCCAGCTCCGGGAGCTGAGCCGGCGGTGGAACGGGTGCTGCGCGCGCACGGCGCCGCGGAGCGCTGGTTGCCGAAAAGGATGGTGAACCGACTGGAACGCGGCACCGTCAACCGGACTTATCCTGGCTACCCCAACGGATATCGGCTGGAGGACGTAGGAGCGCATGGCGGTTGACCCCGGCTTGTTCGGCCCGAACTCGGTCACGTGGAACCTGCACGGCGACCCGACGATGTGGCTCGGCGGCGTGTGCAGCCTGTACTTGCAGGCGTTGCACCCGCGCGCGGTCGCGGGCGTCGTGCAGAACTCGATCTTCCTCAAGGACCCGTTGGGCCGGTTGTCGCGCACCGCGACCTTCGTCGCGCTCTCGACCTACGGCACCCAGGCCGACGTGCACGAGGCCGCGGCGCGCGTGCGCCGCATCCACCAGGCGCTGAAGGGCCGCGACCAGGACACCGGCGAGCGGTTCCTGGTGGACGACCCGGAACTGCTGCTGTGGGTGCACTGCGCCGAGGTCGCCTCCTTCGCGTCCGCCACCGTGCGCGCGGGGTTTCCCGCCACGCGCGCCCATCTGGACCAGTACTTCGCTGAGCAGCGGCGGTCGGCGGAGCTGGTCGGCCTCGCGGCTGGCGACGTGCCGGGTTCGGTTGGGGAGATGGCGGAGTACTTCTCCGCGATGAAGCCTCGGCTGCGGCGCACTCCGGACGCCGACCTCGTCTACGAGTTCTTGCACGCTCCGCCCATGCCGCCCTGGCTGCGGTTACCGGCGCGCGTGGGCTACCGGCCGCTGGGCCACCTGTCGTACTCGTTGTTGCCGGACTGGGCGATCGGTCTCTACGGCCGCGCGGCGTACTCGGAGGTGGGCGCGACGTCGGGGGCGCGGGCGTTCCGGCTGGCGTTGTCGGTGGTCCCGAAGCGCCTGCGGTGGTCCGTGCCGTCTCGTCACCTGCTCGACGCGATCGCCCGCCTCGGCCGCTCGGCCACACCGCGCCCAGCCCTGCTCCCGTGAGCGGGGCCACAAGTTTGACCCATGTGACAGCACTGGTGTAACACTTGCGGTGAGCTTGTTACGCGCCGGTAGCGATGCGAGGCTGAAGGGCACGGCTGAGATGTCTGAAGCGTTCATTTACGACGCGATCCGAACCCCACGGGGGCGCGGCAAGAAGACCGGATCGCTGCACGAGGTCAAGCCGATCTCGCTGGTGGTGGGCCTGATCGACGAGCTGCGCCGCCGCAACCCGAACCTGGACCCGCAGCGGGTCGAGGACGTCGTGCTCGGCGTCGTCTCCCCGGTCGGCGACCAGGGCTCGGTGATCGCCAAGACCGCCGCGCTCGCGGCCGGGCTGCCCGACACCGTGGCCGGTGTGCAGCTCAACCGCTTCTGCGCCTCCGGCCTCGAAGCCGTGAACACCGCCGCGCAGAAGGTGCGCTCCGGCTGGGAGGACCTGGTCATCGCGGGCGGCGTCGAGTCGATGTCGCGCGTGCCCATGGGCTCCGACGGCGGCGCGTGGGCGATGGACCCGGAAACCAGCTACAGCACGGGCTTCGTGCCCCAGGGCATCGGCGCCGACCTGATCGCCACGCTCGGCGGCTGGGACCGCGAGGCCGTTGACGCCTACGCCGTGGAGTCCCAGGTGCGCGCGGGCAAGGCGTGGACCAACGGCTACTTCAACCGCTCGGTGATCCCGGTGCGCGACCGCAACGGCCTCGTCGTGCTCGACCGCGACGAGCAGGTCCGCCCGGACAGCACCGTGGAGAGCCTCAGCGCGCTCAAGCCCTCCTTCGCCGCGATGGGCGAGATGGGCGGCTTCGACGCGGTCGCGCTCCAGAAGTACCACTGGGTCGAGAAGATCGACCACGTGCACACGGCGGCCAACTCCTCGGGCATCGTCGACGGCGCCGCGCTCGTGCTCATCGGCAGCGAGCAGGTGGGCAAGGACCTCGGCCTCACCCCGCGCGCCCGCGTCGTGGCGACCGCGCTCTCCGGCGCGGACCCGACCATCATGCTGACCGGCCCGGCGCCCGCGACCCGCAAGGCGTTGGCGAAGGCCGGACTGTCCATTGACGACATCGACCTGATCGAGATGAACGAGGCGTTCGCGGCCGTGGTGCTGCGCTTCATGCAGGACATGGGCGTCTCGCACGACAAGGTCAACGTCAACGGCGGCGCCATCGCCATGGGCCACCCGCTCGGCGCGACCGGTGCGATGATCACCGGAACGCTGCTGGACGAGCTGGAGCGCCGCGAGGCGCGCTACGGCCTGGCCACCCTCTGCATCGGTGGCGGCATGGGCATCGCCACGATCATCGAGCGCGTCTGATTCCCGGGAGCGAGACGGACAATGACTGAGACCATTCGCTGGGAGTCCAGTGAGGACGGCGTCGTCCTCCTCACCCTCGACGACCCCGGCCAGCAGGCGAACACGATGAACGAGGGCTTCCAGCGCTCCATCGTGGAGATCACCGACCGGCTGCACGCCGAGCGCGAGAACATCACCGGCGTGATCGTGACCTCCGCCAAGAAGACCTTCTTCGCCGGCGGCGACCTCAAGGACCTCGGCCGCATCCAGCCGGAGAACGCGCAGCTGGCCTTCGACGCCACCGAGCGGATGAAGGCGGCGCTGCGCAGGCTGGAGACGCTGGGGCGCCCCGTCGTCGCCGCGCTCAACGGCGCCGCGCTCGGCGGTGGCCTGGAGATCGCGCTGGCCACGCACCACCGCATCGCGCTCGACGACCCGAAGGCGCGCTTCGGCCTGCCCGAGGTGACCCTGGGCCTGCTGCCCGGCGGCGGCGGTGTCGCGCGCACCGTGCGGATGCTCGGCATCGTGGACGCGCTGATGAAGGTCCTGTTGCAGGGCAAGCAGATGCGCGTGCAGGAGGCCAAGGACACCGGCCTGATCGACGAGATCGTGCAGACGCCGGAGGAGCTGATCTCCCGCGCTCGCGAGTGGATCAAGGCGAACCCCGAGGCCGTGCAGCCGTGGGACGTCAAGGGCCACAAGATCCCCGGCGGCACACCGTCCAACCCGAAGTTCGCGGCGAACCTGCCCGCGTTCCCGGCCAACCTGCGCAAGCAGCTCAAGGGCGCTCCGATGCCCGCGCCGCGCAACATCCTCGCGGCGGCGGTGGAGGGCGCGCAGGTCGACTTCGACACCGCGCTGCGCATCGAGACCCGTTACTTCGTCGACCTGGCGACCGGCCAGGTGGCGAAGAACATGATCAAGGCGTTCTTCTTCGACCTCCAGCACATCAACTCCGGCGGCAGCAGGCCGAAGGACGTCCCCTCCTGGAAGGCGACCAAGGTCGCGGTGCTCGGCGCGGGCATGATGGGCGCCGGAATCGCTTACGTGTGCGCGAAATCCGGCATCGAGGTCGTGCTCAAGGACGTCTCCACCGAGAGCGCCGAGAAGGGCAAGGCGTACTCGCAGAAGATCCTCGACAAGGCCGTGTCCCGTGGGCGGTCCACTCCTGAAGCTCGTGACGAGGTGTTGGCCCGCATCACGCCGACCGGCGACGCCGCCGACCTCGACGGCTGCGATCTGGTGATCGAGGCGGTCTTCGAGAACACCGCGTTGAAGCACAAGGTCTTCGGCGAGATCGAGGGCGTCGTGGCGCCGCACGCGCTGCTGGCCTCCAACACCTCGACGCTGCCGATCACCGGCCTCGCCGAGGGCGTCAAGCGCCGCAAGGACTTCGTCGGACTGCACTTCTTCTCGCCGGTGGACAAGATGCCGCTGGTGGAGATCGTCGTCGGCGAGCAGACCTCCGACGAGGCGCTGGCCCGCGCGGTCGACGTGGTCCGGCAGATCCGCAAGACCCCCATCGTCGTCAACGACAGCCGGGGCTTCTTCACCAGCCGCGTCATCGGCACCTTCCTCAACGAGGGCGTCGCCATGCTCGCCGAGGGCTACAGCGCCTCGACCATCGAGCAGGTCTCCTCGCAGGCGGGCTACCCGGCGCCGGTGCTCCAGCTGATGGACGAGCTGACGCTCACCCTCGGCCGCAAGATCCGCACCGAGACCAAGCAGGCCGTCATCGACGCCGGTGGCACCTGGACCCCGCACCCCGCCGAGACCGTGATCGACCGCATGGTCGAGGAGTTCGGCCGCGAGGGGCGCGCGGGCGGCTCCGGCTTCTACAACTACTCCGACGGCAAGCGCACGGGCCTGTGGCCGGGCCTCGCCGAGGCGTTCCCCGTGCTGCACACCGAGGACGTGCCGTTCCAGGACCTCGTCGAGCGCCTGCTGTTCATCGAGGCGCTGGAGACCGTGCGCTGCGTCGAGGAGGGCGTGATCACCTCCGTGCCCGACGCCAACATCGGCTCCATCATGGGCATCGGCTTCCCGCCGTGGACCGGTGGCGTGCTCCAGTACGTCAACGGCTACGAGGGCGGCCCCAAGGGCTTCCTGGCCCGCGCCGAGGAACTGGCCGAGCGCTACGGCGAGCGCTTCACCCCGCCCGCCCTGCTGCGCACCAAGGCCGACACCGGCACCCTCTTCGAGTAGCCCCCGCACCACCGACCCCCTCGACGGCTCCCCGACCACCACGGTCGGGGAGCCGCTTTCGTGCTGAATGACTCATTCAGGTGGTTGAACGTGCTGAATGACTCGTTGATGTGGTTGAGCGTGGTGAATGACTCGTTCAGCACG
>NZ_MUMH01000007.1 GCF_002155965.1 Allokutzneria sp. NRRL B-24872
ACACCCCCGCACCGCCGCCCCGCCAGCCCGGCCCTCGGCAGCCGGTGGACCAGCTCGTGCGGAGTTCGCTGGCCAAGGCGGTGGGCCGCTCGACCGTCTCCGCGCAGGTCTTCGACCGGCAGCGCGGCACCTCGCTGTTCGAGGAGAGCGCCGACCGCAAGTTCCGCTCCGCGTCGCTGGTCAAGCTGATGATCGCGATCGACGCGCTCGCCAGGGGCTCCGAGCGCGCGGGCAGCACCCGGATGACCCAGATGCTCTCGCTGAGCCACGACGACTCGGCCAGCGCGCTGTGGGTGGCCGGTGGAGGTGGCCAGATCGTGCGCCGAATCGCGGACCGGCTCGACCTGGACGCCGAGCCGCCGCAGCCGGACGGGCGCTGGGGCAACACGATGATCTCCGCACGGGACGTCGTGAAGATCTACGACCACATCCTCGACGAGCTGCCGAGAGCGGACTCCGAGACGATCATGCGCGCGCTGCGGTCCGCCCCCGAGATCGCCGCGGACGGTTTCGACCAGCACTTCGGCATTCCGCGCGCGCTCGACGGCCTTCCATGGGCGATCAAGCAGGGCTGGTCGGCCGGTGGCGGCAGCATGGAGCTGCACACCACCGGCGCGATCGGCGACGACGAGCGCTTCGTGGTCGTGGTGCTCACCAAGACCGCGGGCGGGGCGGAGTGGGGCTGGGGGTCGCGGATGACCACCGCGGCCACGCTCGCCCTGCGCCCGCTACTGGTCCGCTAGTTCGCGCAGGTGCGGCAGCAGGGCGCGCAGCGCGAGCCCCCGGTGCGAGGCGGCGTCCTTCTCCGACGGGTCCAGCTCCGCGGAGGTCCGCTCGGAGCCCTCGGGGAAGAAGATCGGGTCGTAGCCGAAGCCGTTGGTCCCGCTGGGCTGCTTGGCGATGGTGCCGCGCCACTCGCCGCGCACGACGAGCTCCTGACCACCCGGCAGCGCCAGCGCGGCCGCGCACACGAAACCGCCGCCGCGCCGCTCGTCCGGGGTGTCGGAGAGCTGGGCGAGCACGAGGGCCGTGTTCGCGGCGTCGTCACCGTGACCGCCGGCCCAGCGCGCGGAGAGCACGCCGGGCATGCCGTTGAGGGCGTCGATCGCGATACCGGAGTCGTCGGCGATCGCGGGCAGACCGGTCGCCGCGACCGCGTCCCGCGCCTTGGCCAGCGCGTTCTCCTCGAAGGTCGCGCCGGTCTCCGGGGCCTCGGGGAAGGGGTCGACGTCGTCGAGCCCGACGATCTCCACCCCGCGCACGCCCTCGGCCTCCAGGATGCGGCGCAGCTCGCCGAGCTTCTTGGCGTTGCGCGAGGCGAGCAGGACGCGGGTCATGCCTTCGGCCCGCCGGGCAGCTCGCCCGGGTACGGCGCCGCGAGGGCCTCGGCCTGCAGCCGGGACAGCTGCGCGCAGCCCGCGAGCGCCACGTCGATCATGCGGTCCAGCGTGGACCTGGCGAAGGTCGCGCCCTCGCCGGTGCCCTGCACCTCGACCAGGGTGCCCGCGTCGGTGGCGACCACGTTCATGTCGACCTCGGCGCGCGAGTCCTCCTCGTACGGGAGGTCCAGTCGCACTCTGCCGTCGACGACGCCCACGCTGACCGCCGCGATCGAGCAGGACAGCGGCTTCGGGTCGGCGAGCTTGCCCGCCGCGCCCAGCCAGGTGATCGCGTCGGCCAGCGCCACGTAGGCGCCGGTGATCGCCGCGGTCCTGGTGCCGCCGTCGGCCTGGATCACGTCGCAGTCGATCGCGATGGTGTTCTCGCCGAGCGCGGACAGGTCGATGCACGCGCGCAGCGAGCGGCCGATCAGCCTGCTGATCTCGTGGGTGCGCCCGCCGACGCGGCCCTTGACGGACTCGCGGTCGCTGCGGGTGTGCGTCGCGGAGGGCAGCATCGCGTACTCGGCGGTGACCCAGCCCTTGCCCGAGCCCGCGCGCCACCGCGGCACACCGTCCTGCGCGCTCGCCGCGCACAACACCTTCGTCTTGCCGAACTCCACGAGCACCGAACCCGCTGGCCACTCCTGGAAGCCACGGGTGATGCGGATATCGCGGAGTGCCTCATCGTTCCTGCCGTCGCTACGCGCCACCCGCACAGATTAGGCGTTCACCAGATCGGCTTGTCGTTGAACCACCCCGAGCCGCGCCGCGTTGAATACCTACATGGTGCTCGCACAGGACTTGACCACGATCGACGGACTGCCGCTGCACCCGCTCGTCGTGCACGCCGTCGTGGTGCTGCTCCCCCTGGCCGCGGTCAGCGCGATCCTCATCGCGCTGCGCCCGGCGTGGCGCCGCCGCTTCGGCTGGCCGGTGCTCGCGGTGACCGTGCTCGGCGCCGCCTCCGTGCCCGTGGCCGCCTTCAGCGGTGACCAGCTCAACGCGGCGCTGGGCGGCGGCAACCCGGTCATCGCCGAGCACTCCGCCCGCGCGTCGGTGCTGCTGCCCCTCGCGATCGGCTTCGCCGTGGTGACACTCGTGCTCGTGTTGTCCGGACGCGTCGCTGACCGCGAAGCGGACCCCACGGACTCGCGTGCGCGCGTTTGGCGCCTTATAAGCGTCGCGGCGGCCGTACTCACCGTTGTGCTCGCCGTGGGCACCACGGTGCAGGTGGTGCGCACGGGGCACTCGGGCTCATCGGCTGTGTGGGACGGTCGCGTGCCGACGAATGGCGGCTGAGCCGTTCTGCGGACCGATCGGGTAGGTGACGCCTTGCTCAGCGAGCTGGATCGGCCCCGCGAACACCGCGCGGGCTTCAGCGAGCATCGCGCGTCGATCGGTCCACGGCGGCACGTGGGTGAGCAGTAGCTGACGGACGCCCGCAGTCCTGGCCAGCTCTCCCGCCTCCCTACCGGACATGTGCACGTCCACCGGATTCGCGGGACTGTGTGGCCACGATGCCTCGGACAGCAACAGGCTCGCGTCCTGGGCCAGTCGCGCCAATGCGTCGCACGGTCCACTGTCACCGG
Source organism: Allokutzneria sp. NRRL B-24872 (assembly GCF_002155965.1). Classification (GTDB taxonomy): domain Bacteria; phylum Actinomycetota; class Actinomycetes; order Mycobacteriales; family Pseudonocardiaceae; genus Allokutzneria. Next base: position 2,972 of record NZ_MUMH01000007.1, read on the forward strand.
TGTAGACGAGGTGCTGCCCCGCGTGCGAAACGCGGAATCCGAACGCCGTGCACGGATGCGCAACACGCGCTGCCGTCACCTCGAACGGTCCTATGTGGACAGTTCCTTCCGCCAGAGCGTGAAACTCGTACACGTCTGAAAGGTCGGTCAGCGCGCGCTCTTCCTCGTTCGGCGCGTACGCGGCGGCGAGGCGGGTCGGCGCCTCCTCGGGCGCGAACACCGGCAACCGCTGCTCTCGCGGGTCGTATGGCGGCGCCGGGTGGTAGCGGCGGAGCACCGTCAGCGCCGAGAAGTCCGCGCAGTGGTCGGGGTGCAAATGTGAGAGCACCACGGCATCGACCGAGAACGGGTCGCACCGCGACTGGAGCGCGCCGAGTGCTCCGTTGCCCAGATCGATGAGCAGACGAAACCCTTCCGCCTCAACGAGATAGCCGGATGCGGGGGCGTTGGGACCCGGAAGGCTGCCCGAGCAGCCGAGGATGGTCAGCAGCACCCGTCGAGAGTGGCACGACCGGGCTCGCGCGCCCAGAGGTCGTTCCGGTCAACCAGTGCTCGGCGCCGGTAGCAATCCGTCACCCGAGCCGGTCACCGTGCCGAGCACGGGCCCGAGGAAGCGGTTCGCCAGCTTCGTGAACGGCTGCGGCGGCCCGGTCGCGACGAACTCGTGGTGCGGCGGCTCGTCAGCGGGCTCGGCGAGCAGGTCCTCGGTGGTGAGCACGCGCAGGACGTCTTTCGCGGTCTCCTCCGCACTGGAGACCAGCGTGACCGCGTCGCCCATGACGAGCTGGATCACCCCGGTCAGCATCGGGTAGTGCGTGCAGCCCAGCACGACGGTGTCGACCTCCGCGCGCTGCAACGGTTCCAGGTAGCTCTGCGCCAACCCGAGGATCTGTCTGCCCGAGGTGACGCCGCGCTCCACGAAGTCCGCGAAGCGCGGGCACGCCACGCTGGTGACACGCGTGCCCGGAGAGACCGCGAACGCGTCCTCATAAGCACGAGAAGTGACGGTGGCGCGCGTACCGATCACACCGATGCGCCCAGTGCGACTGGTCGCCACGGCGCGCCTCGCGGCAGGCAGCACAACCTCGACCACCGGTACGTCGTAGCGCTCGCGCGCGTCGCGCAGGCACGCGGCCGACGCGGAGTTGCAGGCGATGACGAGGGCTTTGACCCCACTGGCCACCAGGCGGTCCGCGACGCCGAGCGCGTGCTCCCTGACCTTCGCGATGGGCAGCGGCCCGTACGGGGAGTTCGCCGTGTCGCCGACGTAGCGCAGCCGCTCGGCGGGCAGCTGGTCGAGGATGGCGCGGGCGACGGTCAGACCGCCGACCCCGGAGTCGAGGATTCCGATCGGAGCGCTGCTCACATCCCGAGGTTACCGGGGAGTTCGGGCTTGCTCGCCGCCTGCTGCCGCCCCGCCTTCGCCACCAGCCACGCGGCGAGCACGCCGCCGACCGCGCCGAAGAGGTGGCCCTGCCAGGAGATCCCCGGCTGGCCCGGCAGGATGCCCCACAGCGCGCTGCCGTAGAGGAAGAACAGCGCCACGGCCAGGCCGATCTGCAGGAAGCGCCGGGTGAGGAACCCGCGCAGCAGCAGGAAGGTCAGCCAGCCGAAGATCAGGATCGACGCGCCCGCGTGGATCGTGCCCGTCGGCGCGGTCAGCCAGACGCCGAGGCCGCCGACCACCCAGATGGACGCGGTCACCGCGACGAACTGGCCGATTCCGCCCGCCATCGTCAGGAATCCGAGCACCAGCACGGGAATCGTGTTGGCCGCGAGGTGGTCCCAGCCGAAGTGCAGCGCCGGGGCCCAGATCACGCCGGTGAGCCCGGACAGCTCGCGCGGGGTGATCCCGCCCGCGTCCAGCGCGCCGTTGGTGATCACGTCGACCAGTTCGAGCAGGTACAGGACGGCGACGAAGCCGGCGATCGCGAAGGCCGCCTGCTTCGGCTTCGCGGGCAGCACGCGCGCGTCGGCACGGGGCGTCGGGGTCGTTCCAGGAACCGGCTGCACGCTTTCGAGGCTACGTCAGCGCCCTGGCCAGGACATCAGGGTCGAACCCTGATTCCCTCGGCGGTGATCAGCCACGACGCGCCGCACGCGGCGGCCGCGGCGATCGCGTGCGCGGCGATACCGGACACCGACGCGTGGGTCACGAAGAACAGCGTCAGCGCGAAGAGCAGGAACAGCCACGTGGCCGTGGTCCCTGCCTCCTTATCGGTCCCGAAGGCCTTCCGCGCGGCCAGCACGCCGAGCCACCCGGCGACCACGACGTACGGGCCGGTGTGACCGATGTGCGAGGCGTTCATCCACAGCGCGAGGCCGCCGACCACCCAGCTCACCGCGGTGATCACGGCGACGTGGCGCACGCCGAGGTGCCGCAGCGCCAGGAAGCCGATCGGCACCGTCCACGCGAGCGCGACGACGAGCTGGCCCAGGCCGCTGGTCATCAACGGCGCCCACAGCACCGCGAAGAAGCCGAACGGGCTGTCGTGCGAGATGCCTGGCAGCCACAGCACCGGCGACACCACGGACTGGAAGACGGAGACGCCGAAGAGCACCGCCGCCACGCCGAGCATGATCCGGCCCGCGGCCTGCTCGGAGACGGCGTTGCCCCGCTGGCTGGCCTGGTGGAGCGGAGTGGAGGCGAACATGAAGGAAACGCTAGGTCCGCGGTGGTCCGCGCACATCAGGGGTGACCCGGATTCACGTCTCAGGGGGCTAAAGTCGCCTGGTGATCGCTGAGGTGGCGCTGAAGGCCGAAGCCGAGTTGGGCGAGGGGCCGACCTGGGACATCACCACGGGCACGTTGCTGTGGGTGGACGTGCTCCGCAAGGAGGTCCACCGGTTCCACCCCGAGCGCGGCACCGACGACTCGATGGTGATGGGCCAGCACGTCGGCGCGGCCAAACCGCGCACGCGTGGCGGTCTCGTGCTCAACCTCCGGGACGGGATCGCGTTGTGGGACAGGGACGACAGCAAGCGGTGGCTCGTCTACTGGGCCCGTGACGGCGTGCGCGGAAACGACGCTGCCGTGGACCCCGCGGGGCGCTTGTGGGCCGGAACGATGCGCTACGACGAAGCACAGGGCGGCGGTTGGCTCGCGCGCGTGGAAGCGGACGGCGCGGCCAAGGTCGTGCTCGACGACGTGACCGTCAGCAACGGCATCGGCTGGAGCCCTGACAGCTCGCTGATGTACTACGTGGACACACCGACGCGTCGTGTCGATGTCTTCGACTACGACCGCGAATCAGGCAACGCGGTCAACCGACGTCCACTCTGCACAGTGGACGGTGACGGCGTGCCGGACGGACTGTGCGTGGACGCGGACGGATGCGTGTGGGTGGCACTGTGGGACGGTGGCGCCGTACGCCGCTACACGCCTGACGGTCGCTTGGACCGCGAACTGGCACTACCGGTGTCGCGTCCCACCGCGTGCTGTTTCGGCGGAGACGGCTTCACGGACCTCTACGTCACGTCGGCGCGCTCCGGTCTCCCAGAAGAGACGCACGCAGGCTCTGTGTTCGTTTTCCCCAACGTGGGCCAGGGTGTGCCCACGCCGCTCTTCACGGGCTGACTACGCCCAGAGGTGGCCGTCGATGCGCGCGGCGGCCTCTTCCAGGGTGCCGGAGTAGGCGCCAGTGGACAGGTACTTCCACCCGGCGTCCGCGACCACGAACGCGATGTCGGCGGTCTCCCCCGCTCCGACGGCCTTCTCCGCGACCGCGAGCGCCGCGTGCAGCACCGCGCCGGTGGAGATGCCCGCGAAGATGCCTTCCTGCTCCAGCAGCTGGCGGGTGCGGCGGAGCGCGTCGAGCGAGCCGACCGAGTAGCGCCCGGTCAGCACGTCCGGGTCGTACAGCTCCGGGACGAAACCCTCGTCGAGGTTGCGCAGGCCGTAGACCAGCTCCCCGTAGCGGGGTTCGGCCGCGACGATCTGCACGTCCTCCCTGTGCTGCCGCAGGTACCGGCCCACGCCGACGAGCGTGCCCGTGGTGCCGAGCCCGCCGACGAAGTGGGTCAGCGTCGGCAGGTCGCGCAGCAGCTCCGGCCCGGTGCCCCGGTAGTGCGCCTCCGCGTTGGAGGGGTTGCCGTACTGGTAGAGCATGACCCAGTCCGGGTTCTCGGCGGAGATCTTCTTCGCCGTGGCCACCGCCTGGTTCGACCCACCCGCCGCTGGCGAGGTGATGATCCTGGCGCCGTAGGCCAGCAGCAGCTGCCGCCGCTCCACCGAGGTGTTCTCCGGCATCACGCAGACCAGCGCGTAGCCCTTGAGCTTGGCGACCATGGCCAGCGCGATCCCGGTGTTGCCGGAGGTCGGCTCCAGGATCGTGCAGCCGGGGCGCAGCCGGCCGTCCCGCTCCGCCGCCTCGATCATGGCCAGCGCGGGGCGGTCCTTGATCGAGCCGGTCGGGTTGCGGTCCTCCAGCTTGGCCCACAGGCGCACGTCAGCGCTCGGCGACAGCCTCGGCAGCCCGATCAGCGGGGTGTCGCCGAGCGCGTCGAGCAACGAGTCGTACCTGGCCATGCGCTTAGCGCGCGCCGCCGGCGACGGCCGGGAGGATGGTGACGTTGTCGCCGTCCTTGACCGCTGCCTCCAGGCCACCGGCGAAGCGCACGTCCTCGTCGTTGACGTAGACGTTGATGAAGCGGTGCAGCGAACCGTCCTTGACCAGACGGGTCTTCAGGCCACCGTGGCGGCTCTCCAGGTCGTCGATGATCTCGGCGAGCGTGACGCCGGACGCCTCGACCGTCTTCTCGCCACCGGTGTGCGTGCGCAGGATGGTGGGGACGGAAACGGTGACGGCCATGGTGGATTCCTCCAGTCAGCGAACGGACTTCAACACCTGAACCCGCGCGCGAGCCGGGATGTTCCCCGAGGGCGCGGCGGTCTCAGCGACAGTCGGGGACGTCGTCAGGGCCGGTGTTGGAGAGCATGAAGCGCTCGATGGACGCGTCGTAGGCGTCCACGATCTCCACCGGCTCCTCGGTCACCACACCGTCGACGATGCGGTAGGAGCGGAACTCGTGCTCCTGCGGGTCACGGGTGGAGATGAGCACGTAGTGCGCTCCCGGCTCCGCGGCGATGTTCACGTCGGTGCGCGACGGGTACGCCTCGGTCGCGGTGTGCGAGTGGTAGATGACCACTGGCACCTCGTCGTTGGACTCCAGTTCGCGGTGCAGGCGCAGCTGCTCCATGGAGTCGAACTGGTAGAAGGTCGGCGAGCGCGCCGCGTTGGTCATCGGGATGAACCGCTCGGGCCGGTCTGAGCCCTCGGGACCGGCGAGGACGCCGCACGCCTCGTCGGGGTGGTCCTCGCGGGCGTGCGCGACCATCGCGTCCACGAGGTCACGTCGGATCACCAGCACGCGGCCATCCTACGGGGGTGAGGAAGGCCGTCCCAGAATGTGAGCCCAGCACGCGCTGGTCAGCGCCGGGCACGCTGACGAGGTCCCGTTCGCTGAGAACCCACCGGCCTCAGCTGCTCAACCACTTATAAGGATTCCCGAGGAGCTGTAGCGGGCTCGCTGTGCCCCCACGCCACTGCGGCTTCCAATTGCTGCGCGAGATCGGGGCAGGCCGCGTGCACCAGCACCTCCATCAGGTCCTGGAGCATCGTGAGCGTGGCCGCGGCGTCGTGGCCCCCGACTGTGCGGTGCATGAGCCGCGTGCCCTTGCGTGGGGAGAACAGGAACCGGGCCGCACCGAGCGCGGTCATCCAGTCGTCGAACTCGTCGGGGTCCAGTCGCACCTCGGCGACCCCGGTCCAGGTGCCGAGCACCCTGCGCGTGGAGACCAGTACCTCCGCCCGCACCCCTGGCTCCTGGCGGGCGCGGAAGTCCGCTGAGATCGTCGGGTCCGCGCTGACAGCGGGGAACATCCGGCGTAAGAGGATCGTCTGCGAGAGCCGCACGCGCCTGCCGAACGGCCCGCGCCCGGCGTCGGGCACCGTCCCCGACTCCAGCACGTCCAGCAGCTGGCGCAGCACCATCCGCACCGTCGCGGCGGCGGTCGGGGTGAGCCTGAGTAAGACCCGGTCGCCCTCGCGGGCCGTCTGCGCCGGGACGTCCTCGGGGGCTGTCTGCCGCTCGGTGGCGGAGGTCAGCATCTCCGGAGACGCGGTGTCGGTCGCCGTGCCGGAGGACCCGTTCTCGGGGTCGAGCACCTTCTCGGAGGACCCGGTCGTGCTGGGGTCGAGGCCCTTCTCAGCCAACGGTGGCCACCTCGGTCCTGGCGAGGCCGCCGCGCAGCCCGCACACCATCAGCCCCGCCACCAGGCGTTCCGCCTCGGCGCGCTCGGTGAACCTGGCGACCTCGGCGTAGCCGTGCTGGTGGATCATGATCATTGTGCGGGCCGCGTCGATGAGGGACATGCCGCACACGCGATACAGCACGTACTGCACGACGTGGGTGGTGTTGACGTCGTCGTCCCAGACCAGGACGCGCCAGCTCGCGTCGTTCATCGGGCCAGTATGGCGGGAGGGCTCCGCCATCCGAACAGGTCACCGCCCCGATTTCACCCCGCAGGCCGCGCAGTCGGCACGCCTCGGTGCCTCGACGACGTGCGCGCGCTCCGGGGAGACGAGGTTGACGCCGTCGATCCGCCCGGAGCGGACCGGGCTTATTCCGGCGATCAGGGAAATGACCGCATAAGACGCCGCGAATCCCGCGATACCGGCGGAAGCGACATGCGCCGCATTGCTCGCGATTTCAGCCTCTTGAACGGGATCGGCGGGCCGAAGACATTCGTGGCAGGCACCGAGTCCGGGAACGTGAACCGCCACCGCGGTGCGCGGACCGTGGTAACCGACGTCCACCCAGGGCGTCCGCGTGCGCAGACAGGAGCGGTTGAGCCGCTCCCGGACACCGCCGGGCCGCCCGGTCGCCAGCGCCAGGACGTCGAAGCGGCGCGCCAGGGCGGTCAGGTCCTCCGGCGCGGAGACGCGCTCGGAGCCGATGGTGACGCTGATGTCGGAGTTGACCGCGCGCAGCCGGGCCGCCGCCGCCTCGGCCTTGCCCCGGCCGATGTCGGACTCGGCGAAGAGCACCTGGTGGTTGAGGTCGGCGAGCGCGACAGTGCCCCCGTCGACGCAGTGCAGATGCCCGATACCGCTCGCGGCCAGCGACAACGCCAGCGCGCCCCCGGTGCCGCCGAGCCCGATCACGGCGACGCTGGCGTCCCGCAGCTTGAGCTGGGCCTCCCACCTGCTGGGCCTCGGCGCTAGGTCGACCCACCGGTAGAAGCGGGCTCCGCGCGCGTACCGCGTCCGCTCGCGCTCGGTCAGTTCCTTCGGCTCGTCCGGTCTGGTGTCCTCGATGTAGCCCATGCCGATGAGCTGGCCGAGGACGCCCCGGATGTCCTCGCGGGTGCTGTCCGGGTGCCGTTGCGAGACGTGGTCGACGGCCTCTCCCGCGGACCGGGTGCCGTCCAGGCTCTCCAGCAGCGTCCACACGGCACCGGTGGGATCGGCGATCTCGGTCGAGATTCCGTGCACGGAACCACCGACCCGGATTCGATCAGCGGAAATCCTGTGCGGCGCGTGCTCCGGTTTCACCCTCGGCTTCGCGCGCTCGACGAACTTCACGGTCAGCACCCCCATTCGCGGCGAACCTAGCGGCGCCGGGAAGCGAGCGTCAATTGATCTGATACTCCGTTGGCGAAAACCTGAGCAGGATTTGACAATTGACTTCGAAATTATTTCGGGACGCCCCGAAACGCCGACGGGTAGAGGTCGCGGTAGGCGGGCCTTCCGGAGATCTCGGTGGCCGCGAGCACGGCGTGCACGACCGAACGGGCGACCGCGTCCGCGGCGGCCGCGCACAGCAGGTCGAGCCGGGGCGGGCGCTTCTCGTCGGCGCGGTACGGGTGCGCCTCGTCGGCCGGCAACTCACGCTCCCCCGTCGCGAGCACGAAGAACGTGTCGCCGTCGTACATCGTGTGCGCGGGCCGGACCGCGCGTGCGAGCCCGTCGTGGGCCGCGATCGCCAACCGCTGGCACTCCGCCTTGCTCAGCGCCGCGTCCGTCGCGATGACACCGATGGTGGTGTTCAACGGCGCGGGTTTCACGGCGAGCCGCTGACGCGCGGCTTCGATCTCACCCGTATTGGGCGCCACGACGCCGAACTCGCCGTTTACCTCCAACGACGCACACCACGGCAGACCAGTCTTCAAGTCCACGGCGTCGCCGCTGGCGTTCATGGCGAGCAGAACGCCCACAGTGCAACCGTCGGCCAGAACAGTGCTAGCGGTACCGATACCGCCTTTAAGCACTCCCGCAGTCGCACCAGTGCCCGCGCCGACACAACCCATCGCAACAGCACCGTCAGTCGCGGCGGCGCACGCGGCATAGCCGAACTCCGCGTCCGGACGGTTCCCCCAGTCGGACAACGGGAGGTCGAACAGCACCGCAGCGGGAACCACGGGCACGACCTGCCCCGGCTCCGCGCCGACCTGCAACCCGATCCCGCGCTCGCCGAGCCACCGCATCACACCGTCAGCGGCGGCGAGCCCATAAGCACTGCCGCCGGTCAGGCACACCCCGTGGACGCGCTGCACGAGCGTGGACGGCTCCAGCGCGGAGGTCTCACGTGTGCCGGGAGCCCCACCGCGCGTGTCAACGGCGGGCGTGCCGCCCTTGTCCACCAACACGACCGTGGTCCCGGTCGCCCACCCGCGACTGTTTTGCTCGTAGTGCCCGACGCGAACCCCAGGAACGTCCGTGATCGCGTTGTGCACACCGGGCAAATCAGTCATAAGCAGGATCGTCGTCGAACAAGAGCTCGTTGACCAGACTCCCCTGCACCCAGGTGAGCCACTGGTAGACGCCGTAGTGCGGAGCGCGAGGATCACTCGGGTCCAGCTCGTCGGGCATGTCGTCGGTGAGGTCGAGCGCGGTGCCGAGCGCGATGCGGACGTCGTTGAGCGCCGCGACCCAGGACTCGGCCTCGGCCTCGGTCAGCCGCGCGATCCCGCCGTCGACCGGACAGGTCTCCATGACGACGGTGGTCGCGGCGGTCTTCGCCTCCAGCACGGCGGGCTCGTGCAGCGACCGCAGCGCGGCGGCCGAGTTCGCGTGCTCCGCGTCCAGCTCCCCGTCCGGGTCGTCGAGCCCGGCCCGGTGGAAGTCGGGCAACAGCCGAGCCATGATCGGGTTCTCCGGGGGGAGCGACGGCCCGGTGCGGATGCCGGTCAGCTCGGCGAGCTCGTCCTGCGGGGCCTCCTCGGCCCTGCCGACGAGCATGTCCCTGATCTGGTCGACCATGCCGCGGATGAGCGCGGCCTCCTGCTGCGCGAGGGTCGCCACGAGGCGATCCCCTTCACGGCGCCAACTGTTCACGAGTCCCGCTGCATGGTCGCCCAGAGGCCCGCGGCGTGCAGCTTCGCCACGTCGACCTCGACCTTCTCCTTGGCACCAGAGGTCACCACGGCCTTGCCCTTGTTGTGCACGTCGAGCATCAGCTTCTCGGCGTGGTCCCTGCTGAAGCCGAAGAGCTTCTGGAAGACGTGGGTGACGTAGGACATCAGGTTGACCGGGTCGTTCCACACGACCGTCATCCACGGTCTGTCCTGAGCTCCGACCGCGTCTTCGGTCGGCTCGACCTGTGTCCGATCCTGCGCGAAAAGCGTGGACATGGGAACCATGGTGTCACGCTCCCACGACAGCTGCGAACGGCACGATCAGTGCATTGAATGACATTCGCCGCTCACGGGTGAAGCGCGGTCGTAGGCTTCCTGCTCATGACGGCGCCGAGCACCGCTTTCCTCACCGACCACTACGAGCTGACGATGCTGGCCAGCGCGCTGCGCGACGGCACGGCGGACCGGCCGTGCGTGTTCGAGCTGTTCGCGCGGCGACTGCCGACGGGCAGGCGCTACGGCGTGGTCGCGGGCACCGGTCGGTTCCTGGACGCGCTCGCGGACTTCCGCTTCGGCGACGAGGAACTGGCGAAGCTCGAAGCGTCCGACGTCGTCGATCGCGCAACGCTGGACTGGCTGGCGAACTACCGCTTCAGCGGCGACATCGTCGGTTACCCGGAGGGCGAGCTGTACTTCCCGGGCTCTCCAGTCATGACGGTGACCGCGTCCTTCGGCGAGGGCGTTCTGCTGGAAACGCTCGCGCTGTCGATCCTCAACCACGACAGCGCCGTCGCGTCCGCCGCGGCGCGGATGTCCTCCGCTGCCAACGGTCGCAGGCTCATCGAGATGGGTTCGCGGCGCACGCACGAGGAGGCAGCCGTCGCGTCGGCTCGCTGCGCGTACCTCGCCGGGTTCACCTCAACGTCCAATTTGGAGGCTGGTCGGCGCTACGGCATCCCGACCGGGGGCACGTGCGCACACGCGTTCACGTTGCTGCACGACAGTGAAGAGGACGCGTTCCGCGCACAGGTCGACGCGCTCGGCGTGGGGACCACGCTACTCGTGGACACCTACGACATCAGCAGGGGCATCGAGCGCGCCGTCCGCGTCGCGGGGCCCAAGCTCGGCGCGGTGCGCATCGACTCCGGTGACCTCGGCGTGCTCGCGAGGCAGGCTCGCGAACAGCTCGACGACCTGGGCGCGCGCGAGACCAAGATCGTGGTCTCCGGCGACCTGGACGAGTACTCGATCGCCGCGCTGCGCGCCGAGCCGGTGGACGCCTACGGCGTGGGCACCTCGCTGGTGACCGGCTCCGGCGCTCCGACGGCGGGCATGGTCTACAAGCTGGTCGAGGTGGACGGCCGCCCGGTCGCGAAACGCAGCTCCCACAAGGAGTCCCGGGGCGGGCGCAAGGCCGCGCTGCGCCGCTACAAGGCGACCGGCACCGCGCTGGAGGAGGTCGTCTACCACGTGGACGGTCCCACGCCGGAACGTCACGATCACGACAGGGAGATGCAGATCCCCCTGGTGCGCGCTGGACAGGTGGTGCCGGACCTGCCCACCCTGGACGACGGCAGGCAGCGGCTGCGCCAGGCACTGGTCAGCGTGCCGTGGGAGGGCTTGGCGCTCTCCGGCGGCGAGCCGGTCATCCCGACTGTCTTCGCGTGAGGGGGCTTCGATGACAAGAGCGCTCATCGTTGTGGACGTGCAGAACGACTTCTGCGAGGGCGGTTCGCTCGCGGTCAACGGCGGCGCCGCGGTCGCGGTCGCGATTTCCGAACACATGGCGAACAACGCCTACGACCACGTCGTGGCGACACGGGACTACCACGTGGACCCCGGTGCGCATTTCAGCGACAACCCGGACTACGTCGACTCGTGGCCCGTGCACTGCGTCGCGGGCACCGCGGGCGCGTCATTCCACCCGGAGCTGGACATCACCCGCGTGGAGGCCGTGTTCTCCAAGGGCGCTTATTCGGCCGCGTACTCCGGTTTCGAGGGCGCGGACACTGTGGGGCGCACGCTCGCAGAGTGGCTGCGTGAGCGGAATGTGGACACCGTGGACGTCGTGGGCATCGCGACCGACCACTGTGTACGCGCGACAGCGGTGGACGCGGCGCGCGAGGGCTTCGCGGTGACAGTGCTGCTCGGACTCACCGCGGGTGTCGCGCAGTCCACTGTGGACACCGCGCTGACCGCGCTCGGCGAGGCGGGTGTCCGGACAGACGGAACCCCGGTGGTCCGCTAGGGCCCACCGGGGTTCGCCGTCTTGCTGGGTCAGCCTCAGAAGCTGGGACGGCACTCCACGCTGCCGACGATGATGCTGCCGCGCAGCGGGGTGACCCCGGCGGGCGGGAACGCCACGCGCATCACGTTGAGGCGGATGGCGCCCTGGTCCTTGGTGACCTCGTTGAAGAACACGCGGGCGAGCAGCTCGCCCTTCTTGTTCTTCAGCGGGATCATGTGGCCCGCCGGCATCGGGTTGGGGATGTCCAGGCCGCTGACGCCGCCGAGCGAGAACTTGCCGCTGGTGCCGGTCGGCGTCGAGGTGCACTCCGCGGAGTACGTGGAGACGCGGGTGATCGTGGTGTAGCCGTACTGCTTGAGCGCGGTCAGCTCGAACTTCGTGCCGCTCATCTTGACGATGTTGTCATCGCCGTTCTTTTTGCACGTGGTCGTGCCCTTGCCGAACTTGGCGATGCTGCCGAAAGTCTTCGCGGGCACCGTGCCGTTGGCGGGCGTGGGGGTGTCCGGGTCGACGTCGCAGAGCGCGAGTTCGCCGCTGCTGGTCGTGGTCTCACCGCTGGTGACGTTGACGTCGCCGACGTTGGCCGCGCCGTCCTGGATCTCCGCCGCCGCGTAGGCGGGCGAGCCCATCGCCACGGTGGTGGCCAGCACTGCGCCGATGACGGCGCTGCGTCGCAAAACCGACTTGGTGCTCATTGTTGCTACCTTCTTCCGCGCCAGGGACAGCGACGGCCCGTCCATTGAGGACGGACGCGTTCCTGCTCGGTTCATCGGCCGAACGGCCTAACGCTGTACAAGATTCACCGGCAGCCACCCGATCGGGAAAACCATCCGCTCGTCCGGGTCACCGACACGGCGGATTGCGACGGAGAGCGACGAAACCCAGGTACCGTCGGCGGACATGATCGACACTGCCGCTCGCGAGGTCGCTCTCCGGTTCCTCGCCGAGCTGGACGAGGCGGCCCCCGGGCTCGTCGCCGGACTGCACGTGGTCGGCTCCGCGGTGCTGGAGGACTACCGGGCGGGCCACTCCGACCTCGACGTCGTCGTCGAACTCTCCGGTCCCGTCGATCCCGCCGTTCTCGCGGGCCTGCACACCGGTCCCGGAACCGCCGTCGAAGCCGTCTACGTGCGCGAGGGCGAGCTCAACGGGCGCGTCGAGGACGTCTCGGACGGACCGTGGGCGAACCTGGGCGTCCTCAACACCACCGAGCGCTCCTTCCAGCTCAACCCCATCACCTGGCTCCAGCTGGCTGGCCCCGCCGAGACGCTGCGCGGCCCCGCGCCGAAGCCGCGCGCCGACGTCGAGGCGGCGAAGCGGTTCTGCCTGGGGAACATCACCGAGTACTGGGCGCCGGTGCTGGACGGAGCGCGGCAGCTGCTCGCCACGTTGGCCCCGGGCGCCGACGCGGACCCGAAGGGCGTCGAGTGGGTCGCGCTCGGGCCGCCCCGGTTGTGGCACACCGCGCGCACCGGCGAGGTGATCGGCAAGTCCCAGGCCGGTCGGCTCGCGGCGGCGCGCTGGCCGGACCTGGCGGCCGAGCTGGGCGACGTCCTGGCGGCGCGGTCCGGGCAGAACGTGAAGCTGACGGCACGGCACGGGAACGCCGCCGTGCAGCTGGGCGAGCGCGTGCTGCACGAGTTGTCGGGGGCGGGCGGTACCGTCTCGTGACGTGTCCCCTGCCTCCCCCAGCACCCTGACCGCGACGCGGAAACCGCACGAGATCCCCGGAGTGCGCGCGTTGCTCGCCGCCGCCGTCGAGGCCGTCGGCGGGACCGAGCGGCCAGGCCAGCTGACCATGGCGGAGGCGGTCGCGCACACGATCTCCAGCGGCGAGCACCTCGCCGTGCAGGCGGGCACCGGCACCGGCAAGTCGCTGGCCTACCTGGTTCCCGCGCTGCGGCACGCCGTCGCCGCGGAGTCCACCGTGGTCGTGTCGACGGCGACGATCGCGCTGCAACGCCAGCTGGTCGACCGCGACCTGCCCCGGCTGGCCAAGACGCTCAAGCCGCTGCTCGGCCGCGAACCGCGCTTCGCGATCCTCAAGGGCCGCCGCAACTACCTGTGCATGCACAAGATCCACGGCGAGATCGACGACGAGCCCGAGGACAACGCGCTCTTCGACCAGTTCGCGATCTCGGCGATGGGGCGCCAGGTGAAGCGGCTGCACGACTGGTCATCGGACACCGAGACCGGGGACCGCGACGAACTCGTGCCCGGCGTGACCGACCAGGCGTGGCGGCAGGTGTCGGTGACCGCCAAGGAGTGCCTCGGCGTGAGCAAGTGCCCGGTCGGCGTGGACTGCTTCGCCGAGCGCGCGCGGAGTGAGGCCGGCAAGGCCGACGTCGTCGTCACCAACCACGCGCTGCTGGCCATCGACGCGCTCGAGGGCTACAAGGTGCTGCCCGAGCACGAAGTGGTGATCATCGACGAGGCGCACGACCTGGTGGACCGCGTGACCTCGGTGGCCACCAACGAGCTGACCTCGGGCATGGTCGGCGCCGCGGCCCGGCGCGTCGGCAGGATGATCGACCAAGACGTGGCCGACCGGCTCGCCGAGACCGCCGACGGGCTCGCGCTGATCATGGACGACGTCTCCTCCGGCCGTTTGGAGGCGCTGCCGAAGCCGCTCGCCGGGGCACTGGCCGCCATCCGCGACGCCGCGCACGCGTGCATCACCGCGCTCGGGCCGGAGCGCAAGGAGGACCAGGACGGCACCGCCAACCGCAAGATCGCGCGCGCGTCGCTCGACGAGGTGCACGACACCGCCTACCGGCTGCTCGGCGCGTTCGAGGCGCCCGAGGGCGAGCGGCGCGACGTCGTGTGGCTCTCCGCCGACTGGGAGCGCGTCCGGCCGCCCTCGCTGTACGTCGCGCCGCTGTCGGTTGGCGGGCTGCTGCGCGAGAAACTGTTCGGGCCGCGCTCGGTCGTGCTCACCTCCGCGACGCTCGCGCTCGGCGGCTCGTTCGACACGCTCGGCAGGCAGTGGGGGCTGCCGCCGTCGTCCACCGCGACCCGGGCGGAGGGGGCCGCCATCGAGAAGGAGGTGCCCTCCGACTCCAGCGCGCCCCGGTGGACCGGGATCGATGTCGGCTCGCCGTTCGAGCACCAGCGCAGCGGCATCCTCTACATCGCTCGCCACCTGCCGCAGCCCGGCCGCAGCGGCCTGCCGGAGGAGTACTTGAACGAGCTGACCGAGCTGGTGCAGGCGGCGGGTGGGCGCACGCTCGGCCTGTTCTCGTCGATGCGCGCGGCGAAGCAAGCTTCGGAGGAGCTGCGCAAGCGCATCGAGCAGCCGATCCTGTGCCAGGGCGACGACGCCACCGGTCAGCTCGTGAAGAAGTTCGCCGAAGACGTCGAGACCTGCTTGTTCGGCACGCTGTCCCTGTGGCAGGGCGTGGACGTTCCCGGGCCGTCGTTGCAGCTCGTCGTGATGGACCGCATCCCTTTCCCGCGCCCTGACGACCCGTTGGCGTCCGCGCGGCAGAAGGCTGTTTCGGCGCGCGGCGGCAACGGCTTCATGACCGTGGCGGGGACGCACGCGGCGCTGCTGCTCGCGCAGGGCGCGGGCCGGTTGCTGCGTTCGAACGACGACAAGGGCGTGATCGCGGTCCTCGACCCACGGCTGATGACCGCCGGCTACAGCAACTTCCTCCGCGCGTCCCTGCCGCCGTTCTGGACCACCACCGACCCCGCCGTCGTGCGCAGCGCCCTCGAACGCATCAACACCTGACGCCCGCTCCGCCCGCCGCGCGGAGGT
The DNA here is from genome assembly GCF_002155965.1 of Allokutzneria sp. NRRL B-24872. Classification (GTDB taxonomy): domain Bacteria; phylum Actinomycetota; class Actinomycetes; order Mycobacteriales; family Pseudonocardiaceae; genus Allokutzneria. The sequence continues at coordinate 18,339 of NZ_MUMH01000007.1, forward strand.
TGGGCAGTCTTCAAGACCGGCGAACCCCCGCCTGCGGAGTCGCTAACCGCCCTGGCGCGCGGCGCCCTTCCGGATGGGTCGGGACGTTGTTGTGCGCCGGGCCGCGCGAGCGTGGTCACCGGTCGTCGCGCCCGTGCGATCGGTGGTCTGCGGTACCGGCGTGGTCGTTCATCCGCGCTGGTGCGGCCGCTGGACTGTGCGCCGGTCCGATCACCGGTTTCCGTGACGCAGGCGCGCGACCGCTGGTGGTGTCGCTATCAGCGGGGTTGCCGTGGTTCGCGGCACGCGCGGGTTTGCTGCGGTTCGCGACCGAGGGAACGAGGGTTTGTCGTGGTTAACGATGATCGACAGGGGGTTTGCTGGTCTTGAAGCCGTCAGACGTGGGGCCACTGGGTGATGACGGTGATGGTGCCGGGGTCGACCTCGGTGAAGCCCGCGTCGCGAACGGCGACGACGCGCTTGGACTTCCAGGCGAGGGCGGGGTCCTCGCCGGGGTGCAGGTCGCGCCAGCGGGACGGGTCGGCTTTGCGGACCGCGCAGGGGAACCCGGCGGTGGCCCAGTCGGCCAGGTCCGCGTGGCGGCCGTCGGCGTGCAGCAGCGCGGCGAGCAGCATCGTGGCGTGACCGACCTGCGCCGCCGCCTTGCCCACGGTCATCGCCACGCCGGGGTTGAGCCACAGCACCGGGGCGTTCGCGGGCGGGGCGGGCAACTGCTCGTCCTCGGGAAGCTCACTGCCAGAGATCTGGAGGCGGCCCAGCACGCGCGGGGTCTCCACGACGAGGCCGGGCAGCAGCGACCGCACCTCGGCGCCGGAGTGGGACACCGTCACGCCGGGCAGGTCCTGGACGGCGGTCCAGTGCGCTCCGCGAGCACGGCGGGAGACCTTGCGGATGCGGCCGCACATCCACGCGTGCACCTCGTCGTGCCACGGCTGCCCCGGCGCGGCGAGCGGGTCAAGGCAGACGGCGATCGCTGAGGACGCCGCCGCCGCGAGCACGGCAGAACGCGACGGCGGGTCGGCCTTCTCGATGCGCAGCACCATGGGCATGGCGCGCACCAGCTCGGGCACCTCATCAGAAGTGTCCACAGTGGACTCTGCTGACCGGCGCAGCCACGACACGTAGCGGTCGGCGAGCGGGTCCAGGATCGAGGCGGTTGCCAGCACCCCGTTAGTCAACCACCGGCTGGTCGACCACCAGCTGGCCGCTCACCCGATCTCGATGCGGTCGGCGGGCAGGCCGTCCGCCGCGTCCGCGGCCTCCACCTCGGCACGGGTCACGCCGAGCACGAACAACACGGCGTCCAGGAACGGCAGCGACAGCGCGGTGTCGGCGACCTCGCGCAGCGCGGGCTTGGCGTTGAAGGCCACGCCGAGGCCCGCTGTGGAGAGCATGTCGATGTCGTTGGCGCCGTCGCCGACCGCCACGCACTGCGCGAGCGGGATGTCGTACTCCCCGGCGAAGCGGCGCAGCGCCTCGGCCTTGCCGGCGCGGTCGACCACCTCGCCGACGACCCGCCCGGTGAGCACGCCGTCGACCACCTCGAGGTCGTTGGCGGCGCAGAAGTCGAGGTCGAGGTCCTCACCGAGGCGGAGCACGACCTGGGTGAAGCCGCCGGAGACGACACCGCAGCGGAAGCCGAGCCGCTTGAGCGTGCGCACGGTGGTCCGCGCGCCCGGGGTCAGCTCCACCGCGTCGGCGACCTCGTCGAGCGCCTTCTCCGGCAGCCCCTTCAGCAGCGCGACGCGGCGCTCCAGCGACTGGCCGAAGTCCAGCTCGCCGCGCATGGCGGCCTCGGTGATCTCGCGGACCTCGTCCTCGTGGCCCGCCTTCGCCGCCAGCATCTCGATCACCTCGCCCTGGATGAGCGTGGAGTCCACGTCGAAGACGACCAGGCGCTTGGCCCTGCGGGTGAGGCCGGACTGCTCAACGGCGATGTCCACGCCGATGCGCGAGGACAGCTCGACCATGGCGGCGCGCAGCTCCGCGTCGCCCTGGGGGGTCTGGTCCGCGGTGGTCACCGACAGCTCCAGGCCGGTGACCGGGTAGTCGGCGACGCGGCGGATGGAGTCGATGTTGGTCTCCAGCGCGGCGAGCTTGCGCGAGACCTCGGTGAACGCCCGCGCGGTGACCGGGCGCCCCATGACGATCAGGTGGTGGGTGGAGCCGAGCTGCGCGCTGGACACCGAGGCGCCGACCTCGACGTCGACCTGCATGCCCACGGTGGCCATGGCCTGCTCGACCCTCTCGTGCAGGCCCTCGGGATCGTGGTCGGTGGAGACCAGCACGCCGAGCACCAGCCTGCCGCGGATCACCACCTGCTCGACGTCGAGGACCTCGACGCCGTGCCTGGTCAGGGCGGCGAACAGGACCGAGGTGACACCCGGCTTGTCCGGGCCGGTCACGGTCATCAGCACGGGGGTCGCGTTCGGGCCGGTCACGGTGTCTGGCTCCTCTTCACGGGGTAACTGCCTGGGAAAACGCGAACGAGCCCCCGGGCATCACTGCCCAGGGGCTCGTCGTCGAGCACAGCTGCTGGTACTGCCTAGCTACTTGGCTTTGGGGTCGCCTTTGGTCTCATCATCCGGCTGCACCGCTGCCGCCGCCACCTCGGAGGGGGCCGCCTTGCCGTGCTTGCCGCCGATGTGCGCCTCCGCGCGGAAGCGCTCGACCATGTGCGGGTAGTGCAGCTCGAACGCCGGGCGCTCGGAGCGGATGCGGGGCAGCTCGGTGAAGTTGTGCCGAGGCGGCGGGCAGGAGGTCGCCCACTCCAGCGAGTTGCCGTAGCCCCACGGGTCGTCCACCGTCACGACCTCGCCGTAGCGGTAGCTCTTGAAGGCGTTCCACAGGAACGGCAGCATCGACGCGCCGAGGATGTAGGCGCCGATGGTGGAGATCATGTTCAGCGTGGTGAAGCCGTCGGTGGGGATGTAGTCGGCGTATCGGCGCGGCATGCCCTCGTTGCCCAGCCAGTGCTGCACCAGGAACGTCAGGTGGAAGCCGATGAACGTGGTCCAGAAGTGCAGCTTGCCCAGCGGCTCGTCCATCATCCGGCCGGTCATCTTCGGGAACCAGAAGTAGATGCCCGCGAAGGTGGCGAAGGCGATGGTGCCGTAGAGCACGTAGTGGAAGTGCGCCACCACGAAGTAGCTGTCCGAGACGTGGAAGTCGATCGCCGGGGCCGCCAGCAGGACGCCGGAGAGGCCACCGAAGAGGAACGTCACGATGAAGCCGATGCTGAAGAGCATGGGCGTCTCGAAGGTGAGCTGCCCCTTCCACATCGTGCCGATCCAGTTGAAGAACTTCACGCCGGTCGGGACGGCGATGAGGAAGGTCATGAAGGCGAAGAACGGCAGCAGCACGGCGCCGGTGGCGTACATGTGGTGCGCCCACACCGCCACGGACAGGGCCGCGATGCCCAGGGTCGCCCAGACCAGGCCCTTGTAGCCGAAGATCGGCTTGCGGCTGAACACCGGGAAGATCTCGGAGACGATGCCGAAGAACGGCAGCGCCACGATGTAGACCTCGGGGTGGCCGAAGAACCAGAACAGGTGCTGCCAGAGGATCACGCCGCCGTTGGCCGGGTCGAACACGTGCGCGCCGAGGTGACGGTCGGCCAGCAGGCCGAGCAGCGCGGCGGTCAGGATCGGGAACGCGATGAGCACCAGGAGGCTGGTGATCAGGATGTTCCAGGTGAAGATCGGCATCCGGTACATCGTCATGCCGGGCGCGCGCAGGCAGATCACCGTGGTGATCATGTTGACCGCGCCGAGGATGGTGCCGAGACCACCGACGACCAGGCCGGAGATCCACAGGTCCGCGCCGACGCCCGGGGAGTGGATCGCGTCCGAGAGCGGCGTGTAGGCGAACCAGCCGAAGTCCGCGGCGCCGCCCGGGGTGATGAAGCCCGCCATCACGATGAGGCCACCGAAGAGGTAGAGCCAGTACGAGAAGGCGTTGAGCCGCGGGAACGCCACGTCGGGCGAGCCGATCTGCAGCGGCATGATGAAGTTGGCGAAGCCGAAGACGATCGGCGTCGCGTACAGCAGCAGCATCACCGTGCCGTGCATGGTGAACAGCTGGTTGTACTGCTCCTGCGAGAGGACCTGCATCCCCGGGACGGCGAGCTCGGTCCGCATCAGCATCGCCATGACGCCGCCGACCAGGAAGAACGCCATCGCCGTGACGATGTACATGATCCCGATTTGCTTGTGATCCGTCGTGCTGAACATCCGCAGCAGGAACGAACCCTTGACCGAGTCACGCGTCGGGTAAGGACGCGTGGCGATCGGCTGGGGGGCTACGGCCGTCACGATGCCTCCTGAGCTCTACTGCGGCGCCTTTCTGGGCCGTCGACGTCCGGCATACGTAGCCTGCCCGGACATCCGAGAGGATCGTAGACCGCTCGCCCGACGGCGGCGCGCCTGGGCCGCTCCCACGGCTCTCCCACCACCGGGGGCGTAGGCCAGGTCACAACCACCCGCGCCCGGAGACCTCGCCGCGCGGTGCGGCGCCGGTCGGCTCACACCGGGCCGTTGCTCCGAACGGCCGTGCCCCGCTCGGCGATCCGCGCTATCGAGACTCCTATCGACGATTGACCCGTTCGGCCGAGTTAGATCAACATCCGGAGCCATCCCAGCCGCCGCTTCCTTTCACCGAGGGCTCCCGATGGCACTCTCCGCCGCGCTCCGCCGCCTGCTCGTCCTGCCGCTCGTGATCACCGCGCTGGGCGCGGGCACGACAACCGCCGTCGCGAAGCCGGCGAGGTTCGAGCGCTACGTCTCGCTCGGGGACTCCTTCGTCTCCGGCCCGTACATCCCGCAGCCGCGGCCGGAGTCGCGCGGCTGCCTGCGCACGACCGGCAACTACCCGACGGTGCTGGCCGCCGCGCTGAAGGTGCGGGAGCACGCCGACGCCAGCTGTATCGGCGCGTTCACCCACCACATGACCACCGCGCAGGACGAGCCGTCGTGGGACATCGACAACCCGCCGCAGTTGGACCGGCTCACCCCCGACACGGACCTGGTGACGATCACCACCGGCGGCATCGACATCGGCTTCATGCAGCTGGCGATCGACTGCGCGCTGGCCAGCTTCAGCGACCCGCTCGGCACCCCGTGCAAGAAGAAGCACACCGTCGACGGCGTCGAGCAGATCGGCAAGCGCATCGAGGCCGCCGCGCCGAAGGTCGACGCGGTGCTCGCGGAGCTGAAGCGGCGCGCGCCCAAGGCGAAGGTGGTCTTCGTCGGCTACCCCCGTCTGGTGCCGGCGGCCGTCGGCTGCTTCCCGACCGTGCCGATCGCCTTCGGGGACGTGGAGTACCTAGACGGGCTCCAGCAGAAGCTGAACAAGGCGCTCGCCGCGCAGGCCGCCGCGAACGGGATTCCCTTCGTCGACGCTTACCGGGCCAGCGAGGGCCGCGACGCCTGCCAGGCGCCCGAGGTCAGGTGGATGGAGGGCGTCATCCCCAGCTCGCCCACCGCGCCCGCGCACCCGAACGCCGCCGGGATGACGGCGGTGGCGAAGCTCGTGCACGCCGTGCTCAGGGGCAAGGACTAGGGCCCGTCCCGCACGGGGTCGAGGTGCTTGAAGACCGCCGAACGCGGCACGCGGTCTAGGTCTGGCAGCTCTCCGGCAGCTCTCCCCCGCTGGACTCGCCGAGAATCCGGCACAGCGTCCGCACAGCGTCCTCGGGCCGCAACTGCCACACGATGACGTCGCGGTCCCAGCTGGTGGAGGCGAGCGCGCTGCCGTCCTTCTTCCAGGCGAGCGCGTGGATGGTGCGGCTGTGCCCACCGGTCAGGCTCGTGACGAGGTGTCCGTTCGCCCTGGACCACACGGTGATCTCGCCCTTGCCGTGCCCGAGCGCGAGCAGTTGGCCGTCCGGGGAGAACTCCACGGCGGTGACCACGCTCGCACCGGTCTCGACGCGGCTCTTCAGCGCGCCGGTCGCGGCGTCCCACAGGGTCACGGCGGTGAACTCGGGGCGGGCCAGCGTCGCGCCGTCCGGGCTGAACACGATCTGCCCCGGGTAGGGGCTGCCCGGGCTCGGCAGCCGGGTCGGCTTGGGCGTGCCGTCCACGTTCCACACGACGATCCCGTCCTCGCCGCGCCTGGCCAGCCGCGTGCCGTCGGCGTTGAGCGCGAACTCGGCGGTCACGTCGGCGATGGTGGCCACGGCCCGTCGCTCGCGCAGGTCCCACACGGTGACGGAGCCGTCGTCGCGGCCAACGGCGAGCCTGCTGCCGTCCGCGCTGATCCGCATGTCGCCGAGGCGGGCGGGCAGGGAGACCGGCAGGGAGCCGACCACCTCCCCGGTCTCCGGGTCGTACAGGGTGATCTCGTCGTCGGAGCGCGCCACGACCAGCCGGAGGTCCGGGCTGAGCACCGGCCGCGCGGGGACGGGGAGGTGGTCCTCGGCGACCCGTCGCATCCGGTCCGCGACGGGTGAGGTGGCCAGCGGGACCCGGCGCGGTTCGGTCGGGCGCGGCAGGGCCCAGGTGAACACCTGCCGGGGCCCGGCGGCGACCACGGCGCCGTCGAGGCGGAAGGCGATGGACTTCTGGCCGAGTTCGTCCTGCCCCAGCATCGGCAGCCACTCCATGTGGAAGAGCACGACCGCGTCCGTGCTGGCCACGGCGACCGTGCCCGGTTTCCCGGTGGCGATCTGGTGCACCAGTTGCTCCGGTGGCAACCGGAGGTGGGTGAGGACCCGCAGGTCCTCGGTCCGGACGAGAGTCGTCGCGACGCCGCCGGTGACGACCACGCTCGCGCCGCCCGGCATGAAGGCGATGTCGCTGATCGGGCCCGGCAGCGGCTTGTCGCCGACCTCGGTCCGACCGCTGGCGGAGTCCCAGAGCAGCAGCCGCCCCTCCCTGGTGCCGAGCGCGACGGTGTGGCCGTCCTCGGCGACCGCGATCGCCCTCAGCGCTCCCTGGCCGTGCTGGAACTCGGCGAGTTTGGCACCGGTGGCCGAGTCCCACTTCGCGGCGAGCCCGGTCTCGTCCGAGGTGAACAGGGTTCGGCCGTCCGAGGAGAAGGTCGTGCTGACCGTGTCGAGCCAGTCCACGCCGGGCAGCAGCTGGTACTGCGCTTGGCGCTGCCCGGTGCGCCAGATCGAGAACCCGCCGCCGCGGTTGCTGATGACCATCAGATCGCCGCCGGGGCTGAGCAGCTCGGGCGCCATTCCCACGCCCAGGTCAGCTGTCTCGGTGACAACGGCCCGGCTCGTCAGTTCCCACGTGGCTGTCCCGCCGTGCAGGTTGGCCGCGCTCAGCCGCGTGCCGTCGCGGCTGAAGGCGAGCGCGGACAGGCCGTGCCCGATGTCCTTCATCCGCAGCTCCCCCCGCTCCGCCGACGTCCGCGTGTCCCACAGCCGCACGCCGACCGGGGTGTCGGTGGCGACCAGCGACCCGTCCGGGCTGACCGCGACGAGCGCCTTGGCGGTCGGCTCCCTGGTGATCACGCCGTGGTTGGCCTGGTGCGAGGCGAGGCTGAGGACGGCGCTGCGAGCTTCCTCCGTCCTCGCGGCCTCGTAGGCCTCCAGCGCACGGCGCATGGCCGTGTGCGGATCGCGCGGCGCCTCCTCCTTGGCTTGCGTGGCGAGCTGGCGGGACAGGGCGAGCTGTTGCAGGTCGATGGCGTCCTGCCGCTGCTTGAGCACGATCAGTCCCGCGACGACCGCCACGACCAGTGCGATGGCGAGCCCCGTGACGAGCTGCCGCAGCTGTCGTGTCCTGCGGTCGTGCAGGCCCTGTTCAGCCCGCTCAGCGGCGTCGGCGGCGTCGAGGAAGTCCCTCTCCCGCGCGGCCAGGACGACCTTGTCCCCCGCCGCCCATTCGCGGGCGACGGCCAGCCTGGTGCCCCGGTAGAGCGCGCTGGGGTCGCGGCCGAGCTCGTCCCAGTCCGCGGCGGCGACGGCGAGGCGCAGGTGCACGCGGTGGCCCTCGCGGTCCTCGGCGATCCAGTCGGTCAGCCGGGGCCATGAGCTGATCAGCGCCTCGTGCGCGATCTCGACGGCGCCCGCGTCCACGGTGAGCAGTCGCGCGTCGGCGAAGGCTTCGAGCACGCCCGCGTTGATCGCGTTCTCGCGGTCGAGCTCCGCGCTCGTGGCTCGCCTGCGCAGAATCCCCTCGCTCGCGTCGACCAAGCGCAGGAACAGCGCGCGGGCCGCGACCTCCTCCTCTTCGCCGAGCCGCGCGTACACCGCCTCCGCGGTCCGCACGACCGCGTCGTGGATTCCACCGGCGGCCTCGTAGCCGCTGAGCGTGAGCACGCGTCCCCGTCGACGGCGCCAGGTCTCCAGGAGCGCGTGCGAGACCAGTGGCAGTCCGCCGCGCTCGTTGGCGGCTTCGGCGACCAAGGTGGCCAGCAGCGCCGCCTCGACGGTGCAGCCCGTTCGCAAGGCGGGCTCGGTGATCGCGCTGCGCAACTCCGGGACGGTCATCGGGCCGACCAGCACGTGCCGGTCGCGCATCGCGTCCACGAGGTCGGTGTGGCGCGCGCAGTGCCCGAGGAAGTCCGCGCGCACGCTGAGCACCATCCGCAGCCGCTTGGTGCCGCGGGTCGCGAGGACAGCGGCGAGGAAGACCTCTCGGTCCTCTTTCACGACCTCGGTGCCGAAGACCTCCTCGAACTGGTCGATGACGACGAGCAGCGAGACGCCCGCCAGCTCGACGAGACGCGGTAGCGCGGTCGGGTCCTCGGTCAGCGCGGCGCGGGCGTCGACGTCTCCAGGCACGTCACCGAGCGCATCGGCCAGCCGCTCGACCCACCTGGCGAGCGGTGCGGCGCCCGGCGCGAACACCACGGTGCGCCAGCCCTGCTGCCCGGCCAGGCCGTCGACGGAGACCCGGTGCGCGACGCCCGCGCGCAGCAGCGAGGACTTCCCCGCTCCCGAGGCCCCGGCCACCACGAGGAAGCGGTCCCGGCCGAGGCGGTCGACCAGGTCGGTGACCAGCTCGTCGCGGCCAAAAAACAACTCTGCGTCTTGTTCGCGGAACGCGGCGAGGCCTCGGTACGGCGAGTCCTGACCGTCCTCCGCGAGCCGGTCGGCGTCCCCGAGCAGCTCGCGGTCGGCTTCTCGCCACCGCCGCTCCCACTCCGCGCGGTCACCGCCGCACGCCTCGGCGTAGGCGAGCGCCACCGCGAGGCTGGGCAGCTTCCGCCCTCCGGCGGCGTCGGACAACGTCGTGACCGAGTAGTGAGCGAGTTTCGCGAGCTGGCGATATCCAGGACTCCCCGCGCTTTCCCGCAATTCGCGGAGTGCGGCCGCGAAGCGGGCCACAGCGCTGTCGTCGGCGGCCAGCGGGCGCTCGGGTCGGGGCACTCGCACACCCTCCTGACCGGGACGGATGTTGTCCGCCGTTGTTTGTCCACCCTACCCGCGCCGAGCCGGACAACGTGACGCGACATACACCGGAAAGGAGCCCGTTCGGGGCAGGAAAACCTGGGGAGAATTCGTGACCATTTCTTCCGCGCACGACGGCGCGGTCGGTACTGCGGTCAGTGATGAGGCCATCACCGGAAAGCCGCGCGAGACACCGGCGCACGTTCGCCGCTGGAACCGCACGGTCGTGATCGGCGCCGTCGCGATCATCGCGGTCGCCGGGTTCGCGCAGCGCTGGATCGCTGATGACGGCCTGATCTACGTGCGCGCCGTGGAGCAGATCCTGGCGGGCAACGGCCCGGTCTTCAACGCCGGCGAACGCGCCGAGAGCTCGACCGGGACGCTCTGGCAGTGGCTGCTCGCACTGGCCGGGCTGATCGTGCCGAACGTGCCGCTCGCCGCCGTCTACCTCGGCCTGGCGTGCACCACGGCCGCGATCGCTCTCGGCGTCACCGGCGCGCAGCGGCTGCACGGCTCAGTGACCGTTCCCGCGGGTGTCGTGGTGGTGCTGATGACGCCTCCGATGTGGGATTTCGCGACCTCTGGCCTGGAGACGGGCTTCGCGTTCGCCTGGATCGCGGGCAGCTGGTGGCTGCTGGTGCGCTCGCGAGACGCTGACGGCGGCCTGCACCTGCTCGCGGTGGTGCTCGGACTCGGCCCGCTGGTGCGGCCCGACCTGGCCCTGGTGTCGATCGTGTTCCTGGTGGCGCTGTGGCTGCTGCACCGGCCCCGACTGGGCGTGACGCTGCGACTGGTCGCGGTGGCGGGAGCGCTGCCGGTGGCCTACCAGGTCTTCCGGATGGGCTACTACGGCGTGCTGGTGCCGCTGCCCGCGATCAGCAAGGAGGCCTCCACCTCCTACTGGGAGCGCGGCGTGGGCTACCTGGCCGACCTGTTCGTCACCTACTGGCTGTGGGTCCCGATCCTCGTGGTGCTCTGGCTGGGCCTGCGCACGCGCCTGACCAGGGCGGATCGCATCCTGGTGTTCGCGCCGGTGATCGCGGGCGCGCTGTCGGTGCTCTACGTGGTCAAGGTCGGCGGCGACTTCATGCACGGCCGGATGCTGCTGCCCGGCCTGCTGCTGGTCATGCTCCCGTTCTTCTGCCTGCCCCGCCCCGGCAGGGCGGGTCTCGGCGTGCTCTCGCTGGCACTGGTCGCCACGACGGCGTTCTGCGTGATCAACCCGCGCCCGTCCTACTCGCCCCTGATCGGCGAAGCGGGCATCGCCGACGAGCGCGCGTTCTGGACCAGGGACGTCGGTACGAGGAACCCGGTCGACAAGCAGCCGTACCTGGACCGCTTCGGCGACCTGATCGAACAGGTGCGCGAAGCGCGGCACGAACTGGTCTTCATCGGCTTCACCGGGGAGTACCACCCGCTGACCGCGGAGCGGACCGAGCGCGTCGGCACCGTCTGGTCGACCCTGGGCTCCGGGGGAGCCATCACGCCGCTGAGCGAGACGGTGATCGACCCGATCGGGCTGTCCTACCCGCTGGCCGCGCACCTCGAACCGCAGCCGCGCGGGCGGGTCGGCCACGAGAAGCGGCTGCCGAACGCGTGGGTGCTCGCGGACTACAGCCTCCCGACGGAGGAGACGGCGGCGGCGCGCAGGGCGCTGTCCTGCGGCGCGCTGGCCGAGCTCCAGGAGTCGGTCAGGGCGCCGCTCACCTGGAGCCGATTCGTGGACAACTTCCTCGGCGCGTTCGACAGGACCTCCTTGCGCATACCGGAGAATCCGGTCGAGGCGGAGCGCCGCTTCTGCGGCTGAGGCCCGCAATTCCCGTCTTTTGGGACGCCGTGCCGCACCCCGGTGAACACGCACAACGAGCTTCACTCTATAAATGGGGGGCGCCCCGAACGGGGTTGCGGCACGGCATGGAGTGAAATACGTGACAGTTACCCCGTTCGACGATATCGGAAATCCAAAAGCAACCTTCGGTGTCGCAACCGCATATAACGAAACGACTACGGAGAGTTCTTCCCGGCGCTGGAATACCGGGGTCGCGGTCGCGGCCGTCGCGGTGATCCTGGTCGCGGGATACTCCAGGCGCTGGATTTCCGATGACGGCCTGATCTACGTGCGCGCCGTCGAGCAGATCCTGGAGGGCAACGGCCCGGTCTTCAACGCCGGGGAGCGGGCGGAGACCTCCACCGGGACCCTCTGGCAGTGGTTACTCACCGTGGTCGGGTTCGTGCTGCCGGACAGCCTGCCGCAGCTGGCCGTCTACCTCGGGCTCGGCTTCGCCGGTGCGGCGTTCGCGCTCGGGGTGACCGCCTCGCAGCGGCTGCACGGCGGCGCCCCGGTCCCGGCGGGCGTGGTGATCCTGCTCGCGCTGTCGCCGATGTGGGACTTCGCCACCTCCGGACTGGAGACCGGGTTCGCCTTCGCCTGGATCGCGGGCAGCTGGTGGTTGCTGGTGCACTCGCGGGACAGCGACCGGGAGACCCACTTCGGGCTGGCCTTCGTGTTCGGCCTCGGCCCGCTGGTGCGGCCGGACCTGGCGCTGGTCTCGATCGTGTTCCTGGTCGCGCTGTGGCTGCTGCACCGGCCCGCGCGGCGGACCACGATCGCGATGCTCGGCGTCGCGGGCGCGCTGCCGGTGGCCTACCAGATCTTCCGGATGGGCTACTACGGCATCCTCGTGCCGCTGCCCGCGATCAGCAAGGAAGCCTCCGGCTCGTACTGGCTGCGCGGCTTCTCCTACTTCTTCGACCTGTTCCTCACCTACGGGGCGATCATCCCGGTCGGCATCGTGCTCTGGGTCGGCCTGCGGCGGCACTACAACCGCAGCGACCGAGTGCTGGTGTTCGCGCCGGTGATCGCGGGCGCGCTGTCCATGGTCTACGTGATCAAGGTCGGCGGTGACTTCATGCACGGCCGGATGCTGCTGCCCGGTCTGCTGCTGATCCTGCTGCCGTTCTTCTGCATGCCCAGGCCCGCCAACCCCGAGATGATGAAGTGGGCCAGCGCCGGGCTCATCGGCTGGGCCCTGCTCTCCGCCGCCCTGCTGCGCCCGATCTACGCGCCGCACTTCGGCCCGATGGGCGTCGCCGACGAGCGCAGCCACTACGTGAACTCCACCCACGTGGTGAACCCGATCTCCAAGCGGGACTACGTCGAGGCGCAGCCGGAGAAGCGGAACTGGGTGCGCGCCGCCGAGGGCGAGCTGGTGTTCGCGCTGGAGAAGCCGAGGACCGAGCCGCTGGCGCCGCACCGCGAGGAGCGCGTGGCCTTCGTCTGGCCGGTCCTGGGCACGGCGGGCGCGCTGACCACGCTCGACGAGACCGTGGTGGACCCGATCGGCCTGTCCTACCCGCTGGCCGCGCACCTGGAGCTGACCGATCGCGGTGGCCGCGTCGGGCACGAGAAGAAGCTGCCAAGGGTGTGGATCACCGCTGACTACGGCGCTCCGACGAAGGAGAACGAGGCGGCCAGGCGGGCATTGTCCTGCGGTGCTCTCGCCGAGCTCCAGGAGTCCGTGCGCGCGCCCATGTCGTGGGAGCGGTTCGTGGACAACTTCCTCGGCTCCTTCGGCAGGACCACGTTGCGCGTGCCCGCCGACCCGGTCGCCGCGGAGCGCCTGTTCTGCGGAGGCTGACGGGGAGCGCGTATACCCTCGGGGGTATGCGCCGGGCACCCATGAGCACGCTCCTGCTCGGGCTGCTCGTGGCCGGGCTCAGCTTCAGCGTGCTCGCGATGCACCAGGTCCCGCACGCGGTTTCCGTTGTGCAGCAACACCACTGCGATGGCGGGAGCCCTGCGGACCCGGTGACGCACATGTGCGCCGGACTGGTCGTGGTGGTCGCCGCGCTCGGGGCGCTGAGCCTGGTGGCGCTGCTGCGCCGCGAGCCCGTCGTGCTCGCCCGCCCGTCGCTGCTGCGGTGGCTGCGCCGTCTGTCCGGTCGCGCGCCACCGGTTCGGCTGAAGCTCGCGGAGTTGTGCGTACTGCGGTTGTGACCGGTTAGCCGGAGAGCGTGCGTTTCTTGGCACGCCCCGGACCCGGCCCACCGTCACGACTCCTCGAAACGAGAAGCGATGAAGCTCAGGTTCCTCGTGGCCGCACTGGCCGCGCTCACCCTCACCGCCTGCGGCCAGCAGGCCCCGGCGCACAACCAGGCGGACGTGGACTTCGCCTCCGGGATGGTGCCGCACCACCGGCAGGCCGTGGAGATGGCCGACCTCATCCCGGGCCGCAGCGACCACCCGAAGCTGCTCGCGCTGGGCGAGCGGGTCCGCAAGGCGCAGCAGCCGGAGATCGACGCGATGACCGGCTGGCTCAAACGCTGGGGCGCCCCAGAGCCCACCGACCACAGCGGCCACGCCGGGCACGGGATGGCGGGGATGATGACGCCGCAGCAGATGGCCGAGTTGAAGGCGGGCAAGGGCGTCGGCTTCGACAAGGCGTGGCTGCGGATGATGATCGAGCACCACAGGGGCGCGCTGGAGATGTCGCGCGCGGAGCTGGCCAAGGGCTCCGACGCCGACGCGAAGAAGCTCGCCCAGTCGATCCTGGACTCGCAGCAGAAGGAGATCGACGAGATGACCGCGCTCCTCGCGGAGCGCTGATCTGAGTGGCCGCGGCGGGGTCGTGACCCGCCGCGGCGTCTCCGCTAGTGCACCCAGTTGTCGAGGATCTTCTTGCGCAGCGCCGCCGGGTAGTTGTCCTCGAAGGCGGCGTTGCGCGGGCGCTCGGGGCCCTGCGGCAGCAACGAGTCGAAGGCCAGCAGCGGGGCGAGGTAGCTCTCCTGCTCCTCCTTGCCGTAGCAGACCATCAGCGCGTTGAACGACCGCTGCGGGATCACCACCTGGTCCTTCACCGGGTGCGTCCTGGTGGCGAAGCCCCACATGAGGTCGCGGTGCTCGGTCACGTCCAGGTCGTCGTCGAGGACCATCACCTGCGAGAGCCAGATGACCACGCGCGTGTCGCAGATGATCTCCGCGATGCGCTTGGTCAGCTCCCGCGAGGACGAGATGCCGGTGCGCTTGGGCCAGTCCTTCGGCACGGTCACCGCGAGCACGTGCAGGGCGCTCTCCGGCACCATCCACGCGTTCGTCGCCGGAATCCCGTTCTTGCGCAAGGCGTTCAGGATGATCGCGGACGCGGGAACGCCGACCGCGGTGTGGTCCTCGTCCACCGCCTTGCCCGCCGCGACCACCGGCAGGATCGCGTTGTCCCGGTGGGTGATCGCGGTGACCGTGCAGGTCGGCATCTGCCGCACGTGCGTGCTCATGTAGCCGGGCGCCTCGCCCATCGGCCCCTCGGGCACGGTCTTCTCGAAGTCGATGTGCCCCTCGATGACGATCTCCGCCGTCGCCGGGACGCGCAGGTCGACCGTTTTGCAGCGCACCAGTTCCACGGGCTTGCCGTAGTAGCCGCCGAGGAAGGACGCCTCGTTCACCCCGTCCGGCAACGACATCGCCGAGGCGAACGGCACTCCGGGCTCGGCCCCCTGCACGAGGGCGAACGGAGCCTGCTTGCCCTGCTCCGCCCACTGCGCCGCGATCACGCCGAGGTGCTGGAAGAACGGGACGACCAGGGGCGCGAAGCGCTTGCCGTCCACCAGCATCGCGCGGCTGATCGACCAGTTGACCCACTTGCCGTCCGGGGTGCCGACGACGAAGGTGCCCCAGGTGTTCAGGTACGGCCCGCCGTCGCCGTCGTGCAGCAGCGGCACCGGGATCTTGGTGAGGTCGGCGTCCTTGCCAAGCAACACGTTCTGCTGACACGGTCCACTGTGGACGGTTATCGGCTCGATCGGTTTGAGGTCGTGCGCCCGCGTCAGCGCCTCCACCATGGCCAGCGGGTGGGTGTCCGGTTTGAAGCCGAGCGACAGCGCCACGCGGGCGTAGCGGGCCTTGGGTAGCGAGCTGAGCGCGGCGGGCGCTCCGAGCACGCGGAAGCCCTTGCGGTGTCCCTTGATCCGGTTGAACAGCACGGCGGGACCGTTGATCTCGGTGGTGCGCCTGGCGATCGCGCCGATCTCCAGGTGCGTGTCCACCTCGCGGTTGATCTGCCGCAGGTCGCCGAGCGCGTCCAGCGCGTCCAGGTACTCGCGCAGGCTGCCCAGCCGCCGCTTGGCGTCGGCGACGTGCGGGTCCCACTTCGGCGGGGCCGCGGCGGCGCTCTGCGCGGTGATCCCGGCCAGGCTCGCGCCGACCGAGCCCGCGGCGAGCAGTCCGCCGCGCCAGAGGAGCCCTCTGCGGGAGATCCCGGTGCCAGACATGCCTACTCCTTGTACGAGAAGCCGTTGGTGATCAGTCGCTGCGCCTTGGCGTCGGCCGTCCCGGTCCAGCGCGCCGCGCCGGGGACCTCAAGACCGAACTGGTCGAGAATCCTGGCGACGGTGTGGTCGATGACGTCGTCGAGGCTGTGCGGCGCGTTGTAGAACGCGGGAACGGGCGGGAACACCGTCGCTCCCGCCTGCGTCACGCCGAGCATGTTCTCCAGGTGGATCGTGCTCAGCGGGGTCTCGCGGACCACCAGCACCAGCCTGCGGCGCTCCTTGAGCACCACGTCGGCGGCGCGGCTGATCAGTCCATCGCCCGTGCCGTGCCGGATGGTGGCCAGGGTCTTGGTGGTGCAGGGGACGACCACCATGCCGTCCGTGCGGAAGGACCCGCTGGAGATCGGCGCGGCCTGGTCGTCGGCGGAGTACACGGCCGTGGCCAGCGCGCGCACCTCGCGCACGGAGTGGCTGGTCTCCAGTTCGATCGTGGCCCGCGCCCACTTGCTCAGCACCAGGTGCGACTCGACGCCGAGCTCGCGCAGCGCGAGCAGCACCCGCACGCCGAGCTCGGCCCCGGTCGCTCCGGTCATCCCCACTACCAGGCGCATCGCAACCTCCACGAGTTTTTACAATGCGACTGCATGGTATAGATCCGGACATCTTTTCGGAAGACACCAGGGCTTTGCCTCCGCCGGGGTGGGCACGGGCGACGCATATACTCGCCGCGTCATGCGCAGCGAACTCCTGGAACACCTGCGGTGTCCGCATTGCGCGGCACCACTCGCGGCGACTGGGAACACCGTTTCCTGCGCTGGCGGCCACAGCTTCGACATCGCCAGGCAGGGCTACGTGAGCCTGCTCGCCGGCGGTCACTCCTACCGCGTCGACACCGCCGAGATGGTGGCCGCGCGCGATGCCTTCCTGGGCGCGGGCCACTACACCCCGATCTCCGAAGCGCTCGCGAACGCGGCGCGGCGCCCGCTGCCCGCGGGGTGCGTGCTCGACATCGGCGGCGGCACCGGGCACTACCTGCGCGCGGTGCTCGACGCCCTGCCCGACCGCGACGGCATCGTGCTCGACCTGTCCAAGTTCGCAGCGCGGCGCGCGGCCAAGGCGCACCCCAGGATCGGCGCGGTCGTCGCGGACGCGTGGCGCGAGCTGCCCGTGCACGACGGCACGGCCGCCCTGGTGCTCAACGTGTTCGCCCCGCGCAACGGCCCGGAACTGCGCCGCGTGCTGCACCCCGAAGGCGAGCTGGTCGTGGTCACCCCCACCCCGGCGCACCTCGCGTCACTGGTGCGGGAGCTGGACCTGCTCACGGTGGACGAGCGCAAGGACGAACGGCTGCACGAGGCACTGGACCCGCACTTCACGCTGCTCGGCAGGGAGACCGTCGAGTACGCGCTCGCCCCTGGCGGCGCCGCGCTCGCCCAGCTCGTGGGCATGGGACCGAGCGCGTGGTCGGCCAGGACGACCGCCCTTCCCGAGGACTTCAAGACCACCGTGTCGGTGTCGCTGACCCGCTACCGCCCGAAGTGAAGGATCGCCATGCTGTCCATTCCCCAGAAAATCGCCGATGAGCTCGGGGTGCGCGAGCGCCAGGTGGTCGCGGCGGTCGAGCTGCTCGACGGCGGCTCGACCGTGCCGTTCATCGCCCGGTACCGCAAGGAGGTCACGGGCGAGCTCGACGACGCGCAGCTGCGCACCCTGGACGAGCGCCTCGGCTACCTGAGGGAGCTGGAGGAGCGGCGCAAGGCCGTGCTGGAGTCGATCGACTCGCAGGGCAAGCTCGACGACGCGCTGCGGGCGCAGATCCTGGCCGCGGACTCCAAGGCCCGCCTTGAGGACATCTACCTGCCGTTCAAGCCGAAGCGGCGCACCAAGGCGCAGATCGCGCGCGAGGCCGGGCTGGAGCCGCTCGCGGACGGCCTGATGGACAACCCCGAGACCGACCCGAAGGCCGCCGCCGCGGTGTTCGTGGACGCGGAGAAGGGCGTTGCCGACGCGCAGGCCGCACTGGACGGTGCTCGCGCGATCCTGATCGAGCGCTTCGGCGAGGACGCGGACCTGATCGGTGAGCTGCGCGAGACCGTGTGGTCGCGCGGGCGGCTCGCGTCGAAGGTGCGCGAGGGCAAGGAGACCGACGGCGCCAAGTTCTCCGACTACTTCGAGTTCGACGAGCCGCTGACGAAGCTGCCGTCGCACCGCGTGCTGGCGATGCTGCGCGGGGAGAAGGAGGAGGTGCTCGACCTCGTCCTCGACCCCGAGCCCGAGGGCGACGCGTCGGCGATCCCCACTGGCCCCAGCACGTACGAGACCCGCATCGCCGCGCGCTTCGGCGTCGCCGACAAGGGCCGTGCCGCGGACAAGTGGCTCAGCGACACCGTTCGCTGGGCTTGGCGCACGCGCATCCTGGTGCACCTGCGCATCGACCTGCGGCTGCGCCTGCGCCAGGCCGCCGAGGACGAGGCAGTGCGCGTGTTCGCGGCCAACCTCCGCGACCTGCTGCTGGCCGCGCCCGCGGGTTCGCGCGCCACGATGGGCCTCGACCCCGGTTTCCGCACCGGCGTGAAGGTCGCCGTGGTCGACGCGACCGGCAAGGTCGTCGCAACCGACGTCATCTACCCGCACGTGCCGCAGCAGCAGTGGGACCAGTCGCTGGTCAAGCTGTCCAAGCTGGCCGAGCAGCACAAGGTCGACCTGGTCGCGATCGGCAACGGCACCGCCTCCCGCGAGACCGACAAGCTCGCCGGTGACCTGATCAAGCTCCGCCCCGACCTCAAGCTGACCAAGGTCGTGGTGTCGGAGGCGGGCGCGTCGGTGTACTCCGCCTCGGCCTACGCCTCGCAGGAACTGCCCGGCATGGACGTGTCGCTGCGCGGCGCGGTCTCCATCGCGCGCCGCCTGCAGGACCCGCTCGCCGAGCTGGTCAAGATCGACCCGAAGTCCATCGGCGTCGGCCAGTACCAGCACGACCTGTCCGAGGTGAAGCTCTCGCGCTCGCTGGACGCGGTCGTCGAGGACTGCGTGAACGGCGTCGGCGTCGACGTGAACACCGCGTCCGTGCCGCTGCTGACCAGGGTGTCCGGCATCGGCGAGGGCCTGGCGGAGAACATCGTCGCGCACCGCGACGCCAACGGCCCGTTCCGCTCGCGCAAGGCGCTCAAGGACGTGGCTCGCTTGGGCCCCAAGGCTTTCGAGCAGTGCGCGGGCTTCCTCCGCATCCGCGAGGGCGACGACCCGCTCGACTCCTCCAGCGTGCACCCCGAGGCTTACCCGGTCGTGCACCGCATCCTGCAGAACACCGGCAGCGAGGTCGCGTCGCTGATCGGCAACACCCGCGTGCTCAAGAGCCTCGACCCGCAGGCGTTCGTCGACGACACGTTCGGTCTGCCGACGGTCACCGACATCATCAAGGAGCTGGACAAGCCGGGCCGCGACCCGCGTCCGGCCTTCAAGACCGCGACCTTCGCCGACGGTGTCGAGAAGCTGGCCGACCTCAAGCCCGGCATGACCTTGGAGGGCGTTGTCACCAACGTCGCCGCGTTCGGCGCGTTCGTGGACATCGGCGTGCACCAGGACGGCCTCGTCCACGTGTCGGCGATGTCCAACACCTTCGTCAAGGACCCGCACGACGTGGTCAAGTCCGGCGACATCGTGCGCGTGAAGGTCCTCGACGTGGACATCCCCCGCAAGCGCATCTCGCTGACCCTGCGGCTCCAGGACACTCCGGAGCCCGCCGCGCGCACCAGCGGCGGCGGCGGTCAGCGCGGCGGCGGAGGCGGTCCACGTCGCGGTGGCGGTCAGCAGCGCGGGAACAGCAGCTCCAGCGGCTCCGCCGGTGGTTCTGGCGGCGGCGCACTCGCGGACGCCCTGCGGCGAGCCGGGTTCGACAAGGGCCTCAACCGGTAGCGCTCAGGTCCTGGAGGCGCTCGCCACGGCACGGTGACATGGCACGTGCCGTGGCGAGCTTGCCTGGGGATCGGTTGCTCGCCCTCGCTCAACGACGACCCGGCTTGGGAATGACGATGCGCAGCGTCGATCCGCGGTACCGCAGCACGATCAGACTCTCGCTCATCTCGGTCACCCCCACCCCGGACAGGCCGATGTCCGGATCGGTGAGCGCCGAGGCGAGCGCGACCGCGGCCATCAGGCTGCGGCCGCGCAGCTCCCAGGTGGTGCCCTCCCCCCACAGCCGCGACCACAGCGGCCCCGCCCGGCCGGGGTCGGGACCGCGCACCACCTGGGAGCTGATCGCCCACCGCCCTCCCGGGTGGTCCACGGTCAGCCGGACGGTCAGGGCCGCGAGCAGGTGCTCAGCATCGGGCGAGACGACCGGCAGCGCGCCGATGGTCTCCCGCTCCGCGGTGGTGAGTCCCTCCGCCCCGTTCCACGGCCCCAACCCGTCCAGCGGCGGTAGCTGTGTCTCCGCGAGGCGCACCCGCAACAACGCCTTGGTGGGCAGGTGCACGAAACGGAACCACTGCCCCTTCGGATGTGCGTTGAGCGGCCGGAGTCCCGGCACGCCCTGCGGGTTCACCCTGGCAGGCCGCGCGGCCAGGGCCCGCGCCAGCGCGAGCGGGTTCTCGGTGAAGATCACCAGTTCGTCCCGCAGCGGCGAGATCGCGACCGACTCGACGGCTGTCCAGTTCAATCCCCACCGCGCGAACCGCCACCGCGCTGTGAGGCCCTGGTCGATCGACGTGGGACCGATGCCGTCGTTGAACACCACCAGGGCGAGCAGCATGCGGAACCGGCGCTGCGCGGCCGAGCAGTTGTCCAGCTGGTTCGTCCTGCGGTAGCCGACAGCGGCGACGGCGTGCGTCGGTGGCTCGCCGGTGTAGGCAGAGCGGCGCGCGGCGCACACCCTGGCGGTCAGTCGCGTCTCCGCGTGGTTGCGTGGCTGGCTCGCGGTTCGACGCATGGCCGCGAACACGTTCTCCGCCGACTCAGTCATCACCCAACTCCGACCTCGGTAGGCACTCAGGCAACAAGGCCAGCCGGGGTCTGGGGCTGGAACGCTGGATCGAATTCGGAGAGTAGACCTGATCACCGGGGAGGACAGGCCCCCGACCCAAGTACACCCGTCTGGCCCGCCGTCATTCGCCCACGCGGGACGGCATCCGGCTCTGACCACCAGCCGTACCTGAAACCCTTACATATCAAGGTGAAATCTCAGCTCGCGCACGACACCGGGGCCCAGCTCGGCCTCGGCGGCGGCGGTCAGCTCGCGCAGTCGCCCCACCTGCGCCGGGGTCGGCGACGGGTACGCGGACGCCGCTTCTCTGGCCAGCCAGTTCAGCAGGTCCTCGCGCGCAGCCCCACCCAGCTCAGGATCGCCGAGCAGCTCCAGGTCCGCGATGAGCCGCGGCGCGACACCGCTCCCGCGGAGCAGGCGGTGCCCGGCGAGGCGCACCACCCTGGCACGGCCGGGTTCGATGAGTCCGAACAGGAATTCCTCAGGCAAACTCTTGCCCTGCAAGGACGTCGTGGCTTGCTTCACCACTCCCGGCGCCGGGTCGTCGAGCAATGGCACGAAGGTCTTGGTGTCCGCGTGCCCGAGCCGCCGCAGCGCTCGAACCGCCTCCGCGCGGGTGCGGACGCGTAGATCTTTCAAGCACCGCAGCAGGTTGTCCACATCCGCAGCCGTTCCCGTCTCTCCGAGCCCCGCCACCGCCCAGGGATCGGGCAGGAGGCGGCGGTAGTGCTCGGCGGGGTCGAGCTCGGCCCTGCGCACCAACACTTGCGCGACCTGTCGGACAGCGCCGCTGCGGTCGCACAACGCGTCGACGGCGACGTCGACCTCACCCAGCGTGTAGATGGCCTCCGCGCGCACCACCGCCGAGCGACTGTTCAGCAGCACGCGAACGGCGTCGACTTCCCCGCTCAGCCGAGCCAGCCGTGCGGCGGCCTCCGCGCACAGACGACGGTTGGACTGATCCGGGTCGCGCAGTGCCGCGTCGCTCAGGGTCGCAATGTCGAGGCGATCTTCGGCGATCCCCTTCAGGTAGGCGGCGCGACGAACGCGGCGACTCGGATTCCCCATTGCGGCAAGGAGAACTCGCCCATCAACCAGCGCACTGTCCACAACGGACACGAGCCAGGACCCGGCCACGCGGTTCTCCAGCGCGAAGGCGACCGGCCCGAGGCCGGCGAGCGCGGTGACAGGATCGACGGCCAGGCGCTCCGCGCAGATCACCTGTGCCCGCTCACAGATCTCCGGAACCCAGTCGGCCGCGCGCAGCGCGAGGACCGGCCCCGCCAGCGGACTGTCCACCGCGCACAGTTCTGCCAACGCCAGCTCGCGCACGTGACCGTCGTTCCAGCACGCGGCGATCACAAGATCAAGACGAGACACCTCGGTGCTGAGCAGCCGCTCCCTGATCACCTGGAACGACACCACGCGCCGCACCCCGATGTCGAGGAGGCGCCAGAACCGCGAATCCGCCTTGGCCAGCACGCTTTCCGCGTGTGCGGTGTCGCCGGAGCGAGCAGCGGCGAGCACCATCATCGCGGCGCTCTCGCCATCGAGGGGACCGCCGAGAACGGCCAGCTCGAAGACGTCCTCGCGCAACGGAAGCGGCCACGTGATCGTGCCTTGGCGCGGCCACTTCCTGACCAAAGCGCGCAGTGCTTCCACGGTTCGCCCCTGTTCAACGGTCGTGCACGCGGCCCGCCACCACTTCGATCCGCCGCGT
This sequence comes from Allokutzneria sp. NRRL B-24872, assembly GCF_002155965.1. Classification (GTDB taxonomy): domain Bacteria; phylum Actinomycetota; class Actinomycetes; order Mycobacteriales; family Pseudonocardiaceae; genus Allokutzneria. Next base: position 40,653 of record NZ_MUMH01000007.1, read on the forward strand.
GGTGGAAACCGCGTCCAGCATCCGCCGGTCGTGCGTCACCAGCAACAGAGTTCCGGTATAGGACTCCAGCGCCGACTCCAGCTGCTCGATCGCGGGGAGGTCGAGGTGGTTCGTCGGCTCATCGAGCACCAGCAGGTTCACCCCGCGCGCCTGGAGCAGCGCGAGTCCGGCGCGCGTGCGCTCGCCCGGCGAGAGCGAGGCGGCGGGGCGCAGGACGTGCTGCGCGCGGAGGCCGAACTTCGCCAACAGCGTCCGGATGTCCGCGGGCATCCAGTCCGGCACCTGCGCGGCGAAACTGTCCAAAAGGGACTGTTCGCCGAGGAACGCTCCCCGTGCCTGGTCGATCTCGCCGACCTGGACACCGGAGCCGAGAGTGGCGTGGCCCTCGTCCAGCGCGACCCGTCCCAGCATCGCGGCGAGCAACGTGGACTTGCCAGCGCCGTTCGCGCCGGTGATCGCGACGCGGTCGGCCCAGTCGATCTGGAGGTCGACCGGCCCGAACGTGAAGTCCCCGCGCTGCACCACCGCCGCCCGCAGCGAGGCCACCACCGAGCCGGAGCGGGGCGCGGCCGCGATCTCCATGCGCAGCTCCCACTCCTTGCGCGGCTCCTCGACCACCTCCAGGCGTTCGATCATGCGCTCGGTCTGCCGCGCCTTGGAAGCCTGCTTCTCCGTCGCCTCGGACCGGAACGCGCGCCCCTGCTTGTCGTTGTCCTTGGCCTTGCGACGCGCGTTCTTGACGCCCTTCTCCATCCAGGACCGCTGCGTCTGTCCCCTGGCCTCCAGCGCCGCCTTCGTGTCGGCGAACTCCTCGTAGTCCTCACGGGCGTGCCGCCTGGCGACCTCGCGCTCCTCCAGGTAGGCCGCGTACCCGCCGCCGTAGACCGAGACCTGCTGCTGCGCGAAATCGAGCTCGACGACCGAGGTCACCGTCCTGGTCAGGAACTCGCGGTCGTGGCTGACCAGCACCGTCGCGGCACGCAGGCCGGTCACGAACTTCTCCAGGCGGTCGAGGCCGTCCAGGTCCAGGTCGTTGGTGGGCTCGTCGAGCAGGAAGACGTCGTAGCGGCTCAGCAGCAGCGAGGCCATGCCCGCGCGCGCCGCCTGGCCGCCGGAGAGCGAGGCCATGGGCTGGTCGAGGCTGATCGTCAGGCCGAGGTCGTCGGCCACCTGCTCGGCCCGCTCCTCCAGGTCCGCCCCGCCGAGCGCGAGCCAGCGCTCCAGCGCGATCGCGTAGCCGTCGTCCGCGCCGGGGTCGCCGGTGGCCAGCGCCTCCGCCGCGCGGTCCATCTCCGCTTGCGCGCCGGTGACCCCGGTTCGGCGCCCGAGGAACGCGCGCACGGTCTCGTCGGCGCGGCGCTCGGGCTCCTGCGGGAGGTAGCCGATGGTCGCCGACGGCGGGCTGAGCTGGACGACGCCCTGCTCCGGCGGGATGAGGCCGCCGAGCGTCTTGAGCAGGGTGGACTTGCCCGCGCCGTTGACCCCGACCAGGCCGATCACCTCACCGGGCGCGACGACGAGGTCGAGTCCGGAGAACAGGGTGCGATCGCCGTGACCGGCGCTGAGGTCCTTGGCGACGAGGGTGGCGCTCATGCCGAGAAGCATGCTGGTCGGGCTCAGCCCTCCGCCGAGCGGGTCCAGGTGCGCATCAGCAGCTCAACGGCGTCCACGACCACGTCGTCGGCGATCTCGCCGGGGAACAGCAGCCGCTGGATGAGCAGGCCGTCCTCCAGCGCGTGCACGATCAGCGCCAGGAACGCCGGATCGGCGGGCGGCTGCTTGCCCGCGAAGACGCGCTCGATGCTCCGGGCGTGCGCGTCGCGGGCGATCGTCTCGCGCTGCGCGAGCTGCGGCCGGATCTCCTCGTTGCGCAGCGCGTAGAGCATCAGCTCGGTCCGCAGTGCCAGCCACTCGGTCAGGTTCTCAGCACGGGCGCGGTTCCACTCGCGGACGGCTTCCCACGGGTTCTCACTCTTCTGGAGCGCGGTGACCTCGCCCAGTTCGCGCAGTGTTCGTTGCTTCAACAGCTCGCCGACCAGCTGGTGCTTGTCGTCGAAGTTCCCGTAAAAGGCGCCCCGCGTGTACCCGGCGCGCTCCGCGATCTGCTCCACCGAGGCGCCGTTGACGCCACGCTCGGCGAACAGCTCCGCGGCGGCCGCAAGGAGCCGTTCCCGAGTCTGCGCGCGGCTCTGTTCCCTGGTCAGACGCATCCCACAAATATACATTAGTGTTTTCAGATACAGGTTTGTATCTTGACTGGCATGTGGACGCAGAACGCGACCGAGCTGGCCGCGGCGGTGCGCTCGGGAGAGGTCGGCGCGGTGGAGGTCATCCGCGCGCACCTGGACCGGATCACCGAGGTCAACCCGGCAGTCAACGCCGTGACCAGGACTTTGGAGCGCGAGGCGCTGGCCGCCGCCGAGGACATCGACCGCCGCAGGGCGTCCGGGGAGCGGCTCGGTGCGCTGGCCGGGGTCCCGTTCACGGTGAAGGAGAACATCGACGTCCGGGGCTCCGCGACGACGCACGGCGTCCCGCACTTCGAACACGCGATAGCGGAGTCGGACGCGCCGCAGGTCCGGCGGCTGCGCGCCGCTGACGCGATCCCGATCGGCCGCTCCAACATGCCCGACCTGACCCTCAACGGCAACGACTGCACCAGCCAACTGTTCGGCACGACCGTGAACCCGTGGGACCGGACGAAGACCCCCGGCGGGACCAGCGGAGGAGATGGCGCGGCCGTCGCCGCGGGCATGGCCGCGCTCGGATTGGGCAACGACTCCGGCGGCTCGATCCGGCTTCCCGCGATGTGCTGCGGCGTCACGGGCCTGAAGGCGAGTCACGGGCGCTTGCCGTCCGACCACCGCGTCGGTGGGACCGAGCCGACGCTGGCGTCCCAGCTGCTGCCGGTTGATGGACCGATCGCACGCACCGTCACGGATCTCCGTGCCGCTTTTCACGTGCTCGCCGGTCCCGACGTGGACGACCCGCTCGCGCTGCCCGTACCACTGGACGGACCTCCGCTGTCCGAGCCGATCCGGGTCGGCGTGGTCGCCGATCCGGGCGGGTTCGGCGTGCACCCGGACGTCCGAGCCGCCGTGGAACGCGCCGCCGCGGTCCTGGGCGATGCCGGGTACGCGGTGGAGGAGGTGGAGCTGCCGCGCTACACCGACGCGCTGACCGCCTACGGGAAGTTGATCAGCACCGAGTTCGGTCTGTCGTGGCCGCGCATCCGACCACTGCTGACCGAGGAGAGCGCCCGGCACATGGAGCTGTCCATGGAACGCATGCCGCCGAGTTCTCTGGAGGACTACGTGCGGGTCACCGGTGAGCGGCACGGAATAGCGCGCGACTGGGCGCGGTTCCAGCAGCGGTACCCGCTCGTGGTCGGTCCGGTCAGCACCCAGCTCATCGGTGGTCCGCGGCCACGGGTGTCCGGCCCGGAGGAGCACATGCGCGCCACGCTGGCGATCAGCCTGAACACCGTGACCTCGCTCGTCGGCGTGCCCGCGGTGGCGGTGCCGACCGGCGTCGTGGACGGTGTGCCGATGGGGGTCCAGGTGATCGGCGCGCGCTTCCGCGAGGACCTGTGCCTCACCGCCGCCGAGGCGCTCGAACGGCGCTTCGGCAGTTTCACCCCCGTCACGCCCGACTGGAAAGGCGAGCAAGCGTGGACCAGGTGACCGCGATCCGGTACGTCACACCGCTGCGCGAGGGCGGGTCACTGCCGGGGATCATGGAGGCCGACGACCTCGGCACCTACGTGGTGAAGTTCCGCGGCGCGGGCCAGGGCCGCAAGGTGCTGGTCGCTGAGGTGGTCAGCGCGCACATCGCCCGCGCACTGGGCCTTCCAGTGCCGCGGTTGGTGGCGGTCGAGCTGGACCCGGTGCTCGCGACCAGCGAACCCGACCAGGACATCCAGGACCTGATGCGCGCCAGCGGCGGCCTCAACCTGGGCATGGACTACCTGCCCGGCGCGCTGGACCTCAACCCGACCGCGTTCGCCGTGGACTCGGAGTTCGCCGGGCGGGTCGTGTGGTTCGACGGCCTCATCGGCAACGTCGACCGGTCGTGGAAGAACCCGAACATGCTGTCCTGGCACGGCTCGCCGCAGCTCATCGACCACGGTTCGGCGCTGACCTTCCACCACAACTGGCCACGCCGGGAGAGCTGGGTGGCCAAGCCCTACGACGCGAGCGACCACGTCCTGATCGACTTCGTCCCCGACGTGGCCGCCGCCGACGCCGCGTTCGCGCCGCTGGTCACCCGCGAGGTGCTGGAGGCCGCGCTGGCCGAGGTCCCGGACGTGTGGCTGGCCGAGGAGCCCGGCTTCGACACGCCCGACGACCTGCGCGTGGCGTACGTCGACCAGCTCGCCGCGCGCGCCGCCGCGAGCACCGCGTGGCTGCCGGACCCGACGATCAGGAAGGATCGAACGCCGACGAAGGTCGGGGCGAACCGACCGGACTGGCTGACCAAGGGTGGCGGGAAGTGACCGATCGGCGACACGTCTTCGAGTACGCCGTGCTCCAGGTCGTGCCGCGCGCCGAACGCGGCGAGTCGATCAACGCCGGAGTGCTGCTGTACTGCCGCAGGCTGGACTACCTCGGCTCGCGGACGCACCTGGACGCGGACCGGCTGCGCGCGCTCGACCCGACCGCCGATCCTGACGCGGTCGGGCGGGCGGTGCAGGCGTTCGCCGAGGTCTGCGCGGCGTCAGAGCGCGCGGGACTCGCCGCCGAGGAGGCGATCGGCCGTCGCTTCCGCTGGCTGACCGCGCCGCGCAGCACGGTCGTCCGCGCCGGTCCCGTCCACACCGGCCTCACGCTGGACCCTGACGCGGACGCCGACCGCCTCTTGGAACAACTCGTCCTGCCCGTCCGGTGAGCTCCGGCTAGCGTCATCGCGTGGCTGACTTCCCCGCGTGGGCGACCGAAAAAGCGGTCGTCGTCTCGCACCAGCAACTCTGGGCCGACCGCGCCGGCGCGGAACGGGCACGGCTCGTTGAGCTGCTGGAGCCGTGGCTGGCCGAGGGCGTGGAGCACATCGGCTCAACCGCCGTTCCCGGCTTGGCCGCAAAACCGATCGTCGACCTGATGGCCTCCGTTCGCGAGCACACCGACGGCGCCGCGCACGCCCCGCTGCTCGACGACGGATGGCACCTCGTGCCTCCCGAGCTGGACGAGCGACCGTGGCGGCGGCTCTTCGTCCGCCCCGACGCGTCCGGCCAGCACCGCGTCGCGCACCTGCACCTGGTCTCCGCCGGGCACCAACGGTGGCGCGACCAGCTCGCTTTTCGCGACGCGCTGCGCGCCAACCCCGACCTGCTGCGGGAGTACGCGGCGCTGAAGCGGCAGTTGTCCGCCTCGCACGGCGCCGACCGCGAGGCGTACACGACCGGCAAGTCGGAATTCGTCGCCCGCGTTCTGCAAACATGCCCTGGCGGTTATATGCCCGACGAGTTACATTGACGCGGTGTCCACCGTCTTCGAGGTCGTCGCCGAGCCGAGCCGCCGCCGCATCCTTGACCTGCTGCTCAGCCGTCCGCACCTCGTCGGCGAGCTGAGCGAGGAGCTGGGCCTGACCCAGCCGGGAACCTCCAAGCACCTGCGCGTGCTGCGCGAGGCGGGCCTGGTCAGGGTCCGTCAGGAGGCTCAGCGCCGCTGGTACGAGCTGAACCCGGGGCCGCTCGCGGAACTGGACGGCTGGCTCGATCCGTACCGGCGCCTGTGGGCGGGGCGGCTGGACGCACTGGAGAACTACCTCGACGTGATGACCGAGAACGAGAGCGAGTGAGGGACCACCATGGCCCGCAACGGCGAACTGAGCGCGGTCGACGGCCGCAACGTGCTGCACTTCGAGCGCGAGCTGGCGCACCCGGTCGCGAAGGTGTGGCGCGCGATCACCGACCCCGAGCACTCGAAGCAGTGGTTCCCCGCCGCGATGCACACCGAGCTGAAGCAGGGCGCCACCATCCTCTTCGTCTTCGAGGGTGATGACGGGGCGCCGACCAAGGGCACGATCACCGACTTCGAGCCGCCGCACCTGTTCGCCTTCACCTGGGAGGGTGAGGCGCTGCGGTGGGAGCTGCGTGAGAACGGCGACGGCTGCGTGCTCGTCTTCACGCACGCCTTCGACGACCGCGCGGGCGCCGCGAGCTTCGCGACCGGCTGGGAGGGCTGCCTCACCGCGCTGGAACAGCTCCTCGACGGCCAGGAGATCACCGAAGCCGCTCCCTACGGTCCGCGCCACGACGAGTACGTGGCCCTGTTCGGCCTGGCACGCGGCGAGCTGCTGGAAACCGAGGACGGCTGGACGGTCCGCTTCGAGCGCAACCTCACCAAGTCGCAGACCGAGGTCTGGGCCCTGCTGATCGACTCCGCTCCGGAGGTCGGCGCGGAGCCCCCCTTGCGCTTCACCACCGGTTACGTCGAGGTCGGTCCCATCACCGCGGTCCAGGAGCGGGAGCTGCTGGAGTACTCGTGGCAGGGCGGCGTCATCCGCTGGGAGCTACGTCAGGGCAACGGCGGCGCGCGGCTGGTTCTCACCCAGACCGGGACCTCGGCCCAGGCCGACCAGCGCACGACGGCGCTCGGCGCGTGGCACGTGCACATCGACCTGCTCGCACAGTGGCTGCGCGGCGAGACCCCGTGCTGGCCAGAAGGACGCGTCGAGGCCCTGGCCGCGGAATACGCGCAGGAGTACACCGAGCAATTGAATCTCGGCTGAGGTCTACACCCCTCAACCGACAGCCTGACCAGGAGTTTCAGCGGAAAACGCTTACTCTGCGGCCATGACGAGCCACCCCACCACGTCCACGCTCGCGGTCGACGTCGTCGACAGCATGGAACGCGTCTCCGGGGCGTTCCCCGGCTACCGCAGGGCCCACGCGCGCGGCGTGTGCTTCGACGCCACGTTCACGCCGAGCGGTGACGCGGCGGGGCTGACCAGCGCGGCCCACCTCCAGCACACGGAGGTGGCCGCGACGGTCCGCTTCTCCAACTCCAACGGCAGCCCGAGCATCCTCGACGGCGCGCGGGCCGGGCGCGGCATGGCGGTGAAGTTCCACCTGCCGAACGGCACGGCGACCGACCTCGTCGCGGTGAACCTCCCGGTGTTCCTGGCCTCCACTCCGCAGAACTTCCTCAACCTGCTGGGAGCACTGGAAAAGGACCCGGTCACCGGCGCGCCCGACCCCGCCAGGCTCGGCGCGTACATCCAACAGAACCCCGAGGCCGCGGCGGGCTTCCAGGCCGTGGCGACTATGCCGATCCCGGTCAGCTACGGCACGGTCCGCTACTGGGCCATCCACGCGTTCGAGTGGACGAACGCCCAGGGACAGAGCCAGTTCGTCCGCTACCGCTGGGAGCCCGACACCGGCGTCCAGGATCTGTCCGAAGTGGACGGTCTGGCCCAGGAGCCCGAGTACCTGACCGCAGAACTGGCGCAGCGCCTCGCGGACGGCCCGGTCGGCTTCACCCTGCACGTTCAGCTGGCCGAGCCGGGCGATCCGACCGACAACGCCACCCGGACGTGGCCCACCGACCGCGAGGAGATCGTCGCGGGCCGTCTGGAGATCACCGCGCCCGTGGCCGACCAGGCCCACTGGGCCGCCGAGATCTTCGACCCGACCCGCGTCACGGACGGCATCGCCCTCTCCGCCGACCCGATCCTGGCGTTCCGCCACGACGCCTACGCGGTCTCCTACGACCGCCGCTCCCACAACGCCTGACCCACCCGCAGCGCCTGACCTGTCACGCCACCCAGAGCTGCTGCACCGCCCGCGCCGCGACAGCCCTTGAACCGACGCGGAACCTGGACTCACGACGCTGGAACTGGCACGACACCCGACGGAGGACGAACGCGCGGGGGCTCAGCCGCCACAGCCCCCGCATCCTCCACCGCAACCGCCGCCACCACCACAGCTGCTGCCGCCACTGTCACCGCCACCACCGCCATCGGAGCCGCCGGACACCGGTGGCGGGGCGTAGGTGAGCGCGTCCTGGATCTGAGCATCGGGGTAGAGCGCCAAGCCGCCGAAGAGCACCGCCCCAGCAGCGAAGCCGAAGGTGGAGACTCCGACCAGATCCGGCTCGTCCGCGTGGTGGTCATGGCGACCACGCGCCTCAGCGGCGACACGATCCCCGAGCGCGGTCCGCTTACCAGCCTGAACGCGCCGGGACGCAGCCCGCGCGACCAGCGCGGCGATACCGGCGATCACCACGAGCGGGATCAGGAAACCGACCGGCCGCGCAGCCGACACCCCGTCAACGACGCGAAGGACTCCGACCGCGCCCACCGCGAGGAACAGCAAGGAGATCCACCGCAGTCGATTCCGTGCCACCGACTGCGGCACCAGCAGGCCCCGATCAGCGAGATCGTCCGCGATCGCAGCGCAGGCAGACGATTCCATCGCCCGATCCACGACGGTCCGCGCCCGCACGGTGTTCGCCTTGTCCAGCACGGCGTTCTCCAGCGGGTCCGACGTGACCCCACCGGAGGTGCGACTCACCACACCGGTGCTGGCGATGCGCAGCCGCCCGTCCGCGAGCAGCGTGGCCAGCGCGGTCTCCGCGGCACGGCGCGCGCCACCCACCAGGAACGCCAAGTGGTACGGCGGCGGGATCAACGTCCCCACGGGCACACCGTGCTCACCGGCCCGCCGCTGACGTCGCGCCCAGACGCTGTTCACCAGCAGCACGCCGATGATCAACACGCCGTACAGGGCGAGGAACGCCGGGCCGGAGATCCCCCACGAATCGGTCATGGTCAGCCACCCCCAGGAGTCGACGGACTCCTGGCGAGGCTAACCGGTGACGAGCCGCTCCGGCGCCTCCGTGTCCGAGCTGTGTCGAGAATCGTGCTGCAGCAACACGTTCTCGATGAGCTCGACCAGAACACCCTTCACCGAAGCGCGGTTGCGGGCGTCGCAGTGCACGATCTTGGTGTCCGCGGAGACCCCGAGCGCCTCGCGAACCTCCTCGGTCTCGAAGCGGTCGGCGCCGTCGAAGGTGTTGACCGCGACGACGAACGGCATCTCCCGCTCCTCGAAGTAGTCGATCACCGGGTAGCAGTCCTCGATCCGCCTGGTGTCCACCAGCAGGATCGCGCCGAGCGCACCGTCGGAGACGTCGTCCCACAGGAACGAGAACCGCTCCTGCCCGGGCGTTCCGAACATGTACAGCACGTAGGAGCTGTCCAGCGTGATGCGGCCGAAGTCGAAGGCGACGGTGGTCGTGCTCTTGTCCGGGAGCACGGCGGTGTCGTCGACGCCGACCGAGACCTCGGTCATCGCCGCCTCGGTGGTCAACGGCTCGATCTCCGAGATCGCCCCGATGAGCGTCGTCTTGCCGACGCCGAACCCACCGCTGACAACGATCTTGACCGGCAGCGGGCAGGCCGCCGGGGTGTGCTCAGAGTGCCCGGACAAGATCTCTGATCCTCTCGATGGCGTGACCAGAAAGGGCGGTGGACTCCTGGTGGTCCAGGAGGTTCTCGGCGATGAGGTCGGCGATGAGGATTCGCGCGACGCCGAGGGGGACACCGATGCCGGCGGCCACCTCGGCCACGGACAGCGCGCGCTCGGCGCACAGCCGGACGATGCTCAGCCGCTCGAACTCCAGCGCGGAGTCGACGGCGCCGGGCCGCGCCCGGACCAGGGTGTCCACCCGGAGCCCGCCGGTGCGGGGCGCGGTGCGGCCACCGGTGACGATGAAGGGCCGGACGAAGGAGTCGCCCGCCTCAGCCGAGCCGGTGGTGACCGGCCCCTGGGGCCGCGCGGCCGACCACGCCTCGCGCGACTCGAGGCCGGGGATCATGCGGGAGTCCGGCAGTCGGGGACCATCGGTCATAGCGCCAGCTGCCCTCGCAGTTCGGTGATCAACGCCGGGGTGAGCAGGTCGCCTGCGCGCTCGGCGAGCACGGCGATCTCGTAGCCGATCAGGCCGATGTCGCAGTCCCGCTCCGTCAGCACGCCGACCGAGCTGCCGTCGCTGATCGAGGAGACCAGCAGGAAGCCCCGCTGCATCTCGATCATGATCAGCTTCAAGCCCTCGAACTCGTACCGCCGCGCGGCGCTACGGCTGAGGCTGACCAGGCCGGAGACGATCGCGGAGAGCTGGTCGGCCTCCGTCCGGTCCAGGCCACCCGAGGTCGCCAGCAGCAGCCCGTCCGAGGAGACCGCGACCGCGTCGCGCACGGCGTCGGTGCTGCGGACGAAGTTGGCCAGCAACCAGTTGAACGTCTCGGGTGTTGTGTTCAGCTCGGCCGTCACCTGGGTTCCTCTGCATTCTGGTGTGACACGGGGAGCGGACCGGCCTGGTCCATCGGCGAGTCGCGGGACGCGCGCTCACCACGCTTGTGGCCGCCCCGGAAGTCCGAGAGCATGCTGCGCACCTGGGCGGGCGTGCGGTCGGTGACCGGGGGCTTGGGCACGGCGCGCACACCGCGGTTCTGGTTGCTCCCCTGGTTGCGGGGAACGCGTTTGAGCAACCCGTTGCGCGTGCGCTCCCCGCTCGGCCGCTGGTGCTGCGTCACGTTGTCCGGGACGGGTTCGGGTTCCAGCACGGCGACCGCCACCGGAGCGGGCACCGGCTCGGCGGACTCAGGAACGGCCTGTGGCGGGATGACGTGCGCCCGCCGGAGAAGTTCGGGCTCCTCCTCCGCGACGGGGCGCGTCGCGGGGCCGGTCACCAGCAGGGACGTCGGCAGCACGATCCGCGCGGTTACCCCGCTCGCCGGGGACTCGGCCAGGTTGACCTGGACACCGAGCCGCTTGGCGAGCTGGCCGACCACGTAGTGACCGAGGAAGCGGGTCGGAGCGACCAGGAAGTTCTCCTTGCCCCCGAGCCGGGTGTTGGCCTTGGCCATCGCGTCGGCGGACATGCCGATGCCGTGGTCGATCACGGCAAGCGTGTAGCCGTTCGGCACGCGGCGGCCGTAGATCTCGACCTCCACCTCCGGCGGGGAGAACGACAGCCCGTTCTCGATCAGCTCGGCCAGCATGTGCGCGATCTCCGCGGCCACCGCGCCCGCCACCAACTGGTCGTCGATCCGCCGGAACACCACCCGGTGGTAGTCCTCGACCTCGGCCAGCGCCGCGCGCACGACGTCGACCGCCGGGAGCGGTTCGGTCCACTGCCGAGGGCTTGTGGTGCCCGCGAGGACCAGCAGGCTCTCCGCGTTGCGCCGCATGCGGGTGGCGAGGTGGTCGAGCTGGAAGAGGTTGGCCAGCACGGCCGGGTCCAGCTCCTCCTGCTCCAGGTCGGTGATGAACGCCAGCTGGCGGCGCAGCAGGTTCTGGTTGCGGCGGCCCAGGTTCGCCATGGACTCGCTGGTGTTGCGGCGCAGCACGGTCTGCTCGTTGGCCAGCGCGAAGGCGGTCGACTGCACGCGGTCCAGCGCACGGGTCACCGAGTGGATCTCCGCTCCCGCCCCCGCTGGCGCCCGCATCGGCTCGGGCGGTGGTGGTCGTTCGTGCTCCTGAGCGGTCTGGAGCGCGGCGACGGCCTCCGGAAGGCGCCGGGTCGCGATGTCCTCGGCGTCCTCCGCGAGCACCGCCAGCGGGCCGATGATGGAGCGGTTGGTGTCGACGAACATCCACAGCAGCAGCGCGATCACCAGCAGCACCACGAGGATGACGACGACCAGCTCCGTCGTGGCCTCGTTCTGCAGCGTGTCGGCGCGTCCCTGGATGTCGTCGGCGACGCTCTGCAGCACGCCCTGGAGCTCGTCGATGTAGGCGGTCATCCAGTCGTGGTGCGCGCGGGAGTTGACCCGCTCGGGCAACGCGCCCCCGGAAGCCGCGACCGCGATCCGCTCCGCCTTGGCGATGTCCGCGGCGACCTGTGTGCTCTGCGCGCGGTCCAACCGCTGCCGCTGGGCCGGCGTGGCCTGGCGGGTGAACTCGGCGAGCGCGACCTGCTTGTTGGCGAGGATGTCGAGGAGCGTGACGTACTCGTCGTCCCTGAAGCGGTTGCCGGAGGAGTTGAAGATGCCGTTGAGGAACGACCGCTGCTGGCCGGTGCGCTCCTTGGCGTTGGCGAGGGAGCGCATGGCGAAGAGCCCGTGCTGCAGTTCCCTGTCGTTGATCAGGTTGAAGTCGAGGTAGCCCTGGTTGAGCGCCGCGATGCGCTCGGTGAAGTAGTCGTGGCTGGCGTTGAAGCCGATCGTCTTCGAGTCGATCTTGCTCCGCGTCGCGGAGAGGTCGCTGAGCCGGTCGAGCATCGGGCGCACCGCCGCGGCGGTGTCGGCGGGCACCTGGCCGAGGAGCTGGACGACCTCGCGCTGCGCGGCATCGGTGCGGGCCCGGTACTCCTGGAACAGCGGCCCGAACTCGTAGTGGCCGGAGAGGAACACGCTGCTGATGCCGCGCTCGCGCTGGACCTCGTGCACGAGCCGCTGCACGGTGATCTCGACGGTCACCGATTCGGAGGTGGCGCGGGCGGCTAAGTCGCGCCGGACGACGGAGGCGACCTCGATGCCCAGCAGGACGACCACGACGGTCAGGCAGAGCGCGAGGATGCGCAGCAGCTTGCCGCGGATGGTGCCGAAGGGACGGGTCTCGCTCGACGGCGCGGTCACCTGTCTGGGAACGTCGTCGGACCCGGACGACGACCGGTGACCTGCGCTCACAAGGACCTCCACCCAGCCCGGGGCTCCGCGGTCGACCCGCGACTCAAGCTGAACCGTGATACGGCACCGGCTGGCACCGCGCAATCCATCATGCGGCACCGCGAACCCGTCGAAGAACGCGTCAAACCCCTGTGCTAGAAGCGCGAAAATTCCTCAGTGGACACGCTGTGATCAGCAAGGACATTCCGGACATCACCTGGGCAGACCCGTTGGGACAGCCCGGAAAACCTCACCCGTTCGTGCGAGACGAGGGTGGTTGGGCGGATATCGTCTCACCGAATGCCGAGGATCTTCACCGGCTTCGCGGGCGCGCCGTCGAGCGGATCGGTGGGCCCGGGGATGATCCCGTTGGCCACGATGCGGTCCAGCACGCGCATGCCCTTGGTGACCCGGCCCAGCACGGTGTACGCGGGCTTGATGTTGGCGAAGCTGTGCACGACGAAGAACTGGGATCCGTTGGTGTCAGGCCCGAAGTTGCCCATCGCGACAGTTCCGCGCGGGTAGGTCTCCTTGCCGGTGACCTCGTCGTCGAACTTGTAGCCGGGACCGCCCTTCTCGGCCGCGTAGACGTCACCGCACTGCAGGACGCCCAACCGAGCGGAGTTCGTCAACCGCCAGCACCGCGTCTTGTCGTAGAAGCGCTGCCGCGCAAGAGAAAGCAGGTTGTGCACAGCGCACGGTGCGTTGGCGCGGTCGAGTTCGACATCGATCTCGCCGTAGTTGGTCCTGATGGTCACGTCGACGGTCCCGCGCGCCTTCGCACGCGAGCGTGGCGCGCGGACCGGCTTCGCGGCGGGGTCGTCCGGAGTCGGCGTGAACACGCACCGGGCGACCGACGCGCTCGCGTGCGCGGGAGCCGCGACCGTCAGCGAGGCGAGCAGGGCAGCAACCACAGCGACAGACCAGCGCTTCCTCATACGGGCCAACCTAACGAGCCCGCCCCCGAGGGGGAAGGCCACTGAACGGCGCAGCATTCTCCGCAATCGCGGAAATATTGATCGCGCAATCAGTTAAGGGATGGACGGAGCACTGTAACGACATCCATTTGGATGCATGCACACCCATCGGGATCCCCCTACAATCGTGGCGTTCTTCAGCCCTGCGCAGCGAGAAAGAACGCCTCAATCACCTGCTACCGCCATATAGGTGACACCCTTCCCCCATGCCCTAAATGCAGCGGAGGTATTTCCATGTTGAGAACCGCGACGGTCGCCGGTGTGCTGTTATCCCTGCTGGCGGTGCCCTCACCGGCACTGGCCGACGACGCGCCGCCTCCGCCCGGAAAGATCACTGTCGACGTGGTCAGCGTCAACGGCTCCGGCTGCCCCGCAGGCACCGCCGCGGTGGCGGTCAACCACGACAACACCGCGTTCACCGTGACCTACAGCCGCTACCTCGCCCAGGCGGGCGGGGACGCCGACCCGACCGAGATCAGGAAGAACTGCCAGCTCAACCTGAGGGTGAACGTGCCGCAGGGCTTCACCTACGCGGTCGCGCAGGCCGACTACCGCGGCTACGCCAACCTGGCGAGCGGCGCCAGCGGCATCGAGCAGGCGAACTACTACTTCACCGGCACCTCGCCGACCGCGCACATCAGGCACACCTTCCGCGGCCCGTTCAACGACAACTGGCAGGCGACCGACAGGACGGCCATCGCCGATCTGGTCTACGCCCCCTGCGGCGAACAGCGCAACCTGAACGTCAACAGCGAGCTGCGGGTGAGCAAGGGCAGCTCGACCGGGCACAGCTTCATGTCGATGGACTCCACCGACGGCAGTGTCAACACCATTTATCACTTCGCGTGGAAGAAGTGCGACCAGTAACCCCGCGAAACGCGCACGGGGCGCGGCACTTCCTTCGGGAGTGTCGCGCTCTCCTTTCTTCACCTCCAGCAAAGAAACAACGTTTGCATTCAGCTATTCTTGCCGGGTGACGAACCCCGCGCACGCTGCTGTCCTCTACTAGCTCCGGCGAGCCAGCCCTCCTCCGCGCCACCACGCCCACAGCGGCCGGTGGCGCGTTTTCAGGCATCGCCGAGCACAGCAGCGGAAACGGACTCGTGACAACTTCAGCACCTCAGCTCGTCTCGTGGACCGAGGCGGGCCAGCCCCGGACTGCCCTGTGGCGGTCCGCGAACGGCGCACCGCCGCCGACCTCCACCGTCGCGGTGGACGACAACCTCTCAGCCGACCACGCGTACCGCCTGGCCAAACGCGGAGTCGCCATGTTGTGGCGCGGCGACTTCCAGAACGCACGCCAGTTGCTACGCGCTCTCGACCGGCGCGTCCCCACAGCGCGTGCCCCGACGTTTCAAGCACACCGTCAAGATCAGGCGCGCCGCGCTCGCGTGCTCGCGATGGTGTTGGTGCTGCTGGACTCCGACTACGCGTTGGACCTGCGGCGTGCACCCGACGTCCGTCAGGCATGCAACGAGGTCTACGACGAAGCGACCGCTCCGTCCGCAATGCCCCTACGCGAGCTTCTTGGTGTCGTGGGCGCACACGAGTGGCGTAGGACTGGCGTGCGCATCCCAGCACTCGGTGCACGGATTCGGCCGCACTACGGCGTTTTCTCGCCTATAAGGGGCGAGTACGTGCAACTCGTCGCCGAAGCTCCTCTACCCGCGCGCACGATGGCCTTCGACATCGGAACCGGAACTGGCGTGCTGGCCGCAGTGCTAGCGCGTCGCGGAGTCGCACATGTCGTCGCCACCGATGTGGACAGACGGGCCGTGGCGTGCGCACGGGAGAACTTGGCAGCGCTCGGCTACGAGGGCCGCACAGAGGTGCAGCGCGTTGATCTCTTCCCTCGCGGCCGAGCGCCACTAGTGGTGTGCAACCCGCCGTGGCTTCCCGCGCGGCCAACTTCGCCGTTGGAGCGCGCGGTGTACGACCCGGGCAGCCGGATGCTCTACGGCTTCCTCGACCGTCTTGGTAAGCACCTCACGAAGGACGGCGAGGGCTGGCTGATTCTTTCGGACCTCGCCGAACGACTGAGGTTGCGCAGTCGTTCAGATCTGCTCGCCGCGTTCGACCGTGCGGGCTTGGAAGTCGTAGGGCGCTCAACGGCGACGCCGCAGCACGCCCGCGCTTTCGTCGCCGACGCGCCGCTGCACGCCGCACGGGCCGCCGAGGTAACTTCGCTCTGGCGTGTTCGCATGAGAACGGACACTCAACGTTTTACGGCATCTGGATGTCCTTAGAGTATGAGCAGATCCCCACTGGCCCGTTTGGACACCTGTTCCCGCAGGAGCTACTGCTGGTTCCTGTTAGGAGCAGGTGCGGCGCTGGTGGGCGTGTTGTGTTGGCGGCTCCTGGGAAGCCACAGGTTCTACATCGACCTGGAGGTCTACCGCTTCGGCGTGCAGACGCTGTGGGACGGCGGCGACCTGTACGGCCCGATGCCTCCGACGTCAGCGGGGATCGCGTTGCCGTTCATCTACCCGCCGTTCTCCACAGTGGTCTTCGCACCGTTCACCTTGGCACCTAAAGGAATCGCGGTCATCGCGTCGGTCGCCGCTTCTCTCGCGGCCGTCGCGGTGACCCTGTACCTGGTGTACGGCAGGGTGTTTCCGGAAGCCAGCGAGCGGCGGAGGACCACGCTCACAGCACTGGTGCTCCCGTTGACGATCGTGCTGGAGCCGGTGCGCGCGACGATCGAGTTCGGACAGGTCAACCTGTGGCTGATGGGCCTGGTTGCCGCCGACTGCCTGGCCCGCGAACCACGATGGCCGCGCGGGATGCTCATCGGCATCGCGGCGGCCATCAAGGTGACTCCTGGCGGCTTCATTCTGTTCTTCCTGCTGCGCAAGGACTTTCGCGCAGCAGCGACAACTGTGGTCACCGTCGTCGCCACCGTCGCGATCGGCTTCGTGGTGGCTCCATCGGCATCTGCCCGCTATTGGTCCGACACGTTCCTCGGCGCCTCCGGGCTGAGCGGCTCGGCTTTCGCCACCAATCAGACCGTCGCGGGTGAGCTGTCTCGGCTCGAAGCCGGACCGGTGCTCACGGCGCTCGCGTGGAGCGTGTTGTTGCCTGCGGTGCTCATCGCGATGGCCGTCATTGTCCGCCGCGTAGGGCCGGCACAGGCGATGGTGGCCAACGGTGCGGGTGTGCTCGTCCTGTCGCCGATTTCGTGGTCGCACCACTGGGTATGGATCGTGCCCGCGCTCGTGGTGCTCGTAGCGCGGGCACGACCTTGGCTAGCTCTGGTACCTGTTTTCGTGGTGGGGCCGCACTCTCTGCTCCCAGCGGGCGGGCACCGCGAAGCGACCTGGACCTGGTGGCAGCACCTGATCGGCAACGCCTACCTGCTGATCGCCTTGCTGGTCCTGTTCTGGACCGCTGTGCGGCTCAGCCCATGCTCTTCGCGCCGTCGATCGCCTCACGGATGATGTCCGCGTGCCCGGCATGCTGGGCGGTCTCGGCGATGATGTGCATGAGCACGCGCCGCGCGGTCCACTTCGCGCCGGGCTCGAACCACGGCGCCTGGGGCAGTTCGTGCGCGAGGTCCAGGTCGGCCAGCGACGCCACCAGCTCGTTGGTCTTGCGGGCGACGCTCTCGTAGCGGGCCAGCAGGTTCTCCAGGTTCTCGTCGCCGACCTTGCGGAAGCCGTCCGACCAGTCCTGCCCGGAGTCGTCGCCCGACATCATGTGCTCGGCGCCGCCCTGGATGAAGCGGACCCAGCCCCGCTCCACGTCGGTGACGTGCTTGATGAGCCCGCCGATGGTCAGCTCGCTGACGGTGCTGCGCTCCCACGCCTGCTCCTCGGTGAGGCCGCGAGCGGTGTTGCCCAGGAAGAACCGGTTCTTGTCCAACATCGCGACCAGGTCAGCGCGCTCGCCGGTCAGGGTGGTGGTCTCGGTGGTCGTCATGATGTCGTCCTCACTCGGTTCGTTGCTGGTGAGACCAAAGGTAGAACCCATAGCGGACAACTTCAGTCCTAAAGGCGAGAAACGTCCTCCACCAGTTTCAGCGCCTCGCTCACGATCAGTTCGGGCTGTTGCAACGGCACCAGGTGGTCCGCGCGGTCGGCCACGACGTGGCGCCCCCGGCGGAGCCGCTCCGCGAGCCGCCGATGCGCCGCTATGAGCACAGGTCGCGGCGGGCGCTCGGCCCTGCCGTGCCGCCCCGCGGAGATGACGGTGACCGGGACGTCGGGCATCACCGCCCTCTCCATCAGCTCGCGAAGGCCGGTCGCCATCGCGAGCACTTCCGCGGCGCCCGTCCGCAGCGCACTGAAGCTGACCTCCTCCGAGATCAGTTCCGCGGCCATGTCCGGCGGGAAGTTCTTGTGCAGCACCTTCATCAACAGCGGCCGCGAAGCGCCTGCGAGGCAGGCTCCGATCGTGTAGCCCGCGGCGACCGCACGCGCACGCGACCGGTCGTGGTAGGCCTCAATGCCCTCTTCCACCTGATCCACCAGCACGAGCCCCGCGACCATGGCCGGCTGGCGTTGGGCCACCCAGCGCGCGAGCACGCCGCCGAGGCTGTGCCCCACGAGCACGAAACGAGTGTCGTCATCGGCGAGCAGAACGTCTTCGAGGTCTGTGGCCATCCGGGTCAGCCCGGCGGGCGCCGGAGCGCTCCGCCCCAAACCCGCGCGGTCGTAGGCGAGAGTGCGAGTGCGCGCAGCGACCTCTCGTTGCACGAGCCCCCAGGTGCCGCGATTCGCACCCATGCCCGCTTCGAACACCACAGTCGGTGAGCCGGTGCCGAGCGTGACGTGGTGCAGCAGCCTGCCGTCCCTGGTTCGCGAGCGGCCGGGTTCCCCGAATGCGCTTCGCTGAAGCATGTTCCAAGTCCACCACGACACGGCCGAATGAACTCGCCGAACACGCCAGGTGGGTGCCAGGAAGCGCTGCTATCACTGGACGAATGGAGCGCATCTCGATCGAGCTCGGCAATGTCCAGGAGACGCTGCTCAGCACTCTCTACGCCCGCGCGCTGGAAAACCGGAAGAAGCACGGCATCCTCCGCGATCCCAAGGCCGATGAGATGGTGCGGCGGATCGACTACGACTTCACCAAGTTCGACGGCTCACCGACTCTCGTCCCCTCGGTGCTGCGAACGCTGATCCTCGACGAGTGGGTGCGCGGATTCCTTTCGGCGCACCCGTGTGGAACGGTCATCGAGATCGGCGCCGGACTGAACACCAGGTTCGAGCGAGTGGACAACGGGCGGACGCACTGGCTCGACCTGGACCTTCCGGACTCGATGGAGCTGCGCAAACGCTTCTTCACCGAATCGGATCGGCATCGCATGGTCGCCGCCTCCGTGCTCGACGACGCCTGGCACGGCCTCGTCCGCGAACTGCCGCCGCCGTACTTCTTCGTTTCCGAGGGCGTTCTGCTCTACCTCCGCGAGGAGGACGTCCAGCGCGCACTCGGCCAGCTCGCGCGGGGTTTTCCCGGCTCCCGGATCGCATTCGACACAGCGGGTCGCTGGATGGTCGAGCACCAGGGCGACGACATGTTCGCGAAGAAGATCAACGCCGAGTACTCGTGGCATTGTGACGACCCGGGAGTGGTGCAGCGCTGGGATATCGGCCTCCGTCTGGCGGAATCCCGAACGCTGCTCCAGCTCCCCCGGGGTCTTCGTTCCCGGATGCCCCTGATCCCGCGAATGGCCATCGCGGGGATCAGGGCCCTCTACGGGCGCAAGGCCCGCGTCTACCTGCTCAACCTGTTCGAGTCTCAGCCGTCCTTGCGGGCCAGCAACCGATAGGTGTTGCCGCCCTTGCCGCGACGCAGGAAGAGGTGGATCACCTTGTCCGCGGCGAAGGCCAGCGCGATGAACGGGACGCCCACCGTCAGGACCGCGACGTAGCGCGCGCGGCGGAGCAGGGTGGGCTCCCCCTCGCTCCACGGCGCCCTGGGGTCCTTGCCGAGGTGGTTGAAGGTGATCAGCGAGGAGAGCACGAGGTCGTTCGCCTGGTTGGCCTCGCCGAGGTGCACGTCCACAGTGGAGAAACCGCGGTCGGCGAGAGCTCGTTCCAGGTTGCGCCACGGGATCATGTGCTGGTGCTGCGGCTGGAACCACGGCATCCACGTCGCGCGCAGAATCCTGCCGTAGCGCGACTCGGGGTTCGGCAGCTCGATCAGCAGGAAACCGCCCGCGTCGAGCACCTTGGCCGCGGCGTCCAGTTCCTCGAACGGCTCTCTGGTGTGCTCCAGGTAGTGGTGCATGCTGATCACGTCGTACTTGCCCGCGAGGTCCTCGGTCAGGTCGGGGAACATGCCCCGGTACCCGTGCTCGACCCAGCCGCGCCGCACCGCTTCGTCGATGCCGTCGGTCATGTCCAAGCCGTGGAACTCGGTCTCCGGCCAGGCCTCCTTGGCCTGATTGCAGAAGTGACCGTGACCCGATCCGACGTCCAGCCAGGTTCGCGGCGTGGTGAACGGGCGCAGCATCTCCGCCCGCGCCTTGTACCCGGCGATGTTGGAGTCGAAGGCGGCTTCGCTGAGCCCGCTGCCGTAGCCGTCGTAGCAGTCGCGGTAGTAGAACTCCAGCCCTTCGAGTGACAGGCGAGGGTTCTGGAAAACGTGCCCGCAGCCGCCGCAGCGGTCGAGGACGAACTGTCCGGGCTTGTTCTGCATGACGTCGAAACCGCGCACGTGCTCTGTCAGCTCCTCAGCACCGCACCACGGGCACGTGTGCCTGCGCGGCTCGAAGAAGCGCCTGGTGCCGTCCGCGAGATCGCGCTCGTAGTGCTCGCGCGCCTCGGCGAACTTCGTGTCTACCGGTACCGGGTTGCGGGACAGAGCTGCAACCGTGCGGCCCCATCGAACCGGACCGAGCACCAAGCGCAGCAGAGCGTGCCGATGCAGGTCAGCCGGACGGATCGGGCTTCCCGCGAAGATCAGGTACGGCTGGAGGCTGAACGCGGCGAGCGCCCCAAGACCCCACCACGGCGAGGCGAACAGCCCGGCGATCAGCAGCGCATAACCGACCACCGGGCTGACGAGGTGCTTGCGCACGCCGTAGTACTTCGCGCGCAGCACGTGAACCCGCTGCTCAACGTCCTCGGGCAGCGCTTCGAGGTCTGGCGCAACCGCGTAGTCCGTGCTGGTGCACGCCAACCGCTTCAGCTGGACAGTCAGCTCCGTCAACTCCGAGCGGGCGAAGCCGTCCGAGCGTTCGAGTCCTTCCCGACGGGCGACGTCCTCGTCAATCAGGATCGCGTGCCCGGCTCCACGCGCATGCGCGAACCGGTCCGCGACGAACTCCTTGCCAACACCGCTGTGCGCCAGGTCGATCGCCTGGCCGACCGACAACTCGCGCGGCACCAACTCCAGCACCGTGAGCCCGTGCTCCCGTGCCCACGAACTCGCGCTGTCCTTCGTGGACTGGTCGAGCTGGACACCCTCAGCGGTGAGGAACCGGTGCCGCTCCGCGGCGGGTGCCCCTCGGTCATCCAGCAACGGCAGCCAGGAAACTCGGCCGCGCAGGCGGAAGCCGTTGAGCACCAATGCGACTGTCACGATCAGCGGAAGCACTTCGAACAGACTCACAGCAGTTTCTCCACGTGGTCGGCCGCCGTCACGGTTCCACCGGCGTCGGCGAAAGAGCTCTGGATCTGTTCGGCCGCAGCGCGGTATCCCGGCTGGTCGAGCACGGACAGGATGGCTTCGCGCAGCTCAGCCGGGCGGACCCGGCCGAAGTGCACCCGACGACCGACACCCGCCGCCACCACCTGTTCGGCGATGATCGGCTGGTCGTCCCTGATCGGTGCGACCACCAACGGCAACCCGTTGGCCAGCGACTCGCACACGGTGTTGTGGCCGCCGTGGCACACGACGGCGGAACTGTGCTTCAGCAGGTCGAGCTGCGGCACGAACTCGCGCACCCGCACGTGCTCCGGGCTGTGGTCGATGAGCCCGGGCGCCGCGGCGATGGTGACCTGGACACGATCGGCGAGCGGAGCGACCGCCTCGACGACGGTGTTGAGGAACCTCCCGTTGTTCTCCCGGTCGATCGTGCCCATCGAGACCAGGACGTGCTGCCGACGCGGGTCCAACCAACCCCAGTCGTAGTCCCCCACCTCGACTCGCTTGCCGAGCGACGGTCCGACAAAGACGCATTGGCCCGGCACGGTGGCGTCGACCCCGACAAAGCTCTCCGTCGTGTAAGCGAGCACCAGGTGCTCCGAGAACCGCAGATCACCGAGCGCGGCGTCGTCCGGCCGGATTCCCTGCGCCCGCTGGAGGTCGTCGAGCTGAGAACGCACCCATGCACCGAACTTCGGGACCATCGTGAACGGGTTGGTCAGCTCAGCCGACGTGGTCGCCGAGGTGATCCACGGCAGCCGGTGCCGCCGCGCGGAGAGCGCGCCCGCGAGCGCCTGCTGGTCGACCACGAGCAGATCGGCGCCGAATTCGCGGACGGCCGCCTCGACCCCGGCCATCATCCGACCGGCGAGCGGGACGAGGAAGTCCTTCCACAAGAACTGGAACGCCGCGGGACCGCGCAGCCCTCGTGAGCGCTCGTAGGTCTCCGCCAGCCAGGACTCCGCGTCGGGCCGCTCCGCGGGGAAGAGGGTCAGTTCGGGCGGCAACAGCCGGCTGGCGACCTCCGGGTGGCCGACCCACGCGACCTCGTGCCCGCGCTCGACCAGTTCCTGTCCCAGCGCCACCGTTGGCAGGACGTGTCCGGCGAGCGGCGGCACCACGAACAGGATCCGGCTCATGACAACCACGTCCTCAACTGCTCCCGAACCTGGCCGGACGCCTGGGTGAGCATCATGTGCGACTGTCCTTCGAGGACGGTCAGTTCGAAGTGGGAAAGGTGTTTCTGGAGCAGGCTCGCGTCGGGAAGCAGGTCCGACTCGCTGCCGAAGAGCGCGTGCACCGGCGCTTCCACCGCGGCGAAGCGCTCTGGGGTGAACGGCTGCTCGGCCGCCATGTCGGCGAGCAGGCTCGTCTCGTGGAAGAGGCCGAGGAACTGCTTCGTGAGGTTGTCCCACTTGCGGCCCTTGAGGTGGCGGAGCCGGTCGTCGTAGGCGCCGGTCCGCGCGATCGACAGGGTTTCGACGATGCGGTCGCCCCAGCCCTCGCTCGGCACGACCGACTCGATCAGCAGCAGACCCGCTGTCCGGTCGGGGTGCTCGGCCGCGTAGGCCAGTGCCAGTAACCCGCCATAGCTGTTGCCGACGAGGTGCACGGGACCGCGCACGTCCAGCGCGGCGATCAGCGCATCCAGGTCGGTGACCGAGTCGTCGAGCGTGTACCCGGTCGCGGGACGCTCGGAGCGGCCGTGACCGCGCTGGTCGTAGCAGATGGTGTGCGCGCCGAGGTCCGCTGTCGTCGTGGCCAGGGTCAGGTAGAGGCTGGAGAGGTTGTCCACGACGAGGCCGTGCAGGAACAGCACCGTCGGCCCGTCGCTGACCGAACCCGGTTCGGAGTTCGACAGCCGCTGTACGTGGAACCGCAGGTTGTTGGCGAGGACCTCAGTCACGGGACACGCAGCCAGCGATGTAGGTGACCAGCTCGCCCACGGTGAGCTCGGCGACCTCGGCTACCTCCTTGTCGCCGAGGAAGGCCGCGAAGTTCACCGAGTTCCCGTAGTGCTCCCGGAGTTTCGCCGAGAGCGTCACGAACTCGATGCTTTCCAGTTCGAGATCGCGGTTGAACGAGGTGTCCATGTCGATGTCGACACCGAGTGCGTAATCCTCACCGATGACCTCGACCAGCATGTGCCGCACCGTGGCGAGCACGGCGGATTCCGCCGCGTAATCGCCGACAACGTCCGTCAGTTCCGTGGAGCTCATTCATCCTCCTTGACGTCCAGCGCACGAGAAGGACTCCCCGCCGCGCGCAGGGAGAGAGCAGGCGGTAACCAGGTTTGCCTTTGCCCCGGCAAACCGACCGGAATGGGGCTCTGGGGGCCCGCTCCTCGATCACTACCGTGCGGGAGGACGATTGATCTCGCCCGGCGGCGCTCCGGCTTTCGCGCCAAATCAACCCGTTTGAATGACGTAGCAAACAGAGGGTTTTCAGGCGAAGGTGCCCGGCCACCCGTCCGCGCCGAGTTCCCGGGAGATGGCCCGCGCCGTGTCGCGAACCGCGGTCCGCACCAGGTCGGAGGCGGGCCATTCGGACATCGGCACGACCACGCCGACCGCTCCCGCCAGTGCCCCGGAGGCGTCGAAGACCGGCGCGGCGGCACCGCACTCGCCGAGCACCGCTTCTTCCTGCTCGACGGCGTAGGCGTCCGCGCGCACCCGGTTCAGGTGGTCGGAGAAGCCAGCGGGCTCGGTGATCGTCTCGGCTGTCATGCTGCGCAGCGGGCCGTCGCCGAGCAGCGCGCGGGCGCGGCTCGGCAGGTAGGCGAGCGCCGCCTTGCCGAGTGCGCAGGCGTGCGCGGGGATGACGATGCCGACCTCAGGCATCTGGCGCGAGCCGTCCGGCCGGGGCGAGTGGTGCACGACCAGGACCTCGTCCAGCATCAGCACGCCGGTCCGGACCGCGAGACCGGTCCTGGCGGCGAGCTCGTCCGCCCACGCTGCCGCGTGCGCGCGCAGCTCCAGGGTGTGCAGGTAAACGGTGCCGAGCTTCAGGACAGCGGGTCCGAGGCGGTACTGCGCGGAAGCCCGGTCCTGCACCACCATGCCGTGCGCGACGAGTGTCTTCACGATGCCGTGAACCGTCGACGGTGGTAGTTCGAGCCTGGCCGAAAGCTCCGAGAGGCTGATCCTGCGGGCGCCGTGCAGAACACCGAGAACTCGGACGGCGCGGTCGACGGACTGGATCACCGCGTCCTCCCTGGCATGAGGGCAAGGACTTTACAACACCGTCCACCGGAGCTACGGTCCGTGCACCATTTCGGCATCGTCGAAATGATTTCTGACTCGCGAATACCCCAACGACGGGAGAGCGATGAGCGCGCGGCAGTTCGTCAACGATCCGGACGAGTTCGTCTCCCAGGCGCTGGAAGGCCTTCAGCTCGCGCACCCGCACCTGGTCCAAGTCAGCACGGACCCGGCTCTGGTGCTGCGCACGCCCAAGGACGGCGACCCGCCGAAGGTGGCCTTGGTCTCCGGTGGCGGTTCCGGTCACGAGCCGCTCCACACCGGCTTCGTCGGCCTGGGAATGCTCGACGTCGCGGTCCCCGGCGCGGTGTTCGCGAGTCCGACCGCCTACCAGGTCCGCGCGGGCATCAAGGCCGCCGATCGCGGTCGAGGGGTCCTGCTGATCGTGAAGAACTACACCGGCGACGTGCTCAACTTCTCGATCGCGGCGGAACTCGCCCGTGAGGAGAACATCGAGGTCGAGATCGTCCTGGTCGACGACGACCTCGCCACTGACGGCGGCGATGACGGCGGCCCCGGCCGCAGGGGAACGGCCGCCGTGGTCGCGGTCGAGAAGATCTGCGGCGCGGCGGCCGAGCGTGGCGCTTCCCTGACTGAGCTCGCCGATCTGGGGCGCCGTGTGGTCGCGAACTCGCGCACGATGGCTCTCGCCCTGCAGGCGTGCACCCATCCCGGCCAGCAGCGCCCGTCCTTCGACCTCAGCGACGACGAGGTCGAGTTCGGCGTCGGTATCCACGGCGAACGCGGCGTCGGTCAGCGCTCGTTCGGTCCCGCGAGCGAACTCGTTCCAGCGCTTGCCCAACCCGTTGTCGACGCACTCCGCCTCCGGCGGGACGAATCGGTGATCGCGATCGTGAACGGTCTCGGATCGACTCACGCCCTTGAGCTCTCCGTCGTGCACCGCGAGCTCGCCGCGTTCCTGGAGGGCATTGGCATCCGCATCGAGCGCGCGCTGGTCGGCTCGTACGTGACAGCCCTGGACATGCGGGGCTGCTCCATCACGTTGCTGCGCTGCGACTCCACGCTGCTCGAACTGTGGAACGCCCCCGTCCGCACGCCCGCGCTCGCCTGGTGACAAGGAGTTCGAGATGACCGCTCTCACGACCGAACACGCTCGCGCGTGGGCCGATCGCTTCGTCTCCGTCGGCGCCGAGCGCAATGACGAACTGACGGAACTGGACCGCCAAGCGGGCGACGGCGACTACGGCACGAACCTCCGCTCAGCCCTGCGCAGGGCCGCGGTCAACCTCGCCGACGAACCGACTTCGCCGCACGAGGTGTTCCTCGCGGTGTCCGAGGCGTTCCTGAACACGGGTGGCACAAGCGGCCCGCTCTTTGGCATGTGGTTCCGCGAGTTCGCCAAGGCGACCAAGGGCCGAGAGGTCACGGCCGTGGTGCTCGGCGAGGCCGCGACGAACGCCGTGGCAGTCGTGCAGCGCCTGGGCAAGGCGGAGGTCGGCCACAAGACGATGGTGGACGCGATGGTCCCTGCCGCCGAGGCCCTGAGCGCGGCGGCCGCACGTGGATCGACCGTTCCCGACGCCTTGGCCGAAGCCGCTTCCGCCGCTCACGTGGGCGCGGCCTCGACCGAGAGGCTGCTCGCGAAACGCGGCCGCGCGAGCTACGTCGGCGAACACGCTCGCGGGGTCGTCGACCCGGGCGCACTCACGGTCGCCTACTTCTTCGACGCCGCCGCGACGCCGCAGAGTTGATCTTCCACTTCTGATCGATCCAGCCCGGACCGACCGCTCCCGGTGATAGGAAAGCCGGGTGATCTCCGACGCCAGCAGCGGTTCCCGCACCTCGTTCGACGACCTCGACGCCTACATCGCCCTGCCACGGATCGAAGGTCTGCGGCTCGCACCGGACGGCAGCAGGATCGTCGTGGGGGTCGCCCTCCCGAACGCCGAGAACGCCCGCTACACCAAGGCGTTGTGGGAGGTCGACCCCGCGGGCAGGCGTCCTGCGCGGCGGTTGACCCGCAGCGCTGAAGGTGAGTCAGCGGTCGCGTTCGGCCCGGCCGGGGACCTCCTCTTCATGTCGGCACGGCCGCGGCCGGATAGCGACGAGGACTCGGCCGCGTCGGCGTTGTGGTCGCTGCCCGTGAACGGCGGCGAGGCACGAGTGATCGCGAGCCCGGCCGGGGGTGTGCGTGAAGTCGTTGTCAGCGAGAGCGGGACGGTCGTGTTCGGCTCGGGCATGATGCCCTCCGCCACCGACTTCGCTTCCGACAAGGACCTCCGGTCAGCTCGCCGCAGAGCTGGCGTTTCGGCTCTCCTGCACGAGGAGAACCCGATCCGGTACTGGGACCACGATCTGGGCCCCGACCGCACCCGACTCCTCAAGACGTCGCTGACCGACGAGAGCGTCGATCTCACCGACTTCACCGGTCACGTCGGCCGGGCGCTGTGGGAAAGCAGCTCCTGGGACATCACGCCGGACGGCAGCACCGTGATCGCCACGTGGGCGGTCGCCGAATCTGGCGGAGCACAGCGGCAAACACTCGTCGCGATCGACGTGGCCACAGGGGTTCGGCGCACGCTCGCCGACAATGTCGCGCACCACTACCGCACGCCCAAGGTGTCCCCCGACGGGCGATACGTTGCTTTCGAGATCGACGAACGGTGCTCTCCGGCTGACCCGGGCGACCAGTGGTTGGCGGTGATTCCGGTCGCGGGTGGCGAGCTGCGACACGTCGCACGGAGCTGGGATCGTTGGCCGCACATCGCTTGTTGGACGCCGGATGGCGCGGCGCTGGTGGTCGTCGCGGCCGACCACGGCCGTGCACCGGTCTGGCGGGTGGACGTCACGAGCGGGGAGGCGACCCGACTCACCTCGGACGACGCCGCGTACTCCGATGTCCAGATCTCGCCGAACGGCCAGATCTACGCTCTCCGCTCAGCCGTCGACAGCCCGCCCGCGCCCGTGCGGATCAGCGTTTCCGGTGTCGAGCCGCTGCGCGGTCCCGCAGAGGTCCTCAACGCTCAGTACGAGCTTCCTGGGCATCTCGACGAAATCTCGGTGACTGCCGAGGACGGCACGCTGGTGCGCGCGTGGCTCGCGCTTCCGCACGGCGCGAGCGCGGACACACCCGCGCCGCTGGTGTTGATGGTCCACGGCGGGCCGGTCATGTCGGTCAACGCCTGGTCCTGGCGAGCCAACCCGTGGGTCTACGTCGCCAAGGGATACGCCGTCCTGATGCCCGATTTCGCGCTGTCCATCGGCTACGGCCTGGATTTCGTGCGCCGTGGCTGGGGGCAGTGGGGTGGCAAGCCCTACACGGACCTGATGGAGATGACCTCGGCTGCTCAGCAGCGCCCCGACATCGACTCCTCGCGCGCAGCGGCGATCGGAGGCTCTTTCGGGGGATACATGGCGAACTGGATCGCCGGGCACACGGACAGGTTCTCCGCGATCGCCAGTCACGCGTCCGTGTGGCACTTGGACACCGCGGCAGACATGGAATACGAGTTCCGCAGGGAAGCAACTCCGGAAGCGCTGGACGCCAATTCCCCGCACAACTTCGTCGACGCGATCACCACGCCGATGCTGCTGTTGCACGGTGACCGGGACTACCGCGTGCCGATCGGTGAAGCGATGCGGTTGTGGTGGGACCTCATGGCGAGGCTGCGGGCGGAGGACGGTTCCGGGCCGCACAAGTTCCTGTACTTCCCGGACGAGAACCACTGGATTCTTGCGCCGACCAACTCGAAGATCTGGTACTCGACAGTTCTCGCGTTCTTCGACCACCACGTGCTCGGCGAGGACTGGCGGCGCCCGGAACTGCTGGGCTGATCTCGGAGCCGCGGTGCGCCCTGAGCGGCGCGCCGTGGCTCTCCGTCGCATCCAGCCAGCCGCGTGGGCCAGCGATATCTTGGTCCGCACATCGGGGGCGACGTCGAGGAGTGCGATGGCTCGGCTCAGCAGGGCACAGACACAGGAGCACAACCGCGCCAAGGTCTTGGCCGCGGCGCAGGACGAGTTCGCCGAGCGCGGATTCCGTGACGCGAAGATCGACACCATCGCCGAGCGTGCCGGCTTCACCAGAGGCGCGGTCTACTCGAACTTCCCGAGCAAGCGGGCGCTCTACTTCGCTGTCCTCGCCGGCCTCTCCGAAAGTGCGCCCATCCCGCACCACGCGGAGCCTGGACTGACCGTCCAAGAAGCTTTGGGGACGCTCGCACGCACCTGGGTGGCGCGACTGCCGCTGGCTGATATCGGCGAACGCGACGGCTCAGCACGGTTGGGCATGGATCTGATGTCTGAGGTCGCGGCCGACACGCGCACGCGCCTGCCTCACGCGCAGCTGATGCGGCTGAACGCGATCCTGCTCGGACTGGCCTTGGAACGTCTGGAACCGCGCCGTGGTCGCATGGTCCGCATCGCCGAGACCGTTCTGACCACGCTTCATGGCGCGACTCAGATGGCCGCAGCCGCACCGGGATTCGTGGAGCCCTTCAACGTGGTGAAGGCGTGCGAGCAACTGTCCGGGCTCGACCTCAGTGACTCATGGCCCACACCGCCGATCATCGCGCCGGTCAAGCTCGTTGACGAAGCGTGGTCACCACCACCTGCACTCGACGCGCTGAAGCTGGCTCCGGCTTCCGTGACCGACGACGGAATCGTTGCTGTGCTTGGCTTGCACAGGCTCTCCGCGGCAGAGGAAGCCGTGCGAGCGGCGCGCGTCAACGACAAGATCACCATCGTGGTGGTGACGAACGACCCCGCCGAACTCGCCCCGCTGTCCAGGCTCGCGATCGCTGACCTGTGGCACTGCCTTCGGCAAGCGTTCCCCGAACCTGCTTGGCCACGGCTTCACCTGGTCATCGAAGCAGTCGCCGAACTCGTCGACGCGGCAGGCGTACCCGCTGTCAGCGACGCGACCGAGGTGGCGGTTCGGATATCCCAGGGTCGGATTGTCGCCCGGGCGGAGGGCTACGGCGCCTGCCACGCGGTCACCTCGGTCGTAGTCGATCAATCCACGAGGAACACTGGCCGCACCTGATGTACGTACTCGGGATCGGCGACGACCTCGATGCCAACGATCCGGGCTCCCACCACTATGAAGTCCAAGACCCCACGAGGCTTCCCGTCGGGTGCCCATGCGGCACCAACAACGCCGTCAACCAGCACTGTCCTCGCCCCTCGCGCACGTCCGACGAACGCCTGCGCGATCGCAGATGCACCGCGCATCTCCCTGGCAAGAGCGGGCGCGCCGCTGCTCTGTGCCGCAGTGGCGAGAGCAACCGCGACCTCGTCCGCTCGAAGCACGACGTCGGGATCCAACACAGCGAGCAGCGCTTCGAAGTCGCCATCGCGCGAAGCCGCGAGGAACGCCTCGACGACTTCCCGCTGCCTAAGGGATGTCTCGTAAAAGGGTGTTGTGGTTGCCGCTGCTCGGTGTCTGGTGTCAGCCGGTGAGTGCGAGGT
>NZ_MUMH01000070.1 GCF_002155965.1 Allokutzneria sp. NRRL B-24872
CCGAAAAGGGCCGGGCGGCACGGTGATGAAACACCGGCCCTCGCGCGAGCGTATGGCACGCGCACCCCAGGTAAAGCCGACCCGTTCCAGCCGCGCGTTCCGTTCGGTGGGGGTTGCGTTTTCGGCGTGGCGGGCGCCTGGGCGTGTGAGGTCGACGGAGTCGACGAACCCCTTGTCAGCAACGTGTTCACTCTATCCGGGGAGGATGTCGATCTTCGCATTTGGGACAATGGAAGGAGGGAGACAAGGGGGAGGAAGTTGTTTGATACCAAGGGTTTGATCGCATCGTTGCAGGCTCATCTCCGCGAGCGGGATGCCTACAAGTTGACCGGTGACGCGCTACTGAACTGTCTGCGGGAGCACGAGAAGATCATCAACATCGTGACCGCTTCCGCGATCGAGGTCGCCGCCGAAGCAGAAGCTCAGGGCCTACCCGCACGCCAGGGTTGTAAGGACCTGACAGTCTTGTTGCGCACCACTTTGAAGATCGCGCCGGAGGATGCGGCTCGGCGTAGTCAGTTGGTGCAACGGTTGCCGGGGTTGGACAGGACCCGGAAGAAGCTGCACGCGGGGAAGATCAGCGTCCGGCACGCGCAGATCGTCGCCAACACCGTCGACAAAGTCCCTGCCGATAAGGCGAAGAAAGTCGAGAAAGTCCTCTGCCGCCACGCACCCCGCCTCAACCCCCGACAGTTGATGTACGCCGCCAAGGTCGCCCGCGCCACCATCGATCCGGAGGGCACGTATCGGGACGAGAAAGAAGGCCTCACCCAGCGGTCGGTGAAGATGGGCACCAACGAACACGGCCACCTCCACCTCATCGGCAGCTTCGACACCCTGACCGGGCAGAAAATCCAAGCCCTGCTGCACGCCCTGGCGAAGAAGCGCGCAGGCGATGAACGGACGACCGAGCAGCGCTACGCGGATGCGTTCGCCGAAGTAGTCGACCTCGCGCTGACGGCGAAAGCGTTGCCCACCCACGGTGGTGAACGGCCGCAGGTGATCGTGACGATCTCCTACGCCGACCTCATGGCCAGCCTCGGCACCGGGTTCACCGCCTGGGGCGAGCCGATCAGCGCCGGGCTTGCCCGACAGATCGCCTGTGACGCCAACATCGTGCCCGTCCTCCTAGGAGGCGAAGGCAGACCACTCGATGTCGGACGAAGCAACCGCACGGCGACTCCGGCCATGCGCAAGGGATTGGCGGTGCGGGACAAAGGATGCGCCTTCCCCGGGTGTGCTCGGCCCCCGGCGTGGACGGAAGCTCATCACGTCGTGCACTGGCTTCACGGCGGGGAGACGAAGATCGACAACCTGGTGCTGCTGTGCCCACATCATCATCACGTGATGCACGACGAAGGCTGGGAGATCGTCTTCGACAACGGGCTGCCGACGTTCATCCCGCCGAGGTGGATCGACCCCGACCAGAAACCGATGCGCAACATCAGGGTCGAGATGCCCGCGTGACGACGGAGATCGTGACCACGAGCGCGACGGCGAGAGCGGCCAAGCCGACGACGGGGTTCTGCGGAACGTGGAAGGCGACACCGGCCCACGAACCGACCAGAGCACCGAACGAGGACAGCGCGAAGGACCAGCTCATGATCGTGGTGAACTGTCTGCCGCGAAAGGACTCCTGGCGCAGAGTCGTGATCAGCACATCGCGCATCCGCATCACCACGCCCATCGCGACGACGTAGGCGAGCGCGATCGGCCACGCGGCGCCGACGACGAGGACGCAGCACGCGAACAGCACGACCAGAGCCAAAGCGGCGTACAGCGCCAGCAGCACCGAAGCACGAGCGGAGAGGAAGCGGCGCGCCAGCGGAGCCAGGAACGGGCCGACAGTGGCGCCGATCCCGAAGCATGCCACCACGATCGCCAAAGATGTGGCCGGGCTCCACGGCATGGTGGAGGCGATCCACAGGTACACGAAGATGCCCGCGAGGTTGCGGCCGATAGAGGTCACGAACTCGACGGCGGGAGAAGCGGGGCCGGAGTGGACGAGATCGGAAACGAAGCGCCGCAACGACATTTGCGCACCGGTGGCCGAGAACTCCGAAGCGTCCTGGTCGGCGAAGGGCGCGGTGACGACGGTGCGGCTGCTGACGAAGCGGAAGCACACGCCGAGCGCGGAGAACGCCATGTTGAGCGCGATCAGCAGCACGATGGACTGGCCCGAGACGAAGCTGCCCACAGGCATGCCGACCACGAGGCCGATGAAGCCGAGCACGGAGTAGACGGCGGTGTTGAACGACAACGCCTGGCCGGGCGCGAGGTGGGCCAGCTGCTGGGCGTAGAACTCCTCGACCACATCGGTGACAGCGGGGAAGACAGCGGCCAGCGCCAGATACACGACGAGGATCGCGGGGGTGTGCCCGGGAAACACGAGCAACGCGGCGAGGGCGAGCGCGGACAGCAGGGTTTCGGCGAGATCCGAAGCGACGAGCACGGCGGCGGGGTTGTACCGGGACAGCACGCGCGCGGTGATCGGGGCGGCGAAGCCGAGGCCCTTCGAGATCGTGGCGAGCACGCCGATCCACAGCAGCGGCAACAACTCCTGGGCCACCGCGCCGTCCGAGCCGCCCTCGACCAGGCGGGTGCCGATGATCGAGACGACCAGGCCGGAGACCATCCACCGACGGGCCCGCTGAATGATCTCCGGGGAAGCCATGGCGCGGGACCGTATCGGCTCCCGCGCCACCGCGCGAACGGGATTACGCCTTGCGCAGGCGGGCGATGACGCCGTCGATGTCACGGACCAACAGGTGCTCGCGGACGAAGTGGCCGCCGGGCTCCTCATAGAACTCGTGCGGGATTCCCGCGCCGTGCAACAGGGAGCGGAACTCCCGCTGCCCGGCGAGGACCTGGGTCTCGTTGACGGTGTCGAACCAGTTCACCGGGTCGGGACTGGTGCCCGCGACCAGGAAGACGCGCTTGTTGCGGTAGCTCTCGATGCGCTGGCAGGGGTTGTCGGCGGTGACCCTGGCCTCGTCCCACAGCGGAACGCCGTAGATGGAGCCGCCACCCAGGTCGAGCGCGGCCGAGGACAGGTTCGCCCAGTGCGCGACCAAGCCGCCGTCGCGGCGCAGGCTCGCGGGGCCGGAGTGCGAGCTGACGGAAGCGAAGTGGCCGAAGTACTTGGCGGCGTACTTCAGCGCGCCGAAGCCGCCCATGGAGAAACCGGCGACCGCGCGGCCGTCGTACTCCGCGTAGGTGCGGAAGTTCTGCTCGATCCACGGCAGCAACTGTCCAATGTGGAAGGTCTCCCAGTCGCGGGGACCGGTGTTGGACCTGACGGGATTGGAGTACCAGCCAGCGTGCCCGCCGTCCGGCATCACGATGATGATCGGCTTGCCCGCGGTGAGCCTGCGGATCTGCAGCCGGTCGAAGGTCATGAAGTCCTGGTCGTGGCCGCCGCCGTGCAGCAGGTAGAGCACCGGGTAGCGGCGCCCGCTGCCGTGGTAGCCGTCCGGCAGCAGCACGTTCACCGCCGGCTCCCAGCCGATCGCGTCGGTGGCGAAGCGGTAGTACCACATGCGCGGGTCGCGCTCGTCGCGCTGCACGACGCGCAGACCAGGAGCGGCCAAGGCGGTCGGAGCGGCGGCAACGGCTCCCGCAGCGCCAAGGGCCACGGCGGCGGCCTGCAACAGACTTCTCCGACTGGGCAAGGTGACCTCCTGGGGCGCGGCGTGAGCGACGCGACCGTAGAGACCCGTTCTGAAATCCCGGTGAAATACTCGGCGGCGTGAAGACGACGATCGAAGCGTTCATCGACGAGCACCGCGCGCTGCTCAACAACTGCCTGGACGGGCTGACCGAGGAGCAGGCGCGCGCCCGCCTGGTCTCCTCGCGCACCACGCTGCTGGGCCTGGTCAAGCACGCCACGTTCGTCGAGAAGGTCTGGTTCGTCGAGGGGATCACCGGCAAGCCCCGCACCGAGCTGGGGCTTCCCGCGACGCCGGACGAGTCGTTCGTGCTCACCGACGAGGACACCATCGAGAGCATCCGCCGCGCGCACAGCGAAGCCTGTGAGGACTCCCGCCGCGCGACCGCCGACCTCACGCTCGACTTCGTGCTGACCGGCAACCGCCGGGGGCCGCTGACGCTGAGCTGGGTCTACTCGCACGTGCTGCGCGAACTGGCCCAGCACTGCGGCCACGCGGACATCCTCCGCGAGCAGCTCCTGCGTCCACTGAGGACGGACTGAGCGGCTTGGTGCGCCGGGAAATTCGGACTACAGTCCTGTCGCTGTGGACGTAGGGGCACTGCCGCGATTCGGTGAGCCGCCGAAGGAACGGGCCGACGCCGCCCGCAACCGGCTGAAGATCCTGGACGCCGCGGCGCACCTGTTCGCCGAGCACGGCGTCGACGGCGTCTCGATGGACCAGATCGCCGCCGAGGCCAAGGTGGGCAAGGGAACCCTGTTCCGGCGCTTCGGCGACAAGGCGGGCCTGGCCGCCGCCCTGCTGGACGCGCGCGAGCGCGACCTCCAGGAAGCGATCCTCTCCGGCCCCGAACCGTTGGGACCCGGAGCGCCTCCCGGAGACCGCCTGCTCGCCTTCTTCGCCGCCTACGCCGAGTTCCTGGACGCCAACCTGGACCTGGTGCACCTGTCGGAGACCGCGAGCCCCGGGGCCCGCTACCGCATCGGCGCCTACGCCTTCTGGCACCAGCACGTCCGCTTCCTGCTCTCCGAGGCGCGCCCCGACCTGGACGCCGAGCACCTCGCCCACGCGTTGATGGCGCCGCTGGCCGCGGATCTGCGGCGAGCCACCACGCGGGCGCTGTCCGCCGAGCGGGCCCATCGCGGGATGGACCAGCTCGTGCGGCTCGTCCTCAGCGGAGACGGGAGCTAGGCCGTCTCGGTCGGCAGGCCCGCGCTCACCCAGTCCTGGATGCCCTCGCGGTACTTGCGGACGTTGGTGTAGCCCAGCGCGGTCAGCCGGTCGGCGACCTGACCGCTGTTCGGGCAGGTCGGCCCGGTGCAGTAGGTGACGATCAGGGCGGCATCGTCGGGCAGCAGCGCGGGCGCCGCCCGGTCGACCTCCGAGAGCACCAGCGGCAGCGCGCCGGGCAGGTGCGCCTTGGCGTAGTAGTCGCCACCCAGGGTGTCCAGAACGGTGACGGTGCCGTCCTCGATCGCGGCCTTCAGTTCCTCGCGCGAGATCAGCGCTGTCATGTCACTACCTCCAGATAACCGGACTCCAGTCCGCTGATTCGAAAGATACGGACCACGGTCCGCTTTTGCAAGCCTGTCGGTGCCCGGTGCGATGCTGTGCGGGTGATCGTCGACTTCGAAGCGGAGCTGTGGCTCTGGGACGCCCGGAGTGAGCAGAACTGGACGTTCGTGTCCCTGCCCGAGGAGGCGTCGGAGGAGATCCGCGAGGTGACCGCGGGACCGAGGCGCGGCTTCGGCGCCGTGCGCGTGCAGGTCACGGTGGGCGGCAGCACGTGGCGGACGTCGATCTTCCCGGACGGCGCGCGCGGCTGCTACGTGCTGCCGGTCAAGCGCGCCGTCCGGAGGGCCGAGGGCCTGGACACCGGCGACCTCACGCCGGTGCGGGTGGAGCTGGTCTAGTAGTCGTCGCCGCCGACGAACTTCTCCTCAAGCTCGTCAGCGGTGCCGACGACGAGCTGGAGCGGGTCGTCGAACTCGTTGGGGTCCAGGTTCTCCAGCGGGAGCGAGTGCCGAACGACCACGTGGTCGCCGATGATGGCCGCGCCGCCGGCGACCGTGGTGTGCCCGACCTCCTCCATGAAGCGCTTGAGGTCGATCTCCGAGACGAGCCCGCACGGGGAGACGATCTGCACCCACTCGTGCTTGCCGTCGAGGATCTCGCGGTGGATCACCACGACCTGCTCGCGCTCGTCGCCCATGCCGTCGAAGTTCGGCTCGAAGCGGTAGAGGATGCGCAGCTCGCCGTCTTCCTCACTGATCACCCGGTATGCGGCCTTGACGTACCGAACCAGGTCAACCCACGTCGCCATTGATCAAGACTAGGGCGGCGAGGGCGCGAAGATCAGCCGCCGTTGGGCATCGCGCCAAATGTCAGCCTGATCGTGGCCGTCCGTCCACCAGCGCGTCGCCCGCACCGCGGCGGAGCTCCCGTGCTCGCGCATCACGGCGATGTGCGCGGGCAGGCGGACGAAGCCGTGCAGCGCCTCCTCGCTCGCCCACACCGACACCGAGCCGACGCGCCGCGACAACGGCGTGGCCCACAGCCACATGCCGACGGCTCCGTCCAGGAGCGGCCATTCGCGGCGCAGCTCGAAGGCCGCGCGGGCGATGCCGGGAAGGCGCAGGAACGTGCAGCTGGTGAACTCGGTGACGCTGACGAGCACCGGGCCGCCCGCGCCGCTCGCGGGTCCCGCGCGCCAGCTCGACCTCAGCACCCAGGCCGCCACTCCGGGGATCGGCCGAGCAGCGCCAGCAGGTGATCACG
The DNA here is from genome assembly GCF_002155965.1 of Allokutzneria sp. NRRL B-24872. GTDB lineage: Bacteria > Actinomycetota > Actinomycetes > Mycobacteriales > Pseudonocardiaceae > Allokutzneria. Next base: position 6,447 of record NZ_MUMH01000070.1, read on the forward strand.
CGATGCAGTTCTCTCCGACTCAGGGCCCTCTGGCAAAGGAACGCGCTGGCCGAAACCGGTACCGGGGCCCCGATCGGAGTCCGGCACCTTCTCGGCGACGCGGAGCCCGGCGGTGACGATCTCCGCATCGGGTTCCCAAGGCACACCAATGGTTTTCGCGACGTCCCACGCGTGGGCGACGAAGTCGACGAAGTGGAAGGAGATCGCGACGCGGCCCGGGAACGTCATGCCCTCGCGCACCTCCGGCAGCGTGAACTGCCGTTCGAGCACGGCGTCGTCGGCGAAGGCCGTGGTGACCGCGACCGCCGACGCCGCGAAGGCGCGGTACGGGTCCCCGCCGAGATCGCCGCGCCGCCACACCATCAGCGGACCGCCGTTCCCGTGCGCGGCGGCCGCGAAGCCCTGGTTCTGGCTGACGAGGTGGCGCAGCAGGCCGTGCAGCGTCCAGTCGGGGCAGGGCGTCGGCAGGTCCAGCTGATCGGGCTTGACGTGCTTGATGACCTCCCCGGCGAGGGCCAGGGCGCGGCGGTCGAGTTCGCGGATGTCCATGCGGCGAGCCTAGGAACGGGATCGGCCCAATACGAGATCCAATATCCGCGAAGTCCGCTGGGCCAATACTCTGGCGGGCGTGGACGTGCACATCAGCCTCGACGGGCGCCGTGACCTGGCCGGACAGATCTACCGGCAGCTGCGCGCCGCGATCCTGGACGGTCGGTTGCGGCCGGAGGACGCGCTGCCGCCGACGCGCGAGCTGGCCCGGCACCTCTCGGTCGCCCGCAACACGGTGAGCGTCGCCTACGACCGCCTCATGGGCGAGGGCCACCTGACCGGCCGCGTCGGCTCCGGCACGTTCGTCAGCGCCGCCGGAGCACCCGCGCACACGGCCACCCCTGGTTCGGCGTTGCGCCCCAAACCCATCTGGGACTCGATCTCACCTTGGCCGGGACGCGGTACCACTTCGGACCGAGTCCGCTATGACTTCCGCGTCGGCGTCCCGGACACGGAGCTGTTCCCGCACGAGAGCTGGCGCAGGTTGCTGGCCCGCGAAGAACCGGTGCACGGCTACGGCAACCCGGCCGGGCACGCGGGGCTCCGCGAGGCGATCGCCCGGCACATCGGTGTTTCGCGCGCCGTGCGGACCGGGCCCGGCGACATCGTCGTGACGAGCGGAATCCAGCAGGCGCTCGACCTGATCTGTCGCGTGATGCTCGAACCCGGCGACCGGATCGCGGTGGAGGACCCCGGCTATCCGCCCGCGCAGCTGCTGTTCCGGTCGCTCGGCGCGGAGGTCGTGCGCGTTCCTGTCGACGAGGAAGGCCTGTGCGTCGACGCGCTGCCCGACGACGCGCGCGTGGTCTACGTGACGCCGTCACACCAGTTCCCCCTTGGCGTGTCCATGTCCCTGCGGCGTCGCACGGCGTTGCTCGACTGGGCGAGGCGCAACCGCGCGTTGATCATCGAGGACGATTACGACACCGAGTTCCGTTACGGAGGCCGTCCCATCGAGCCGTTGCAGAACCTCGACAGCTCGGGGCACGTGGTCTACGTGGGCTCGTTCTCCAAGGTCATGCTGCCGTCGTTGCGCATCGGTTTCCTGGTTGCGCCCGCACCGCTGCGCCAAGCGCTGCGCGCCGCCAAGTACGTCAGCGACTGGGCCGCTCCGATGGCCGCGCAGGCCGCGCTCGCGCGCTTCATCGACGAGGGGCTGCTGGCCAGGCACATCCGCCGGATGCGGCGCGAGTACCAAGCGCGCCACGAACTTCTCACCACCACGCTGCCCGGCTGGCTCACCCTCGTCCCCTGTTCGGCCGGACTGCACGTGACCGCGCTCGCCGACGAGGACCCGGCCCCGGCGGTCGCTCGGATGCGCGCAGCGGGTGTGGGGATCATGACGCTCGCGGAGTGCGCCAGGAGCTCCTCCGCGCGTCCCGGCCTGGTTTTCGGCTACGGCGCCATTGCCATCGATGGCATCGCAGAGGGCATGAAGCTCGTGCGCTGACGTCCTTGTGGGCTGCGAAGAGGTACGACTACTCTGAGTGTTCCCCCTTCTTCCGCCCGCCTGGTCCCCGCGGACGCCACGGCCAGGCGAGGAGAGTTTCCGTGAACACCAGCCCCCGGACTTCGCCGTCCTCCCGCAGGCTCACGGTCGAGCGCGTCCCGCTCGTCATCACCACCCGTTCGACGTCCCCGAGGACGGTCGTGATCACAGCTGTGGGGGAAGTCGACATGGCGAGCGCCCCGGTGCTGTGGAAGTGCCTGCACGAGGAGATCCGGCCCCGTGGCCCGGATCTGGTCGCTGACCTCTCCGAGATCTCATTCTTCAGCGCCGCGGGCCTCACCACCCTGGCGAAAGCCCGAAGCGGCGCGGCTGCGGCCGGAATCCGCTTCTCCGTGGTCGCCGGGCCCGGTGCGGTATCGGCTATGTTGCGGACGACAGGCATGCTCTCCGTGATCGACTTGCGCACCGAACACCGTGACGTTCCAACGTGGAACTGATCGCGTTACGGCGACAACGCCAGTGCAGTGCCGATGCGGTGCCGGAGGGATGGGCGATTGCCATGACCGTCCCGTCCAGCGGTGCTGACCGGTATTCCCGGGTGCGGGCGTGGATCGGGGAGCGGACTGGTTCCGGAACGCCGCTCGCGGCACTGTGCGAGACCGCCGCCCTGCGACTGGGAGTGGACGGGGCCGCGGTGACGGTGGAGACATCCCAGGGCTGGTCGGAGACCAGGTATTCGACGGACGACATGGCGGGGCGGTTGGTGGAACTCCAGGTCACCGTGGGTGAGGGGCCGTGCTTGGACGCGCTGCGCACGGGCGGGCCGGTGCTGGTCTCGGACCTGAGGACCCCTGCCTGCCAGCACCGGTGGCCGCTGTTCGCGCCGCTTGCGGCGGAGGCAGGGGCCGCGGCGCTGTTCACGCTGCCCCTGCGGGTCGGCTCGATCCGGGGTGGGACGCTGGTGCTGCACCGGGTGGAGGCGGGCTCGCTGAGCGGGACCGAGCTCGCGGACTCACTGGTCTTCGCCGAACTCGCCCTTCGACTGCTCCTGGACGGCCACTCCGGAGCGGCAGAAGATGACGGCGACAGCCTCCCGCTGCACAACCCGCGCCTGCACCAGGCGACCGGCATGATCGCCGCGCAGCTGGACACGGGGATCGACGAGGCGCTCGCCCGGCTGCGCGCACGCGCGTTCGCGACCCGGCGCACGCTGGCGGACCTCTCCGAGGACGTCGTGGCCCGTCGAGTTGTTTTCGACCCATCCGAGGAGGCGACATGACCGTCACCGGTGTTGCTGCCGCATCCCGGGAAGCGTGGTGGAGGTGAGCGCCGTGGAAGAAGACCGGCTCTTGGCGACCTTCGTCGAACTGGCGGACACGCTGATCGACGACTTCGACGTGATCGACTTCCTGCACCTGCTGGTGGACAGGTGCGTCGAGCTGCTCGACATCGACGCGGCGGGGCTGCTGCTGGCCGACCAGCACGGCCGCCTGCAGCTGATCGCGAGCTCCGACAACGAGGTGCGCTGGCTGGAACTGGTGCAACTGCAGAACGACGAGGGCCCGTGCCTCGAGGCGTTCGCCACCGGTGCCCACGTCGGTCACCCGGACCTGAACACCGGACGGGACCGGTGGCCGCGCTTCTCCGTCGCGGCGCTGGAGCGCGGATTCGTCGCGGTGGACGCGCTGCCGATGCGCCTGCGCGGCCAGGTGATCGGGGCGCTCAACCTGTTCCGCTCCACCGCGGGCGAGCTCCCCGCCACCTCGCTGCGCACCGCGAAGGCACTGGTCGACGTGGCCACCATCGGGCTGCTGCAGGAGAGGTCCATCCGGCACCAGGAGGTGCTGACCGAGCAGCTGCAGGTCGCGTTGACCAGCCGGGTGGTCATCGAGCAGGCCAAGGGCTTCCTCGCCCACCGCCTGGACGTGGACATGGACGGGGCGTTCACCGTGCTTCGCCGCTACTCCCGCGCGCACAACCTGAAGCTGGCCGAGCTGGCGGCCGCGGTGATCTCCAGGCAGATCGACGCGCACATGCTGACGGCCCCGACGACCAAACCGCGCCGGCGGTAGCTCGGCGCCCCGCTACCGCTGGACGTCCCACCGCTCGTCGACCCTCGCCGTGCGCAGCGTGCGCAGCCGCTTGCGGAACTCCAGGCCGGCGAGCGGGTCGCGGCGGGCCATCCGCAACGCCGCCGCCGCGAGGTCCAGCTCGCGGAGGTCGCGCAGGACCGGGAACCCGTCCCACTCGGTGACGTCGACGCCGTACGCGGCGACCATCTCGCTGTGCCAGCCGGTTCGAGGGGCGAAGCGCAGCTGGCGCACGGCGACCGGGACCAGGTCCCACTCCTGCGGCCCGATCGCGACGGTGTCCAGGTCGCACAGCAGCGACCCGGCCGGGGTCATGATCAGGTTGCCAGGGTGCGCGTCGCCGTGGATGACGGCGGTGGGCAGCTCGTAGCTCAGCTCGGCCAGCTCCGCCTCGATCTCGTCGCAGCGCCTGGTCAGGAAGTCGATGTCGGACGGCTCGGCCGCGTCGGCCCCGCCGATCCTGCTCCGCAGCGCGGCGACCGGGTCCCAGTCCAGCAGGACGGGACTGGTGGTCGGCAGCCGGTGCAGCTGGGCGAGCCTGCGAGCGAGCTCTCCGCCCGACGGCGAGGCCGTGCTCCCGGGCTCCTCGTGCCAGAAGCTCACCGAGCACTCGTCGACGAACACGGGGTTGGGCACGTCGAAGAGCGGCCGCACGGCGGGCACCCCGGCGGCGGCGAGCAGCCGGGCGGCCGCGACGGAGTTGCGCGCGCGGTGGGCCAGGAACGGATTGGTCATGACCTTGATGAACGCCGGTGTCCGCGCGAGGCGGAACACCGAGTTGTCGACGGCCTGGACCAGCGTGGCATCGCGGGAATCGAGTCCGACCTGGTCACAGGCCGCGGCGAGAACCGCGCGCGCGTCGCGCTCGGCCGGGCGGGTGGAGGCGCTCATCGCGTCGTCCTTCTCGATCAGGACGGCCGCGGTGGCGGGAAGGCGGCGGCCGTCAGCAACGACGACGCCGCACCCACGATGATCGAGAACGGCGCCTTCGGACTGCGCGGGGTCCGGGCGCCACAACACTCGCTTGCGAAGTGCGGCAGCAGCTTAGCCGCGGCGCGATCGACGGCCGTACCGCCGATCGGCGAGGTTTCCCTGCCGGGAAGGAGGCAGGATCAGACTGCGGGCGCCTTGAGCTTGCGGGCCAGGTACTTCGCCCTCGGCCAGCGGACCTTCCTCGCCCAGCCCGCCTTCTCCAGCGCCCAGATCACCCTGGCGGAGACGTCCACCTGGCCCCTGCGCACACCGTGGCGGGCGCAGGTCGGGTCGGCGTGGTGCGAGTTGTGCCAGGACTCGCCCATGGAGACGATGGCGAGCGGCCAGAAGTTGGCCGAGCGGTCCCTGGCCTCGAAGGGGCGGTCGCCGATCATGTGGCAGATCGAGTTCACCGACCAGGTCACGTGGTGCAGCACCGCGATGCGCACCAGACCGGCCCAGAAGAACGCGGTCACCGCGCCCCACCAGCTCCACGTGATGAGCCCGCCGGCAAGTGCCGGGGCGAGCAGGGTCGCGACGGACAGCGCCGGGAACCACCGGTTGACCCGCTGGATGTCGGCGTCGGCGAGCAGGTCCGGCGCGAACCGCGCGGCGTTGGTGTGGTCGCGCTCGAAGAGCCAGCCCATGTGCGCGTGCCAGAAGCCCTTCGCCAGTGCCCCCGCCGAGCTGCCGAAGCGCCACGGCGAGTGCGGGTCTCCTTCGCGGTCGGCGAAGGCGTGGTGGCGGCGGTGGTCGGCGACCCATGAGATCACCGGGCCCTGCAAGGCCATGCTCCCGATGACGGCGAGCGCGACCCGCAGGCCGCGGTTGGCCGTGAAAGCCCCGTGGGTGAAGTAGCGGTGGAAGCCGACCGTGACGCCGAGGCAGGTCAGGGTGTAGAAGAACGCGGCGAGGCCGATGTCCACCCAGCCGAGGCCCCACCCCCACGCGAACGGGACGGCGGCGGCTAGGGCCAGTGCCGGGATCACGACGAAGAGCTTCACCAGCAACAGCTCGCCCGAGGACTTCTCCCCGGCCAGAACCGGCTCGGGAGCGCGTTCGGCGAGGCGGGGTTGCTGGGACAGCGTCTGACTCATGCGTGGAACCTCCGTGCGTGCGGTGAGCTGGTCTCCGCCGCCGGGGGCCCGAGCGAGGGGTGGTGGTTCTGGATACCTCGAACAGGTCGGACGCAAACGCGTGCAACGCTGCGAGCCGCTGCGGTCAATCAGGGTGCGTGCACAGGATGAGTGATCTCGACGGGCTGCCCGCGCTGGCGGAGTTGTACGACGAGCACGCGCGGCAGCTGCACGGCTACCTGGCCCGGCGCGTCGGTCCCGACGCCGCCGACGACCTGGTCGCCGACACGTTCCTGCTGTTGTGGGAGCAGCGGCAGCGCTACGACCCGACGAGGGCGAGCCCGAAGTCGTGGCTGTACGGGCTGGCGACCAACGTGCTGCGCGGGCACACGCGCACCGAGGTGCGGCGGCTGCGGGCGCTCGCGCGGCACGGCGGACGCCGGGTCGAGGCGGGCGAGCTGAGCAACCGCGTGGTGGACATCGCGGACGCCCGTCACCTCGCCGGCCGGTTGGCCAAGGCGGTCGCCGCGCTGCGCGTTGAGGAGCGCGACGCGCTGCTGATGGTCGCGTGGGCCGACATGACCCCCGCCGAGATCTCCGAAGTGCTCGACGTACCGGTTGGCACCGTCCGCAGCTGGCTGCACCGGGCCAGGAAGAAGCTCAGCGGGCTCGTGGACGGCGCCGCCTTGGGAACCAGTGACGAGCAGGAGGCAAGTCGCCATGCATGACCACGCTGATCGAACCGACGATCGAGTCGACTCCGCGGTGCGGGACCTCGCACCCGACGTGCCACCGATGTCCGAGCACGCCTTCGAGTCGGGACGGGCGCGGGTCCTCGCCGGGCCTGCGACCCAGCAACCCCAGCGGTCCTCGCGCCGGTGGCTCGTCGCGGCGGCGGTACTGGGGGTGCTGACGCTGGGCACCGTCAGCGCGCTGAACCTCGGCGGCACCGCACCGGCGGCCAACGCGGAGGCCGTCGCCGTGCTGACCAGCGCGGCGGACGTGACCACCAGCGCCGAGCACGCGCCCGTCGGCCCCGGCCAGTACCGCTACGTCAAGACGGTCGAGTCGAAGTGGATGGGCGTGGTGCTCAACGGGGCCTCCGACGCCAACTGCTGGTTCCGCCGGGAGCGGACCGAGGAAACCTGGATTCCCGCCGACTGGAAGCAGGAGTGGCTGCGCCGGGTAACGCTCACCGAGCCGCTGGAGACGAGGTCCTGCACCAAGGACCAGGCCGTGAACGCGCCGTTCGCCTCCACCGAGATCACCCCGTGGGAGGCGCGGGCGAAGCAGGGCGACTTCCCGCAGCCGAAGTCCCGGCCCGGCCCAGGCATCAAACCCGCGGACCCCACGAAATCGCTGGGCACCCAACCCAAGCGGGACGAGGAGCTGCCGCCCACGCTGTACCGCCCCACGCCGGAGTACCTCGCCAAGCTCCCGCGCGACCCGCAGCAGCTGTTCGTCCTGCTCCGCGACTCCACCTGCCTGGCGGAGGCGTGCGCGCTGCACGCCGCGCGCAGCGCGCTGGACACGGGGCTGATCCCGGACGACTTGCGAGCCGCGATGTACCGGGCGCTGACGAAGATCCCCGGCACGACCGTCGGTGACCGCCAGGCCAACCTCGGCGGACGGGTCGGCACCGCGATCAGGGTCACCGAGCCCGACAGGACCCTGGACCTGATCATCGACCCGAAGACCGGTGACTACATCGGCGCCAGGACCGTGCTCAACGGCGAGGTGCAGGACTTCAGCTCGGTGGTCACCGGGGTCACCGGCGCGATCGGGACCGCTCCGCGCTGACGTGCGGGCGGCGTGGGGTGCGCAGATACTGCTCGCGTGAGCACTCCCCGTGACGACCGCGTGTCTGATCAGATCCCGACCGACCACATCCCGACCGAACCCGTCCCCGTCCCGGGTCCCGCGACGCCTCCGGTGCCGGGACCCGGGACGAGCGCGACCGGCCGAACCCGACCGACCCGGATCAGCGGTACCTGGGTCGCCGTTCTCGTGGCTATCGTCGTGCTGGTCTTCCTGTTGGTGTTCATCCTGCAGAACCTGACCGACGTGACGATCCACTTCCTCGGCGCGTCCTTCACCTGGCCCCTCGGCGTCTCGCTGCTGTTCGCCGCGATCGGTGGCGCCGCGCTCGTGGCCCTGGTCGGCGCGGCCCGAATCCTCCAGTTGCGTCGTCAGGCAAAGCGAGCGCCGCACTAGAGCTTCGCCCTGCTCGGTGGGTGCTCACCCGCCGAGCAAGGAGGAGCCATGTCGAGAAGGTTGTTGGCCGCGCTGTGCGCCTTGGTGGTGACCGGCGCGGTGCCAGTCCCCCGCGCCGGTGCCGGGGATCTCGCACCCTGTCCCCAGATCATCGACGAGAAGCACTTCGCTGACGCGAAAGCGTTGCGCGCGTTGAACTCCACGGTCGCGGGCTTCGGGCTGAGGTCGACCGGGAGCCCCGCGCACCGCCGCGTGGTGGACTGGTTGGAGCAGCGGGTTCGGCGAATGCCGGGCTTCACCACGAAGTCGGAGGAACTGCGCATCCAGCGGTGGCAACCGCGCGGCGGCGACATCGTCGAAGCCGGTTCGCTGCGGGTGGCCGGCCGCCAGGTCGCCGTGGCGGGCGCGATCCCGTACTCCTTGTCCACCAACGGAAAAGGACCGCTGACCTACCTGCCGATGACGTCGCCGATCACCGTCGAGAACGCGCGCGGCAAGGTGGTCTTGCGCGACTTCCCCGCCGTGGACCGGGGGCACGTGGCCGAACCCGAGCTCAACCGGGACCTCGTCGACGCGGGCCTCGCGGGAGCTGCCGGGCTGATCATCGCCTTTGATTTCCCACGGGAGCAGGTGAAGGGCTACTGGGACCCGCACACCGGGACCCACTACCGCGTGCCCGGCGTGTTCGTCGGCGTCGACGAGGCCGAACGGCTGAAGGGCTCAACCGGTGCGCAGGCAAGCGTTTCCGTCCATGCCAGGACCGACGGGGCAAGCACGCGGACGCTGATCGCCACCTTGCCCGGCAAGACGAAGGAACGCGTCGTGATCGGCACCAACACCGACGGCAACACGTGGGTGCAGGAGAACGGGACGGCCGCGATGCTGGCGCTCGCCGACTACTTCTCCGGACTACCGATGCGGTGCCGCACACGCACGATCGAGTTCGTGTTCGCCACGGGCCACCTGCACCGCTCCGTCGAGGGCACCGAACACCGGGCGCGCATCCTGGACCGGGAGTACGACCAGGGCACCGTCGCCTACGCGATGGTGCTCGAACACCTTGGTACACGGGAGATCCAGGCAGCACCGCGGGCCAACGGCCCAGGACGGGAACTGCGTCTCACCGGAGCCGCCGAGCAGTCCGCGTGGTTCGTGGGGAACCAGGTCCTCGGTGAGACCGTGATCCAGGCGGTCACCCGGCGCTCCGTGCAGCGCACGTTCGTCCTTCCCGGCGCCGACGCGGCCGATCCCGCGCGCGTGCCGCAGCACTGCTCATTCGGCGGACTCGGCACGCACTACCAGAGCCACCTGATCCCCGCCGTGGCGACGATCTCCGGGCCGTGGTCGTTGTGGGCACCGTCGTTCGGGGCCTCCGCGGTGGACCACGCGCGCATGCGGGACCAGGTGCTGGCGGCCGGGGACACCGTGCTCGCGCTGAACGGTGTGTCCCGCGATCGGATCGCTGGCGACTACCCAGCGCAACGACAGGCTCGGGCCGCAGGTGCCCGAACGTGCTCGCACGAGCTCCCGCCAGAGCAGGCACCCATACGCCCATTCGGGTGAATACCATCGGTCTGGGCTCCCATTGCTCTCATTGAGTGAGCAACGATCGCCACCCTGACCTGGGGGTCAGGACAGGGAGTGGCACTCATGAGCAGCAAAACTCGGAGCAGCGGGGTGGCCGTGACGGGCACCGCCCCCGGAGCGCTCCCGCTGCTGGGGCACGCGGTCGCGTTGTTGCGCGACCCGCTGCGCTTCATCGCGTCGTTACCGGCGCACGGCGACCTCGTCTCGGTCCGGTTCGGGCCGCTGCGCGCGGTCGTCGTGTGCGATCCGGAACTGGCGCACCAGGTGATCACCAACGAGAAGGTCTTCGACAAGACCGGGCCGCTGTGGCGGCGCGCGCGGGAGGTGGAGGGCGAGGGCCTGATCACCACCGTGCGCGCCGAGCACCGCAGGCAGCGGCGGATGGTCCAGCCCGCCTTCCACCGGGCCCGGATGCCGCACTACGCCGAGATCATGAACGAGGTGCTCGCCGAGGAGACCGCGTCGTGGGAGCACGGGCAGGTGCTGCCGGTGTCCGCGTTCACGTTGCGCTTCACCTCCGAGACCACCGCCCGCGTCATGTTCACCGAGGCTTCGGACCCCGAGGCGGTCGCGGGCATCCGCGTCGCACTCCCCGACCTCGTGCGCGGGGTGTTCCGGCGCATGCTCAGCCCCACCGCGGTCAACCGGCTGCCACTGCCGGCCAACCGCGCGTTCGTCCGCGCGCGGCAGCAGCTCCAGGACAGCATCGAACGGCTGATCACCGGCTACCGCAGCACCGACGAGAAGCGCGACGACATGATGGCCGTGCTGCTCGCCGCGCAGGACGTCGAGAACGGCGTGGCCGACGCGCCGGACGACGAGGAGATGGCCGCCATGGTGACCGGCCTGTTCCTCGCCGGGACCGAGACGACCAGCGCGAGCGCGAGCTGGGCCATGTATCTGATCGCCGAGCACCCCGAGGTGCAGGAGCGGCTCCGGCTGGAGATCGAGACCGTTCTCGGCGACCGCGCGCCCACCTACGAGGACCTCATCCACCTGCCGTACACGCGCGCCGTGGTGACCGAGACGCTGCGGCTCTACCCGCCGGCCTGGGTGCTGGCCAGGGGCACCACCAGCCGCACCACGCTCGGAGGGCAAACGATTCCCTCCGGGACAAACGTGGTCTACAGCGCCTACCTCGTCCAGCGGCTGGCCAAGGTGTACCCGGAGCCCGACAGCTTCCGCCCCGAGCGATGGCTCAACGCCTCCTCCGGCTGCCCCGGCTCGTTCCTGGTCTTCGGCGAGGGCGCGCGCAAGTGCGCCGGTGACACCTTCGCGCTCACCCAGCTGATGGTCGTCGTGGCCGGACTGCTGCGGCGGTGGGAGCTGCGGACCGTGCCCGGGCCGAGGAAGCGACCGAGGGCGCGCGCCGTCCTGCATCCACGACACGTGAAACTTCAGCTGGTCAGCCGGGGAGCCGTGTGACGATCGCACCTGTGTCACCGACCATCACCGTGCAACTGCCGCCGATGTACTTCCCGGCGGCGTTGAAGGCGCACTCGCGCATCGACGTGCTCGAAGAGCGCGGACTCGCGTGGATGGCCCGCTACGGCTTCTGCGCGGACCCCGTGCAGGAGACGCGGGTCCGCGACAGCCGCTCCGCGCACTTCTTCGGCTACCTGTGCCCCATGGCCGACGTCGAGCGACTGCAACCCGCTGTCGACTGGGCGTACCTGATGTTCGTCTTCGACGACGTGCCCGGCGACGGCGACCCCGGTTCGATGCTGGACTTCGCCGTGCGGATCGTGCGGACCCTCGAAGCGCCCGACGCGGACGTGCTGCCGCGCGACAACCCGTTCAGCGCGCCGATCATCGACCTCGCCACCCGCGTGCACCGCTCCTGCTCCCCCGAGCACGTTCGGCGCCTGGCTGACAGCCACCTGAAGTGGTTGCTCGGCGCCTCGTGGGAGATCGTGGCCGCGAAACGCTCGGAGCAGAGCCTCAACGACTACCTGTCCGCGCGCGTGATGTACGCGGGGGCGGAGCCGACGTTCACCTGGTGCCAGCTCTCCGAGGCCGCCGTCGTGGCGGAGCGCGAGATCACCTCGCCGAGGGTGCGGGCGCTCACCGAGATGACCGGCGTGGTCGCGGCGATCGACAACGACCTGTACTCCCGCGGCAAGGACCTGTGGGTGATGCGCTCGCAGCCCGAGTTCACCGGCATCCACCAGACCGGCCTCGACCTCGCCGAGTGCGTCGCGCTGCGCGACCGGATCGTGGCGCGGTTCTTCGAGCTGCGCAACGAGGTCCTGCCGACCGCGTCACCCCCGCTCGCGCGCTACCTGCACAACCTGACGTGCACGCTGCGCGGGAACTTCGAGTGGGGCCTGGAGACCGGCCGGTACTCCAACCCCGACGGCGACCACCCGGGCGCCATCCAAACGTTGGCCACCGTCTCCGACACCCCCTCCGCGGTCGGCCCGCCCGGCCTGCCCTCCGTCGACTGGTGGTGGCGCTAGCCCCCACGTGCCGGTCCCCGTTTCGTACTCATAACGGCAACCAGAAGTCCTCCCCACTCACCGCCCCGCGCACCTCATCGTGCACCTCATCGCGCCCCGAAGTGGTCCAGACCTTTCCCGTTTCGTACCGGAAGCGGGATTTGGGAGCGCTCTCTTTCCCGAGTTCGGTACGAAACGGGTTTCCCGACATCCCGGGCGTCGAGGCGAGCGGGGGGGGTGGAGTGGCTCCCGGGGGGGCTCGGCCTGGTCGATGTGGGCGCGGTCGGCGTTCGCGATTTGGCAACGTGTTGTGAAGGAGAGCGCTCCCATGGCACAAGTCGTTGCCAAATCGCGAAGTCGGCCTCGCTGGATGGGGAGTGTCGGGGTGGGGAGCTAGCTTCGGGGGTGTGCTCACCACCCTCGCCGTCGAGAACTACCGCTCCCTCCGCGACCTCGTGCTGCCGCTGTCCCGGCTGACCGTGGTGACCGGGGCCAACGGCAGCGGCAAGTCCAGCCTCTACCGCGCGATGCGGCTGCTCGCCGACGCCGCGCGCAACGGCGCCGTCGCGGCGCTGGCCGGGGAGGGCGGCCTGTCCTCGACGCTGTGGGCGGGCCCGGAGACGCTGGGGCGCGCGGTGCGCGAGGGCCGGGAGCCGGTCCAGGGCTTGCGCAGGTCGAAGCCGGTGGGACTGAAGCTGGGCTTCTCCGGCGAGGAGTTCGGCTACGCCATCGACATGGGCCTGCCGGTCCCCCAGCCCGGCCCGACCGCGTTCAACCGCGATCCGGAGATCAAGCGCGAGGCCATCTGGAGCGGTCCCGTGCTGCGCACGTCCACGCTGCTGGCCGACCGCGCCGGGCCGGTGGTGCGGGCGCGCGGGGCCAGCGGGGCGTGGGGCGAGGAGCACCACAAGATCGGCCTGACCGACAGCATGCTCAGCGAGTTCGCCGACCCGCGCGCGTCACCGGAAGTGTTGGTGCTGCGCGAGAAGATCCGTTCGTGGCGCTTCTACGACCACTTCCGCACAGACGCGGGCGCGCCCGCCCGGCAGGCGAGGGTGGGCACGCGCACGCCGGTGCTCGACCACGAGGGAGCGGACCTCGCCGCGGCGCTCCAGACCATCGTGGAGATCGGCGACGTCGACGCTCTGGCCGCCGCGATCGACAACGCGTTCCCGGGCTCGCGGGTCAAGGTCGAGGTGACCGGCGACGACGGCCGCTTCGAGTTGCTGTTCCGCCAGCACGGGCTGCTCCGGCCGCTGGGCGCCGCCGAGCTGTCGGACGGCACGCTGCGCTACCTGCTGCTGGTGGCGGCGCTGCTCAGCCCTCGGCCGCCGGAGCTGCTGGTGCTCAACGAGCCGGAGACCAGCCTGCACCCCGACCTGCTGCCCGCCCTCGCCGCGCTCATCGCCACCGCCGCGACCAAGACGCAGGTCGTGGTGGTTTCACACGCTCGGCCGCTCGTGCGCGCGCTCGAAGTGGTGGACGAGCGAGCGGAGACCTTGGAGTTGGCGAAGGACTTCGGCGCGACCGTGTTGTCCGGGCAGGAGCTGTTGGACCGCCCCGCTTGGCACTGGCCGAAGCGGTGAGCGCCCGAGCCGTTCTTGTCCTTGCGGGTGACATCGGATTGATTTCATTCGACACTGAAGTGACGGAGAGCGCTGAGTAGACGGCGCGATCGTGACCGCGGCGTGTCCAAGATCGCCGTTACGATCGGGCAGTGCGTCAATTGGCACCCGGAGTGCGCCTGCTCGACGGCCGTCCTCGGCACCTGATGAACGTGTATCTGGTGGAGGACGTGCTCGTGGATTCGGGCACCCCGAGAGCGGCCGGTCGGATCATCCGGCAGGTGCGCGGGAACCCGCTGTCGGCGCACGTGGTGACGCACGCGCACCCGGACCACTTCGGGTCGAGCCGGGCGGTGTGCGAGGAGTTCGGCGTGCCGCTCTGGGCCGGGGCGAAGGACGTGGAGGCCATCGAGACGGCGACGCCCGCGGTGGCGCGGGGCCGGATCGGGGCAGCGCTGTCGAAGACGCCGATGCCGCCGCCGTGCCGGGTCACGCGGCAGCTCGGCGAGGGTGACGAGGTCGCGGGGTTCACGGTGCTGGAGGTGCCGGGGCACTCCCCAGGGCACATCGCGCTGTGGCGGGAGAGCGACGGCGTGCTGCTCTGCGGCGACGTGTTCTTCTCACTGCCGCGAATCAGCGCTCCGCCGAACTTCCTGACCTGGGACCCGGAGCTGAACCGGGCCTCGATGCGCAGATTGGCGCAGCTGCGCCCGCAGCTGGTGCTCTTCGGCCACGGCAAGCCACTGCGCGGGGAGCCCGACCGGCTCGCGCGCCTGGTCCGATGAGCCGGGACGAGCCGACCCTGGAGCGCGAGGGCGAGCTGGAGCGGATCGCGGCGTGCCTGGACTCGGCGGCCAAGGGCAAGGGGCACGTGCTGGTCATCGAGGGCCGCGCGGGCATCGGCAAGACGCGCCTGGTCCAGGACACCAGGGCGATGGCGACCGAGCGCGGCTTCGGCAGGCTCCAGGCGGTGGGCGACGCGCTGGAGAGCGCGATGGCGTGGGGCGTGGTCAGGCAGATGGTGGAGCGCTCGGTCTCCCGCTACAGCGGCGAGATCCGGGAGCGCATCCTGGCGGGGCCGTCGGGGGACGCGTTGGCGGCGCTGGACGCGGCGGAGGCCGATCCGAGCGAGGCGGAGCTGGCCAGGACGCTGCACGCGCTGTGGTGGGTGGCGGTCGACCTGTCCTCGACGCGGCCGTTGTTGATCACGGTGGACGACGCGCACTGGGCGGACCTGTCCTCCGCGCAGTTCCTGGTGTACCTGTCGCGCCGGATCGCGGACCTGCCGATCGCGCTCGTGGTGGCGACGCGCCCGCCCGCGGAGAACACGGGGCCGTTGGCGCAGCTGAGCGTCTCGCGCCAGGCGGAGCGGTTGCTGCCGCGCCCGCTGAGCCCGGCGGCGCTCGCGGCGTCGGTGGCAGCGAGCGCGGCGGCGGAGGTAGTCGCGGCGCTGCACTCGGCGAGCGGCGGAAACCCTTTCCTGGCAAGGGTTCTGGTCGATGAGCTGGCCGCGCTCGGGTTGCCGCTGGAGGAGGCGGCGACGGCGGAGCGGGTCGGCAGGCTCGGCCCGAGCACGGTGTTCCGCGCTGCGCTGGGCAGGCTGCCCGCGAACTCGGTGCGGTTGGCCGGAGCGGCGGCGGTGCTGGGCATCGGCAGCGACCCGTGGCAGGCGGGCGCGCTGGCGGACCTGGACGCGATGGAGCTCTCCGTCGCGGTCGAGTCGCTGGTCTCGGCGAACGTGCTGACCGGGGAATCCGATCACCTCGTGTTCGTGCATCCCGTTGTGCGCGAAGCGGTTCTGGCCGATCTGGGGCCGGTGGCGCGAGCCGGGTTGCACGCGCGCGCGGCGCGGGAGCTGTGGGCGGCGAAGGCCCCGGCGGACCGGATCGCCGCGCACCTCGCGCAGGCGCCGAAGGGCACGCTGCCGAACGCGGCCGAGGTGCTGCGCAAGGCGGCGACGGCGTTGCTCGCGGCGGGCGATTCCCGCACAGCCGCGGCACATCTGGCCCGCGCGGTGCAGGAGAGCCCGGACGACGCGGCGCTGCGCGCGGAGCTGGGCCGGGCCCTCATGCGCGGCGGGCGGGCCGAGGAGGCGCGCGACCACCTGCGCGCGGCCGCTGACGGGCTGCCGGACGCGGAGCTGGTCGCGGCGGCGGCGAGCGCGACCATGGCCGTGGACGGGCCCGAAGCCGCCATCGCGGAGCTGACCGAGGCGATCGAGAACCGTCCCGGTGGGCCGAGGGACGCGGGGCGGATGCACCTGGAAGCCAGGCTCGCGGTGATCCGGTCCTTCCTGCCGCACCAGCGCGAGGTCGCATCGCAGCACCTCAGCGGCTACGCGTCGCTGCCGGGCGGGACCCCGGACGAGCGGACGCTGCTCGGGCTGCTCGCGCAGATGGGGCGCTACGAGGTGCGCGATTCGAGCGAGGTCGCGGCGCTGGCGCGGCGCGCGCTGGCCAACGGCGCCTACCTCGACGACGCGACCGGCAGCATCGACACGATGGTGGCGTGGCTGGTCGCCGTGCTCGCGCTGGTCTCCGCCGACGGGGTGACCGACGCGCGGCGCGAGGTCGAGCGCGCGCGGCGGCGGGTGTGCGCGCACGGCTCGCCGATCGAGTACTCCATGGTCGCGAACGCGACGCTGTTCCTGGACTGGCGGCTGGGCAACGTCGCCTCGGTGGAGGCGGAGTCCGAGGGCGCGTTGGCCGCGGTCGCCCCGGAGGAGGCGTTGCCGCAGGTCATCGCACTGCGAGCGACCGCGACGCACTTCACCGCCTACGCGGCGCTGGAGCGCGGGGACATCGACGGAGCGGCCACGGCGCTCGCGCGCTTCGACGCGGAGCACGCGGACGGGCCGAAGATGATGCCGACGCTGTGGCTGCACGAGCCGAGGGCGCTCATCGCGCTCGCGAGCGGCGATCCCTTGCTGGCCAAGGAAGAAGCGCTGCTGCAACGCGACGCCTCGCTGGCGGCCGGGCTCGATCCGCCGACCGTCCCGTGGCGCGATCCCGCCGTGCGCGCGTGCATGCTGCTCGGCGCGGAGGACGAAGCCCTGGTGCTGGCGGGCGAACAGCTCGCGCTGGCCAAGAAGTGGGGCGCCGCAACGGAAGTGGGCGCCGCGCTGCGGTTGTTCGCGCACGCCGACGCGGGCAACCGGTTGGACCTGCTCGCGGAGTCGGTCGCGGTGCTGGAGACCTCGCCCGCGCGCCTGCACCTGGCGCGCTCGCTGGTCGACCTGGGCGAAGCCCTGCGCGTGGCCAGGCGGCGCAGCGACGCGCGCGATCCCCTGCACCGGGGCATCGAGCTGGCCACCGAGTGCGGCTCGGCGGTGCTGCGCCGACGCGCGGTGGAGGCACTGGAAGCGCTGGGTGACCGGCCGCGCAGGCTGGTGCTGGTCGGCGCGGAGTCGCTGACCGCGAGCGAGCGCAGGGTCGCCGACCTGGCCGCGAGCGGTCGGCAGAACCGCGAGATCGCCCGGGAGCTGTTCGTGACGCCGAAGACGGTCGAGAACCACCTGGGCCGGATCTACACCAAGCTCGGCATCAACGGCCGCCGCGAGCTGGCCCGCGCACTGGCCTGAGGGGTCCCCCGCCCCCCACCCCCCAGATGTGAGGGATCGCCCCTCATGCCTTTGGGGGGTCGGGGCCGCGAATCTTGTGTCATCGCCACGGAGGGTGGCTCACACAGGAGGTAGGACCCCATGTTTCGCAAGGCCAGCACCCTGATCATCGCCGCCGCTGCCACCGCCGCCACCGCCGCCGTCTCGGTTCCCGGCACCGCGCTCGCCAACGACACCATCGGGACGCCGCAGCCCTGCGTCAAGCTCAGCGACGTCACCGGCCCCGACTTCGACGTCAAGCAGTGCGGCGTCAGCGACGTCGACCAGTTCCGCGCCGGGCTGGAGAACAACGGCAACGCCTACTGCGGTCCCGCCTCCCTCTACAACGTCCTGCACTACTGGGGGCACGTGAAGAAGGCCCCGGTCGGCTGGGTGACCACCAGGGTCGGCAACCTGGACCCGAAGGACCAGGCCGACTACAACGTGATCACGAACTCGATCGGGCGGATCGGCGTGGACTCCAAGTACGACGGCGGCACCAAGCTCAGCAACCTCCAGACCGCCTTCACCATCGCCACCAAGCCGGCCCGCGACATCGGCTGGTCCACGGGTGTGGGCAACGTGAGCACCGCGACCTCGCCGGACTTCTCCGGGGAGCTGGCCAAGCGGCTGAACCAGGGTCCGCTGCAGATCGCCTACGGCCGCTACAAGGCCGGTCCGGAGGCGGGCAGCCTGCAGCGCAGCGGCGGGCACATCGTCACCGTGGTGGCCGCGAAGGGCTCGTTCAACGGCAACACCGTGCAGCTGAAGCTGTCCGACCCGGGCCGTGCCGGTGACCACGGCGACGGCGACTACCTCAAGACCCAGTCCGACTACCAGCTGCTCGACGTCACCCTGACCAAGAAGTCGATCAAGGAGTACGTCCCGGTCACCGACAACGAGGAGACCGCCGAGGACGAGAGCCTGCAGCCCGGCACCTACCGCACGGTGACCCGCTGGGAGCTGACCGGCCCGCAGTACATCGGCAGCACCCGCCAGATGATCGAGAACTTCAACTGGTTCGTGATGGCCCCGCCGGTCGGCTGACCCGCGCGCCGCTACGGCCCCGCCACCTCGGCGGGGCCGTTTCGCGCGTCACCAGGCGACCCGAAGCTCCCCCAGTCCCCGCATGTAGACGTCGTCGCGCCGAGTCACCTCGTCCCCTGCCAAGCGCAGTCCGGGGAACCGCGCGGCGAGCGCGGAGAACGCGGTCCGCAGCTGGACCCGCGCGAGCTGCTGGCCGAGGCACTGGTG
>NZ_MUMH01000071.1 GCF_002155965.1 Allokutzneria sp. NRRL B-24872
GGTCTCCGAAGAGGACGACGAAGACGACGCCGCGGGCGCCGACGGAGCCGCGGACACCGAGGGGGTCGCGGGCTTGGGGGCCTGGGCACCGGACTGCGGTGCCGGGCCGGGCTTGGGAGCCGGGGGTCCGGGCCTGGGCGCGGACGGACGCTTGTCCGCCTTGCCGCCCGGGTAGGAGTCCCGCAGCTTGCGGGCGACCGGGGCCTCCACGGTGGAGGACGCCGACTTCACGAACTCACCAAGCTCCTTGAGCTTGTTCAGCACGTCCTTGCTGGTGACACCGAGCTCCTTCGCGAGCTCGTGCACACGGGCCTTGCCTGCCACTTGTCTCCTCACTGGGAGGCCGAGCGGCAAGCCCGCACGACCTCGTCCTACCGTCGAAGCGCGTTCATGTCTTCAGCTTCACGGCTGATTCATGATCGGTCGACCTGCTTCCTTCGTATTGCGCGACGGGGAGGTTCCCTCGTCGGTCGAGAGCCGGGCTGCCGTGCCGAGGTGGAAACCGACCGGGGCGGTGTCGAGCGGGCCGGCGAAGCGCAGTGCTCGCGGGAACGCCCTGCGCCGTTCGGCGAGGCGAAGGCACTCGGGATCGGGGTGCAACCAGGCGCCCCGTCCCGGGAGCCGACGCCGGGGATCGGGAACGACGGAGTCGTCCGAGACCACCACGCGCAGAAGCTCAGCGGCGAGCGCCCGGGTGCGGCACCCGACACACGTTCGAACAGCAGACGTGTGCATTGGATTCCGTTCCCCGGCGCCCTGAACCACTCATGAGTCTAACGCCTAGGGCGAACCGGTTGTTCACCGGCGCCCGGAGATCTTGCCGACACCTACTCGGCGGCCCCCGCCGAGGCCGCTCCCGGGGCGCTCGGCGTGTCCGGAGCGGCGTCGCTGCGGATGTCGATCCGCCAGCCGGTGAGCCGCGCGGCGAGGCGGGCGTTCTGGCCCTCCTTGCCGATGGCCAGCGAGAGCTGGAAGTCCGGGACCACCACGCGCGCGGTCTTGGCGCGCTCGTCCACCACGGTCACCGAGATGACCTTGGCGGGCGAGAGCGCGTTGCCGACGAAGCTCGCCGGGTCGTCGGCGTGGTCGACGATGTCGATCTTCTCGCCGGCCAGCTCGCTCATCACGTTGCGCACGCGCGCGCCCATCGGGCCGATGCACGCGCCCTTGGCGTTCACGCCGTGCACGGTGGAGCGGACCGCGATCTTGGTGCGGTGCCCGCCCTCGCGCGCGACGGCCGCGATCTCCACGGTGCCGTCGGCGATCTCCGGGACCTCCAGCGCGAAGAGCTTCTTCACCAGGCCGGGGTGCGTCCTGGACAGGGTCACCTGGGTGCCCCGCGCCGCCCTGGACACGGTGACCACGTAGCACTTGAGGCGCATGCCGTGGGTGTAGGTCTCGCCGGGCACCTGCTCGGCGGGCGGGATCACGCCCTCGATGTCGCCGACCTTGACGACCACCATGCCGCGCGAGTTGGCGCGGGCGTCGCGCTGCACGACGCCGGCGAGGATCTCGCCCTCCTTGGTGGCGAACTCGCCGAAGGTGCGCTCGTGCTCGGCGTCGCGCAGGCGCTGCAGGATGACCTGGCGCGCGGTGGTCGCGGCGATGCGGCCGAAGCCCTCGGGGGTGTCGTCCCACTCGTCGGCGACCACGCCGTCGGGCTGGACGTCCTGGGCGAGCACCCGCACGATGCCGGTCTTGCGGTCGATCTCCACGCGCGCGTGCTGGAAGTGACCGTCGGTGTGCTTGTAAGCGGTCAGCAGCGCGGTCTCGATCGCCCCGAGCACCGTCTCGAAGGGGATCTCCTTTTCGCGCTCGATCGCCCGGAGCGCGGCGATGTCCACGTTCATTTCGACTCCTCCTCCGTTGTGTCGTTCGTGTCTGCGTCTGTGTCTGTGTCGTTCGCGTCTGCGCCCAGCGCCGCCAGTTCCTTGGCGGGGGGCGCGTTGAACTCGATCTCGACCTTGGCGCCGGCGACGTCGGTGTAGACGACGCGCCGCAGCGCCCCGCCGACGAGCAGCTGGACGCCCTCGTCATCGGCGTCGCCGACCCGGCCGACGAACTCGGAGCCGTCGGACAGGCGGACCTTGGCCAGCCGCAGGCGGGTCTGCCGCCAGTGCCGGGCCTTGGTCAGCGGCGCGTCGAGGCCGCGCGAGGAGACCTCCAGGGTGTAGGCGTCCTTGAGCACGTCCTCGCGCGCGTCGAGCGCCTCGGCGACCGAACGGGAGGCCTCGGCCACCTCGTCCAGGTTCACCCCGCGCTCGGAGTCGACGACGACGCGCAGAACCCGTCGGCGGCCCGCCGACCGCACGTCGAGTTGCTCCAACTCGAACCCCGCTGCGCGGACGGCGTCGTCCACGATGGGTTCGAGCTGCGCGGTGAGCTGGTCCCGAGGACCAGGCCCCCCGTGCTGCCTGCTGGACACCTGTCGGGCTCCCTAGCTCTTGAAGTTGAACCACGAAATCGGCCGGTGCGCGAACGCCGCACCGGTCCGGTCGCACAGCGTAGCTCCTCGCCCCGCGCGAGCACGTATCCGTGATCGCCGCCCAATCGAGGGAGCCTGGCAGGATGGGCGCTCGTGGTCTCAGGAAACTCCTCAGGACATTCCCGCCGCGGTTTCCTGCGCGCGGGGCTCGCGGGCGCGGTGGCGCTGCCGCTGAGCGCCTGCACCGGTGAGCCGACGCCGGACAAGCCCGACGCGTTGGAGGAGCTCGCCGCACAAGCGCGCTCGGACGCCGAGCTGGCCAAGGCGGTCGCGACGGCGCACCCCTCGCTCGCGGCGAAGGCCGACGCTGTCGCGGCGGACCGGCGCGCACACCACGGCGCGTTCGAGAAGGAGCTGAACCGGGCCCGTCCCGCGCGCGTGAGCGCGACAGCGACTCCGCCGCCCGCACCGGCTCCCAGCGCGCCGCAGCAGGCTTCGGCCGCGCTGAGCGCCTTGAAGGAGGCGTTGGCGACCGGGGAGAAGCGCGCGGCGGAGCTGGTGCCGTCGCTGCCGAAGCACCGCGCGGGCCTGGTCGGCTCGGTCGCGGCGAGCTGTGCGTGCCTGCGGGAGGTGCTGGCCTGATGTTGTTCCGTGCGCAGAAGAACCCGCCGTCGCAGGAGACGGTGAACGCGGTGCAGCAGGCGCTGGCCGCCGAGCACGCCGCCGAGTGGGCCTACGGCTTGGCGTCGGCGTTCCTGCCCTCGTCCGCGGACGCGTCGATCCGCGAGGGCGAGACGGCGCACCGTGCGCGGCGCGACGCCGTGGAGCGGTTGTTGCGCGACGCGGGGGCGACACCGGTTCCCGCTGAGCCCGCCTACCAACCGCCACAGCCGGTGACGAACCAGGCGAGCGCGGCCGGCCTGCTGGCCGCGGCGGAGACCGACGCGGCGGCTGCGTGGCACGGCGTGCTCGAACGCTCGGAACCGGCAGAGGAGTCGTTGCGGCGCACGGCAATGGAGGGTTTGACGGCCTCGGCCGTGCGCACCGCGCGCTGGCGCAAGATGGCTGGGCAGACCCCGGCGACGACCGCGTTCCCCGGGCGCCAGTAGAGCCCGTCAGGTGTTGATGGCGCGCCCCACGCGGAGCGCGTCCGTGCTGACTTCCTGCAGCAGGTCGACGTCCTTGCGCGTGTGGTTGTAGAAGTCCGACTCCGCGATCAGCACCGTGGTGCCCTCGACGGCCGAGGCGTAGCCCGCGTCCTTGAACTGCGCGGGCCCGCCGGGCACGTTGCGGTTCTCCCGGATGAGGTCGTTGACGTTGCCGGTCTTGTCGGACTTGGTGAGCGTCTCCAGTGCTGTGGCGTCGTTGACGTTGGACATCGTGACCAGCGCGAGGGAGACCACGACCGGAGAGCCGTCCTTGGCCTTGGTGGCGAACAGCAGGCGGAGCATGCGCTCGCACGGCGTCTTGCGGAGGAACTGCTGCGTGTCGTCGTAGGCGTGCGCGGCGCAGTCCTTGTCGGCGACGGTGACGTGCTCCTCGTAGACGAGCTGCGGCGGGTCGGACGGGAGCGCGGCCTCTCCCCTGACCGTGCCGTCGCTGGCGCTCCACAACGTGCCGGAGAGCAGCGCGACCGCCGCGAGCACCCCGCCCTTGATCAGCCAGCCCCTGCGCGAGCGGTCGGCGACGAGCGCGGCGACGCGGTCGGCGGTGCTGGGCGGGGACGGGCGCTGCGCGGGCGGCTCCTCGGCCGGGGACGCGGCCCTCGGCCGGGGAGCTGGGGTGGGCTCGGCCAGGGGCGAGGTGTCCCACTCGGGCTCCACTCGCGTCATCACCTGTCCGTCCGATGAGCGCAGATCCGACACGATGGCTCACGGTAACGGTCTCCCGGAGGAAACGCGACGCGTCCCTACAACCTTGAGAGTGGCCTGCGCCAGCCTTGGCGTTCACCTGTCCGCGTGAACAGCGGTAACGGACAGATGGTCACAGTCACGACAATTCCACCCGTTGGGGATTCACGCAGGATCAAAGCCTGATCGCCCGCAGCACCAGCTCGACGTCCTCCGCCGAGTTGTACAGGTGGAAGCCGAGCCGCGTCCGCCCGGCGCGGGAGGCCGACTTCACCCCTGCCTCGGCGAGCCGCCGGTTCTGCTCCTCGGACAGCTCCAGGGAGACGATCGCCGACCCGGCCGGGGGCAGGTCCAGCTCGGCGAGCAGCCCATCGGCCAGTCCGACGCAGTGCGCGCGCACCTCGGCCAGGTCCAGGCTGGTCAGGAACTCCAGCGACGCCGCGCCGCCGACCTGCGCCAACCACACCGGAGAGAGGTCGAGCCGCCGGGCGGCGCGCGCCAACCGCAACGGCAAGCCGTAGATCGACTGCCACGGGTCCTCGCCCGCGTACCAGTTGGCCGAGTGCACGACGAGCTCCTCCAGCGCGTCGGGCCGCACGGCCAGCCAGGCGGCTCCGCGCGGGCAGAGCAGCCACTTGTAGGCGGCGGCCACCACCCAGTCCGCCCACCCCAGGTCGAGCGGCGTCCAGCCAGCTGCCTGCGTGGCGTCCAGCAGCACGCGGGCGCCGGAGCGGGCGGCGGCCTCGCGCAGCGCTTCCAGATCGACCTGCTCGCCGTTGGCCGACTGCACCACGCTCACCGCGACGACATCGTGACCGTCCACAGAGGACGGAAGCTCGCTGAGGTCGACCTCGGTCACCTTGACCCCGCGATGTGCTTGCGCGGCAAAGGGAAACGTCAGGCTGGTGAACTCACCGGCCGCGGTGAGCACGCGGCTGCCGTCCGGCACGCTCGCGGCGACGATGCCGACGAGCTGGGAGCCGCTCGCCCCGGCCGCGACGTCCTCCGCGTCGAAGCCGACCAGCGAGGCGAAGGCGGTCCGCGCGCGCAGCACGCGCCCGTCGAAGTCGGCGGGGTGGTCGGCACCCGCTCCCCACCGCTGGACCGACTCGCGCACGGCGTCGACGGTCGATTGGGGCGGGACACCGATGCTCGGCGTGTTGAGGTAACCGGCGGGGACGTCGAACTCCGCTCCGAAGGCAAGGCGCATGTGTCTGAGCGTATGCACAGCTCCAGCGGTTTTCGGACTACTTTGAGGGACATGCGTTCCGAGGTGATCGAGATCAGGACCGGCTCCGTCGAGGTCGTCTACGACCTGACGGCGGAGTGCGAGAGGTTCCTGGCCGGGGTGGGCGGCGCGGACGGGCTGCTGCACGTGTGGGTGCCGCACGCGACGGCGGGCCTCGCCGTCCTGGAGACCGGTGCGGGCAGCGACGACGACCTGCTCGCCGCGCTGCGCGACCTGCTGCCCGCTGACGACCGCTGGCGGCACCGCCACGGCTCCAAGGGACACGGCCGCGACCACGTGCTGCCCGCGCTGGTCCCACCGCACGCGACGGTCCCGGTCCTCGGCGGGCGGATGGCGCTGGGCACGTGGCAGTCGGTGTGCCTGGTCGACACCAACCGCGACAACCCCGTCCGCAGCGTCCGGCTCAGCTTCCTCGCGGGCTGAGCCGTGCGGAGGAACGCGGTGATCACCGCGCTGCTGCTCGTGATCGTCGTTGGCGGGGGCGCCGCGGCCGTGCTGCTGCTCTCGCGCGGCGGCGGGCGGAGCACGTCGAGCAGCACCACCAGCGCGCCCGCGCCTCCTCCGGAGAAGACCACCCAGCCCCCGGCGACCACCAAACCGCTGCCGCCCGCGCGCAACACCGGCTGGCAGGTCATCGTCAACGACGATGCCGGACTGGTCTACGAGGTGCCGGGTTCCTGGGCGATCGGCGGCTCCAGGATGGCCAGGCCCGGCGGAGTGGTGTCGCTGAGCGGGCTCGCGGCCGCGCGGCCCTTCCAGTGCGACGGCGCCGAGTTCGTCCGCGGCGAGATCGGTTCCGGGCGCATGACCCGGCGGGACGATCCGGCGATCGTCGCCGGCGCGGTCGCCGAGGGCGCCGCGAGGGCCGGCTACCCCTCCCCCACCGTCGAGCTCGGCGCCCCGACCCCGACCACCATCGACGGCCTGACCGGGGCCACCGTGGTCGCCGAGGTCTCCTCCACCGCGCAGAACCCTTGCCGCGCAAGCAAAGCGCGGATCACGGTGCTCGCGCTCGCGGCGCCCAACGGCACCGTCGCCGTCAAGATCGAGGTGCCCGAGGACGGCAAGGACGCGCAGTTCTCACCGAGCGCGGAGGACGTCCGCAGGATTCTGGAGTCCGTCCGGGTGGCGAGCTGACTTGCCCGCGCCGCGTGCCCTGGGGGTACCGTCGCTGCCGTGACGTGGCCAGGTGGTGGACAGGACCAGCAGGGACAGCAGCCGCAGCAGTGGGGCCAGCCCGCCCCTCAGCAGCAGCAGCAGCAACCGCAGTACGGCGGCTTCGGCCAGGGCGGCTACGGCGGGCTCGGCGCGTTCGACCAGAAGCCGCAGAAGAAGAAGGGCAAGCACACCAAGGCCATCCTCTTCAGCGGTCTGGGCGTCGTGCTGGTCGCCGCGGTCGTGGTCACCGTCGTGCTGCTGACCAACGGCAAGAGTCCGCAAGCCGCGCCCACACCGCCTCCCGGCCCGACAACCTCCTCGAAGGAGATCGCGAAGCCGCCGGAGCCGGTGCGCGAGGCCGCGAAGAACCCTGGCTGGCAGGTCGTGGCCAACTCGATCACCAAGCTGATGTACGAGGTGCCCCCGGCGTGGAAGCCGAGCGCTCCAGCCGACAAGCGCGAGATGCTCGGGAACCCGGGCATCAGCAACCTCTCGAAGCTGGGCTCCTACCAGTGCGGTGGCGGGACCTACTCGCGCGGGGTGACCGGCATGGTGGCGCTCAAGCCGAAGGAGGGCGGCCCCGCGCTGGAGACGGGCACGATCGCCGCCGACTACGCCAAGGGGTTCGCGAACTCCTTCTACCGGTTCACCAAGGACGGCAAGACGCAGACTCCGCAGGTGGCGCTCGGCCAGCCGAAACCGGTGCAGCGCCAAGGCGTCAACGGCGTCGTGGTGGAGGCGACGGCGACCACCGCGCCCGGTGAGCCGTGCATGGCCGCCTCCGGCAAGGTGATCGCGATCGTGCACCTGCTGAAGGAGGACAGCGCGATCGTCATGGTGGCCAACGCCGACACCGCGGCGGTCGCCGGGCAGGAGTCGGCGCCGACCGCGACCGACGACGAGCTGAACAAGATCGTCGACAGCTTCCGCGTCGCGACGCAGTGAGCCCGACGCGCTTGGTGCTGTGGGACATCGACCTCACGCTGGTCGAGCTGCGCGGCCTCGGGATGCACTGGTACCGCCGCGCGCTGGCCACCGCGACCGGGACCGAGCTGGTGCACGAACCGCCGACCGCGGGCCGCACGGAGCGCTGGATCAGCACGGAGATCCTTGCGGCACACGGGTTGCCGACCGACGACGCCTCGGTGCGCGGACTGTTCGCCGCGCTCACCGAAGCGGTGGAGGCCGATCTGGACGTGCTGCCCGTGCGCGGGCGCGCGCTGCCGGGGGCCGTCGAGGCGCTGGAGGCGCTGGCGCTGCGCGCGGACGTGGTGCAGGGCCTGGTCACGGGGAACCTGGTGGAGATCGCCAAGCACAAGCTCGGCGCCTTCGGGCTCGACCGGCGGTTGGACCTGGCGATCGGCGGCTACGGCGACGCGTCACTGGTGCGAGCCGATCTGGTGGCCGCGGCCGTCGAAGCCGCGACCACCAGGCACACCAACGGTTTCGCGGCCGACGCCGTGATCGTCTTCGGTGACAGCCCGCACGACATCACCGCCGCGCGCCAGCACGGCGCGGTCGCGGTCGGCGTGGCGACGGGCCACAGCAGTGCTTCGGAGCTGAGCGCGGCCGGGGCCGACGTGGTCCTCACGGACCTCGCCGACACCGCGGCCGTGCTCGAACTCCTCGGCTAGCTCCTAGAACTTGATCGAGCGAACGCCCCCGACGATCGGGAGCTCCAGGCTGCTCGGCGCGAGCGTGATCTCCACCTTGTTCGCCTTGGCGTCAGGCGTGATGTAGCTCGGCAGGTTCTGCACCAGGACGAGGCCGATGCGGTGCCCGGCCGGGAACACGTAGTCCTTCGGGTGCAGCTCCCACGTGACGTTGTAGGTCCGGCCCGGCACGAGGTCCTGGCCCTGGCTGAGCGACTGGTGGTTCTTCATGTCGATCGAGCCCCGGGTGATCACCTTGTACGGCGTCGCCGCGGTGACCTCGACGGGCGGGGCCGCGCAGCCGGTGCGCCGGCGGAGGTCCGCCTGCTCGCACGAGTCGGTCATCAGCTCGATCGGCGACTTGCCCAGCGCCTCGGTGCGCGTGGCCTGACCGTAGTCGACCAGCAGCGCGGTCAGCGGGGCGCTCGTGGTGTCCGCGCTGGCGTTGACGCTCACCGACGCCGTCCCGGAGAGCCGGACGGCCTCCAGCAACGGCGCGGTCAGGTAGGCGAGGCGGTTGGCCTTGGCCAGCTCCGGGTCACCGGCCGCCGCGGACTCCGACTGCGTCTTCAGGTCGGTGATCACCTGCTTGGCCGGGTCCGCGACGGGCTGCGGCTTGAGCGCGCCCGGCTCGCCCTGGCCACCGGCGCCGAGGAACAGCTTCGCCTTCTTCGCCGCCGCGTCCGGCCAGCTCGCGTGGGTCTCCCAGGCGCCGTCCGGCCGCTGGATGTCGGCCATCGGCTCGGCCATCACGCCGTTCTGCAGGCCCAGCAGCCAGTGGTCCATCCACCGGTGCATGACGCCCTCCCACTCGGCCTTGCGGATGCCGATCGGGTCGCTGTGCGCGCCTCGGTGCAGCCAGATCTTGCGCGGCACGTCGAGCTTCTGCAGCTCGTACCACCACTTGGAGAAGTGACCCGGCTTGACGTTCCAGTCCTCCTGGCCGTGCACCACGAACACCGACGCCTTCACCTTCGCCGCGTCCGGGCGGTAGTCCCGCTCGGCCCAGAACTTGGTGTAGTCGTAGGTGTCGTCGTTAGCTCGATCGCCGAGCGATTTCACGAAGGCGGCGCACTTCGCCTTGGCCGCCGGGCTGATCACGTAGTTCGCCAGCCACTCCGGGTAGCGGTTGCCCCACGCGCCCTGGTAGCCGATGCCCTGGTCACGGGTGTAGTCGTACCAGCTGGAGATCGCCGCGATCGGCACGATCGTCTTGAGGCCGTCCACACCGCGCGCCGCCAGGGCGTTGGGCAGCGTGCCGTTGTAGGAGACGCCGAGCATGCCGACCGCGCCCGTGCTCCACGAGGCCACAGCGGGCTTGCCGTCGGCGTAGAAGGCCTTCGCGCGGCCGTTGAGCCAGTCCACCGAGGCTTCGATGGAGGAGGTGTCCTCGGAGTCACCCGTGGTCGGGCAGCCCTGCGAGCGGGCCGTGCCCTGCATCTCGACCTCGACCACCGCGTAGCCGCGCGGCACGAAGAACTCGTCGTACCACCGGCCGAAACCGCGCGGGGCGGCTCCCGGCAGGAAGTTCTCGTCGCCGCCACGGGCTCGCGCCGCTGCCGCCGCCGAGTAGTAGGGGCTGGCCTCCATGACCGTGGCCGACTTCAGCCCGGAGTTCGTCTCCTTGGGCCGCATCACGTCGGCGGTGATGCGGTCGGGCTTGCCGTCGGAGTCACTGTCGATCTTGGACTCGATGTGGACGGTCTCCCGGATCGCCTCCGCGTAGGAGTAGATCGGCTTGGTCTCGTTGTCGACCACGTTGCTGGCGGGCTGGGCGAGGGCGGGAACCCCCGCCAGGGTCGCCGCCGCCGCGGCCGCCAACCCGGTCAAGAGCGCGATCGATCTGCGCAGGTGTCGCATGCTGTCCTCCTGGGCGCCCACCCAGCAGGGTTCGGGTGGGCCACGAGAACCAGGCAACCGGGTCCCCGCGCCCGCGCGAAAGCGACCAACGGCGGGAGATATTCACACCCGCTCCGCCATCCGGCCGCCAACCTGGAGTTCACTGCTTGTCACGCCGCGCCCGGCCTCGCGATCGACCGCGTCCGGCAGGCATGCCCCCTCGCAATCCCAGCGCCCGGTGGCGCATCACGCCCAGCCCCACCTGGTCAGCCACCCACCACGCCAGGTTCCACAGTCTTCAAGACCCGCACCCCGGCACCGCCAACAGCCGCAGACCCCGAGGGGTTCGCGGCTGTCGAAGACGTCCGGAACGGGCGTTCGCCGGTCGTGAAGACTGGTGAACCCCGCTCCGGCAAAGATCAGTTCCGGCAGAGGTCAACGAGATGGGCGACGACCTGGTCCACGCCGACCTCGACGCGCTCACCGGTTGCGCGGTCCTTGACCTCGACCACGCCGGCGGCCAGGCCGCGACCGACCACGAGGATCGTCGGCACACCAACGAGTTCGGCGTCGGCGAACTTCACGCCGGGCGAAGCCTTGCGGTCGTCGAGCAGCACCCGGACACCCGCCGCGTCCAGCTCGGCGGCGATCCGCTCCCCGCCCTCGCGCACGGCGTCGTCCTTGCCCGCGACGACCACATGCACGTCGGCGGGAGCGATCTCGCGCGGCCACACCAGGCCCTTGTCGTCGGCGCGCTGCTCAGCGATGACGGCGAGCGCCCGCGAGACACCGATGCCGTAGGAGCCCATGGTGATGCGCACGGGCTTGCTGTCCGGGCCGAGCGCGTCGAGGCCGAAGGCGTCGGCGTACTTGCGGCCGAGCTGGAAGATGTGGCCGATCTCGATGCCGCGCGCCATGACGAGCGTGCCGCCGCCGTCGGGGGACTCGTCGCCCTCGCGCACCTCGGCGGCCTCGATCGTGCCGTCCGGGGTGAAGTCGCGGCCCGCGACCAGGTCCACGACGTGGTGGTGGGCCTTGTCGGCACCGGTCACCCACGCGGTCCCGGTGACAACGCGCGGGTCGACGAGGTAACGAACCCCGTTGTCCTGCAGCGCCTTCGGGCCGATGTAGCCCTTGACCAGCCACGGGTTGGCCTTGAAGTCGGCCTCCTCGACCAGCGCGACCTCGGCGGGCGCGAGCCCGGCCTCCACGCGCTTGAGGTCCACCTCGCGGTCGCCCGGCAGGCCGATCGCCAGCAGCGTCCACTCCTTCTCGCCGGGCACGCGGGTCTTGACGAGCACGTTCTTCAGCGTGTCCGCGCCGGTGAACTCCCGGCCGAGCCCGGCGCCGTTGAGGAAGGCGACCAGCGTCTCGATCGTCGGGGTGCCCGGCGTGTGGTGCACCTGCGCGGCGGGCAGGCCCTCCAGCGGGCGCGCGGGCGGGACCGGCGTGGTCACGGCCTCGACGTTGGCCGCGTAGCCGCTCTCCAGGCAGCGCACGTAGGTGTCCTCGCCGACCTCGGCGGGGGCCAGGAACTCCTCGCTCGCGGAGCCGCCCATCGCGCCCGAGACGGCGGAAACGATGTGGTACTCGACGCCCAGCCGCTGGAAGATCCGGATGTAGGCGTCGCGGTGCGCCTGGTAGGAGCTGGCCAGGCCCTCGTCGGTGAGGTCGAAGGAGTAGGAGTCCTTCATGACGAACTCGCGGCCGCGCAGGATGCCCGCGCGGGGGCGCTCCTCGTCCCGGTACTTGTTCTGGATCTGGTAGAGCACGACCGGGTAGTCCTTGTAGGAGCTGAACTCACCCTTGACCATCAGGGTGAACAGCTCCTCGTGCGTCGGCCCGAGCAGGTAGTCGGCTCCTCTGCGGTCCTTGAGCCGGAACAGCGTGTCGCCGTACTCGGTCCAGCGGCCGGTGCTCTCGTAGGCCTCGCGCGGCAGCAGCGCGGGGAAGTGGACCTCCTGCGCGCCGATCGCGTCCATCTCCTCGCGCACGACCCGCTCGACGTTGCGCAGCACGCGCCAGCCCAGTGGCAGCCAGGAGTACACGCCCGGGGCGACGCGGCGGACGTACCCGGCGCGCACGAGCAGCTTGTGGCTGGGCACCTCCGCGTCGGCCGGGTCCTCACGCAGGGTCCGCAGGAACAGCGACGACATCCTGGTGAGCACTGGCTGAACTCCTTCTTCTGTGGATCGAGCAGCCTAACGACGGGCTCCCGGATGTCGGTCGGCGCGTCTACCGTGCGGTCGCATGGGACTCAACATCGCCTGCATCACCATCGACTGCGCCGACCCGGCGAAGCTCACCGCGTTCTGGACCGAGGCGCTCGACTTCACCGTCGTCGCCGACCTCGGCGAGTTCGTCTTCCTCGCGCCGAAGGACGCCAGGGGCGCCGCGATCGGCCTCCAGCGCGTCGACGAGCCGAAGCGCGACAAGAACCGGGTGCACATGGACCTCAGCGCGGACGACCGCCCCGCCGAGGTCGAGCGCCTCGTCGGGCTCGGCGCCTCGGTCAGCGGCGAGTTCACCGTCCCCGGGCTGACCTGGACGGTGCTCACCGACCCCGAGGGCAACGAGTTCTGCGTCTCCGAGCGCTCCGAGATGCCCACCTGACCCCGCCCTCAACCTCCTCAGCGCGGACTGAACGACCCAGTGTGGCATGGGGTACGTCTCGCGAAACAAATGCCACATTGGGTACGTGCCAACGAGGGGTTCTAGGCTCTGCGAGTGCTCGTGCTGCTGCCGCCGTCGGAGACGAAGGCCCTCGGTGGGTTCGGACCACCGCTCGACCTGGACGCGCTGTCCTTCCCCGCCCTGACCCCCGTGCGCCGCAAGCTCGTCGACGCGCTCGTCGACCTCGCCGCGGACCCCGCGGCCGGCATGGCCGCGCTCGGGATCTCCGAGCGCCAGCTCGAGGAGGTCGGGCGCAACGCGGAGCTGCACACCGCGCCGACGATGCTCGCGCTCACCCGCTACACCGGTGTGCTCTACGACGCGCTCGCCATCGGCACGCTCACCAAGGCCGAGCGCGCCCGCGCGGACTCCCGGCTGGCCATCGCCTCCGCGTTGTTCGGACTCGCGCGCGGGACCGACCAGATCCCGTACTACCGGCTCTCGGCGGGAAGCACGCTCGCCGCAGTGGGTCCGTTGCGCGCCGTGTGGAAACCCGTTCTCGAACCCGCACTGTCCGAAGTGGACGGTCTGGTCGTCGATCTCCGCTCCGGCTCCTACGCGGGGCTGGCCAAGGTCCCGGGCGCGGTGACCGTGCGCGTGGTCACCGACGACGGCACCGGGCGCCGCAAGACGGTCAGCCACTTCAACAAGGCGCACAAGGGCCGCCTCGCGCGCGTGCTCGGCTCCGCGCGCAAGGAAGCGGCCTCGCTCAAGGACGTCGTCAAGATCGCCGGGGCGGCCGGGCTCAGCCTGGAGGTCACCGGCGAGACCGAGCTGGAGCTGCTGACCGACTAACTCGATTGCGCGCGCGGGCGCGGTCGGCGATCCTGGCGCTCCCTACGAAGCAAGGAGGTGCGACATGAACTTCTCAGCCATGTCCGTCCTTTCCCGTAGGAGCGCACACCGTGCCATCGCACGCCCTCCCCGCCTGGCTGATCACTGACGACTCGGCAGTCGATCACGAGCTCGGGGTTCTCAAGACCGGCAAGGAAGCCGACGTCCACCTCATCGAGCGCACGCTCCCCGGTTCCGGGGCGAGCTGCCTGTTGGCGGCCAAGCGCTACCGCAGCTCAGAGCACCGGATGTTCCACCGCGACGCCGGGTACCTCGAAGGCCGCAAGACCAACAAGTCCCGGGACACCCGCGCCATCTCCACCCGCACCCGCTACGGCCGCGACGTCATCTCGCAGCAGTGGGCGAAAGCGGAGTTCACCGCGCTGACCCGGCTGTGGTCGGCGGGCGTCCCCGTTCCCTACCCCGTGGAGTACCGGGGCACGGAGCTGCTGCTGGAGTTCGTCGGCGAGCCCGACGGCTCGGCGGCACCGAGGCTCGCGCAGCTGCGGCCGGAGCCCGACGCGCTGCGCGCGCTGTGGTTCCAGCTCGTCGAGGCGATGCTGCTGATGGCCGCCGAGGGCCTCACCCACGGCGACCTCTCCCCGTTCAACCTGCTCGTGCACGGGGACCAGCTCGTGCTGATCGACCTGCCCCAGGTCGTCGACCTCGTCGCCAACCCGCAGAGCGCGCACTTCCTCCAGCGCGACGTGCGCACCACCTGCGCGTGGTTCGTCGCGCGCGGGCTGCCGGAGGACGTGGCCGACGCGGACTGGCTGGAGGAGCTGCTGCGCCGCGAGGCCCGGCTGTGCTGAACCCGGGTGCTCCAGCTCACCCGTTCTTGTCGCAGGTCGCGAGACACGTCGCTGACCTGCACGAATAATTGATCATGGTCCCCGCCACGGGAAACGGTTTCCCGTGGCGGGGCGCGCGGGCGCCGAGCCGATCCGCGGACCAGCTACACTGGGCAGCGCACCACGTCAGTCGCGCGAAGATCGCGCCTGCCGGCCCGGCCGGCCAGGTGGTGCTCCTGACCACTCAACGGCGCACAAGCGCCGGGCCCGTCCTTGTGACCGTCTCGCGATCCTCATCGATCGGCGGGAGTCCCCGAGACGTGCCACGTCTCGGAGGATCTGTGTCCATCGTTTCACCTGCCCGGACCGAGCACGCCCAGCGCAAGCCTCGCCACCGGGTGACCAGCCCTGCCGCCGTCGAGGCGCAGGTCGCCCCGGAGGCCACCGACGTCGCCGACGTCGAGACCCCGGAAACCAAGACCTTCGCCGAGCTGGGCCTGCCGCAGGTGCTCGTCGAGCGCCTCGCCAAGCGCGGCATCGTCGACGCCTTCCCGATCCAGGCCGCCACGCTGCCGGACTCCCTCGCCGGGCGCGACCTGCTCGGCCGCGGCCAGACCGGCTCCGGCAAGACCCTGGCCTTCGGCCTGCCGATGCTCGTCGCCCTCTCCCAGGGCCGCACCAAGCCGCTGCAGCCGCGCGGCCTGGTCTTGGTGCCCACCCGCGAGCTTGCGATGCAGGTCCGCGACTCCCTCGGTGAGCTGGCGGAGGGCCTCGGCCTGCGCTGCAACATCGTCGTCGGCGGCACCTCGTTCCCGAAGCAGGTCGCCGCGCTGCGGCGCGGGGTCGACCTGCTGATCGCCACCCCCGGCCGCCTCAGCGACCACATCCGGCAGGGCACCTGCTCGCTGGCCGAGGTCCAGGTCACCGCGCTGGACGAGGCCGACCAGATGGCCGACATGGGCTTCCTGCCCCAGGTCCGCGAGCTGCTCGACCAGGTCGCGCCCAACGGCCAGACGCTGCTGTTCTCCGCCACCCTGGACGGCGACGTCGACCAGCTGGTGCGGCGCTACCTGACCGACCCGGTGACCCACTCGACCGCTCCGTCCTCGGCGAGCGTGTCCACGATGGACCACCACGTGCTGCTGATGAGCAACGACGACAAGCTCGACGTCGTCGCCGAGGTGGGTGCCCGCGAGGGCAGGACCATCATGTTCGTCCGCACCAAGCACGGAGTGGACCGGCTGACCAAGAAGCTGCGCTCCGTCGGCGTGAAGGCCGGCGGCCTGCACGGCGGCAAGACCCAGGGCGCGCGCACCCGCACCCTCGGCGACTTCCGCGACGGCGTCACCACCTGCCTGGTGGCCACCAACGTCGCCGCCCGTGGCATCCACGTCGACGACGTGAGCCTGGTCGTGCACGTGGACCCGCCGCTGGACCCGAAGGACTACCTGCACCGCGCGGGCCGCACCGCTCGCGCCGGCCAGGCCGGTGTCGTCGTCACGCTGGCGCTGCAGGCGCAGCGCCGCTCCGTGCAGGCGATGACCTCCAAGGCGGGCGTGCAGCCGACCATCACCCGGGTCCGCCCGGGCTGGACCGAGCTGAACGAGATCACCGGCGCGCAGAAGCCCAGCGGCATCGAGCTGCCGGACGAGGCCGTGCGCCCCGAGCGGCGTCCCGCCCGTGCCGGTGGTGGCGAGCGCGGTGGCCGCTTCGGCCGTCGCCCCGCCCGTGACGGCGACCGCCCGCGTGGTTTCCGCCGCGACGACCGCGGTGGGGAAGGCGGCTTCCGTCGCGACGACAACCGTGGCGAGGGCGTCCGCCGGGACGACCGCGGCGGCGACCGCGGCTTCCGCTCCGACGACCGCGGTGGCGAGCGCGGCGGCTTCCGCCGGGACGACAACCGTGGCGAGGGCGACCGTGGCGGCTTCCGCCGGGACGAGCGCGGTTTCCGTGCCAACGACGACCGCCCGGCCCGCAGCGGCTTCCGCACCGACGACCGCCCGAGCGGCCGTGCTCCTCGTGACGAGTGGCGCCGCCCCGAGCGCGCCGCCGGTCCGCGTGAGGACCGCGGTGGTGACCGCGCCGCCCGCCAGAACCGTGGCACCGGGGGCCGCAAGCGCTTCAACTCCCCCACCCACTAACCCCTAGCTCCACCCACGCAGAACCCCCGCCCCCACGCACTCAACGTGGGCGGCGGGGGTTCTCGCGTTTTGGCAACGCGTTGCGAAAGAGAGCGCTCCCCAATCACAACAAGTAGCCAAAACGCGAAAAGGGGGCTGAGCGGACTACGGCCTGGCCGAGGGGTGAGCGAGCACAACGTCGCAGCTCAGCACACCCACCACCACGCCGCACACCGCGTGGAGCACCCACCACGAAGAGCGTCGCTCGCCACGTGGAGCGCCACCCACCACGTAGAATGACCCCATGCACTCCGTCCGCGCGCACCCCCGATCGGTCCGCGTGGTGGGCGAGAGATTCCCGTTTCGTACTCCTAGCGGGAAAGAGAGCGCTTCCAATTACTGCTAGGAGTACGAAACGGGTTCTGGGGCTCAGGGGGCTACGGCGGTCACTTCGCCGATCACGATGATGGCGGGTGGGCGAATCGCCTCGGTGGTGATGGTGGTGCCTAGCTTGTCGAGGGTTGTGCGCACCACTCGCTGAGCGCGCGTGGTGCCCTCCTGGATCACCGCGACGGGCGTGGAGGCGGGTCGGCCGTGCTCGATCAGGGTGTTCGCGAAGACGTCGGCGCGCTCGACGGCCATCATCAGCACGAGGGTTCCGCGCAGCTTCGCCAGTGCGGGCCAGTCCACAAGGGACCGTTCGTCGGTGGGGCTCACATGTCCTGACACCACAACGACTTCGTGCGCGACACCGCGATGGGTCACCGGCACGCCGCCGACCGCTGGCACGCCGAAAGCGCTTGTGACGCCTGGGACAACGGTCACCGGGACGTCGGCCTCGGCGCAGGCGAGCAGTTCTTCGAAGCCCCTGCCGAAGACGTAGGGGTCGCCGCCTTTGAGGCGCACCACGAACTTCCCGGCCTTCGCGTGCTCGATCAGCGTCGAGTTGATCACGTCCTGGCTGGCCGCGCGGCCGTAGGGGATCTTCGACGCGTCGACGACGAGCACGTGCGGCGCCAGCTCCTCCAGCAGCTCGCGCGGGGCGAGGCGGTCGGCGACGACGACGTCGGCGCGAGCCAGCAAACGCCTGCCGCGCACGGTGATCAGCTCCGGATCGCCCGGCCCGCCGCCGACGAGCGCCACGCCGGGCAGCGGCGGTGAGGCGGCGTCGCTGACCACGCCCGAGCGCAGCGAGTCCAGCACGGCGTTGCGCACCGCCGCCGAGCGCCGGTGCTCTCCGCCCGCCAGGACGCCCAGCAGGAGCCCGTCGTGCGAGCCCACCGCAGGGGTCACGGCGGTGCCGAGGCGAGCGATGTCGGCGCGCACGCAGAACACGCGCTTCTGTTCAGCCTCAACGGTGATCGCCGCGTTCACGTCCGTGTCGTCGGTGCACGCGACGGCGTACCAGGCGCCGTCGAGGTCTCCGTCGGCGTAGGCGCGACGGGTCCAGGTGAACTCCCCCGCCGTCGCCATCGCCTCCACGGCCGGGGTCGCCTCCGGCGAGAT
This sequence comes from Allokutzneria sp. NRRL B-24872, assembly GCF_002155965.1. Lineage (GTDB taxonomy): Bacteria > Actinomycetota > Actinomycetes > Mycobacteriales > Pseudonocardiaceae > Allokutzneria. The sequence continues at coordinate 18,098 of NZ_MUMH01000071.1, forward strand.
GACCTCGATGACCGCTCCCGAAGCGACCAGCCGCGGCAGTCGGCGCTGGGCGACCGTGCCCGCACCGACCACCACGACGCGCCGCCCGGCGAGGTCCAACCCGGCGAGGTAGTGCTGCTCAGCCCGCATGAGGGCTAAGCATGCCGATCCGCACCGCCGAGCACACCTGGAGCGCGCTGTGACATCACTCGCCCACCGGGATCGCCGGGTGCCGGTCCTCGTAGCCGCGCGCCTTCCACCACAGCACCGCGCCGCCCCACGCCAGCAGGAAGGTCGCGGCGATGCCGTAGCCCATGACCTCGAACTGCTCGGAGATCTCGCCGATCCCGGCCAGCCACGCCATCCCGGCCTTCTCGGCGAGCAGCTGCGACACGTAGACGACCACCACGAAGCCCGCGATCGCCACGGTGATCGCGGTGGTGACGGTGTTGTAGAACAGCGTCCGCACCGGGTTGCGGTAGGACCACGAGTAGGCCCGCGTCATCAGCAGCGAGTCCAGCGTGTCGAACGTGCTCATCCCCGCCGCGAAGATCAACGGCAGGCTCAGCACGGCGACCAGCGGGAGCTGACCGCCGGCCGCGTGGGTCGCGGTGAGGCCGAGCAGGGTGATCTCCGAAGCGGTGTCCAGGCCGAGCCCCATCAGGAAACCGACCGGGTACATGTGCCAGGAGGAGCGGATCAGCACGCGCAGCCGCCCGCCGAAGATCCGGTTGAACACGCCGCGGTTCACCAGCACGCGCTCGACCTCGGCCTCGGCCATCTGACCGCGCTTCAGCTTCCGCCAGAGCCCGGTGAGCGAGCGCAGCACGCCCGCGTTGAGCACGGCGACCAGCAGCAGGAAGGAGATCGCCACGATCGTCGCGATGGTGCCGGTGACCTCCTGCACGCCCTCCACCTCGGACTCCGCGACGGTGCCCGCGGCGAGGGAGACGATCAGCGCGAGCACCAGCACCACCGAGGAGTGGCCCATCGCGAAGAAGAAGCCGACGCCGATGGGTCGCTTGCCGCGCAACAACATCAGCCGCGTGGTGTCGTCGATGGCGGCGATGTGGTCGGCGTCGAAGGCGTGCCGGACGCCGAGCACGTAGGCGATCGCGCCCGCTGAGGCGAGGATGCCGGAGCCCGGGAAGCGGTCGGCGTGGGCCAGGTACAGCCCGATGCCCAGGACGTGCAGCAGCACGATCGCGCCGATGATGCCGAAGAGCCTGCGCCGCTCCTGCGCGGTCCACGCGCCGCTGGGGGCATGGGCGTCAAGGGACGTCATGAAAGGAACCTCCTGGGTGCCTCGCCCGAGGGGAGTTCGCGCGGGCCACGGCGTGGCCCGCGACCACCAGGGAGTTCCTGACTCTCGGATCACCTCGACCCGATCACAGTGGCGGGACCGTCCCGGACTCGCACCGGGTTCCTCGCACTGGGTGGCGTCCCGCATCGTGGGGGCGGCGGCGAGGCCGCGTCAATCCGGCCGGCGGGGGTTGAGCCCGGGCCGTGTCGGCCACGTGATCTTCGACGGACGCCGGGAAGGCGGTCCGGAGAGGCCGGGAGAAAAGAAACGGAATAGGAGCGAAATGAGCTTTGCCTGCCCCGGGCGGCGGGAGGGGCAGGCAAAGCGGGTCGGCGAACGTGAAACTCTTCCAGAAATCGACGAGGCCACGATCCCCGCCTCGACCGTACACTTCGTCGTCTCTTTCGCGGTCGCGATCACAAGTTTCCGCAACCGCTCACACACGTTCAGCGGTGGTGCTCAGTTCTGGTCGGCTCAGCCGGAAGACCGGGGCCGGGTGGTGCCGTTGACCGGGCCGTCACGCTCAACCCAGCGGTGACGGAGGATCTCCCGTGGTCAACATTGCCGCGGCCGCGGATCTCGTCCTGGCCAGTGCTCGCAATTTCCACCTCCCACCTGGGACGTGTTACCTCGTCACGACGGGCATATCCATGGCACACCCGAATGCCCTTGCGCGGCAAGGGCTTGCGCCACCTTTTCATCACAACGTGCTACCGGTTGCGCATCAATGCGCGGACGCGGGCAGAGTGACCATCCGGCCGCCGACCGCGCGGGTCCGCGAACTGCCGACGACGACCGTCGCGGAGGCGGGAACGGCGGCCGGGTCGAAGCCGGTGATCATCGCCACGTCGACGCCGGTACCAGTGCCGGTCCCGGGCCCGACGACGCCGACCGGGGTCCTCGGCGGCCGGTGCAGGCGGAGCAGGTCCAGCGCGGCGCCGAGCCGCCAGTCCGCGTTGTCCCGCAGGCAGACCACGACGTCGGCCTCGGCGACGGCGCGCACCCGCTGCTCGATCACCGGCCACGGCGTCGCGGAGTCGGCGAGGCTGATCACCGCGTGGTCGGCGCCGAGCGGGGCACCCAGGGCCGCCGCTGCCGCCGACTCCGCGCTCACCCCGGGCACTCCGGCGATCTCGATCCGCGCGTCCGCCTGCTCCAGTGCCGGGCCGATGAGCGCGCCGGAGCCGACCAGGGCCACGGAGAGCCCCGCGACGGCCAGGCGCACCGCCTCGGCCGCGCGCTGGCGCTCGTCGCCCGGGGCGCTCACCCGGACCTCGGTGCCCAGGCGCAGCAGGTGCCGGACGCGCTCCAGGTCGGCTTCGAGCCCGACGACGACGGCCGCGCGGCGCAGCTCGGCCTCGGCGCGGGGCACGCGAAGGTCGTCGGCGTCGGGACCGGCGTCCACGATCACCAGCCGACCGCGCGGGCGCACCCTGGCCGCGGCGACGGTCGCCTTGTCCCCCTTGAGCTTCGCCGCGACCAGCTCGACCGGCGACCCGCACGCCAGCTCCCCGGCGGCGTGCAGCGCGGCGGCTTCGGCGACGCTGGGGGTGCCCAGCTCGGCGAGCACGTCCTCGCTCGGCGTGGGCACGTCGACCCCGGCAAGGGTCTCCGCCGGGTAGTGCAGCAGGTCTGGCGCGCTGTCCTGCCAGAAGCCGTGGTCGTCGACGGCGTCCACGATGCCCGGCTCATCCGATTTGGCGTCAACGGTGGCGAAGGCCCGCACCGCGCGCAGGTCCAGCTCGGCGCGCTCCGCCAGTTCCGCGAGCAGGCCGGTCACCGCGCCCGCCGACACCCCGATGGACGAGCCGATCCCGATCACCAGGGTCCTGGGCACCAGACGGAGGACCTTGCCTTCGACGGCGAGCAGCCGGTCGTCCACCACAACTGTCCACTGTGGACCGCTCGGTGGCGACTCCTCGTGCACCGTGACGTTGGAAGGCATGGCGGGCAAGGGAAAGCGCAGTGGGTTGAGCACGCGGACCGGCTCCCCCGCGAGCAGTGCAGCCGCGCAGTCGGCGAGTTCACCGTCCACGGTGGCCTCAAGCAGCTCGACCAGCTCGTCGAGGACCGTGGCGCCGACCGACTCGGCCGCCGTGGTGACGACCGGGCGGCAGCCCAGGAACTCGGCGACGCGCTCCGCCAGCGCGTTCGCCGCCGGGCCCCCGGTCAACGCGACCGCGAAGCCGCTCTCCTCGTCGACGCAGACCACGGCCGGGTCGCCGTGCCGGTCGGTGAGCAGCGGCGCGACCAAGCGGACCGTCGCCCCGGTGGACAGGAAGAACACGGCGGCGCCGAGTCGCGGCCACATCCGCCGCAACGCGGGCTTCACCGCCCCTTCGACCACCGCGGCGTCCGCGCCGAGGTGTGCCGCCAACTCCCCCGCGGAGCGACGCCCCTGCGCCGTCACCGCAAACAACCCGATCACTCCGGAACCCTATCCCCGCCGCGCACTCCCCACGCCCTGCGGGGAGTGCGGGACACGGGTCAGGAGGTGCTGCGACGGCCCCAGAGGAGGAGGGTGGGGGTGGTGCCGACGAAACGGCTGGCGCCGTCGGACATGGTGGCGAGGCGGTTGGCGGAGAGCTGGCAGCCGTCGACCACGTAGCCGGAGTGCCGCAGCGCGTCCCGGCACGCGCCCAGGCGGTCCAGGGCGGTGAGGGCGACGACGACGCGCTCGGCTCCGACGGCCGCGCACGCCGCGACGACCTCGGGGCCTCCGCCACCGATGAAGATCGCGTCGGGGCGGGGCAGGCCGACCAGGGCCGCGGGTGCCTCGTTCTCGATGATGCGCATGTCGACGCCGTGGGTCGCGGCGTTGGCGATGATGCGCATGCACTGCACGGGATTCGGCTCGACGGCGACGACAGCGGCACCCAGGCGGGCGCACTCGATCGCCAGCGCGCCGGCGCCGGAGCCGACGTCCCAGACGAGGGTGCCGGGGCGCGGGCCGAGCTTGGCGAGGGCGAGCGCGCGGACCTCGGCCTTGCTCACGGTGCCGTCGCGGTGGGCGAAGGCCTCCTCGGGCAGCGCCCAGCCGGAGGCGGGCGGGATCGGCTCGCCACCGGCGCACCAGCCGCGCGGCGGAACGGCCTCGGGGTCGGCGAGGCAGAGCACCACGTTCGCCTCGCGCCAGCGGCGCTTGGCGGCCTTGGGCGGGTCCACCACGGAGATCCGCTCGTCCGGGGTGTCCATGTCCTCGGCGACGATCAGCGTGCGGCGCCAGCCGGTGAGGCCCGCGCCGATCTCCGCCGGACCGGCGACGGCGTCGGTCAGCACGGCGACGGCGGGGCGCGCGCGGCAGACGTTGAGCGCGCGCCGGAGGTCGCGGCCGCGAGCGCTGACGACGAGCACGTCGTCCCACGAACGGCCGAGCTTGGCCATCAGGCGCTGCACGCCGGTGAGGCCGGGCAGGACCTTCGCGGTGCGCACGCCGCGCTCGCGCAGCCCCTGCATCACGCCGAAGAAACCGGGGTCGCCCGCGGTGATGACGACGGCCGGGCCGTCGTCGGCGGACAGCTCCTCCAGGTCGGTGAGCGCCTGGTCGAACTGGGCGGTTCCCGGTTCACCGAGCGGAATCCGCCGGATGCCGTGCGGGGCGTGCGCGTCGAGGTGCACGCGTCCGCCGAGCACGACCTTGGCCTCGGCGAGCACGTCGGCGGCGCCTCTCGGCAGGCCGTCACCGTCGAGGCCGATCACGTGCACCGCGATCGCGGCGGGGGGACCTGAGCGCGGGCGCTCGGGATTCGGCGACCGCTGCTGGAGCAGCTCGTGGCCGACCGGTCCGGCCTCCGTTGTCTGGCGGCCCCGGCGGAACATCCCACCGGAGCGGCCAACGCCCGTACGCACAGCTCGTCTCCACATCCCCGGGGCACGACCGGTGCGCTGGAACCAGGTGGGCGGGGCGCCCATGCCCACGGACACCCATCAGTTAGCCCATGAGCGGGCCCGCCTGCGCGCGCCGCGCCGGAGATTCACCCGTTCGACGGCAATGCAAACGTTCTGGGATGTCCTTTGTGGACGGTGGGGCTCAGCCGGTCTTGGACGAGCGCTTCGGCTTGCGCGCGGTGGTGCTCTTGCCCTTGGCGACCTTGGTGGGGGCCTTGGCCTTCTCGGTCTTCTCGGGCTTGTCGGCCTTGTCCGCGACGGGCTTCTCCGCGGCGGGCTTGCGCTTGGGCTCGGCCTGCTCGACCGCGGCCGGGACCCCGGGGAGGTCGACGGGCAGCGTCACCTGGTCGGGGTGCTTGGTGGTCTTGCTGGCCGCGGCCACCCTGGTGGAGGTGCCGGTGAGCCGCGCGGTGCGGTAGCGGCGGGCGGTGCGGCTGGTCGTCGCGCGGGTGGTCTCCTGCAGGTCGCGGACGGCCCACCAGGCCACGTCGGAGCCGGGCTGCGCGGACTTGGCGGTCGACTCCGCCTCGCCCTGGATCTCCTGCGGCTCCACGGGCTTCACCGCGCGCAGCGGGCGGCTGGTGCGACGGTAGCCCGCGGCGGCGGAGGCCGGGGCGTAGGAGCGGGCACCGCCGTTGCGCAGCGCCTTGCCGACCAGGAAGAGCGTGTGCCGCCAGACCTTGTGCTGCTTGACCACGCGCTCCAGCTCGCCGACGGTCGTCTGCACGGTCAGCTCGTCCGGCCAGGTGGTCTTGTAGGCGATGACGACCGGGGTGTCCTCGGGGTAGCCGCCCTCGATCAGCTCCTCGGCCAGCTGGCCCGCGCGGGCTCCCGGCAGCGAGATGGCCATCGTGGTGCCGTGCCGGGCGAACGCGCGGATGCGCTCGGCGTCCGGCAGGTCGGAGTTGCTGCCCTCGACCCTCGTCATGATCATCGACTGGGCGTTCTCGGTGGAGGTCAGCTCCTTGCCCACGGTCGCGGCGGCGGCGGAGTAGGTGGAGACGCCGGGGACGATCTCCACGTCCAGGCCGATCTTGCGGCAGATGTCGTGCTGCTCCTGCACGGAGCCCCACAGCGCGGTGTCCCCGGGGTGCAGGCGGACGACCTTGAGCCGCTTGACGCTCGCGCGCCGGTAGATCTCCAGGACCTCCTCCTGGCCGACCAGGGTGAAGTCGACCAGCTCGGCGGCCTCGGAGGCGTGCTCGCGGACGCAGTCGGCGTCCAGCACGCTCGGCGCCCACAGCACGACGTCGGCCTCGGCGATCCGTCGTGCCGCGCGCAGCGTCAACAGGTCTGCTGCGCCAGGCCCGGCGCCGATGAACGAAACGCGCCCGTTCACGGTTGCTCCCCTCGGCCGCTCCTGCGACACGGCAATCACGACACGACAAACAGTGGTCGCGAAGACGGTACCGCCACCGGTGATCGGCTCACGATCCCGGTCACGTTGGGCGCCGGAGCGGGCACAATCAGTCAAGATCAGCCGGAACGAGCGACCATGAAACAAGGTCGTGTTGGCGGCCCCGGTGCCGGTCAGCGTTGCGCAGCACGCCCTCGCGGGTGAACCCGGCCTTCTCCGCGACCCGCTGCGACGCCGTGTTCCCCACCGCCGCGCGCAGTTCCACCCTGGCGAAGTCGAGTTCGCGCAGCGCCCACTCCGCGACCATCCTCGTGGCCTCCGTCATGAAGCCGCGGCCTCGCGCGTGCGGCGCGGCCCAGTAGCCGACCTCGGTCACCCGGTGCTCCCACCGCGTCCTGGTCAGGCCGATGGTGGCGAGGAAGCGGTCGGTCTCGGGGTCGCAGACCGCCCAGCTCTGCCCCTCGCCGGAGAGGCGCACGTGGTGGGACTGCTCGGCGCACCAGGTCAGCGCGGCGGATTCGTCGTAGGGCTCGGGCAGCGGAATCCAGCGCAGGACCTCGTCGTCGGCACCTTCGGCCACGTCGGCGGCGTCGGTGACCCGGAACGGCCGGAGCACCGTGCGCCGGGTGCGCAGGACGACCAGTGGCAGCACGCAGACGACGTGCGCCAGCGCGAAGGGGTCATCGGCGTCGATGCGCATCTGGGACGACGGGTCAACGTGCTCCACGCCAGACACCGTGTCACATCGCGCAACGCTCCACGAAGCGCCGCACGGACTCCGGCGCCGCGGCGGGATGTGTGTGCAGGTAAGAAGCGTGGACACCGTCGACCGCGAAACCCTCGCGAACGGGACGACCTTCGCGGTCGCGCCAGAACCACGCGGGCTGCTCACCCGATCCGGGAGTGATGCGGGTGCGGTGGAACTCGTGCCCCGTCCGGCGTTCCCCGGGCGCCGCGACCGGCGAGTCCGTCGCGGCGACGGCGTCGCGGTAGCCCAGCACGAGCCGCGAGGTCATCTCCGCTTCGGCGTCGAGCACTCCGCACATCGGCATGCCGTCGAGGGACCGCGCGAGGTAGAGCAGTCCTCCGCACTCCGCGTGCACGGGCCTTCCGAGATCCGCGACTTCCTTGCGCAGCACCGTGTTCGCACTCAGCTCGGCGGCGTGCTGCTCCGGGAAGCCGCCGGGCAGGAGCAGTCCGGCCGTGCGCTCCGGCAGGTGCTCGTCGCGCAGCGGGTCGAACGGGACGACCTCCGCGCCCGCCGCTTCGAGCAGTTCGAGGTGTTCCGCGTAGCCGAAGGTGAACGCCCGCCCACCCGCCACCGCGACGACGGGGCGACCTTCCACCGGATTGTCCACAGTGGACTCCCAGGGCGTGGTTCCCCGCCGTGGAGCCGATCGCGCGAGGCGGACGACGGCTTCGAGGTCCACCGACTCCGCGACGAGGTCGCCCATCGCGGCGACGGCGTCGAGCGCGGCGGCTCCGTGCTCGACCGCCGTGACCAGGCCCAGGTGGCGCGAGGGCACGTCGAGCTGCTGGCGGCGCGGGAGGCAGCCCACCACGTCGAGGCCGACCTCGTCGCAGGCGTCGCGCAGCACCTGTTCGTGGTGCGGGGAACCGACGTTGTTGAGCAGCACTCCGGCCAGGCGGACCTCGGGGTCGAAGCCGCGGAAGCCGTGCAGCAGGGCGGCGAGGCTGCGCCCCTGACCGCGCGCGTCCACGACGAGGACCACGGGTGCGTCGAGCAGCTTCGCCACGTGCGCGGTCGAGCCGAAGCTCGGCGTGCCGGAGCGGCCGTCGAACAGGCCCATCACGCCCTCGACCACCGCGATGTCGGCGTTGCCGGAGCCGTGCGCGAACAGCGGCGCGACGCGCTCCTCGCCGACCAGGACCGGGTCGAGGTTGCGGCCGGGGCGGCCCGCCGCGATCGAGTGGTAGCCGGGGTCGATGTAGTCCGGGCCGACCTTGAACGGCGCGACCCGGTGCCCCGCCCGGCGCAGCGCGCTGATCAGCCCCGTCGCCGCCGTGGTCTTCCCGCACCCCGAGCCCGGCGCGGCGAGCACCACCCGCGCCACGAGTTCCGCAGTCCTCAAGTACCCACAACCCCCGCTCGCGCTGTCGTCAACCACCACAAACCCCGGTGCGGCCCCGGTTCTCCGGTCTTCAAGTACACCGAACCCCGGCCCACGTAGTCGTCAACCACCACAAACCCCGTGGGGATGTCAGCCTCCGCCACTGGCTCAACGAGTGCACCCACCCCCGCTCACCACCCCACGTAGACTCAACCCGGGCACTCCACCGCCCCGCTCGTCCCAACGCGCCCGGCCGTGGTCTAACCCTTCCCGTTTCGTACTCCTCACGGGAAATGGAGCGCTCCCATTACCCGCCTGGAGTACGAAACGGATTGTGCGACGCTGGGAGTGGGGTCGGCAGGACGGTCCGGCGGGGGGTGTCACCACTCGATGCCCTTCTGGCCCTTCTGACCGGCGTCCATGGGGTGCTTCACCTTGGTCATCTCCACGACCAGGTCGGCGGCGTCGACCAGGGCAGCCGGAGCGTTGCGGCCGGTGATCACCACGTGCTGGTGGCCGGGACGCTCGGCGAGCACCGCCACGACCTCGTCGACGTCGATCCACCCCCAGTGCAGCGGATAGGTGAACTCGTCGAGCACGTAGAGGTCGTGCCGCTGCTCGGCGATTCGGCGGGCGATCTCGCGCCAGCCCTCGCGCGCGGCCTCGGCGTGGTCCTCCTCGCTGCCCTTCTTCCGCGACCAGGACCAGCCCTCGCCCATCTTGTGCCACTCGACGGGACCGCCCTGGCCGGTGTTCGCGTGCAGCTCGCCGAGCGCGCGGAAGGCGGCCTCCTCGCCGACCTTCCACTTGGCGGACTTGACGAACTGGAAAACGCCGATGTCCCAGCCCTGGTTCCACCCGCGCAGCGCGAGCCCGAACGCGGCGGTGGACTTGCCCTTCATGACGCCGGTGTGCACCACCACGAGCGGCCGGTTCCTGCGCTGCCGCGTGGTCTTGCCGTCGGCGGGCACGACCGAAGGTTGTCCTTGTGGCACAACGACCCCTTAGGCAGCGCGGGCGGCGCGGACGACCCCGGCCACCTGCTCAGCGGACAGTTCGGCGAGCTGGAGGCAGGTGCCGCCCAGCGCGAGGGCGAGCCGGTCGGGCAGGCCCAGCCGGACAACGCCGTTCTCGCAGTCGACGACGACGCTCGCGACTCCGTCGGCTTCGAGCAGCGCCGCCGCGCGCATCGCGTCGTGCAGCGCGTCACCGCCCTGGCTCGCGGAGACGGTGGCGCGGCCGTCGGTGACGAGGACCAGCAGCGGACGCCGACGAGGATCGCGAAGCCGTTCTGCGGCAAGGAGTTTCCGCGCGGCGAGCAATCCGTGCGCGAGGGGCGTGCGACCACCGGTGCGGAGCCTGCGCAGGCGCACCGCGGCAGCGTCCACAGAGGACGTTGGCGGCAGCGCGACCTCGGCGTCACGTCCCCGGAACGTGATCAGGCCGACCTTGTCACGTCGCTGGTAGGCGTCGCGCAGCAGTGACAGCACGGCGCCGGTCACCGCCGACATCCGCGAGCGCGCGGCCATCGAGCCGGACGCGTCCACGGCGAACAGCACCAGGTTTCCCTCGCGGCCCTCGCGAACCGCGCGGCGAAGATCTCCGGCGCGGAGTTCGAGCCCGGAGCCACTGCGCCCGCGCGCGTGCTGGTGCGGAGCGGCGGCCTGGACGGTCGCGGTCAGGTGCACGCCGTGTCCGTCCACAGTGGAGGATCGGACCACGCGGCCGGAGGACGAGCTCGAGCGGGAACGACGGCCTGGCGCGCCTTCGCCCAGCCCGGGGACCTGGAGCAGACGGGGGCGGAACTGCTGCGCGGGCTTGGCGGGCGGCTGCTCACCACCGCCGCCACCTCCACCGGACGGCTGTTCCTGCGACGACGGCGCCTCGCCCGGCTCGGGAGACGGAGCACCACCACCGTCGCCGTCAGGCCCGTCGTCGTCCGGCGGCTCCGGAGAGTCGGCCTGCTCCGCGGCGTCGCGAAGGGCCTGCTCCAACTGCTCGGAGTCCAGGCCGGGCTCGTCGAAGGGATCGCGGCGACGGCGGTGCGGCAGCGCGAGCCGGACCGCGACCTCCACATCGGCCGACGTCACCGCATCCCCACCACTCCACGCCGCGTGCGCGATCGCCGCGCGAGCCACCACGAGGTCAGCCCGCATGCCGTCGACCTCGAAGGCGGCGCACACCGCTGCGATGCGGCGAAGTTCGGTGTCCGGCAACGCGATACCCGGCAACGCCAGGCGCGCGGCGACGATGCGCTCCGCCAGCTCGGCGTCCGCCTTTTCCCACTGCTGCGCGAAACCAGCGGGATCGGCCTCGTAGGCGAGGCGGCGGCGCACGACCTCGGTCCGCGTCTCGACGTCACGGGAGGCGTTGACCTGCACCGTCAGGCCGAAGCGGTCGAGCAGCTGAGGCCGGAGCTCGCCCTCCTCCGGGTTCATCGTGCCCACCAGCAGGAAGGACGAGGCGTGCGAAACGGACACGCCGTCGCGCTCCACGTGCGCCCGCCCCATCGCCGCGGCGTCGAGCAGCAGGTCCACCAGGTGGTCGTGCAGCAGGTTGACCTCGTCGACGTAGAGCACGCCCCGGTGGGCCGCCGCGAGCAGGCCGGGCTGGTAGGCGCGCACGCCCTCGGTCAGCGCGCGCTCCAGGTCGAGCGAGCCGACGAGGCGGTCCTCCGTCGCGCCGACGGGCAGCTCCACCAGGCTGGAGGGCTTGGTGACGACGTCGGAGGCGTGCGGGCCGTCCGGGCAGCCGGGGTCGGGGCGGTGTGGATCACAGGCGAAGCGGCAGTCGCGCACGGTCTCCAGAGCGGGCAGCAGCGCCGCGAGCCCGCGCACGATGGTCGACTTGGCCGTGCCCTTCTCACCTCGGACGAGCACTCCGCCGATGCCCGGGTGCACCGCGTTGAGCAGCAGCCCCAGTCTCAGGTCCTCGTGGCCAACGACGGCGGAGAACGGATAGCGAGCGGTCACCAGCGCAGTTCCTTCCTCGGGTGTCCACGCCCGGGTAGGGGTCGGGCGCGCGGGGGTGCGCGCCCGGCGAAGGGGGTGAGTTCCTGGCTCCCGGATCGCTCCGGTCACAGTGGCGGGACCGCGCCGGATTCGCACCGGCTTCCTCGCACTCCCCTCGCGTCGTCCCCGGCATCATCACACACAGTGGGAAAACGCCGCGACAGTCAGGATTCTCACTGCTACGCATGCCGCATGGACAACGAAGACCCGCTTGCGGGGTCGAGCATGGATATGGACTTCGCTGAGAAATTCGCGCGTGACTGGGAGGATCGGTGGAACACCCACGACCTCGACCTGATCCTGGAGCACTACGCCGACGACGTGGTGTTCCACTCCCCGGTCGCGGCGCGGCTGCTCGGCGGTGACGGCAGGGTCGTCGGCAAGGCGGCGCTGCGGGAGTACTGGGCGAAGGGGCTGGAGTTCCTGCCCGAGCTGCACTTCGCCGTCGAGGGCGTGTACCTCGGCCTGGACACCATCGTGATCAACTACCGGAACGAGCGCGGGAACCTGGTCAACGAGATCCTGACGTTCAAGGACGGCAAGATCGTCTTCGGGCACGGGACCTACGCGCGAGCCACCTGAAGCCGCGTCGGCGCGCGGAAGGACAGCAGCCCCAGCATCGGCGGATCGGGCTCCAGCAGGCGGAGTTCGGGCAGCGCGCGGGCGACGGCGTCGAGCACCACGGCGGCCTCCGCGCGCGCCAGCCCAGCTCCCAGGCAGAAGTGCCTGCCGTGGCCGAAAGCCAGGTGCCGCCGCGCTCCCTCGCGCCCCGGGCACAACCGCGAAGGCTCGGCGAAGACCTCCGGATCGGAGCCGCTTCCCGCGAGCATGAGCAGCAGCTGAGCGCCTTCGGGCAGCTCAACACCGCCGATGTCGGTCGCGTGCGCGGTGACCCGCCGCCAGGTGATCACCGGGGGCTCGCGGCGCAGGATCTCCTCGACGCAGTCCGCCGCGAGGCCGTTTTCCCCTGCGGAGAGCCGTTTCCACAGCTCGGGACGCTCGACGCACCGGCGCAGCAACGTGCTGAGCAGCTGCGTCGTGGTCTCTTGTCCTGCGATCAGCAAGAAGTAACAGACACCGACCGCCTCGGCGACTCGCAGTGGGCGTCCGTCGGGCTTGCGGTGTGCCACCAGCGCTCCGAAGAGGTCGGACGGCGAGGGCTCGGCCGCCCTGACGCGCCCGGCGAGCCACTGGTGGAACTCCGCCGCCTCCTCGGCGAGCTGGCGTTGCCGCTCCGGATCGGGATTGCCCCAGAACAACTCCAGCGAGGCACGGCTCCACGCCTTGAGAATTGGTAGATCAACATCACCTATGCCCAACAGGCTGAGCAACACGACGCACGGCAGGTCACGCGCGATCAGCTCGACGAGATCGCACGAGCCGCCCTCCGCGAGCTGACGACGAGCCTCGCCGAGCCCGTCCGCGACGAGCGCGCGCGTCAGCTCCATGGCGTGGTCGATCCGGGCCGGGGTGAGGAAGGACGCGACGACGCGACGCAGGCCGGAGTGGCTGTCAGTGCCGTTGTTGGCCAAGGTCGGCGGCAGCGAGAACCCCGCCCGGGCAAGCATCCTGAGCGTCGAAACGGGCAGCGGTGTCACCGCCGTCAACGCGTTGTCGGGCCGGAACACCTCGGGGTCGGCGAGCACCGCGCGGATGTCGGCGTGGCGGCTGACGAGCCACAGCCCGGTGCTCGGATCGCGCTGGACCGGGGCTTGTTCACGCAGCCGGGCCAGCGGTCGTTCGGGCTCGGCGACGAAGCCGGGGTCGAACAAGTCGAACCCGAGCCCCACATCCGCTGACGCCCGCACGGGCACGACCGTAACCGGGCGATGCGAGACTTCCCGCGTGAGCTTGAGCACTGGACTCCACACTTTTGACTGGCTGGACACGCGTTCGGCCGCACGGGCGAAGGCCGGGCTGAGCCGAACGCTGCGGCCGAGGCCCGAGGTCGCGACCGTGCTCGACCTCGCGAGCAACGACTACCTCGGCCTCACCCGCGACCCCCGCGTCACGAAGGCCGCCGCCGACGCGGCGCTGCGGTGGGGCGCGGGCGCGACGGGCTCGCGCCTGGTCACGGGGACGACGGAGCTGCACGCCGAGCTGGAAGCCGAGCTCGCGGAGTTCTGCGGATTCCCCTCCGCGCTGGTCTTCTCGACCGGCTACGCGGCGAACCTCGGCGTGATCGCGGCGCTGTCCGGACCGGGAACTGTGCTGATCACCGACGCGCACAACCACGCATCGCTGATCGACGGCGGGCGGTTGTCCCGCGCGGAGACCGTTGTCGTGCCGCACCGCGATGTGACGGCGTTCCGGGACGCGCTGGCCAACCGCACCCGCAAGCGAGCCCTCGTGGTGACCGACTCGGTCTTCTCCGTGGACGGTGATCTCGCTCCGCTGGCTGAGCTGGCGGCCGCGTGCCGCGACCACGGCGCCGGGCTGGTCGTGGACGACGCGCACGGGCTCGGTGTGCTCGGCGCGGGCGAGGGAGCCGCCGCGGCCGCTGGGCTCGCCGGAGCGCCTGACGTCGTCGTCACCACCACGCTGTCGAAATCCTTTGGGGCACAAGGCGGAGCGGTTCTCGCATCCGAACGGGTGATCGCGCACCTGATCGACACCGCGCGGAGCTTCATCTTCGACACCGGCCTCGCTCCGAGCGCGGTCGGAGCCGCGCTCGCCGCGCTCCGGATCATCCGCGCCGACCCCGCACTGCCCGGCCGATCCCGTGCGGTCGCACGCGAGCTGGCTCAACGCCTGACCGAGGCGGGGCTGTCCGCCAGTGCTCCGGAGGCCGCCGTGGTCTCCGTCCGGGCCCCCTCCCCCGCCGAAGCCCTGGAGTGGTCGCTGCGCTGCCGGGCCGAGGGCGTCGCGGTCGGCTGCTTCCGCCCGCCGTCGGTCCCCGACCGCGTCTCCCGGCTCCGCCTCACCGCGCGCGCCGACCTCACGCCTGCGGAGATCACCACGGCGGTCGCGGTGATCCTGAGTTCAAACCCCGCTTCCGGTATTTGAGTGCTGGCAGGTCGGGGGCCGGTTCGAGTGCTCCCCTCCATCACAGCTCCATCGCTGCTCCATCCGCGCCTTCCAAGATCGCCCCATTCGCCGGCCGCCGCCACGGCCGCATCGGGAAGGAACGCGTGATGACCACGATCGCTGAGTGGATCAAGTCCAACGTCACCGACGACGACCGCGCCGTGCGGTGGTTCGCGGAGCCGGAGTGCGAGGACCGCATCGTGCGGGCCTACCGCGAACTGCTGGAGGGCTACACGATCGACCCGTCGACCCTGCTCAAGACCACCCGCCCGGTCGAGGGCGAGCACCAGGGCGTCGTCCGCGTGCACGAGATCAACTACTTCTCCATCTGCGCGCACCACTTCCTGCCGTTCTTCGGCAAGATCGACATCGCCTACGTGCCCGGCACCAAGATCATCGGTCTCGGCAAGTTCCCCCGGCTGGTCAACGCCTACGCCAAGCGCTTCCAGATCCAGGAGGACCTGGTCGCCGACATCGCCAGGGAGATCATGACCTCGGGCGGGGCGCGCGCGGTCCGCGTGCACTCCACCGGGCGCCACATGTGCATGTGCAGCAGGGGTCCCAGCGACCAGACCGTCGGCACCGACACCACCTACGTGCTCGGTGACCAGGCGCTGCTGGACTCCTACGGCATGCGGTCCTGACGTGAAGGCGCTGCTCACCCCGAAGGGGAACGAGAAGGCCGGTGACGTCGGGGTGCTGGTGCTGCGCGTGGTGGTCGGCACCTTCATCGCGTTGCAGGGCGAGCAGAAGCTGTTCAACCTGCTGGGCGGGGGCGGGCTCGACGGGACCGCGGCGTTCTTCGCCTCGCGCGGGTACGCCCCGGCCTACCCGTTCGCCGTCATCGCCGGGCTGACCGAACTGGTCGGCGGGCTCATGCTGGCCGTTGGCGTGCTCACCCCGTTGGCCTCGGCCGCGCTGGTGGGCGTCATGTCCAACGCGGTCGCCGTCACCCTGACCTCGGTCGGGTACTGGTCGAAGGACGGGGGTGCGGAGTACCCCATCGTGGTCGCGGTGATCGCGGTGTGCGTCGCCGCGATCGGCCCCGGCCGGTACTCGCTCGACCGGTCCCAGCCCTGGGCCTCGGGCGGAGCACGGCCCGCGCTCGTGGCACTGGTGCTCGGGGTGGGCAGCGCCGCCGCGGTGCTGCTGTTCACCGGCCCGTTGGTCGGTTCGTGATAACCACAGCCGACGTGGTGGTCGTGGCTTCCCGCGCCGGACGGCGGCACGTGCTGCTGATCCGGCGCGGGAAGGCGCCCTTCGTCGGGCACTGGGCCCTGCCGGGCGGGCACGTGCACACCGGAGAGTCCACTGTGGACGCTGCCGTGCGCGAGCTGGCCGAGGAGACGGGCCTGCTCTGCGTGGCGAAGGAGCTGCGGTGGGTCGGCGAGTACGCCGCACCCGGCCGTGATCCGCGCGGCCTCTACCGGAGCACCGCCTACCTGTTCGCGATCCCCGAACCCGTGCCGGTGCGCGGGTCCTCCGACGCGAAGGAGGCGGGGTGGTGGCCGTTGGCGGATCTGCCGAAGCTGGCCTTCGACCACCACGACATCCTCATGGACGCGGTCAGGGCCTGAGGTGCTTGATCGCCTCGGTGATCACGCGATCGCCCTTGGGCATGGAGATGTGCTCGTGGCAACCCACGTTCACGTTCGGCACGCCCGGGATCTTGACCTTGGACTCCGGCGCCATCAGATCGCAGCTGGAGGACAGCGTCTCGTACTTCGTCGGGCCGGGCGCGGGCGTGGAGTCGTTGAGCGCCTTGAGCATCTTCGAGCCCGGCTTCATGTCCGCGCACGAGTCGAAGAGGAAGCCGGGGCACAGCCTGGCCACGTCGGCGCCCTGGTTGACGCCGCCGATGGACAGCCAGCGCTTGGTCCTGGCGGTGCCGCCGAGCGACTTGACGTAGTGGCGGGTGGACAGCGAGCCCATCGAGTGCGCGACGATGTCGACCTCGCCCTTGAGCTGGTCCGCGATGGAGGTTGAACTGCTGCCAGTCGCAGTCCCAGCGGACAAGCTCGCGGTCGGCCCAACCCACGGCCTTGAACTTGTCGATCATCTCGGAGAACAGGATCGACGATCCCCCCGCTGAAGCCGCGCACAAAGACCACCGGGGTCCGCCCAGCCGCCTGAGCCGGAGCCGCGAACGACCAGAGCAGCGAAGCTAGCGTAGTTCGACCCTGGTCGAACCGGTCATCAAGAACTCTCACGCAGCTCGGCGAGCCCGTCGGCCAGGGAGCGCACGGGCGCGTAACCCAGCTCCGACCGCGCTTTCGCGATGTCGATCGTGCACTCCTGGCCGGAGACCCAGGCCGCCATCCGGTCGACCGCGCCCAATGCCACCGCGATCTTCGCGAGCCCACCGGGGATCGACCGTGCGGGCTCGGGAATGCCTTGTGTGGCAAGCAGTTCCGCGACGAACTCGCGGAAGACGACGGGCTGGCCGTCGGTGACGAAGTACGCCTGACCGGCGCGTCCCTTCGTCGCCGCGAGGACAAGGCCCTCCACGACGTTGTCCACGTGCGTGGCGTCCACTCGCTGGCGACCGCCGCCGATCCACGCGAACTTTCCCGATCGCACAGCGGAAACCAAGGACGGCAGCAACGTCGTGTCGCCGCGCCCCCAGATCATGCAGGGGCGCAGCACCACGGTTTCGAGGCCGTCGAAGCCCAGGACAGCCGCTTCCGCGCGCGCTTTGCTCGCCGCGTATGCCGCCTTCGAGTTCGGTTGCAGCGCAACGGTTTCATTCACGTTGACCAACGGTTGGCCGTTGCGCAGACCGGCTTCGCTGCCGACGTGGACCAGGCGGCGCACACCCGCGTCACGGCAGGCCTCCAGCACGCCGAGCGTGCCGTTCACGTTGTCGCGCAAGAACTCAGCGCGACTGCCGGAGCCGGGCGTGCGGGCGGCGGAGTGGAACGCCAGCTCGGCGCCGCGCGCCGCTTCGCGGAGGGAGGCGGCGTCGTCCAGGTCCCCGCGAACCGCCGTGGCCCCCAGGTCCACGACGGTTCGCGCGGCACGGTCACTGCGAGCCAGCGCGCGGACGGCGTGCCCGTCCGCGACCAAGCGGCGGATCAGGGCGGCCCCGACGAATCCGGACCCGCCGGTGACGAAGACGTCCACCCGTGACCACACTCCCGACTAAGTTGACCGATCGTCATACTTATAACTATGAGGATCGGTATAGTCAAGGCGTGCCACGACCCAAGTCGGACTCCCGGGACAAGATCGTCGACAGCGCGCGCAAGCTGCTGCGCAGGCAGGGCTACCACGCGACCGGCCTCGCGCAGGTGATCGAGGACAGCGGCGCCCCGCGCGGGTCGCTGTACTTCCTCTTCCCCGGCGGCAAGGAGGAACTGGCCGTCGCGGGGGTGCGCGAGTGCATCGGCGAGTGGGTCGAGCTGATCGGCCAGGCGCGCGCGGTGAGCGCTACGCCGGAGGACTGGATCTCATTGATGTGCAAGGGTTTCGCGGAGCAGCTGCGCGACTCCGACTTCACCGAGGGCTGCCCGATCACCACCGTGGTGCTGGACTCGGTGCCCACCTCCGAGCCGCTGACCGAGGCGTGCCGGGACGCGTACTCGGCCTGGCTGGGCGCGCTCGCCGAGGGACTGGTGTCCTACGGGATCGCGCAGGAGCGGGCCGACGAGCTGGCGATGCTGATGCTGGTGAGCCTGGAAGGCGCGATGGTGCTGTGCCGCGCCTTCCAGTCCACCGAGCCGATGGAACGGGTCATCCCACAGGTGCTGGCACTGATCGAGCACCGGCGCTGACCGCACTGGCAGCACTGCGCACCGCCGCGTCGAGGTCGGCCCACAGGTCGTCGACGTCCTCCAAGCCCACGGACATCCGCAGGAGCTGGTCGGAGACGCCGCAGCCGTGGCGGTCGGATTCCTCGACGATGCGGTGGCTCAGCGAAGCGGGATGCTGGATGAGCGTGTCCACGCTGCCCAGGCTGACCGCCGGGGTGACCAGCCGGACGGCCGCGATCACCGCGTGCGGGTCGCCCTCCACCTCGAACGCCACCAGCGGTCCGCCGAGTCGCGGGTAGTGCACGCGGCGGACCCCGGGGTGCGCGGCCAGCCTCCTGGCGAGCTCGGCGGCGTTCGCGGACTGCGCCTTGATGCGCACCGGGAGCGTGGAAAGCCCGCGCAGCAACAGGTATCCGGCGAGCGGGTGCAGCACTCCGCCCGTGACGATGCGGATCTGGCGCAGCACTCGCGCGTAGGACTCGTCGCACGCCACGACTCCACCGAGCACGTCTCCGTGCCCGCCGAGGAACTTCGTCGCGCTGTGCAACACGATCGAGGCTCCGAACTGCGCGGGGCGTTGCAGCACCGGAGTCGCGAACGTGTTGTCCACCAACAACGGCACCGATCCGCACGCGTCGGCCAGCGCACGCAGGTCGACCTCGCTCAGCGTCGGGTTGGCGGGCGTCTCGACGATCACCAGCCCGGTGTCCGGCCGGATCGCCGCAGCGACTTCGGCGGGATCGGCCCAGGTCAGCTCGTTGCCGAGCAGGCCCGAGGCGATCAGGTGGTCACTGGTGCCGTAGAGCGGGCGCACCGCGACCACGTGCGGCTTGCCCTGTGAGACGGCCGCGAGCAGGCACGCGGAGAGCGCGGCCATCCCGCTGGCGAAGGAAACGGCGGCGGGCAGGCCTTCGAGAGCGGCCAGCGCGGACTCGAAGCGGGCGACGGTCGGGTTCCCGAGGCGGCCGTAGATCGGCGCACCGGGCAGCTGCGCCCCTGCGGCGAAGGCGTCCAGGCGGATCGCCTCCTCCCGGCTGTCCCGGGACGGGTAGGTCGTGGAGAGGTCGAGCGGCACGGCGTGCACGCCGTGCCGCTCGACCTCT
>NZ_MUMH01000072.1 GCF_002155965.1 Allokutzneria sp. NRRL B-24872
GCACTGAACGACCCGTTCAGGTCCTCCAACGCACTGAACGGGTCGTTCAGGGAGTTAGACGCGGCAAACGAGGCGTTGATCTTGAGGTTCGCCTTGGTCAACGATGGTCAGCCCAGGGGTTTGGTGGTCTTGAAGACACCCCAACCCCTGGGCAGTCCCGCGCTCCGCCCGCTGGCACGCCCCAACCACACGCCGCACTCCGCCCGCTCCCGCCAATGACGCATTTGGTCCGCTGAACGTGCTGAACGAGTCATTGACCACGTTCAACGTGCTGAATGACTCGTTCAGCACGTTAGACCACACAAACGAGGCGTTGATCTTGGAATCCGCCTGGCCGATGCGGAGAACTGCGGCTAGAGGGCCAGGGAGCGGACGAGGGACGGTAGCGAGGCGGAGCGGAGGAGGTCGCCGGAGACCTCGGCGCGCTGGGCGATGAGGGTGTCCAGCAGCTCCCCCGCGTCCCAGACGTTGACGTTCATCGCGGCCATCACGCGCCCGCCGGAGAGCCAGAATGCGATGAACTCGCGCGCGGCCACGTCACCGCGCACGACCAGCTCGTCGCTGGGGCGGGCCACGCCGCGGAACTCCATGCCGAGGTCGTACTGGTCGGAGAAGAAGAACGGGACCTCGGAGTGGACCTCGTTGCGCCCCAACATGTTCCGCGCGGCAACGGGTCCCTGGCTGAGCGCGTTGGCCCAGTGCTCGACGCGGACCTTCCTGCCAAGCAACGGATGCCGGACCGTGGCCACGTCGCCCGCGGCGTAGATCCCCGGAGAGGACGTCTCCAGGTACTCGTTCACCACGATTCCGTCCTCAATGGACAGTCCGGCGGCACGGGCCAGCTCAACGCGCGGCCGCACGCCGACGCCGACGACCACCAGGTCGGCCTCGACCAGGCCGCGATCGGTGCGCACTCCGGCGTCCACGATCTCGGTGACCGTCACGCCCATGTGCATGGCCACGCCGTTCTCCGCGTGCAGCTCGCGGAAGACCTCGCCCATGCGCACGCCGAGCACGGTCTGGAGTGGACTGTTGCGCCGCTCGACGAACGCGACCGACCGGCCGAGCCGCCGCGCGGACGCCGCGACCTCGGTGCCGATCCACCCGCCGCCGATCACCGCGATCCGCTCGGCGCCGTCCATCGCGGAGCGCAGCGCCTCCGCGTCGGCCATGGTGCGCAGGTAGTGCACGTTGGGCCGGTTGGCGCCGGGGACCGCGAGCGGGCGCGCGGTCGCGCCGGTGGCCAGCAGCAACCGGTCGAACGGCAGTCGCTCCCCGCTGACCAGCACGAGCTCGCGGCTCTCCCGGTCGAGCGCGGCGGCCCGCTGGCCGACGCGCAGCTCCACCCCGTTCTCGGCGTAGTAGCCCTCCGGGTGCACCCACGACGCGGGCGCCCCGCGCAGGAAGTCCTTGGACAGCGACGGCCGCTCGTACGGACGCCGGTCCTCCTCGCCGAGGAGCGTGATCCGGCCGTCGAAGCCCTCGGCACGCAGGGTCTCGACGGCCTTCGCACCCGCGAGGCCGGCTCCCACCACCACGAAGTTCCGATCGCCACCCATGGGTGAACACCATGCAGCGCCATCGATCAAACGATCAACAACTCAGGCGAACACCTACCTGTCAGGGTGACGCCCACCCCCCACCTGGGCTGTTGCGCGGTGGTTACCCCCGGTGAGCGCCGGGTTACTAGGCTGGGCACTTCGTGCCCGGGGCGAGGAGGGGGACACCGAGCGTGCTGGAGCCTGAGATCGGTCTCGTCGGCCGCGACTCGACCGCCGCGCTGGTGGAGTCGCTCATCGACCGGCGGGCCCGGTACCCGCTGCCGGTGCTGGTGGCCTTCGGCCCCGGCGGCAGCGGCAAGACCACGCTGCTGGACCACGTGCGCCGCCGGTGCGAGCCGTCGGTCCCGCTGGCGCGCGTCGACCTCGACGAGACCGGCTCCAAGTCCTGCCGCGACGTGCTCGACGCCGCGCACAACCAGCTCCGCCAGTACTTCCACCCGCAGTTCGGCAGGCTGCGGATGCCGCGCTACGGCCTGGCCCGCTCGATCCTGGGCGGACGCCCGCCCGCCGAAGCCGATCCGCTGCGAGCCGCGCGAGAGCTGATCAGCCGCGACGCGCGCACCCTCCCGACGGTGACCGACGCGCTCAGCTCGGTCGCCGAGGCCAGCACACCGACGCAGTGGCTGGGCAGACTGCTCCGCCCGCTCGGCCGCTGGCTGGTCACGCTGGCCACCGTGCTGCCCGGATGGCTGCGCTGGCTGGCCGGGTACCGCCAAGCCGCCGTGCTGGGCTGGTACGAGCGCGTCGCCGGGCGCGAACTGCTGGGGATGAGCCCCGGTTGCAAGGTCGACGCGGTGATCTCGCAGCTGTGGCACCTCGCCGACAGCGAGGACCGCAGGGACCGGCTGACCGTGGACCGCTTCCTGGTGGCCGCCTTCCTCGCCGACATCGAAGCCGCCTACCGCCGCGCCAGGCACCGCAAGGTGAACTGCGTGCTGCTGCTGGACGGCGCTGACCTGCTGTCCCCGGTCGAGCTGAACCTGTTCCCCGCCAACCGTCCCGTGCCGCCCGCGCCGCCAACGGACGTCGTGGAGCTGTTGGCGGAAGCGCGATTACGCCATCCGGACCTGCCGCTGCTGGTGATCGCCACCAAACAGTCCACCGCGGACATCGAAGACATCCCGCTGCCGCACGAGCTCGTCGGCGAGGACGGCGGCGAACCGTCCCCTGTGGACATCGCACGCGCCGTTTATCGCGGCTGGCGCACGAGGTTCGAGCGCACCAAGCGCACGGACAGCGCCTACCTGCCGATCCGCCTGCGTCCGTTCACCCGGGACGAGACAGGGCAGTTCCTCGCGCAGTGGACCGAACGGCGAGCGGGCACGGTCGAGCGCACCAGCCTCGTCTCGGAGATGCACGAGATCACCCACGGCCACCCCCTCGCCGTCCGGCTGGCGATCAAGGTCGTCGACCGCCGCTACGCCCGCGACCGCGTCGTACCGCCGGTGCGCTCGGTCTACTCGCAGCTCGTGCCGAACCCCGAAGCCGAGGGCGCCGACCGCACCGAGACGGTCGGCGAGTACCTGATGTTGCGGTTCCTGCAACGGTTCCGGGACAGCGACCTGTCGCAGCGCACGCTGACCAGGCAGTTGCTCGCCCGGCTGGCCGCGCCGCGCAGGCTCGACGTGCACACGATCCGGCTGCTGGTCCCCGACCGCGACGCCGACGAGATCTGGACGAGCCTGTCCACCTACAGCTTCGTCACGCTCAGCCCGGACTGCACGCAGCTGGAGTTCCACCCGCTGCTGCGCGACCTGCTGGCTGAGGAGCTGTTGCGCACCAACGGAAACGCCGACTTCACCCACGACCAGGTGCACCGGGCGCTGCGTGATCACTACGGCCGTCTCGGCAAGCACGCCGACCGGCTCTACCACTGCCTGGCGCTCGGCGACGTGCGCGCGGTGGCCCTCTACCTCGCGCCGCGCATCGCGCAGTGGCACGGGCGCTGGGCGGCGGAGCTGGAGGAGATCGCCGCGGCGCCCTACCGCTCCGACATCGAGGTCGCACCGCTCAAGGCCGGACTTGGCTGGCTCAAAGGACCTCGCCTGCGCCGCGTCGAAGATCTCGTGCGCGCGACGTGGCGGCTGCGCTCGCGCACGGGAACCGCGCTGCGAGGCGGAGAACTCTTCCACGACGTGCTCGACGGCTACCGCTCGCTCAACGCCGACGATGACCCGTCCGTGGCCCGGCAGCTCGCCCGCTACCGTGCCTTGGTGCATGCCTCGCAGGACGGGAAACCCGCGACACCGCTGCCCCAGCTCCCGGAGTACTGCTCCGGCTCAGGCAAACACCCCTACCCCCTGGTGTGGCCGCCGAGGCACGCGATCCGCAAGTCCGTCGCGGTGCTGTCCGTGGTGCTGCTCGTGCTCTACGGCGCGGTGTACGTCCGGCACGTGCTGGTGCACTGCGACCGCGAGGGCATCTTCTCCGTCGGCACGGTCGCGGGCACGCTCGTCGACGACAGCCAAGTTCTGTCCAATGTGGACGGTGAATGCGTCGGGGTCACCGGCGGCGCGGGCACGTTCCTGGCCGACGAGAGCACGGCGGGCGACGACGACCGCGAGGTCGCCGAGCTGACCAGGCTCATCAAGGAGCAGAACGACCAGGTGCTCAAGGAGGCCGGGCGCGAGGGCGGCCGCCCGTACGTCAGCATCGTCGTGGCCTCCATGTTCAGCTCGACCGAGCGCCCGAAACGCGACCTCTCGGCGGGCGTCAACGAGCTGCGCGGCGCCTACCTCGCGCAACGCGACTGGAACCGCTTCGGCACATCGACCATCCAGCGCGGCTTCCTGATCCGCCTGCTGACGGCCAATTTCGGCGGCGACTCCGAGCACGCCGAGCACACCGCCGAGCAGATCCGCGCGCTCGCCGACGCCGATCCCACGGTGATCGCGGTCAGCGGGATGGGCCAGACCAGGGACGCCACCGTGCGCGCCGCCGAGCTGCTGGGCACCGCGACCGGCACGTGGACCGGCATCCCGATGATGGGTTCGGCGCCGTCGGGCAACACCTTCAGCGGCAAGCCGTACTTCTTCCGCGTCGCCCCGACCAACGCCAGGCAGGCGCAGGTGGCGATCGAGTGGGCGGTGACCGCGCGGCCGTTCCGGGGCAGGCAGCCGTTCCTGGTCTACAACCCCACCGACCGCTACAGCAGGGAGCTCAAGGAGGACTACCAGCGCGAGCTCGACAAGGAGCAGCGCAAGCAGGTCCCGGAGCTGCGCGCGGGCATCGAGAAGCCCTACGAGGCGGGCACGGCCGGGACCGCGAGCACCCTGCACACGCGGGTGCGCGAGATCTGCGAGGAGAACCCGCCGGACCTGCCCGGCCCGATGATCGTCTACTCGGGGCGGGCGAACGAGCTGCCGACGCTGCTGGACGAGCTGAGCCGCAGCACCTGCCGCGACGAGGCGATCATCATGGGCGGCGACGACCTCTCGCAGCTGGAGACGGCGGGCTTCCGCGATCTCGCCGGGCGCGAGGACTACACCAGCGAACGGCTGTTCTTCACCACCTTCGGCCCCACCAAGGAGGGCTGGGAGCAGCGCGGCAACGGCAGGCTGGAGCCGGGTGTCGAGCGCTTCTTCGCCGACCACCTCGCCGTGGAGCGCGAGCAGCGCCAGCGCGGCGGCCCGGCCTTTCGGTCAGGGCCGAACGGCCACGTGATGCTCTCCTACGACGCCGTGCACCTCCTGCTGACCGCCGCCGAGCGGGCCAGGGCCGACGCCAAGGCGCTGCCCGACCGGCACAAGCTGCACCAGTCGCTGCGCGAGACCACCGGCTCGCTGACCTACTCCGGCGTGACGGGAAAGGTGGATTTCGGGGCCCCTGACCGGGCACTCGGGCGCGGCGGGGCCAATCCGCAGGACAAACTCGTGGTCGTTCAGGAAGTGGAGAAACGGGACGGCCGTCTCGTTTCCAGCTACCTCGCCGGGTACGGCCGCTGAGGCGCTACCGTGTGCGCCCTCAGCGCGTCGCCACCCTGTGTGACGAGCTGGGGGCGCCCCGAGGTCGCGCGGGTACGTCACCCGGCTGATATCGATATCGGCGATTCGATGGAGTATTTCCCACCGACGGGTTTTCTAGGTATTTGTTGACGGTTCCGGTACCCCTCGTGCCGGGCACCCGCAAATCCCCCACGCCGCGGAGGGCTCGTGCTACGCATACGCTTCGGACCCGACGATCTGCCGCGGATCCGCTTCTTGGTCTCCCCGCTGGTGGAGACCCTGCTCAGCGTCCGGGTGCTGGCCCAGGCCGGTGGTGGCGCCGAGTTCGGCCGCTGGCGCCGCAGGCTCGCCGAGCTGACCAGGTCGGACTCGCTGACCCTTCTCGACCTGGTGCCGCAGGACCAGCCGCTGAGCACCGCGCTGGTGACCGCGCTCGGCGAGCGCGCCACCTTCGACCGCGAGCTGCAGGACCTGGCCACGCACTGCGAGCAGCCCCTGCACCGGCACCTGCGCACGATCGACCCGCGCTCGGTCAGCGCCCCCAGCTGGATGTGGCACTCCGGCGGTCGCAGCGGCACCCGCATCCTGCTCACGGTGCTGCGCCGCTACCACGAGACGTGCCTGCAACCGGACTGGGCGAAGCTGCGCGCGCACCTGGAAGCGGATCTGGCCGACCGATCGACGGTCCTGCTCGCCAACGGGACGGAACGGCTGCTCAGCGGCCTGCACCCGACGATCCGCTGGCGCGCGCCGGTGCTGGAGCTGGCCGCCACCCAGCGCTCCGAGGTGGACCTCGCCGGGCGCGGCCTGGTGCTGGCGCCCTCGGCGTTCCTGCCGGAGGGACCGCAGCTGATGCGCGACCTCAGCGGCCAGCCGATCCTCGCCTACCCCACCAAGGCCCGCTTCTCCCCCGACGTCCCGTGGTCGGAGGACCCGCTGCGCTCGCTGGTCGGGCAGACCAGGGCGGCGATCCTGCGCGGCCTCGGCCAGGGCGGTTCCACCACGCAGATCGCCCAGCGCGTCGGCGTCAGCCTGAGCCGGGTCTCGGAGCACCTGACCGTGCTCCGGCACTGCGGGCTGATCGCCACCGCCCGCCAGGGCCGCTCGATGTGGCACGCGCCGACCGCGCTCGCGCAGCAGCTGCTGAGCACCACCACGACGCCCGCGGTCTCGCGCAGGACCCCCGCGCCCGCGCTCGCCGTCGCCGCCGACTAGTGGCTTTTCGCTACAGCGTTAGAGCGCGCTAACGCGCTTACGCGAAAAGGGCGCCCGGTCGAATCCGACCGGGCGCCCTTCGCGCTCTCGCTACTTGCAGGTGGCGAGCATGTCGCGCAGCGCGGACTTCTCCGCGTCGGTGACGTTGAGCGAGTAGGTCTTCTTCACCGCGATCCAGTCCTTGGCGTAGTCGCACCAGGCGTCCTTGGCCGGTGGCTTCCACTGCGAGGGGTCCTGGTCGCCCTTGGAGCGGTTGGTCGCCGCCGACACCGCGAGCAGCTGCGGGTTGGTCAGGTCGTTGGCGAACTCCTGGCGCTTCTGGTCGGTCCAGGTGTCCGCGCCGGAGCGCCACGCGTTGGCCAGCGGCACCGTGTGGTCGATGTCCATCTCGCCGGCGGCGGCGATCTCCTTGCCCTCGTAGCGGCTGACCCACTTGCCGGAGGTCGCCTTGCAGCTGGCGTCGGTGACCACGCTCTTGCCGTCCCGCTTGAGCACCGTCTCGCGGGTGTCGCACTTCTCGCCCTGGGTGATCCAGTGCTTGAACTTCTCCCTGGTGTAGCCCTTCATCGCGTGCGCCGCGGCGACGCTGAGCCGGTCCAGATCGGCCTTGCTGGCCGCGGCGGTGTCCCCGGACGGAGCGGGCCCCGCCGTGGTGGTCGACGGTCCCGAGCCACTGGGCTGGGGATCGTCCATGAACACCGCGGCGGCCCCGAAGACGATCGCGATCACGGCAAGCACGGCGGCCAGAATCCAGCGCCCTCGGCTCACGCCAGTTCCCTTCCACGACAACGGACAAGCGAGCCGATCATGACGCATCGCCTGTGCGCTCGAAGGGACGACCCTCCGGTGGAAGGGGAAATCGCCGCGAGATTCAGCTCCGGCCGACGTTGTCCAGCAGCTCGCAGACCCCGTTGCCGACGACCGCGAGCCCGACAAGTCCGGCGGTCGGCAGCACGCCGAGCGTCGCGGCGGTGACGGCCAGGCCCGAGGCGATCGCCACCAGCATCGGCGTGCCACCGGAGGCGGGCCTGCGGTGCAGCAGCGAGCGCGCGGCGCGCACGGCCCTGCGCAGTGCCGGGCGGTGCGGTGCGGGCGCGGTGACCGGAGCGACCGAGACCGGCTCGGGCACGACCGTGAGGCGGACACGACCGGGGCTCACCGGGACGGACCTTCTCCGCTGCGCGCGCCTGGCCGGGGTCGGCTGGGGAGCTGCGGTGAAGGCGGTGTCGTCCAGCACGGCGGCTGCGGCGTGTCGGCTCACGTGGACCTGGTTTCTTCTGCGACTGCTACTGGCTGTGCGCGGAGTGGATGCGCGAGAGCAGTCCAGTCCGGTCAAGTGGATCTTGACAGCACCGGGTGGACCGCGCCAGGGGAGTCAACCGGACGACGGAGAGCGACGACGTCTCTGCCAGGCACAACGTTGCGCCCCTGACAAAGATCACCCTTTCGAGTGAGTGCGCTTACCGCGCGATGTGGGGCACTCGCCCCACACGCCTGGGGCGCCGCGCTTGACTCGGCCGTTCGGTGGTAAGCAGCACGCATGACCGCGAACAAGCACTCCGACTCCGCTGTCCGGACACTTGAGGACCGACGAGCCGGAGCCGTGGTCGGCGCCTACCTCCGCGAACAGGTGGACGTCGTGCTGTTCCAGGAGGGCCGGGTCCGCGACCGCGAGCCCGACGCGCTGCGCAGGCTCCGGGTGGGCGTGCGCAGGCTGCGCAGCGGACTGGAGGCCTTCCCCCGCTTCCTCGACGCCGAACACGCGCGGTTCGTCGTCGCCGAGCTGTGCTGGTTCAACACGATGCTCGGCGACGCCCGCGACCTGGAGATGGTGCAGGCCAGGCTCAACGGCCAGATCGCACTCGTGCCCTCCGTCCTCGTCCGCGGCCCCGTCGCCGCGCGGACCGGCAAGTTCTTCGCCGGGCGGCGCATCGAGCTGCACGACCGCGTCGTGTCCACTTTGGACAGTTCGCGGCAGGCCGAGCTGCGCACGGCGATGGAGCGGATCTTCGACCACGACTCCCCCGACGCGTCCCTGGACGCCGCCGCCGCGCTGCCGGGCGAGGTCGCCCGCTCCTACCGCCGCCTGGAGTCCCGGATGGCCGCCGTCGCCGAGTACCGCCACCCCGGCCCCGAGCGCGACGAGGCCCTGCACGACGTGCGCAAGGCCGCCAAGTGCGTGTGGGACGCCTCCATGGCCGCGGCCCAGGTGTGCGGTCGCCCCGCCGCCCGCTTCGGCAAGCAGATGCGCGACCTCCAGCGCTTCCTCGGCGTGCACCAGGACAGCGTCGTGTGCCGCCGCATGCTGCGCACGCTCTCCGACGAGGCCGAGCAGCACGGCGAGAGCGCCTTCACCTACGGCCTGCTCTACGCCCGCGAGGAGCACCGCGCCCACGACGTCGAACACGGCCTGCCCGGCGAGTGGCGTCAGCGCACCCGTCCCAAACACCGCCAGTGGCTAACCCCCTCCTAGCCCCGCCTCCGCGCACGCACACGCTTAAGCCCTGAACGACCCCTTCAGTGCGCTCAACGCACCAAACGGGTCGTTCAGGGCTTTCCACCACGCACCTCAATGACTCGTTCATGTGGTTGAACGGACTGAATGAGTCATTGAGGTAGTTGAGCGGCCTGAACGAGTCATTCAGCTACTTCCCCCGCCCGCGCGCGCATCGGGTCGGAGCGGGCCGGAGCACGCACCCCCGGTCGGCCACATTGGTCTGGACCACTCCCGTTTCGTACCGGCAGCGGGAAAGAGAGCGCTCCCAGGAGCCGGGTGGAGTACGAAACGGGTCAGGGGCGCGCGGGGTGGCGGAGTGCGGCCTGGGCGACGTGGCGCAGGACGAGCGTGGGGAGGAGCGCGCCGACGGTGAGGGAGCCGATGAAGGTGCCAGCGACCTCGGCGATCTCCTTGGCCTCGGCGTCGCCGACCGCGCCGGGGAGCAGTCCGCCGAACTCGCCGCCGGAACCTTCGACGGTGTGGTCGAGCCCCACGCTGACCACGGTCGCGCCCTGCTTCACGTGCTTCGGCGTGATCAGCCCGCCCCGCCCGACCATGGAGACGAGCACATCGGCCTCGGCCGAGATGGCGGCCAGCCCGGGATCGTGGCCGGAAACGAGGGTGACGGCGGCGGCGCTCAGCTGGGACAACAACGCCAGCTCGACGGGCTTTCCCTTGCCCACCACCACGATTCGCTGATCCGAGAGCTTGATGTCGGCGTGCCGCAGGAGTTCCACGACCGCGACGGCGCTCACCGGCGAGAACGCGGGCAGGCCGTGCGCGAGGCGGCCGACGGAGAGCGGGTTGGCGCCCTCGACGTCCTTCGCCACGGCGACGCGCTCGCGCAGCCCCTCGAAGCGGAGGAAGGTCTCGGCGACGCTCACCCCGTGCACGCCGGGATCGGCGGACAGCTCGTCGAGCACGGCGGCGAGGTCGGCGGCGGGCGCGTCCACGGGCAGCACGCGGAGCACGACGTCGATGCCGAGCTCGGCGCCGTCCCAGCTGAGCTGTTCGCCGTGCAGCGCGCCGACCGGGTCCTCCTCCGGGATCAGCGCGACGAGCCGGGGCCGCGCGGGCAGGGCGGCGATGGCGTCGGCCACCTCCGCGTACAGCGCCTCGGCCAGCGGCGAGCCGTCGATCTCCCGGAGTTCGTGCATGGACACGGATGCTAGGTCAGCGCGTGCCCACGAATCCGCTCTCGTAGGCGATGATCACCGCCTGCGTGCGGTCGCGGGCGCCCAGCTTGCCGAGCACGTTCCCGACGTGCGTTTTCACCGTCTCGACGCTGACGACGAGTTCGGCGGCGATCTCCGCGTTCGTCAGACCCTTCGCCACCAGCCGAAGCACTTCGGCCTCGCGCTCGGTCAGCTGGGCACCGGCGAGCGCGTCCCGATCGCCCCCGGCGCGCCGCTGCGCCAGCTCGCGGATCGCCCCGGGGAACAGCAGCGAGTCGCCGCTGGCCACCGTGCGCACGGCCTGGACGATCTCGGCGGGGCGGGCCCGCTTGAGCAGGAAGCCGCTCGCGCCCGCGCGCAGGGCGTCGTAGACGTAGTCGTCGTTCTCGAACGTGGTGACCACGAGGATCTTCGGCGGCTCGGCCATGGTGGACAGCAGGTGACGCGTCGCCTGGATGCCGTCGACGGCGGGCATGCGCACGTCCATCAGCACCACGTCCGGCCGCAGCGAACGCACCAGCGGCACCACCTCGGCGCCGTCAGCGGCCTCGCCGACGACCTCGATGTCGGGCTCGGCGCCCAGGATCGCGCGCAGCCCCGTGCGGATCAGGTCCTCGTCGTCGACGAGCACGACCGTCGTCATCTGTCTCCCATCGGGAGGGTCACCGCGACCCGCCACTGTCCGTCGTCCGCTCCTGCGGAGAACTCGCCGCCGAGCACGGTCACCCGTTCCCGCATGCCGATCAGTCCCCTGCCACCTCGTCCGGACGCCTTCGCCGCGCGGGCCGGGTTCGCGACCTCAAGCTCCAGGACCCGCTCCAGCACGGCGATCCGCACGCGGACCTCGACCTCGCCCGCGTGCCGCAGGGCGTTGGTCATGCACTCCTGCACGATCCGGTAAGCCTCGCGCGAGACCGCGGGGCGCACCCGGTCCAGGTCTCCGGTCAGTTCGGCGTTGACCCGCGGTTTGTCCAGCAGTGAACGGATGTCCGCGAGCGTTCGCTGCGGCGTCGTGCCCGCGGCGCGGTCCTCGCGCAGCAGTCCGAGCACGTGGTCCAGGTCCTCCAGCGCGGTCCGCCCGGCCTCCTCGATCGCCAGCAGCGCCGCGCGCACGAACTCCGGATCGCTGTCGAGCACCAACCGAGCCGCGCCCGCCTGCACCGTGGTGACGGTGAGCGCGTGCCCGACGGAGTCGTGCAGTTCGCGGGCGAGCCGGTTGCGCTCGGCGAGCTGTTCGGTGCGCCGCTCCAGGCTCGCGATGCGCTCCTCCGGCGACGGCCCGAGCAGCACCGGCGCGAGGCGGCGCATCAGCACGCCGAGCCAGAAGATCATGTACAGCGACGCGGCGAACAGCGCCAGCCCGAGGGGCACGCCCCACAGCGCCTGAACACCGCTGGAGAACTCGATCACGCCCTGCGCCGCGAACTCGATGCGCTGCGCGGGCACGACCGGGGCGATGAGCAACGCGGTGCCGAAGGTCGGCGCGAGCAGCGTGATCACCGCGACGACCCCGCCGCCGACCATGTGCAGCAGGAACCAGGCGGCCGTGCGCCACCGTGTCCGCCAGGAGCGCCCGTCCTCGGCGGAGTAGTCCGGCAGCGGCACGCCCAGCAGCGCGCGCACCGCGACGATCTCCACCATGCGCACGGCCGGGATGAAGCCGGTGACCACCGGCGGAATCACCAGCGCCAGCACCATGATCACCACTTGCGCTGGCCGCCACGGGAACCAGCCGCCGACCACCGTGCCGATCCCGGCGTCCAAGCCGACGAAGGACAGCAGCAGCGCCCCACCGGGCAGCAGCATGATCCACGAACGGAACGTGAAACGGCTGACCAGCGGCGCCAACGCACGTCGAAGTGCAGCGCTCATGCTCGATCCCGCGAGCGGATCATCGGTGCTGATGCTCGATCCCGCGAGCGGATCATCGGTCACGCCTCGAATGGTGGCAGACCGCACCGACATCACATCTCCCCCGCGCGAGGGAGAAGCCTCATGCCGCGGTGGGAGTCGCCGCGAGCGCGCGCCGGACAAGCTCGTCCAAGTGATCGGCCTGGGCACTGGGGGTGTCCAGGCCGATCAGAACGGGAAGGAGGAGCGTGCCGGACAAGGAGGACCTGCGCGGCCAGCTCGCCATCGTGGCCAGCCGTGGAGCCGTCGCACTCGCCCTCCTCTACGCCGCGCTGCGGGCGTACTGG
The DNA here is from genome assembly GCF_002155965.1 of Allokutzneria sp. NRRL B-24872. Lineage (GTDB taxonomy): Bacteria > Actinomycetota > Actinomycetes > Mycobacteriales > Pseudonocardiaceae > Allokutzneria. The sequence goes on from NZ_MUMH01000072.1 coordinate 12,592, forward strand.
GCACTGGGCGGACAGGCCCTGCTGGACTCGGTCGGGGTCACCGAGCGGCTGCTCAGCGACTCGCTGCTCGCACCGCCGGTCCTCGTGCTCGTGGCGCTGGCGACAGCCGCGCTGCCGATCGGGCTCCGGCGATCGCGATTTCGGCGCGCATTGCTGATTCCGGCGTGGATCGCCGTCGTGGCGTTGGCCGTGCGCGGCGTCGCGGGCTTGTTGCTGTTGTATCCGCTCCGCGACACCATCGCCCCGATGAGCACCGGCGCGGTCCTGGCGCTCACGGTGTATTCGCCGATCTTCCTGCTGTGGTCGGCGCTGCTCAGCGCCGCAGCGATCCTTTCGCGACCGCATTAGCGACGCTTTTACCGCACATCATGTGATCTGACCATATCAATTCCTTGAAGCAGCAAAATGCTACCGTTGCGGCATTGACTTCCAATTCCCGTACCCATTCACGGGATCGCGCAGGAGGTGCTGTGACAAAGGGTCTCTTCGACGCGCCACCGGACCCGACCGGGATCTCCGGCAACGCGGAGCTGATCGCCAAGCTCAACGAACTGCGCGGCTGGGCGGGCACCCCGTCGCTGCGCAGGCTGCGCGCGCTCGCGGGACCGTCCGACGCGCTGCCGCCGGCGACTGTCTCCGACATCCTCACCGGGAAACGCCTGGCCAGGACGCCCCGGCTGGAGTTCGTCGAGGCGTTCGTGCTGGCCTGCCTGCGCGCGCGGGAGCACGACGAGGCGGCGCTCGTCGCGTGGACGAGGGCATGGCGAGCACTCGCCGCAGCGGAGCCCGTCCCGGCACCACCGACCGTCGTCGAGCGGCAACGGCGGGCGCCGTGGTGGATGCGCCGCGCGGTCCGGGTCGCGCTCGCGCTGCTGTGCCTGTGCGTGTTGCCAGGGGCGCAAGCCGCTCCCGTGCACGCCGACGCGACGCGCGCCGAGCCCGTGACCTGGTGGAAGCTCGACGACGGCGCCGGGACCTCCGCTGCCGACTCCGCTGGGGGCGCGGCGGCTCAGCTGAGCGGAGGCGTCACGTGGACGCCGACGGGCGCGGAGTTCGACGGCAGCGGACGCGCGTCGACCGACCACCGCGTGCTCGCCCCCGAGAACGGGTTCAGCGTGACCGCCTGGGTGCGGCTCACGGCGACAGGTGACTGGGCGACGGCGGTCAGCGCGCGGGGCGGCGAGTTCGACGCCTTCCTGCTCGGCTACAACGGCGACGCCGACGCGTGGTCCTTCGCTGCCCCGCACGCCGACGACGGCGACGTGATCAGCGCGGCGCTGTCCGGGACCCCACCGCGCCGGAACAGGTGGACGCACCTCGGCGGCGTCTACAGCGCGGTGTCGCGCCGACTCACCCTCTACGTCGACGGAGCGGCGGTCGGCTCCAGCGAACTGCCCGGCGGCCTGCGCGGGGCCACGGGCGCGTTCGACATCGGCCGCGCCGTCTACCGGGGACGCCACAACTCGGGCTGGCGCGGCTCGATCCGCGACGTGCGGCTCTTCGACCGACCGGTCGGGCGGTCCGAGCTGAACGCGCTCGCCAACGCGAAGTTTTCCGGCTGACCGGCCGTCCCACAGGAAGAAACCCTTGTCCGCGCGTCCACGTCTGTCCGGGACGCGAAGGAGTTGTTGCCGGACACCCGGCCCGCCGAAGAGGTTCGTCTCCTGCCCCAGAAGCTCCAGTGAAGGGACCACTCGTGTCAGGACCCGGGCACCGGCCGCCCCTGACCGCGCCGACCACCGACGCCCCACCGGCGAGCACGGAGATCACCGTGGTCGGCGGCGGCCTCTTCGGCGCGGCCTGCGCCTACTGGCTGGCCAGCTCCGGCAGGCGGGTCTCGGTGGTCGAGGCGGGCAGCCTCGCGGGCGGGGCCACCGGCAGCGGCGCCGGTCTGGTCGTGCCAGCCACGCCGGAGCCCTACGAGCGGGCGGCCGAACGGCTGGGCCCGCGCACCGCGCGGCAGGTCCTGCGGATCGCCGAGAAGGGCTTCACCCTGCTCCGCAAGGCGACCGAGCACGGGGAGGTGGACTGCCCGGTCAACACCGACGGCCACATCCAGCTCGCCGTAGGCGAGGAGCGGACGGCCGCGCTGGCCACGCGCGCGCGGGCGCTGCGCTCCGACGGTGTCGCGACGGAATGGCTCAGCCCGCGCGACCTGCGCGGGGCGATCAACACCCAGATCGCCCCCGACGTGCGCTGCGGCCTGCTGCTACCAGGGGGTTCGCTGGACCCGACGCTGCTGGTGCTCGCGCTGCTCAAGGCGGCGATGGACCTCGGAGCCACCGTGCACACCGGCACCGCGGTGATCGACGTGAAGCAGGCGACCAAGGGCGTGCGGGTGATGACCACGCGGGGCCTGGTGCGCTCGGACGCGGCGATCGTGGCGGTCAACGCGTGGAGCGGGCGCCTCGTGCCCGACCTGGACCGGGTGATCACCGCGAGCCAGGCGCAGGTGCTGGCGACGGAGGTGCTGCCAGCCGTCTTCACCACCGGCATGTCGGCCACCGTCGGCGCCAACGGCACCTACTGGCAGCAGACGAGGGACGGCAGGGTGATCCTGGGCGGCTACGGGCCCTCGGTCTCCACGCGGGCGGGCAGCTCCGGCCCGCTCGACCGCAAACCGGAGGACGCCGTGCACGCGGCGCTCACCCGAGCGCTGCCCCGGCTGTTCCCCGCGATCGGGCAGTTCCGGGCGACGCAGCGCAGAGCGGCTCCGATCGCGCGGACCGCCGACCGGTTACCCGTGGTGCACCGCGTGGACGAGAGCGTCTGGGCGGCCAGCGGCTTCGACCTCAACGGCCTGCCGTTGGCCATGGCGCTCTCCCGCGCGCTGGCCATCGCGGTGCCCTCCGGCTGGGCGCCCGCCGAGCTGGGCCCGTTCGCCCTCTGCCGCCCGTCGCTGCGCCCGGCAACCGTCTGAGCTGGATGTACGGGACTGTCCGGACCAGCTCGAACGGGTTGCCGGACAGCCCTGACCGACACGAGGGTCGGGGTTGTCCGGTTCAGCCAGTTCGGGAGAGAGCGCATGACGAGCACCCTCCGCACCGCAACCGCCCTCGCCACCGTCGCGACCACGGCCGCCTTCCTCGGGGTGTTGGCCCCGGGTGCCGCCGACGCCGCGGCCTGCAAGCTCAGCGCGGGCGCCCCGTTCCACAACAGCGGCAACATCAAGGCGAACGTCTCCACGAGCGGGTGCAGCACCGCCGTCTCCTTCACGGCGAAGCTCCAGTGGAAGAACATGTCCGGCGTCGCTTGGACCAACCTCGACTCGGGCACGTGGCGGGGCAGCGCGAGCCAGACCCTGCTCTTCGACTGCAAGGCGGGCGAGCGGGAGACCTACCGCGTGGTCATCGACGGCACTGACGGCTCCTACAAGCCCAGCGGCACGGCGACCCACACCTGCGGGGAGTAGCGACGAGGTCGCGTCGGAACACTGACGGCGGTTGTCAGGTTTCGGCGCGACCATTGTCGTCGTCAACGACGCGACGACGACGGGAAGACGACATGCGGCTGGACGGCAAGATCGCCGTGGTGACCGGGGCGAGCAGGGGCGCGGGGCGCGGCATCGCCACCGTGCTCGGCGAGCGGGGCGCGACGGTGTATGTGACCGGGCGCTCCAGCCGAGAAGGCGGCAGCCCGACAGGACGGCCGGAGACCATCGAGGACGCGGCCGAGGAAGTCACCGCGCGCGGCGGCAAGGGCATCGCGGTGCGCTGCGACCACACCGACGACGAGCAGGTGCGCGCGTTGTTCGAGCGGGTCCGCGCCGAATCGGGGCGGCTGGACGTCCTCGCGTCCAACGCGTGGGGCGGCTACGAGAAGCGCGTGCTGACGCAGAAGTTCTGGGAGCTGGACCCCGCGCACCTCGACCTGATGCTGGACGCGGGTCTGCGCGCGCACATGCTGAGCGTGCAGTTCGCCGCTCCGCTGCTGACCGAGACGCGCGGCGGGCTGGTCGCGCTGACCACGTGGGCGGTCGACGACGACTACGGCAAGAACCAGAACCTCTACTACGACGTGGTGAAGACAGCGATCAACCGGATGCCGGTCGGGCTGGCCGCGGACTTCGCGCCGTACGGGGTGACCGCGCTCGCGGTGTCGCCGGGCTGGATGCTCACCGAGTCGATGCGCGAAGCACTCCCCGAAGAGTTGGCGCGGCTGACCGAGACGCCGGAGTTCATCGGGCGCGCGGTCGCCGCGTTGGCCGCTGACACCGATCCGTCCAGGCACACGGGCACCATCCGCACGGTGGTGGAACTGGCCGAGGACTACGGGTTCACCGACCTCAACGGGCGTCCGTCGAGCCTGTGGTGGGACTCCTACCTCAAGGGCGTGAACCTGGCGGAGGGCGTCGGGTAGCTCAACGCGCGGCCAGGTCCACCCGCTGCGTCCGCGACACCACGGTTTCGCCGCCCGGCCGCGAGGAGAGCACCAGGTCCTCCGGCATCGGGCGGAACTCCGAGACGTTCGGCAGGCCGTAGCGGTGGCTCACCAGGCGCAGCGGCAGCGGCCCGGTCCCGCGCACGCGCAGCTCCACCTCAAGCCCCTCCGGTGGCACTGCCGCGAAGCCGAACCCCCAGCTCCACGGCTGCCGTTCGAGCAGGCCCTTGGTGAGCTTGCCCAGCCGGACGTTCTGCACGGAGGCGTCGACGATCGCGTGCGCCGTCGTGTCCGCGTACATCGAAACCCGTTGCGCGCCAACGGCATCCACGCGCAGCTGGAGCACGGTCGTGTCCTGCTCGCGCGAGACCCGCAGCACCGTGGCGCGCGGCGCGGGCACGGCGGCAATCGACGCGGGTCCGCCCTCGTAGTCGGCCTGCGAGCCGGGATTCGCGTCCTGCTCCAACGGCTCCAGCTCGGCGTCGTCGGTGCCGGTGACGTAGCGGCTCGTCCACGGTGCCGGGTGCCGGTCGTAGCTGATCCAGAACGCCTTGCCGACGTCGGCTTCCATGACGTAGAGCAGGCTCGTCTGGTGCGGGTGGTCGCGGTCGAAGCGGTCGACGGAGATCCCCGTGCTGAACAGCGCGACCGCCACGGTCGCCGCGACGGCGGCGATCAGGTTGGGGCGCTTGGGTTCCAGGACGTCGAGCAGGGGCAGCGCCAACGCCACCACCATGATCGCCGCAACCAGCGGCGGCCCGGCGAAGGACAGCCCGCGCCAGGTGAAGTCGACCAGCGGCGTCATCAGCGGCACCGCGAGCAGGGCCGCCGACGAGAACGCCAGCCTCGGCCAGAACGGATCTTCGCCGCCCCACAGGAAGGCCGCGAGCACCGCGACCGCGCCCAGCAGCAGCGGCAGCGTCGTCACGTACGCGGCGCCCTTGAGCACGAAGGCGAACACCACCGCCAGCACCGCGAACCACGCCCACACGCCGAGCACGGTCTCCTCGGTCGTCCAGCGCCGCCGCGCCGCGCGGTACCAGAGCACCGTGACCAGCGCGCTCAGCACGAGCAAACCGGCTTCGTAGAACTCCGACCGGTAGGTCACGTTGTGGGCGTAGTCCGGGCGGAGCACGTTCAGCAGCCACGAGGCCACGTGCGCCAGCATGTTCGTGACCGCGATCGGCAGGACGAAGGTGCCAGCGGCCAAGCCGACCGCCCTCAGCCGCGCGCCCCTGCGCCGCACCGCGATCCAGCCGACCGCGCAGAGCAGCAGCGCGGCGGCGATCGCGAGCGGGACCACCACCCAGTTCGGGTAGCTCACCAGCACGCCGAAAGCGGTGAAGTAGGTCGCGTTCCCGCGCGCGGCCCTGGCGAAATCGCGCTCCCCCACCGACTTCGCGAGCGCGAGCGCCTTGTCGCCGTGGTCCTGCACGCTGCCGGGGTCCACCGCGGCGACGGTGTCCGCGCCGGTGTGGTTGCGCGCGACGGCCTCGGTGAAGGCGAAGCTCAGCCCGGCGAAGCCCGCCTTGCGGAACACCGCGAAGTCCGAGTCGTCCGGGACGATCCGGCGCAGCGCCCCGGCGAAGGACCACGCCGCCGGTTTGTCCACTGTGGACAGCGAGGGCAGCAGCCACGCGCTCGACCTGCCGACGTCGACCACAGTGGACGGTCCGGCCGTGCCCATCGCGTCGAGGCCGAGCACCGCCGTGGCACGCGGATCGAGCAGGCTCGCGCTCACGAAGGCCTGCGCGCCAAGCGATCCGACCTCCTCGCCGTCGGTGAACAGCAGCGCGACGTCGTTGCGGGGCCTGGGACCGCTCAGCACGGCGCGCACGGCTTCGAGCAGCGCCGCGACGCCCGCGCCGTCGTCCGCCGCACCCGGCCCCTTCGCCGTGGAGTCGTAGTGCGCCACCAGCAACACCGTTCCCGTGCTGGCGTGCCCCGGAACGCGCGCGTACACGTTGCGCACCTCGGCGAACTCGGCCTGGCGGTTGGCGGTCGCGCGCTGCACCGTCGGGTCGAGGCCCAGCGAACGCAGCTGCCGCAACACGTACTCGCGCGCGTCCGCGTGGGCCTGCGAGCCGATCGGGCGCGGACGGGCGCTGATCGCCTTCAGGTGCGCCATCGCCCGTTCGGCGGAGAACTCCGTCGCCGGAGCGCTCGCCGGGGCCGGCTCGGGCGGCCTGATCTCCACGAGGGACAGCGCGATCAGCAGGGCGAGCAGCACGAGGCAACCCGCTGCCACCCAGCGGCGCACCGCACGCATGATCAGCCCCCTGTGCTCCCCGACAACTCCCCCGGACGAACCTAGCCCACGCCGGGACGTCACCCCTCAGGAGCTAGGCGGAGATTTCCCAACCCCATAGTGTGAGCCTATGGAGCTCGACATCCGGCATCTGCGGGTCATCTGCGCGATCGCGGACGCGGGCAGCGTGACCAAGGCCGCGACCTCCCTCGGGCTGTCCCAGCCCTCGCTCACCGGGCAGCTCCAGCGGATCGAGTCCCTGCTCGGCGGCAAGCTGTTCCTGCGCGGCCCCGACGGCACCGTGCCCACCGACCTCGGCACCTTCGTCATCTCCAGGGCGCGCGCCGTGCTGCCCGCCATCGACCAGCTCCAGGCCGACGCCATCCGCCGCGCCGGGGCGCAGCAGGACCTGCGGCTGCTCCGCTACGGCGCCGCGCCCGGCCCGCTGATGGTCGGCCTGCTCGGCAGGCTCCGCGAACTGCTCCCCGACGCCGAGGTCACCCTGCGCACCGAGACCTCCTCGGCGACGCTGGTCGACCTCGTCGCCTCCGGCCGCCTCGAACTCGCCGCGATGCTCGAGTACCCCGACCACGAGGTCGCCCCCCGCCAGGAGGTCGAGCGCCGCGTCGTCGCCACCGAGCCCAGCTTCGCGCTGCTGTCCAGCTCCCACCCCCTCGCCGCGCGCCGCGCACTCGCGCTGACCGAGCTCGCCGAGGAGCAGTGGGTGATCCCCCCGCCCGGCGACCGGTTCCGCGAGTACTTCGCCATCGCCTGCCAGAACGCGGGTTTCCGCCCCAAGGTCAGCCACGAGACCGAGGCCTCCGGCGCCCGCGACCTGATGATGGCCGGGCAGGCCGTCGCGATCGGCCAGGCCACCTTCCGCGAAACCCCCGGCGTCGTCGTGCGCCCGCTGATCGACGTGCCGATGCGGGTGCGGCACGTGCTCGTGTGGAACCGGAGCGGCTCGCTGACACCGTTGGCGGACAAGCTGTTGGCGGCGGCGCGGTCGGCGTACCAGGAGGCGGTGGACCGCAGCCCTGACTACCAGCGGTGGCTCGCCGAGCACGGCCCGCTGCCCGCGTGAGCGCCGAAGCTTCAGGTGTCTTCAAGACTCCCCTCTGTTGATCGTCGTTAACTGCTGCGAACCCTGCCTTGGGCTGCACGTGATTGGTTGCCGGAAGGGGTTGTGTTCAGCTCTTTCCAGCCGGGTACGGCTGCGCTTCCAGGTCGGGTACGGCTGCGCTTCCAGCGTGAGTGGCTGGACTTCCAGCGGGGGTGGCTGGGCTTCCAGCGGGTGTTGGTGTCGTCGGCGGGTGCGGTTGGGTTGTGGGGTGCGGGGGTTTCTGCGTGGGGTCGGCTTGACCTGGGGACCCCTTGCGCGTGCCGAAAAGGGCCGGGCGGCACGGTGATGAAACACCGGCCCCCGCGCGAGCGTATGGCACGCGCACCCCAGGTAAAGCCGACCCGTTCCAGCCGCGTGTTCTGTTGGGAGGGGATTGCGTTTCGGCGTGGCGGACGCCTGGG
>NZ_MUMH01000073.1:0-60920 GCF_002155965.1 Allokutzneria sp. NRRL B-24872
TGAGGACAGGCCCTAGGCGGGCCCAGGACGCGCGAATCGTCAGCGTACCGAGAATCACCGGTACAGCGACAGGTTACGGCGCATTCTGCTGATCGAGGCTGCGCCGTTCGTGGCGAAGATCAAGGGCTTGCCCGGTGCCCACCCACCCGCGCAGCCAGTCGGGGAACTCCGTGAGGTCGCCGAGCACGACGTCCGCCCCGGCCTCGGTGAGCTGGTCGGCGTCGCAGGCGCCGCTGGGCACCGTGACGGCGACCGCGCCCGCCGCGCGCGCCCCGACCACGTCTCCGATGTGGTCGCCGACGTAGACCTGGGCGCCGAACTCGCGCAGCGCGTCGGCCTTGGCGACCGACCACAGCTCGCCGACGAGGTGGTCGACCTCGATGCCGAGCGCTTCCAGGTGCAGCGAGGCGCTGGGCTTGTACTTGCCGGTGACCACCACGACCCGCCCGCCGAGTTCGCGGACGGCGGCGACGGACTCGATGGCGCCGGGCATCGCGACGGTCCGCGGGATGACGATGTCGGGGTAGAGCGCGCGGAACTCGGTGACCAGCGAGGTCACCAGGGCCTCGTCGGTGACGTAGCGGCGGAACTCGTCCTGCAGGGGCGGGCCGAGGTTGTTGGCGAAGCTCTCGCCGTCCAGCGGGAGGCCGGTCTGGCCGCCCAGCACCTCGAACGCCCGGCGCATGCCCGGTCGCGGGTCGATCAACGTCATGTCCAGGTCGAAACCCACGGTCAGCATGGCCACGGTGGCGACACTACGGTGTTGACACAAGTCGATTTCGCGTCCACCTCTTTTACATACCGCTCATCCATGTAAAGCTGGGCGAGTGGGCCAGATCACACCCTTCACGGCCAAGGTCAAGGCGTCGCTGCGGGAGGACCTGCTCGACGCCGCGACCCGCCTGCTCTCCGAACGCGGCTTCCAGGGGCTGCGGATGGCCGACGTGGCCGCCGCGACCGGGGTCAGCAGGCAGACCGTCTACAACGAGTTCGGCAACAAGGAGGCCCTGGTCCAGGCTGTCGCGCTGCGGGTGACCGCGGACTTCCTGGACGGCACGGCCGCCGCGCTCGACGAGGCACCGGACTTCCTGACCGGGGCGCACCGCGCGGTGCGGCACATCCTCGACCGCTCGCTGCGCGACCCGCTGGTCAGCTCGATCCTGACCGGGACGGGCGCCGAGGACATGCTGCCGTTCCTGACGATCAAGGGCGAGCCCGTGCTGCGCTCGGCGACCGATCTGGTCAGCCAGCACCTGCGCGGGCGGCTGCCGGGGGTGCCCGAGGACACCGCCGACCTCTACGCCGAGACCACGGTCCGGCTGACCCTGAGCCACCTGCTGCTGCCGACCGGGACCGTCGCCCACGCGGCCGACGCCGTGGCAGCCGTCGCGCGGGTGCTGCTCACCCCGTACCTGTCCACCGCAGAGGAGCGGTCATGACGAGTCGCCAGAGCTTCCACTCACTCCGCAGCGGCGGCCTCAACTGGGACTCGTTCCCGTTGCGGCTGTTCACCAAGGGCAACGCCCGGCAGTGGAACCCCGCCGACATCGACTTCAGCCGGGACGCCGAGGACTGGGCGTCGCTGACCGACGAGCAGCGGCGCGGCTCGGCCTACCTGTGCGCGATGTTCATCGCGGGCGAGGAAGCGGTGACCGAGGACATCCAGCCGTTCCTGCGCGCGATGTCCTCGGAGGGCCGCTTCGGCGACGAGATGTACCTGACCCAGTTCGCGTACGAGGAGGCCAAGCACACCGAGGTGTTCCGGCGCTGGCTGGACGCGGTCGGACTGGACGAGGACCTGCACTCCTACGTCGCCGACAACCCCGGCTACCGCGCGATCTTCTTCGACGAGCTGCCCAGGTCGTTGCGGGTGCTGGAGACCGACCCCAGCCCGGAGAACCAGGTCCGCGCCAGCGTCACCTACAACCACGTCGTCGAGGGCACGCTCGCGCTGACCGGGTACTTCGCCTGGAACAAGGTGTGCGTGACCAACGGAATCCTGCCCGGGATGCAGGAGCTGGTGAAGCGGATCGGCGACGACGAGCGCAGGCACATGGCGTGGGGCACCTTCACCTGCCGTCGGCACGTCGCGGCCGACGACCGCAACTGGCAGATCGTGCAGGAGCGGATGGGCGAGCTGCTGCCCCACGCGCTCAGCGCCATCCAGTGGGTCTACGACCAGTTCGACGAGCAGCCCTTCGAGCTCGACGTGCAGGAGTTCGTCGAGTACGCCGCCAACCGCGCGCAACGACGGCTCGGCGCGATCGAGTCCGCTCGCGGCGTACCGGTTGAGAAGATCGACTTGGACTACTCCCCCGAACAGCTCGAAGAGCGCTTCGGCGAGGAGGACGCCGAAGCGCTCGCCGTCTAGCTGTGGTGCGCGGCGAGGATCTCCACGGCGCGCTCGCGCATCTCGACCTTGCGGATCTTGCCGGTGACGGTCATCGGGAACTCGTCGACGACGTGCACGTAGCGCGGGATCTTGTAGTGCGCGAGCTTGCCCGTGCAGAACTCGCGCACCAGGTCAGCGGTGAGCGGCGCGGCGCCGGGGCGCATGCGCACCCACGCCATCAGCTCCTCGCCGTACTTCGCGTCCGGGACCCCGACGACCTGCGCGTCGAGGACGTCGGGGTGCCCGTACAGGAACTCCTCGATCTCGCGCGGGTAGATGTTCTCGCCGCCGCGGATCACCATGTCCTTGATGCGCCCGGTGATCCCGACGTAGCCCTGCTCGTCCATCACCGCGAGGTCGCCGGTGTGCATCCAGCGCGCCGCGTCGATCGCTTCGGCGGTCTTGTCGGGCAGTTCCCAGTAGCCGAGCATCACCGAGTACCCGCGCGTGCACAGCTCGCCCTGCTCCCCGCGCGGCACGGTCAGCCCGGTCGCCGGGTCGACGATCTTCACCTCGATGTGCGGGTGCGCTCTGCCCACAGTGGACACCCGCAGGTCCAGCGAGTCGTCCGCCCTGGTCTGCGTGGACACCGGCGAGGTCTCGGTCATGCCGTAGCAGATGGTCACCTCGTGCATGCCCATCCGCTCGATGACCTGCTTCATCACCTCCACCGGGCACGGCGAGCCCGCCATGATCCCGGTGCGCAGGGTGGACAGGTCGTAGGAGTCGAAGTCGTCCTCGGCCAGCTCCGCGATGAACATCGTCGGCACGCCGTAGAGCGAGGTGCAGCCCTCCGCCTGGACCGCCGCGAGGGTGGCCTTCGGCTCGAACGCGGGGGCCGGGATGACCATGCACGCGCCGTGGCTGGTCGCCGCGAGATTGCCCATCACCATGCCGAAGCAGTGGTAGAAGGGCACCGGGATGCAGATCCGGTCGGCCTCGGTGTAGCCGCAGAGCTCGCCGACGAAGAACCCGTTGTTGAGGATGTTGTGGTGCGACAGCGTCGCGCCCTTGGGGAACCCGGTCGTGCCCGAGGTGTACTGGATGTTGATCGGGTCGTCCGCGGAGAGCCCGGCCTGCGCGGCGCTGAGCGCGTCCCGCTCGACGCCGTCCCCGGACTCCAGCAGCTCAGTCCACTGTGGAGTGTCAAGCAGCACGACCCGGTCCAGTGCTCCGCAGTTCGGTCGCACTACCTCGATCATCCCGGCGTAATCGGAGGTCTTGAACTCCTTGGCCGCCACCAGTAACCGCACTCCGGCCTGGTTGAGCACGTACTCCAGCTCGTGCACCCGGTACGCCGGGTTGATGTTGACGAGGATCGCGCCGATCTTGGCCGTCGCGTACTGGGTGAAGGTCCACTCCGCCCGGTTCGGCGACCAGACGCCAACGCGGTCGCCCTTGCCGATCCCGGCCGCGAGCAGCCCGCGCGCGAGCTGGTCCACCTGCTCCGCGAGTTCGCGGTAGGTCCACCTGCGCCCGGTGGCCCGCTCCACCAGGGCGTCCCGGTCACCGAACGCGGCGACCGTGCGGTCGAGGTTGTCGCCGATCGTGTCGCCGAGCAGCGGGACGTCGGAGGTCCCGGACGCATAGCTCGGCAGGGCGGTGGACTCAGCCACGGTGAACTACCTCCTGCGCGCGTTGTGACAGCCGCCACTCATCCTGGTTGCCCGGTCAACCCCCACCGTCGCGGTTCGGGCACCATGGAGGCGTGCTGCGACTTCTCCTCAACGCGATCTGGTTGATCTGCGGCGGGTTCTGGCTGGCCATCGGCTACCTGGTCGCGGGGATCATCTGCTGCGTGCTGATCGTGACCATCCCCTTCGGCATCGCCGCGTTCCGCAACGCCAACTTCTGCCTGTGGCCCTTCGGCAGGACGCTGGTCAAGCGCGGGGACTCCGGTCTCGGCTCCGCGCTGGGCAACGTGCTCTGGCTGGTGGTCGCCGGGTGGTGGCTGGCGCTGCTGCACCTGGTCACCGGGATCGTCCAGTGCGTGACGATCGTGGGCATCCCGCTCGGCCTCGCCAACATCAAGCTGATCCCTGTCGCTCTGTGGCCGCTCGGGCAAGAGATCGCCTGGATTGACGACAGGCTCGGCTTCACCAGGTGAATGCCCGCGTGTCCCTCGGACGTGCGGGTATGCGGTGAGCTAGAACACAGTCGCGTGTGATCCTCCTCCTCTGCCGGATCTCTGTCGTGACATGTTCGACTTCGATCGGGGGTGCCCGATGACCGTGGACCGCGAACTGGGGCAGATCGCCGACGCGATCGACCGCGCCATGCACCGGATCTCCACCGCACAGACCGACCCGAGCTGGGAGCACGTGGAGTGGCTCCGGCTCAAGGCCGATCTGCTCGACCGCCTCGCGGCAGCGCAGCGCGGCGCCGGTCAGATCGCCCGCAGGGCCGAGCTGATCCGCGACCGCGCCGAGCGCATGGCCGACGAGCTGACCCGGATCATCCCGGCGGCACCGCCGGGCCAGCACCGGGCCGAGGTCGTCCAGCTCTGGGCCGAGGGCTCGCGCTCCGCCGCGGAACGCTGACGCCCGCCGCCGCTTCCCGTACCGTCCGGTATGTGAGGCGGAAGGGGAGTCCGTGTCCGAAGACCGGCATTTCACGGGTGGGGACAACTACGAGTCGAAGTCGCTCGAAGAGCTGCGCGCACTTCTGGGTGATGCGCGAACCGCGCTCGCCGCGCAGCTCGCGACCGAGATCAGTGAGCGCGGCGCGGGGGCGAAACGGCTCGCCGACGGCATGAACGAACTCGCGGCCAAGCTCCAGGGCCGTTGGGAATCGGGTTCGGTGACCAAGGCCAAGGCCGCTGGCGACCTGCTCAGGAGCTACGGCGACGAGCAGGAGCAGATCGCGCGCGGGATCGGGCAGCCGTTCGTGTCCATGGCCCACGCCGTCAAGCAGGTCGCCGAGCACGTCAAGGAACTCAAGCTCGGCGGGCTCGAGTTCCCGAAGACCATGCCCACCGGGCTGCGTCCCGAGGAGATCACCGCACTGCGGGAGAGCATGGCCCGCCAAGAGCAGGCCAAGGAGGCGTTGCGCCAGGAGGCCATCGAACTGGGCCGCTCCCTCGACCGCGAGGCCGAGCGGACCGACCGCGTCGCCCCGCGCTTCGACGACCTCCCATCCGTGTTCTCCGCCGACCCACCCCCACGCCCGCGCCCGCCAGAGGGCGGCGGAGGCGGTGGCTTCACGCCGCCTCGCGGTCTGCCCGGGGAGCGAGGCGGCGGTGCCTTTGAGCCCATGCCCTCTCCCGTTCCGGAGAGCGGACGGCCAGGCCCCACACCGTCTCCGGAGAGCTGGCGGCCAGGCGAGGTCGAGCAGACCGGATGGGATCGACCGGGCGGTGGCCAGGTCGACGGTGGACGGTCTGGGGGCAGCGGGTTCGACTCCGGTCGCGGCGGCGCTGCCGGAGGCGGTGGAACCGGCCCACTCAGCGGCCCTGGCGGCGGTTCGTTCGGCGGCGGTTCGTTCGGCGGCGGTTCGTTCGGCGGCGGTTCGTTCAACGGAAGCTCATCCGGCGGGCAAGGAACCGAGCCGAGGCGAGCACCCGGCGCTGCTCCGACCCCGCCAGCTGGCCGTGGCGGTGGCCCCACCGGCGTGCCCGGAACGGTGGGACGTGCCGGGCAGGGCGGCTTCATGCAGCCCGCCGTCCCCGGCACCGCTCAGGGCGCTGAGGACGAGGAGCACGACCGCCGATACCCGTACGTGGAAGACCTCGTCGGCGAACTGCCCAAGGTGGCGCCACCGGTGATCGGGGAATGACGTGACGACCTGGAACAGCGACCCCTGGGCGAACGACGGCCTCGCCGAGGTGGCCGACATGGTGTCCAACGGCGAGGTCCGCATGGACGCCGGCACCAAGGAATGGGTCACCAAGCACATGAATGAGCTGATAGGCATTGCCAAAGCCGAACTCGATGCCGCCAAGGATTTCGCCCTGAAGGCGGAGGCTGTCGACTTCGGAGCTACCAGAGCGGGACAGGCGATGCGGGACAAGTTCATCCACCGCAGTTCCGATCAGGAAGGCGGGCTCGTGTGGTTCTGGCAGCGATATCATGACGCCCTCGTCGAGTTCCAAAGGCGCGTGGTCGGCATGGCCAACGCACTCGAAGCCAACGACCAGAAGGGCGCCGAGCTGCAGTGGCGAGCCAACTCGTGAACACATTCCACAAGAAAACTTCCTGGTTGACGGCAGCTGCGGTCGGCGCGTCTCTTGCCATCTCCGGATGCTCCACCGTTGTCGCAGGACAGGCCACTGAGTCTCTGGGACCTGCCATACCTCCTGGACACATACCCACGGCTGCGGACTTGTGCCGACTAATGACACCCGCTGACTTTCCGACACAGGGGCAACTAGCGCCGAATTCACCGAAACTCGAAGAAAAATACGCTCCATCATGTTTCTACCACGTGCAAGTGGGAGGAGTTGGGGTCACCTTCTCAGGAAGCCTCGGCTTCACGCCAGAGGTGAAGATTCTCCCGGCTCATCTGAAGACCAGAAGAGAAGACACTGTCTCAGGTAGGCGCGTCGCCATCGGGCAGGGTGAGATCAGGAGTGGCCCTGAGGACTGTGGAATACTGTTTGAATCGCCGATAGGCCTGTGGTCGATTCTCGTCTCCGATGATTCAGCCCCGAATCGGGACGGGTGCGCGTCGGTGCGGCACGTGGCGGAGCGAGTCATTCCGCGGGTGCCGTGATGTGGGGGCGGCGGACGTTGCTGGTGCCGGCGGTGGTGTACGAGGTGTGGTGGGAGCGGCTGGGCCTGGGGGTGATGCCGTTTCCGCTGGTGGTGTTCCAGCACGGAGCCGACGAGCACGAGCGGGCGAGAGCGCGGGCGTGGGCAGAGGGCTGGGTGGCGTGGCACGGGCTCGGAGACGAGCTGACGGGAGCGCTTCGCGTCGTCGCGGAGCACGAGGTCGAGCTGGCGTTGGTGCACACCGATCGCGAGGGGCAGAAGAGGATCGGCTGCTTTCGGAAGGGCCGGAACGTGTTGCGGGCGGTGATCCGTGGGGACGGCGTTGAGTTGCAGTGGCTCGCGGATGCCTCGTTGCCGGGCGCGGCGGTCGGCGCGCTCCCGGAACGCGGAGCGGGACGTGGGCAGTCCGCGCAGGTGCCAGTGGAAGCGCTGGCGAAGTGCGGGGACGACTGGCAGCGCTCCGGTTTGATCAGTGACGGCGTTGCGGCACTCGTCAATGCCGGAGCCGATCGCCTTCAGGCACAACGGTTTCTGACGGTCTACTCGGCTGCGGACGCGATGGGGCAGGCGTCGGTCGTCCAGCCGAGGCACGGGCGATCGGCGGCGCTGTCCATCGACCCGCTCAGCTGGTTGGACACGGCCGAGGGGCGGTACGTGACGAGCGTCAACGGTGGGCAGGTGACGCTCGCGCCGGTCAGTGCGGCGGCGCTGGGCACGCGGTTCGCCGAACTGCTGACCGGATCGCTCAGCTAGGCATCAGTCCAGGCTGGTCCAGCGGACGAGGGCGTCCACCAACTCCACCTCCCCCTCGACGGCGAGCGCGGTGAGCGGGATGCGGCGCCACAGCAGCAGGTCGAGCTGTTCGGCGGTGCCGGTGACGACGGCGGAGGCGGGCACCTGGGGGTAGACAGGCACGCGGCGGGGCTGGGCGGCGCGGAGCGCGATGTCCCACTCGTCGCCGGAGTCGTTGGCGCGCAGGCGCACCAAGCCCTCCGGCCCGCTCCACGGTTTGCCCCACAGGAAGCGTTGCAGGAACTCCCGCACACCGTCCGCGGCCAGCGACGGGTCGAGCGGAGCGGCGGCGCCGAGGGCGTTCTCGGCGTCCCAGCGGTGGACGAGCACCTCGTGTGCCTGGCGTTCGGCGACCTCGGCGGCGGAGGTGAGCTTGGTGTCGGACCACCAGCACCATGAGGCGGAGTCGGGCGGGGTCTCGCGCAGGACCTCCAAGAAGGACTCCGAGCGCGAACGCCACCACGCGAGCAGATCGGCTCCGGGCTCGGCCAGCTCCGCGACGACGGCCTCGTCGGGCACCGGACCGGCCGAGCGCAGCCCGTGCTCCCACCACGTCTGCACCTCGCCCAGGTGCGCGACCAGGTCGGCGACCGTCCACTCAGGACAGGACGGGACGCGCCTGGTGAGTGCGCCAGGGGCGCTGACCGCCGCGGTGAAGGCCGCGGTCTGCTGCACCGTGGTCGCGATGTAGTCGATGCCCATGCGCAGGAAACTAGACGGGGGCACCGACAATCTCAGAAGGGCTGGTCAGCGCTGCCGAGGAGGTCGGCGACCGAACCGATCGTGCGGGTCGGGCGGTAGGGGAAGCGGTCGGCGGTCTCCATGGTGGAGATGCCGGAGAGGACCAGGATGGTCGCCAGGCCCGCTTCCAGGCCGGAGCGGACGTCGGTGTCCATGCGGTCGCCGATCATCAGCGTGTTCTCGGAGTGGGCGCCGAGCGCGCGCAGGGCGGAGCGCATCATCAGCGGGTTGGGTTTGCCGACGAAGTACGGGGCGCGGCCGGTGGCGCGTTCGATCAGCGCGGCGACCGAGCCTGTCGCGGGCAGCACGCCCTCGCGGCTCGGGCCGGTCTCGTCGGGGTTGGTGGCGATGAACCGCGCGCCCGCCTCGACGAGCCGGATCGCCTTGGTGATCGCCTCGAAGCTGTAGGTCCTGGTCTCGCCGAGCACCACGTAGTCGGGGTCGCGGTCGGTGAGCACGTAGCCGATGGAGTGCAGCGCGGTCGTCAGCCCGGCCTCGCCGATGACGTAGGCGGAACCGTTGGGGCGCTGCGAGTCGAGGAACTTCGCGGTCGCCAGCGCGGAGGTCCAGATCGCCTCCTCCGGCACGTCGAGCCCCGTGCGGCTCAGCCTCGCGCGCAGGTCGCGAGGGGTGTAGATGGAGTTGTTGGTGAGCACCATGAACGGGACGTCCTTGTCCCGCAGTTCCTTGAGCAGTTCGTCGGCCCCGGGGATCAGGTGCTCCTCGTGCACCAGCACCCCGTCCATGTCCATCAGGTAGTTCCAGGTCACCGGCTCAGTCACGTCTTCATCCTCCCCCGTCCGCGGCGTGCACGCCCACCTCTGTCGCCTTCACCACGAACCAGACCTGCTCGCCGGGCTCCAGTCCCAGTTCGGCGGCGGCCGCGGGCGTGATGTCGGCGGCGAGCCCGTCGTCGGCGCGGAGCCGGATCAGGTCGCCGTGCGGCTCCATCCCCGCGAGCCGGACCCGCAGCGCGTTTCGCGGGCTGCCGTGCGGGTTGTCCCGGTGCACGGCGACGGCCGTCGGCGAGAACACCGCGACCCCTTCCTCGCCAACGCCAGCGCTACCGAGGCCCGCGATGAACACCCCTGCTGAACTGCGAAGACCACCCTCAACGGTCGTGCCCGCGACGAGGTTCAACCCGGCGATGCGCGCTGCGAAAGCACTGCGCGGGCGGGTGAGGACCGTGCGCGTCGGCCCCTGCTCCGCGATCTTTCCGGCGTCGAGCACCACGACTCGATCGGCCAGCACGAGCGCGTCCAGCGCGTCGTGGGTGACCATGATCGCTGGGCGGTTCTGCGCGCGCAGGACTCGGCGGAGCAGCCCTCGCATCGCGGGCGCGGCGTCGACGTCGAGCGCGGTCAACGGTTCGTCGAGCAGCATCAGCTCGGGCTCGGCGGCGAGCGCCCTGGCCAGCGCGACGCGTTGCGCCTGGCCGCCGGACAGCTGCCGAGGTTTGCGATCGGCGAGCGCGAGAGCGTCCACTTCTTCCAGCCACCGCAACGCGATCACGCGGTGGTCCGCACGACGCTGCGCTCGCGGCCCGAACGAGACGTTGGCGAGAACGGTGAGGTGCGGGAACAGCAGCGGCTCCTGCGCGAGCAGGCCGATACCGCGCTGATGTGACGGTGTGCCAAGGAGATCACGGCCGCCGAGTTCGAGGTGTCCGGCGTCGGGGCGCGCGAGCCCGGCGATGAGGTTGAGCAGCGTGGACTTGCCGGAGCCGTTGGGCCCCAATACCGCGACGACCTCACCAGGCTCCACGGAGAGAGCCACGTCGAGCGTGAAAGCACCGCGCGTCAACTGGAACTCAGCCTTCACCGCAGTCCCTCCACCGCACGCGGCCGGGCCACCGCGATCACGACGATCGCGATCACCACCAGCAGCAGGGAGAGCGCGACGGCAGCGTCCACATCGGACTCGCGCTGGAGGTAGATCTCCAAAGGCAGTGTGCGCGTGGTTCCCTGCAAGCTGCCCGCAAACGCGATCGTGGCGCCGAACTCACCGAGAGCACGAGCGAACGCCAACACCACGCCGGAGCCGATTCCCGGGAGCAGCAAGGGAATCGTCACTCGGCGCAGCACCGTCCACCGACCGGCACCGAGCGTCGCCGCCACCGCCTCGTAGCGCTCTCCGGCCGTGCGCAACGCGCCTTCGAGGCTCACCACGAGGAACGGCATCGCGACGAAGGTCTGCGCCAGGATCACCGCAGCCGTCGTGTACGGGAGTCGCACTCCGAAACCGATGTCCAACCACTGACCGAGAAACCCGTTGCGCCCCAACAGGTACAGCAGAGCGAGGCCGCCGACCACCGGTGGGAGCACCAAAGGCAGCAGCACCAACGACCTCAGGAATCGCAGGCCACGGAAGTCCGCTCGCGCCAGCACGAGCGCGAGCGGACCACCGAGCAGGAGGCACACGAGAGTCGACAGCGCCGCGGTCTGCAGGGAAAGCCCGAGTGCCGAGAGCGCCGCGTCGCTGCTGACCAGCTCTGGCAAGCGCGCCCAGTCGACGCGTCCGAGCAGGCCGAACACGGGCAGCACGATGACCGCGAACCCGAGGAACGCGGGCACCCACAGCAGCCGGGGCAGGGTCACGGCGGACCGAAGCCAGCGCGGGTCAACACGTCACGACCGGCCTGACCGCGCACCAGCTCGGCGAACTCGCGGGCGAGCTGCGCCTGCTTGGACTTCTTCAACAGCGCCAACGGGTACTCGTTGACCGCGTCGGCGGACTCGGGGAAGTCGACGCCCTCGACCTTGCCGGGCGCGGAGAGCACGTCGGTGACGTAGACCAGACCGGCGTCGGCCTCCTTCGCCGCGACCTTGCCGAGCACCGAGCGCACGTCGGGTTCCTCGCTGACCGGCTTCAGGGTCAGCTTCGCGGCCGTCGCGACCTGCTTGGCGGCGGCACCGCACGGCACCTGGGGCGCGCACAGCACGAGCGCGGTCCCCGGCTTGGTCAGATCGGCCAGCGTCCTGATCCCCTTGGGGTTGCCCGGGGGCACGGCGATCCGCAGCGTGTTCACCGCGAAGACCTCGGAGCGGCCCTCGATCAGGTCCGCCTTGGCCACGGTGTCCATTGTGGACGGACTGGCCGATGCGAAGACGTCGGCGGGCGCGCCGTTGACGATCTGCTGGGCGAGGTCGGAGGAGCCGCCGAAGCTGACCCGCACGTCGACACCGGGGTGCGAGGCCTCGAAGGACTTCTCCAGCTCGGTGAACGCGTCCTTCAACGACGCGGCCGCGAAGACCGTGACCTCGCGCTTCTCCGGGCCGCTCGTGCAGGCCGTGATCAGCAGCAGCGACAACGACGACAACAGCAGGGCGCTCGTGCGCTTCATGGGGTCTCCACCACGACTTGGGTCGACTTGATCACCGCGACGGCGAGCGCGCCCGGCTTGAGGCCCAGCTCCTCGGCGGCCTCGGAACTCATCAGCGAGACCACGCGGTGCGGACCGCACTGGATCTCCACCTTGGCCATCACGCGGTCGGCGACCACGTCCGTGACCAGGCCGACGAACCGGTTGCGCGCGGAGCTGCCGATCCCGGTCGGGTCAGCGGCGGCGCGCGCGCTGTCCCTGGCGTGCGCGGCCAGCTCCGCCCCGTCCACGGCGATCCGGCCCGCCGCGTCGCGGTGGCCGGTCAGCGCCCCGGAGTCGACGAGCCTGCGCACGGTGTCATCGCTGACCCCGAGCAGCCCGGCGGCCTCGCTAATTCGAAATTGCGGCACGATGACGACAATAGTTCCGCATTTGCGGAATGTCAGCCGTTGTCGTGGTCCCGAACCCGCATTGTTTCCCGGTGCAGGGTCTCGGTCATCTCGGTGAGGTAGGAGATGATCAGTTCGATCTCCTCCGCACCGTGCTGCTGGACCGCCTTCTCGCAGGCGTCGCGCAGCCCCTGGAACATCCACGCGTGCTCGCCCGCGTCCTTGGCGAGCACCTCGACCAGCACCTTGCGCCGGTCGTGCGGATCGCGGACGCGGCGCACGAACCCCGCCCGCTCCAGCCGGTCGATCACCCCGGTGACCGCCCCCGTCGACAGCCCGGACAGCTCGGCGATGCGCCCGGCCGTCACTGGCCCCTCGGCGCGTCTGGCCAGGTCAAGGCACTTGTGGTCGGTGACGGAGAGCCCCATCCGGTCGGCGACCGCG
Organism: Allokutzneria sp. NRRL B-24872; assembly: GCF_002155965.1. Lineage (GTDB taxonomy): Bacteria > Actinomycetota > Actinomycetes > Mycobacteriales > Pseudonocardiaceae > Allokutzneria. Next base: position 12,790 of record NZ_MUMH01000073.1, read on the forward strand.
GTGTGGAACATCACCGTCGCCGCGCTCAGCGCCCTCCCGCACATCGCGAGCCGGACACCGCCTTCGGACATGTCCAACCCGAACCCGGGATCGACCTGCTTCTCGCCGCTGGCCATGGTCCCCCGCCTCCGCCGACGTCAACATCTTCGGGACAAGAAGCTTGGCAGCTCAGCTACTTGACCGTGAGGCATGTTACCCGGCGCGGCCGATCTCCCCTCCGCCGCTCACGCGGATTTGTCGGCGTTCGCGGCTACTCTCGGAAAGGTGAATCCCGTCCCCCTGGGTATGCCTTCGGTCGCGCGCTCTTCCAGGCACGACACCGCTCTGCCCGCGCGACCGGACGACAACACCCTTGTTGACCGCTTCGGCCGAATCGCGACAGATCTCCGGGTCTCCGTGACCGACCGGTGCAACCTGCGCTGCTCCTACTGCATGCCCGCCGAGGGACTGGACTGGCTGCCGGGCTCCGAGCTGCTCGACGGCGCGGAGCTGACCAGGCTGATCCAGATCGCCGTCGACCGGCTCGGGATCACCGAGATCCGCTTCACCGGCGGCGAGCCGCTGCTGCGCAAGGACATCGTGGACGTGATCGGCGCGGCGGCCCGGCTGCGGCCGAAGCCGATGATGTCGCTGACCACCAACGGACTGCGGCTGCCGGAGCTGGCGGGGAGGCTGGCCGAGGCCGGGCTGGACCGGGTCAACGTCTCGCTGGACACCCTGCGGGCGGACCGCTTCTTCACCATCACCAGGCGCGACCGGCTGGACAAGGTGCTCGACGGGATGGCGGCGGCCGCCGCGGCCGGGCTGACGCCGGTGAAGGTCAACGCCGTGCTGATGCGCGGGGTCAACGACGACGAGGCCGTTCCGCTGCTGCAGTACTGCCTCGACGAGGGCTACGAGCTGCGCTTCATCGAGCAGATGCCGCTGGACCCGCAGCACGCGTGGGACCGCGACCGGATGGTCACCGCGACGGAGATCCTGGACGCGCTGGGCGCGGCCTTCGAGCTGGCCCCGCACCCGGCTCCGCGCGGTGGAGCGCCCGCGGAGCGCTGGACGGTCGACGGCGGCCGGGGTTCGGTCGGCGTGATCGCGTCGGTGACGCAGCCGTTCTGCGCCGCGTGCGACCGCACCAGGCTCACCGCGGACGGGCAGGTCAGGTCGTGCCTGTTCGCCAGGACCGAGACGGATCTGCGCGGACCGCTGCGCGAGGGCGCCTCCGACGAGGAGATCGCCGTGCTCTGGCGGAGCGCGATGTGGGGCAAGGCTGCGGGGCACGGCATCGACGAAGCCGGGTTCGCCCAGCCGGACCGCCCGATGAGCGCGATCGGAGGATGAGCGTGCAGTCGTTGACCGTGCGGTACTTCGCGGGGGCCAGGGCGGCGGCCGGGGTTCAGGCGGAGGCCGTCGAACTCGACAAATCGTCCACTGTGGACGAAGTGCTCGAACTGCTGCGCGCGCGGCACGGCGCCCGGCTGACGATGGTCCTGCCCGCGTGCAGCTTCCTGCTGGACGGAGTCGCCGTGCGGGACCGGGCCGTCACCGTGCCGCCCGGCGCCGAGCTGGACGTGCTCCCGCCGTTCGCGGGCGGCTGATCACCGCTGCGGCACACCGATGGCGGAGCAGATCCCAGCGGCCTCCTCCGCCGCGCTCGCGTCGCCGAGCTCTCCCAGCAGCGCCAGCGACCGAGCCGCGCCGAGGCGGTGCCCGGTCTCGGTGTGCACCTCGACCGCCCGCCTCGCCTGGGTGACCGCCTCGCCGAGTTCGCCGAGATCGCGGTGGACGCGGGCCCGTGAGCTGATCGCCTTGCCCTCGCAGAGCCGGAAAGCGACGCCTCGGGCGTGCGACTCCGCGAGCAGCGCGAACTCCATGGCCTCGCCCGCGCGGCCCAGCGCGCTGGTGGCCTCTGCCAATCCGATCAAGGCCGTGATCTCGCCGTAGGTGAAGTTGGACTCGCGGGACAGCGCGAGCCCCTCCTGGAACCGGTCGAGCGCGCGCTCCGGTCGGGCGCGCCCGAGCTCGATCCCGCCGGCGACGTTCAGCGCGTCGGCCACGGTCTTGCGCCGCTGCGTCGACCTGGAGAGCTCGATCGCCTCCCGGCACAGCTCGTGCGCGCGCTCGTGCTCACCGAGATCGCGGTAGACCTCCGCGAGGCTGCAGAGCACGCTCGACTCGGGCGAGCGCTGCCCCAGCGCCCGGCAGCGCCGCAACGAGTGCTCCAGCGCGTCCACCGCCGCGGCGTACTGGGCCAGCTCGCGCCGAGCGATGCCGAGGTTGTTGGACGCGAGCACTTCGATGGTGGTGAAGCCGTGCTCCGCGCACTTCCGCACCGCTGACTCGTGCACGCGGGCGGCGTCGGCCAGCAGTCCCCGGTAGACGTAGATCGCGCCGACGTTCACCATTCCCAGCACTTCCACGTGCGGCGGGCCACTGACCTGGCTCCGCGCGAGGCTGCGCTCGAAGTACTCCTGCGCCCGCGCGGTGTCTCCCAGTTCGGCGTGGGCGGTCCCGAGGTTGTTGAGGAACCCGACCTCCACGCCCGGCGGCAAACCCCTGTCGCACAAGGCCAAGCCCAAGCGGCACTGCTCGGCGGCCGACTCGTACTCCGCGAGGTCGAAGTAGAGCCGCGCGAAGCTGTTGTGCGCGGCGGCTTCTCCGCGAAGATCACCGGTTTCCCGTGCCACGGCAAGGCCCGTCTCGGCGACCGCGCGCCAGTCCGCGATGTGGCCGCCGGTGCTGAAGTACATCCGCGCGGTGTCCGCGAGGTGCACCGCGAGCGGATGGGTTCGGGACCTCGCGGCGGCGACCAGGTTCCCGCGCTCGGCGTCCAGCCACCCGATGGCGGCCTCGCGATTGGCGAAGGAGGGCAGCCAGGAGCGCGGTTCCTCCTCCGGGAGCCCGATCCGGCTGATGTCCGGGTGGGCCGCGCGGGCGGCTCGATCGGCGGCCCGCAGGTAGTGGTCGAGCAGTCTGTCCACAGTGGACGCACGATCGGCCCGGCTCTCCTCGGCCGCGCACAGGTGCTCGGCGTAGAGCCGCAACAGGTCGTGCAGGTAGTAGCGGTCGGGCCCCGACATGGCGACGACGTTCACCGCCGCGAGCTGGTCCAGCAACTGGGCGGCGTGCTCCCGCTCCGAGTCCAGCAGCGCCGCGGCGGCGTTGGCGTCGAAGTCCGGGCCCGGCACGAGGCCGAGACGGCGGAAGAGGCGTCGAGCCTCCGGCTTGAGCGCGCTGTAGGACAACCCGAACACCGCGTGCACCGCGGCCGAGGACTCGTCCGGAATCTCAAGCGCGGCAAGGCGATTTCCCCGCCGGAGCTCGTCGACGTACTCGGCGAGATCGGGCTTGGAGCGGCCAGCGAGGTTCACCCCCGCGATGCGCAGCGCCAGCGGCAGGTGCCCGCACAGCTCCGCCAGCTCGGCCGCCGCCGGGTGCGCTCCGGCCTCCGCGCCGAGCAGACTCGTCAGCAGCGCAACGGATTCCCGTGCGCCGAAGGGCTCAAGCCGCAGGGCTCGCGCGCCGTGGCCGACGACCAGTCCGCGCAGCTCGTTGCGCCCGGTGACCAACACCGAACAACCAGGATCTCCCGGGAGCAGTGAACGGATCTGGTCGGCCGCGCTGGCGTTGTCGAGCAGCACCAGCACGCGCTTGCCGGACAGCACCGAGCGGTAGAGCGCCGACTGCTCGTCGACGTCAACGGGGATCTGCTCCGGCCGAATCCCCAGCGCGCGGAGGAACCTGGCCAGCACCTCGGAGGTGGTGACCGGCTCCCCCGACGCGTAACCGCGCAGGTCGACGTAGAGCTGGCCGTCCGGGAAACCGCGCTTGAGCCGGTGCGCGACACGGATCGCCAGCGCCGTCTTGCCGACGCCCGGCGAGCCGGAGATCACCGTCACCGGAACCGAGCGCTGCCCTTCGGCGGGCACCGACGTCCGCTCCACCAACTCGATCCGGTCCGCGCGACCGACGAAGTCCGCCAGGTCAGGCGGCAGCTGCGCGGGCACCACCCTCGGCACCGCCCGCACCGGGGACTCGGCCAGGTCGTGGCCGCCGACCAGGATCGCCTGGTGCAGCTCGCGCAGGCTGGTCCCCGGCCCGACGCCGAGTTCGGCGCGCAGCAACGTGGTGATCTTGCGGTAGGCGGAGAGCGCTTCGGCCTGCTGACCGGAGCGGTAGAGCGCGAGCATCAGCTGGGCCCAGAACCGTTCGCGCAACGGGTGTTCCGCGGTCAGCGTGGTCAGCTCACCGATCAGCTCCTGGTGCCGACCCGACGCGAGGTCGAGGTCGACGCGCCGTTCGAGCGCTCCGAGCAGCAGCTCAAGCGCTGAGGTGATCTCGTTGCGCCGCAAGGACTCCGACTCGACCTCGACGAGCAGGGGCCCGCGCCACAACCGGAGCGCCTCGGCCAGCAGAGCGCGCTCGGACTCCTCCGAACCGTCCTCTCTGGACCGTGCCGCGCGGTCGACCAGCTCGCGCGCGCGGAGCAGGTCGAGCTGGTCGGAGGCCAGGGTCATCGCGTAGCCACCGCGAACCGTGCGCAGCAGATCACCGCCGATCACCCGGCGCAGCCGCATGACGTGGACCTGCAAGGCGTTGCGTGCCTCGGCGGGCGGGCTGTCGCCCCACAGCGCCTCGATGAGGTCGTCGATCGAGACCGCGCGGCCGGAGCGCAGCAGGAGCATCGCGAGCACGACGCGTTGTTTGGCCGCCTGCACGGGAACCGGGGCGCCGTCGACCACGAGTTCAAGCGGCCCCAAGACCTTGAACCTGACTTCTGACGGCACCGCTGTCCCCCTCACTGACACGCCCGCACCTACGCCGGGAACTCGTCAGCTTCCGGCATCCCCATCTCCGCGAACATCTCGTTGGCGGCGCGCAGGTGTACCACGGCGTCCTCGTCGTTCCCCAACGCACGGAGGGAAGATCCGAGCACCTGCTCCGTCCACGCCTCCCAAACTCGTTGGCGCGTCTCACGATGCACGGGAAGGGCGCGCTTGGCGTGTTCAACTGCCTCGGCCGCGTCGCCAACGTGAAAATGGCTCTGCGCAAGGGAAGTGAGCGCTCGTGGCTCGCACAGCCGCAGCCCGTTGTCGACCGCGCACGCGAGCGCCCGGCGCCCGGCCTCCACCGCCGCGTCCCCTTCGCCGAGCGCGCGCCGCACCGCGGCGAGGCCGATCAGCGCGTCCACCGTTCCGTGCTCGTAGCCGATCTCGCCGACGATGCGCACCGCCTCCTGCTGCACGGGCAGCGCGCGTTCCGGCTCGCCGAGCTTCACGTAGGCGGAGGCGATCGTGTTCAGCGCCTCCACCTCCTTCACCCGGTTGCCCGTTCCCGCCGAGACCCGCAGCGCCGCGTTGGCGTTGGTGAGCGCGCTGCCGTAGCGGCCGAGCAGCACCTCGGTGACCGCGATCTCGTCGAGCACCGCCGCCTCGTCGTGGCTGGAGGAGATCTCCCGCCACACCGCCAGGGTGCGCTCGAAGCCCTCCAGCGCCTTGGTGAAGCGGCCCGCCTCCCGGTCGAGGATCGCGAGGTTGTGCCCGGCGACGCCTTCGACGTGCCGCACGTTCAGCTCCGCCGCGATCGCCCGGGACCGGGTGAATGTCGCGACGGCGAGGTCCACCTGGCCGATGTAGGCGTAGACCGTCCCGAGGTTGAGCATGCAGTTGGCCAGCCCGCGCGATGCGCCCAGCTCGTCCTCGATCGCCAGCCCGCGCGTCAGCAGCGGCACCGCCGTCGCCTGGTTCCCCGCCATGGCGTGGGAAACGCCCATGTTGCTCAGCACCTGCGCCTGGCCGCGCCGGTCGCCGACCTCCTGGTAGAGCGAGAGCGCCTGCCCGGAGTACTCCAGCGACTTCTCGTTGTCCCCCATGCACCAGTGCAGCATCGAGTGGCTGCGCATCAGCGCGGCCTGGCCGTGGGTGTCGTTGTCCTCCAAGCACGCGCGCAGTCCGAACTCCGCGACCAACCGCCAGTCGGCGTCGTCGCGGGTGTGCCGGAAGAAGCTCGTGAGGTACGCGGCCAGGCGCCACGCGACCCACCGTGGGCCGTTGTCCGCGGCGAAGACGATCGCCGCGATCAGGTTGGGCAGCTCGGCCTCCATCCACGCGTGGGAGTCGAGCAGTTCGGTCAGCTCCTGCCGGACGACCCGCGTGTCGTGCTCAACGGCGGGCAGGTAGTACAGCTCGGGGGTGATCAGGCTCGCCGCCAGCTCGCAGTCGACCACGTAGGAGACGAGCAGCCTTTCCCTCGCCGCGGAACGGTCGGCGGCCGCATCCTCCACTGTGGACTGTTGCTGGGCGAAGAGCCGCACGAGGTCGTGGAACTGGTACCGCCCGGGCACGTGCTCGTGCACCAGGCTCGCCGAGACCAACCTGTCGAGCAGGCTGGACGCGTGCTCGACGTGCACGTCGGCCAGCGCCGCGGCGGTGCGCGCGGTCACGTCGGGCCCGGGTTGCAGTGCCAGCGCGCGGAAGAACCGCCGGAGTTCGGTGTCCAGCGAGGTGTAGGACAGCGCGAAGGTCGCGCGGACGGCGGCCTGCTCGTCCTCCTCCACCGCGAGCACGGCCAGCCGGTCGCCCTCCCGGAGCTGGCGCACGTACTCGCTGAGCGCTGTGCGGCTCTGCCCCGCGAGGTTCGCCCCCGCGATCCGCAGCGCGAGCGGGAGATTGCCGCACAGGCTCGCCAGCTCCTCCCCCGCCGCCCGGTTGTCGGCGAACCGCCGCGTGCCGAGGAGATCGCTGAGCAGGCTCTGCGACTCGTCGGCGGCGAGCACGTCCAGGGACTCCAGCAGCGCCCCGTCGACGGCCAGCTCCCGCAAGGTGTCGCGGCTGGTGACGAGCACCGTGCAGCCGCGCTCCGCCGACAGGAACGTGCGGACCTGGTCGGCGTTGGCGACGTTGTCCAGCACCATCAACACCTTGCGCCCCGCGAGCTGGTGGCGCAGCATCTCGCCCTGCTCCGGCACGTCCAGCGGCACCTTGTCCGGTGCGACGCCGAGCGCCCGCAGGAACCGCCCCAGCACCTGCCCGGTCGACGGCGCGGTCCCGGAAGAGTAGCCGTGCAGGTTGGCGAAGAGTTGCCCATCTGGAAAGTGCTGCTTGAGGCGGTGCGCCACCCGCACGGACAGCGCGGTCTTGCCCACTCCTGGCGGACCGGACAGCACCGCCAGCCGGGGGCGTTCGTGCTCCAGCAGCTCGATCAGCTCCCGCCGTCCGACGAAGCCGGTGATGTCGGCTGGGAGCTGGTGGGGAACGACCTTCGCGGGTGCTTCGGCCGCGACGGCCGGAGCGGCGACGGCGGCGCTGCCGGTCAGAATCCCGTTGTGGAGTTCGCGCAGCTCGCGCCCTGGCGGCACGTTCAGCTCGGCGCGCAGGGTCGCGGACGCGGTCCGGAACGCCTCCAGCGCCTCGGCCTGCCGCTCGCAGCGGTACAGCGCCACCATCAGCTGGCCCCAGAACCGTTCCCGCAGCGGGTGTTCCGCGGTGAGGGCACGCAGTTCGGCGATCACTTCGCGGTGCCGCCCCAGGCGCAGGTCGACGTCCAGCCGCTGTTCGAGGGCCGCGAGCAGTTCGGCGTTGATCGCGGTGATGTCGTTGTCCGCCAAAGACTCCGAGTCGATGTCGGAGAGGACCTGGCCGCGCCACAACGCGAGCGCCTCCCGCAGCAGGCGGATCTCCTCCTCCGCGTCGCTCGCCCGCCGCGCCGCGGCCACCAGCTCGCGGAACCGGTCCAGGTCCAGGTTCACCTCGCCCGGCCGGATGACGTAGCCGCCGGCGACAGTGCTGATCACACCGTCGTCGCCGAGCAGCCGCCGCAACCGGCCGATGTGGATGTGGATGGCGTTGCGCGCCGTCGCGGGCGGCTTGTCGCCCCAGAGGACGTCGATCAGGTCGCTGGCGCCCAGCGGCTGCGGCGCGCGCAGCAGCAACCCGGCGAGCAGCGTGCGCAGCTTGGCCGCCCGGATCGGCCTGACCTCGCCGTCGACGACGACTTCGAGGGCGCCGAGCACGCGGAACTCGATGGTCATGACGCGCCGTCCCGGTCCAGCAGCGCGCGCACGGTCGCGGCGCTGTGCACGCCCATCTCGGTGTACATGGCCTCGGCCAGCCGCCACTGCTCGCGCGCCGCCTCCACCTCACCCGTCTCGTGCAGCAGCAGACCGAGCACGTGCATCGCCTCCGCCTCGCGAATCCGGATGCTGTGCTCCCGCGCCTGCTCGACGGCGGTCCGCGCGTAGGCGATGGCCTGGCCGGTGGTCTTGGCGCGCAGCCCCGTCCTGGCCAGCCCGATCGCCGCGTCCACCTCGTGCCGCACGAATCCCGCCCCCCGCGCGGCGTTCATCGCCTCGCGGTAGCTCGCCCGCGCCTGCGCCAGCTCCCCCAGCGCGAGGTGCGCGGAGCCGATGGCGATCGTCACGGCGGCGTTGCCCCACTTGTCGGTCTCGCTGACCAACTCCCGGCCCCTCAGTGCCTCGCGCATGGCGCCCGGCCCGTCGCCCTCGGTGGCCAGCAGCTCGGCGAACCCGACGTGCGCGAGCGCTTCGGCTTGGTGCAGGCCCAGCTCCGCGCAGCGCTCGATCGCCTCGCGCACCGACTCGCGCGCTCCGGTGAAGTCGCCGAGCTGGTAGCGCGCGCTCGCGAGGTTCGCCAGGTGGTTGGCGTAGCTGTCCCACGCCCCCTGCTGCTCGGCGAGCCGCATCCCGGCTTCGTGGTGCTCGGCCGCCTCGCGGAAGCGGCCCAGCTCCTGGTGGGCGAGCCCGAGGTTGCCCCTGGTGTTCGCCTCCTGGTGGCGGGCCTGGACGTCCTGGTAGATCCGCAACGCCCGGTGCAGGTGGTCGATGGCCTGGACGTTGTCGCCCAGCTCCCAGTGCACTCCGGCACAGTTGTTGAGGATGTTGCCCAGCTCCAGCGAGGAGGCGCTGTGGTCCGCGGTGGCCAGCGCCCTGTCGTACTCCGCGAGCGCCCCGCGCGGGTCACCGCTGATCCAGGTCAGGTGGGCCAGGTGCGAGTGCATGGTCGAGATCGCGCCGCTGTCCTCCACCGCGACGGCGGTGGCCAGTCCGCGCTCAGCGATCTCCCGGCAGTCCACGTTGTGCCCCTTGCTCAGCAGGTAAACCCACAGAACATCGACGAGCTGCCAGAGGTGTTCGTTCCGTCCTCTTCGCGCGGCCAGCGCGACGACCGCGCGCAGGTTCGCCCGCTCGTCCTCCATCCACCCCTCAGCACCAGTCCGGTCGCCGAACGGAACGCCGATGCGCACGCGCTCGGGGAGCTTGGCGGTGTAGGCGCGCAGGGGCAGCAGCGTCCGCGCCGTGCCCGCCGCGAAGAGGTGCCAGTCCAGCAACCGCTCGACCGCCGCGTCGATCTCCTCTGCGCGCTCTTCCGCGACCACCTGCTCCGTCGCGTAGGCCCGCAGCAGGTCGTGGAACTGGAAGCGCCCGCCCTGCTGCCGCTGCACGAGGTTCGCCGTCGCCAGCTCGTCGAGCAGCACGATCGCTCTGTCCACTGTGGAATCGATCAGCGACGCCGCCACCCACGCCGTGAAGTCCGCCCCGGGCACGAGCCCCAGGTACCGGAACACCCGCTGCGCTTCGGCCGACAACGTGGCGTAGGACATCGCGAACGCCGCGCGCACCGCAGACTGCTCGTCCCCGTCCACCGTCAGCGCCGACAGCACGTCGCCGCCGCGCACCTCGTCGACGTACGCGCGGACCGTGCACCCCTGATGCGCGATATTCGCTCCGGCGATGCGCAGGGCCAGCGGCAGGCCTCCGCACAGCCGCACCAGCTCTTCGCTCGCCTCCGGCTCGTCGCGCACCGCCCCGCCCGCGAACTCCGCGAGCAGTGCGAGCGAATCCCCTTGCGGCAGAACCAGGAGCGCGACCGCTTCGACCCGCTCGTGCTCGATCAGCTCGCGCAGCACCCCCCGGCTGGTGACCACGACCGCGCACCCACCCGTGTCCGGGATCAGTGGCCGCACCTGCTCCGCGTCGATCGCGTTGTCCAGCACCAGGAGCACTCGCCGATCGGACAGCTCCGAGCGCAGCATCGCCGACTGCTCGTCGACCGTCGCGGGGACCCTGTCCGTCGGCACCCCCAGTGCTCGGAGGAAACGCGCCAGCACCTGCCCCGGCGTCGGCCTCGCGTTGGCCGAGTACCCGTGCAGGTTGACGTGCAGTTGGCCGTCCGGGAACCGCTGCCTCAACCTGTGCGCCACCCGCACCGCGAGCGCCGTCTTGCCCACCCCGGGCGGCCCCGACACCACCACCAGCTGCGTGCCCGAGTCCAGCAGTTCCCCGATATGGCCGAGCAGTTCCTCCCGCCCGACGAAATCGCCGATGTCACCCGGAAGCTGTTGTGGCACAACCGATGTGCTTCGCGGCGCCGCGCTCGCCTGCGCCACGTCGCCGACCAGGATCGCGTGGTGCAGTGCCCGTAGCTCCGCGCTCGGCGTGGCCCCCAGGCGCTCCTTCAGCGCGGTCGCCAGGTCCCTGAACGCGATCAGCGCTTCCGCCTGCCGTTCCGAGCGGTAGAGCGCCAGCATGTACTGCCCCCAGAAGCGCTCCCTGACCGGGTGGTCCGCGACCAGCGCGCCCAGTTCGCCCACCAGCTCGCGGTGCTTTCCCAGCTCCAGGTCCGCGTCGACCCGCTGCTCCAGCACGTCGAGCAGCTCTTCGTTGAGCTGGCTGATCTCGTTTTCGTGCAAGGCGATCGACGGAACGTCCGCCAGCACCGCCCCTCGCCACAACTCCAACGCTTCGCCCAGCAGCCGCGCCCTCGTGCTCTTCGACGTCGACTTCGCCCTGCGCACCAGTTCGCGGAAGCGCACCAGGTCGATCCGCTCCGTCGCGAGCACGTAGCCCCCGCCCACCGTCGCGATCACGTCCTCGCCCAGCAACCTCCGCAGCCTCGCGATGTGCGTCTGCAAGGCGTTGCGCGCCGTCGGCGGCGGAGCGTCCCCCCACAGCACGTCCAGGAGTTCCACGGCGCTCACCGCACGCCCCGCGTGCAGCAACAGCGCCGCCAGCACCACCCGCTGCTTGCCCGCCCGCACCGGCACCACCCGGCCGTCGACCAGGACCTCCAGCGACCCGAGCACCCTGAACTCAACCGTCATCGCGCCCGCTCATCGCACCTGACCCAGCAGCTCCCGCACCTCATCGCCCTCCGGCATCCCCATCTCCGCGAACATCACCCGCGCCCGCTCCCAGTGCTCCCGCGCTCCGTCCCGATCGCCCGACACCCACAAAGCTTGCCCGATAACCCGAAGCGTCCGCGCTTCCCACACCCGGTGCCGCAACACTCGGTGCTGCGCGAGCGCTCGTTCGCCGTACTCCACCGCCCGCACCGGCTCGTCCGCCGCGATCGAGCACTCGGCGAGACTGGTCAGGGCCATCGGCTCACAGATCCTGATCTCGTTCTCCACGGCGATGTCCAACGCTTCCGAGGCCGCGTCCAAGGCTTCGGACACCCGTCCGTGTGCGAGCAGGGCCGTCGCCAGGCCGGTGAGCGACACCGCGACCCCCGGCAGGGAGGAGATGCTCCGGAACAGGTGAACGCTCTTCTTCTGCAGCAGAAGTGCGGCTTCGAGATCACCTCGCCGGTGACAGATCTGCGCGAGAGTTCCAGCGGCCTCGCCTTCTTTGATCTTGTTGCCGGTGTCCACCGCGATCGCCAGCGCCTTCTCTACATGATCAGCGGCAGTGTCGAGATCTCCCAGCAGCAGGTGCGTCAACGCGAGTTCGTCCAACGCCGCCGCCAGGCCATGACGAGCAGCGACATCGCTCCACACCTCGCAAGCCCGCTCGAGCAGCCGGCGAGATTCCTCCAACCGACCATCCTCGCGCGCCATCAGGCCGAGATTGCTCGCTGCGATCCCCTGAATGTGCAGAACACCGTGCTCTGCCGCCAGTTCGAGCGACGCTTCAAGACTGTCCCGGGCCCGGTCGATCTCCCCAGCATGCGCGTAAGCGGCCCCGAGACTCGCCAACACATTGCTCAGCTCCGGCTTCTTCTCGAGTTCACGATTGATTCGTTCCGCCACCAAGAACGAATTGATCGCGTCCTTCTGCCTGCCGAGCATGGCCTGAGAAACCCCTATCGAGGCGCAGCTGTGCGCCTCGCCTTCTCTGTCGCCAAAATTGCGATAGATCGGCAGTGCTCGCTGGTGCAGCTCAATGCTCTTCTCTGGCTCGAAAGTCGCCCAGTTGAAGATCCCCAACGCCGTGAGCACGAACGCTCTTCCGTGCTCGTCCGGTGACGCCGCAACGCCAGCTTGACCATGCTCCAGGAACGCCAACCACTCCGAGTTGTACCGCCGATGCCGCAGGTAGCTCGTCATCGAGAAGGCGAGCTTCCATGACATCTCCGCAGGTCCGAGCTCGACCGCACTACGAGCGACGGCGATCAGGTTCAGCCGCTCCTCGTCCAACCAGGCGAGGGCTTCCGCCGCCGAAGCCGGGACGAACACCAGTTCTGGCCGAGACTCGAAGCCGAGCGGTGAAACACGGATTTCGGGATTCAGCACCTCAGCTGCAGCGTTGACCGACGCCAGGTACGCGTCGAAAAGCGTTCTCCGCTGAGCCGAGGAAGCCACCTCACCCTCGAACAACGAGTACATCTCGCGAGAGAACAAGCGGATCAGGTCATGGAACTGATAGCGGCCGGGCCGATGCTCGTGCACGAGATTCACGACGGCCAGCCTGTCCAGAGCCGACGCCGCACGCCCACGATCCAGACTCGTCAACGCCGCAGCGGCCCATGCCGTGAAGTCCGCACCCGGGACCAGCGCAAGTGAGTTGAACAACTGCCTGCACTCGTCGTCGAGCACACCGTAGGACAGTTCGAGCGTCGCTCTGACCGCTGCCTGAGTGTCACCTTCGATCGAGAGAGCCGTCAGCAGATCACCGGACTTCAACTGCCCCACGTACTCTTCGACGCCGACGGCTTGAAAGGCGAGGTTGGCACCGGCGACACGGAGAGCGAGAGGAAGCCCGCAGCACAACGACGCCAACTCCCGAGCTGCGCGATTCTCCGGCCCAGGCCACTCACCGGCAAGTTCTCGGAGAAGCCGCAGTGAGTCCTCGATCTCCAGGACGGGCAGCGAGATGGTTCGCGCCGCAGCCGATTCGGCCAGCTTCCGCAGCTCGTTCCTGCTGGTGATCAACACAGAGCAGCCGGCAAGCGCGTCGAGCAGCGACAGAACCTGTTCGTCGTCCGCCGCATTGTCCAAGACCACGAGCACGCGCCGCGAAGCCAACTCTTCGCGGAGCTTGGCGACCTGCTCGTCGACGTCCGTCGGAACTGCCTGCGGAGCTGTGCCCAGCGCACGCAGGAACCGCGACACGACCTGTTCCACGCTCGGCGCGATACCAGCGGAGTAGCCGTGCAGGTTCACATGGAGCTGCCCGTCAGGGAACCGCTTGGCCACCCTGTGCCCCACCCGAACAGCGAACGCCGACTTGCCAACCCCAGGCGGGCCGGAAACCGCGAGAACACGCGCGCGAGTGGACATCGGATCAAAGAGCCCCACAACGTGATCCAGCAACTCCGCTCTTCCCACGAAGTCGCCGAGATCAGCAGGGAGTTGCTGCGGCACCACGCGCACTTCCGCATCGGGCTGCCGGACTTCGATCTCCCCCAACAACATCGCTCGATGAAGTGCCCGCAGCTCCGCACCGTTGACCGAGCCGAGGCAACGAGCGGCTTCGCGGAACGCGCCGAGCGCCTCCGCCTGCCGACCGCAGCGGTACAGCGCGAGCATCAGCTGCGCCCAGAAGCGCTCACGAAACGGGTGCTCGTTCGTCAACGCGCGCAGTTCACCAACCACCACGCCGTGTTTCCCGAGCTCCAGTTCGGCGTCGATTCGCTGTTCGAGCACTCCCAGGAACTCGGTCTCCAAGGCTGGGAACTCGGTGTCGCGCAGCGAACTGGACGGCACATCCAGCAAGGACTGTCCTCGCCACAGGTCGGTCGCCCGACGAAGCAGATCGGCCTTCACGTCAACGGCTTGTTCTGATGCCCGTTCGACGAGTTCGCGGAAGAGGAGCAAGTCCACCTGGTTCGTTCGCACGTCGATGCGGTAGCCGCTGTCCAGCGTTCGGATCAGATCAGGAACACCCAGAGCGCGCCGGAGTCGCGCCACATGAGTTTGCACCGCGTTATGCGCGTCCTTCGGCGCATCGCGTTCCCACAGATAGTCGATCAGCTGTTTCGTGCGCACCCACCGACCAGCATTGAAGAGCAACGCCGCGAGCACGACTCGCTGCTTCGAGGCATTGAGCGGCACGACCACGCCGTCGACGACGACCTCAAGCGATCCGAGCACCTTGAACTCGACGGTCATCGCGCAACACCTCGCGCGCAGTGCACAGCTGTCCTCATGCCTGTCCCCCTCGCCTCGCGACACGCCGACCGCGAGATCTCTCCCCAGAGTCGCGGCGGCCTCTTCACGCACACCTCTATTACATGGCGGTGTCCTGAGCATCGTGCCTGGTGAGGCGCTACGACGGGGAGTAGGCGTTCTTTGGGGCATTGACCAGAACGAGGCAGCAAAACCGCCCCGCTCAGGCGACCCCCTGTTATCGCCCTGTCACCAGGTGCCACTAACGTGTCTCGCACCACAGGGGCAACCTGCCCATAGTGACGAACGTCCCCTTACCGGCCGTCCCGCGCTCGGCGGCCGGACTCCCGGCGTTCATCACCGGTCCATCCCGAGCGCTTAGCGTCCGAGCTGTCGACGCCGTTCGAGGAGGTGGCCGTGCAGGCATTCCGTCGCATCGCGGTTCTAGTGCTGACGATCGCCGGAGTGCTCGCGAGCGCCACTGCGCCAAGCATCGCCGCGCCGCGCGTCAAGCCGCTCGCACAGGCGCACGCGCACAACGACTACGAGCACAAGCGCCCGCTGTTCGATGCGCTGGACAACGGCTTCACCAGCGTTGAAGCCGATATCTACCTCGTGAAGGGCGCCCTGCTCGTCGGGCACGACGTCGGTGACCTGCGGCCAGATCGGACGCTTCAGTCTCTGTACCTGGAGCCGCTGCGCAAGCGCGTGCTCGACAACCACGGCAAGGTCCACGCTGGCCGCCCCGGTTTGTTCCAGCTGCTCATCGACCTCAAGAACACCGGCGCGGCCACGTACACCGAGCTGGACAAGGTCCTGCGCTCCCCGCGCTACGCGTTCATGTTCAGCCAGTACGTCTCCGGCAGGGTCGTTCGCGGCGCCGTTGACGTGGTGGTTTCCGGGGACCGGCCGCGAGAGCTGATGAGCGGCCAGCGCCACCGCTTCGCTTTCTACGACGGGCGGATGACCGACCCGGCGGACCTCGGCCCCGGCGCGGACGCCAAGCTCGCCGCCCTGGTCTCCGACAACTGGACGAAGTTGTTCACCTGGAACGGCACCGGGCCGATGCCCGCGGCGGAGAAGGCGAAGCTCCGGGACATCGTGGCCAAGGCGCACCAGGCCGGGCAGCGGGTGCGCTTCTGGGCGACACCGGACGCGCCGGGCCCGCAACGCGAAGCGATTTGGCGAGAACTCGTCACCTTTGAGGTGGATCACCTCAACACCGACGACCTGAGCGGACTGCGAGCGTTCCTCACGAGGGGCTGAGCGGAGGTGTACTCCTTGCCCCTCATGGGCCTTCACCCACGTGACCCAGAACTCACCGTCGGTAATTGATCCCGGGTGGGAAACGCCCCGGTAACGGTGCCTCAAGCTGGTTAAACCAGTCGCATCGCTGAATCCCCCCTCGGCGTTACCGTGACGACGGTCACACCCCGAGACGTTTGGGTTGGCCCCAGCGGTTACGTACGGTCGCTTCTCGGTTGGCCCCGAAACCCAACCGACGCAGTGCCGGAGACCTGACGCGCCAAATCCTGTCCAACAGGTCCCCGGTCAACGACCCCGAGCGGAAAGCACTTCTGGACAGGAGCGAGAGAGCACTCCGGGCGTCCCGAGCGCCCTAGGGGTGAAGCCGGTCCCCCGGACCGGCCGGGCACTCCCCGACAGGGCCCGAACCCGACAGCTCGCCCGCAGGTGCGGTAGGAGAGAGAGAAATGACTTCTTACCGAGGCAAGCACCGCAAGCAGTCCACCACCGGTCGCAACGTGGCTCGCCTGGCTGTCGCCGGCGCCGTGGCCGCAGCGCCATTCGTCGTGACCGCAGGCACCGCCTCGGCCGCCCCCAACTGGGAAGCCCTCGCCAAGTGCGAGAGCGGCGGCAACGCCAGCATCAACACCGGTAACGGCTACTACGGTGCCTACCAGTTCGACAGCGGCACCTGGCGCGCGAACGGCGGCGGGCAGTACGCGGCCAACGCCCACCAGGCCACCCTGGCCCAGCAGACTGAGATCGCCCAGCGGCTTTACAACGCGCGCGGCTCGAAGCCGTGGCCGCACTGCTCCAAGAAGACCGGCTGGGCGAACGGCGGCGGTGGCGGCGGTGCCGTCAAGTCCAAGCCCGTTTCCAAGGTGACCAAGAAGGCTGCTCCGAAGCCGGCCGCGACCCCCGCGCCCGCCGCTGCTCCGGTGCAGACCAAGAACGGTGCCGACTACACCGTTGCCGCTGGCGACACGCTGTCCAAGATCGCCTCGGCGCAGAACGTCGAGGGCGGCTGGCAGGCCGTGTTCGAGCGCAACAAGGACGTCATCAAGGACGCGAACCTCATCTTCGTCGGGCAGCAGCTCGACCTGAAGTGACGTTTGTCCTGGTGAAAGGCCCCGACCAGCGATGGTCGGGGCCTTTCGCACGTCCGAGAACCCGCTAGGGGCAGTTGACCCATTCCTCGGTGCCGTCGTCGAAGAGCTGGCGCTTCCAGATGGGCAGCCGTAGCTTGACCTCATCGACGAGATCAGCGCACGCGACGAACGCCTCACGGCGGTGGGCGGCCGAGACCGCGCACGCCAGGGCCGAGTCGCCGATGTCGAGATCGCCGATGCGGTGGCTGACCGCGAGCGCGTGGACCTTCGGGTGCCGCGCGGCCACGTCGGCGGCGACCTCGGCGATCACCGTCGAAGCGCTCGGATGACCCGAGTACTCCAGCTCGCGCACTCCGCGGCCCCCGTCGTGGTCGCGGACGACGCCGGAGAACGTGACAACGGCGCCCGCGACGCGGCTCTCCACCAGAGCGGCGTGCTCGGCGACGTCCAAAGGCGTCTCTGTCACCACCGCGCGCAGCACCTGAGCCGCGGAGCCAGACACCGGAGCGTGGTCGCCGCCGCGAATCTGGTCGACGGCGTGGTCGAGCACGCCGTCGAGCACCGCCAGGCCGTCACGCACCCCACCGGTCGAGCCGGGCAGGTTGACCACGAGGGTCCGGCCAGCGACCCCGGCGACGCCACGGGACAGCACGGCGGTCGGCACCTTCGGCAAGCCCTGAGCGCGGATGGCGTCCGCGAGGCCGGGGATCTCGTAGTCCAGCACTGAGCGCGTCGCCTCTGGCGTGCCATCGGTCGGCGAAATGCCGGTGCCGCCGGTGGTGACCACGACCTCCACCCCGTCGGCCACAGCCGCGCGGAGCGCGATGGCGACCGGATCACCGTCCGGGACGACGACGGGCGCGGGGACCTCGTAGCCCTTGGCGCTCAGCCAGGACTCGATGACCGGCCCGGTCTTGTCGGCGTAGACGCCGGCCGAGGCGCGGTTCGACGCCACGACCACCCGAGCCGTCCGCGTGCTCATCGGTCCTCCGGACGGGTCCACAGGCCGGTCTTGCCGCCTTCCTTGCGCTCGACGCGCACGCCGTCGAGGGTCGCGGCGGGGTCGACGGCCTTCACCATGTCGTGCAGCGTGAGACCGGCGACGGTGACCGCGGTCAACGCCTCCATCTCGACGCCGGTGCGGTCGGTGGTGCGCACGGTGGCGGTGATCCGGACCTCGGAGCCCTCCGCGTGCAGGTCGAGCACCACGCCGGACAGCGCGATCGGATGGCACAGCGGCACGAGGTCGGGGGTGCGCTTGGCACCCATGATCCCGGCGATCCTCGCGGTGGCCAGCGCGTCGCCCTTGGGCAAGCCGTCCCTGCGCAGCAGCGAGACGACCTCCTCGGTGGTGCGCAGGACGCCCGTGGCGACCGCGAGCCGCGCACCCGCCTGCTTGCCGGACACGTCGACCATCCGGGCCGCCCCGGCCGAGTCGACGTGGGTCAGCTCCTCCGCCACGCCGGGCTAGCCCTTCGCGCGGATCGCGGCGGCGCGGACGGCCTCGGCGACGGCCGGAGCCACCGCGTTGTCGAACACGCTCGGCACGATGAACGAGGCGTTGATCTGGCTCGGTTCGACCACGTCCGCGATGGCGTTCGCAGCGGCGACGAGCATGTCGTCGGTGATCGTGTGCGCGTGGGCGTCGAGCAGTCCGCGGAAGACGCCGGGGAAGGCCAGCACGTTGTTGATCTGGTTCGGGTAGTCGCTGCGGCCCGTGGCCACGACGGCCGCGTGCTTCTGCGCTTCCAGCGGGTCGATCTCCGGGTCCGGGTTGGCCAGCGCGAAGACGATGGCGTTCTCCGCCATGGTCGCGACCTGCTCCTCGCCGAAGAGGTTGGGGGCCGAGACGCCGATGAAGACGTCCGCGCCGACCAGCGCCTCGTGCAGGGTGCCGCTCATCTTCCGCGCGTTGGTGTTCTCCGCGATCCAGCGCAGGTTCTCGTCGACGAGGCCCTCGCGCTCGGTGTGCACGATGCCGTCGATGTCCACCGCGACGATGTCGCCGGGCTTCTGCTTGAGCAGCAGGCGGATGATCGCCGAACCGGCCGCGCCGACGCCGCAGACGGCGATCCGGCAGTCCTCGATGTCCTTGCCGACCACGCGCAGGGCGTTGCGCAGCGCGGCGAGCACCACGATGGCGGTGCCGTGCTGGTCGTCGTGGAAGACCGGGATGTCCAGCTTCTCGCGCAGCCTGGCCTCGATCTCGAAGCAGCGCGGAGCGGCGATGTCCTCGAGGTTGATGCCGCCGTAGACCGGGGCGATCAGCTCGACCGTGCGGATGATCTCCTCGGTGTCCTGGGTGTCCAGGCAGATCGGCCAGGCGTCGACGCCGGCGAACTTCTTGAACAGCACCGCCTTGCCCTCCATCACCGGGAGGGCGGCGGCCGGGCCGAGGTTGCCGAGGCCGAGCACGGCGGAGCCGTCGGTGACCACGGCGACGGTGTTGCGCTTGATGGTCAGCCTGCGCGCGTCCTCCGGGTTGGCCGCGATGGCCTGGCAGACCCGGGCGACACCGGGCGTGTAGGCCCGGGACAGGTCGTCCCGGTTGCGCAGCGCGACCTTGGAGGAGATCTCCAGCTTGCCGCCGAGGTGCATCAGGAACGTGCGGTCGGAGATCTTGCGGACCTTCACGCCCGGCAGCACCGACAGCGCGTCGGTGATCACGGTGGCGTGGTCACCGGAGAGCGTGTTGCAGGTGATGTCCACGACGACGCGGTCGGAGTGCGACTCGACGACGTCGAAGGCCGTGATCACACCGCCGACCTTGCCGATGGAGCTGGTGAGGTCACCAGCGGCGCTCGCCGACGGCGGCGCCTCGACACGCACGGTGATCGAATATCCCGGCCCCGGAACCGGCATTGCACCCTCCCCGGTCAGTGCTGCTCAGCGGTGCGCACAGCCTAGACCTCGGAGGAATCCGGTACGCGCACGGCTCGGAAAGCCGGGGAGGGGTGGTCGGCCTACTTGTTGATGACCGTGACCGGGTGCTCGTAGTGCACGTCCTCGGCGGGGAAGGTGACCTCGCCGAACGGGGACTGCGCGCCCTGGGTGTGGCTGGCGAGCTCGCTGACCGGGTGGTGCCCGTCTGCGGTCTCACCGGGCCAGGTCGGGTCGATGCGCTCGGGGCGGCGGGCGGCCTTGGCCACGGCTCCTCCTCTACTCGGGAAATACCCGCTCAGTGTGCCTGATCGCATGTGGGCTCGGCGCGCGGCCATAGGCAGTGAATTCCCCGGCATATAACGTGGGACCGATGTCCGGTCACTCTCTCGTCGACTGGCTGCGCACGCAGGACGAGCAGGTTCTCGTCGAGCTGCTGCGGGCGCGCCCGGACCTGGCGACCCCGCCCCCCGCCGACACCAGCGTGCTGGCGACCAGAGCTGGCATGCGCGCGTCGGTGGTGCGCGCGTGCGAGGACCTGGACGCCTTCACCCGCACCGTGCTCGACGCACTGGCGATAGCCGGGGCCGACACCGAGCCGCAGCCGGTGACCAGGATCAACCGATTGATGGGCAAGGGCGTGCCCGCGGCGCGCACCAAGGAGGCCGTGCAGCGGCTGCGCGAGCTGGCCGTGGCGTGGGGGCCGGACACCGCGCTCAGCATCGTGCCCGCCGCCGCGGAGGTCATCTCGCAGTTCCCCGGCAACCTCGGCCGCGCGGTCCCCCAGCTCGACGAGGTGGACCTGCCGGAGGCGCTGGCGAAACTGGACCCCGCCGAGCGCAGGCTGCTGGAGACGCTCGCGGCCGGGCCGCCGATCGGTCGGACGAAGGACGCCGGGCGAGCCGTGCCGCTGGAGCGCGCGGAGAACCCGGTGCAGAGCCTGATGGCGCGCGGTCTGCTGCTGCGCAGGGACAACGAGACGGTGGAGCTGCCCCGCCAGCTCGGCCTGCTGCTGCGCGGCGACCGGCCGATGGGCCAGGTGCAGGTCTCGCAGCCGGAGCTGCGGGTCACCGGTCGCGGAGTGTCCACTGTGGACTCCACTGCGGCCGGTGCCGCACTGGAACTGTTGCGGCACCTGGAAGGCCTGATCGCGCTCTGGTCGTCCGAGCCGCCGGGCGTGCTGCGCGCGGGCGGGCTCGGCGTGCGCGAGCTGCGCCGCGTGGCCAAGGAGCTGGAGATCGACGAGGAGCGGGCGACGCTGCTCGTCGAGCTGGCGGTGGACGCCGGGCTCATCGACACCAGCGGCGGCGGCGAGCCGGAGTGGGTCCCGACCACGCACGTCGAGCCCTTCCTGGCCGCCGCGCCGGACCAGCAGTGGGCGACGCTGGCGGTGGGCTGGCTGGAGCTGCCGAGGCTGCCCGCGCTCGCCGGACGCCGGGACGAGCGCGACAAGCTGCTCAGCCCGCTCTCCAACGAGCTCCGCCGCCCGAACGCGGTGCGCGAGCGGCACCGGGTGCTCGGCGTGCTCGCGGAGCTGCCAGCCGGCTCCTGCGTCGGCGACGTCGAGGACCTCGTCGCTGCGCTGGCCTGGCGCGCGCCCGCCCGGGGTGGGCGGATGCGCGACGACCTCGTGCGCTGGATCGTGGCCGAGGCGACCGCGCTCGGCATCGTCGCGCTCGGCGGCCTGTCGACGGCCGGGGCGACGCTGCTCAACGAGGGCCCCGGTGAAGCCGCCAAGCGGATGCTGGACTCGCTGCCCGAGCCGATCGACCACGTCCTCGTCCAGGCGGACCTGACGGTGGTGGCGCCCGGCAGGCTCGAACCGGAGCTCGCGGCGGACATCGCGGCGGTCGCGGACGTGGAGTCGGCGGGCGGCGCGACCGTCTACCGGATCACCGAGAAGACGGTGCGGCGGGCGCTGGACGCCGGGCGCACGGCGGCGGAGCTGCACGAGCTGTTCGCGAAGCGTTCGCGCACACCGATCCCGCAGTCGCTGAGCTACCTGATCGACGACATCTCCAGGAAGCACGGGCAGCTGCGCGGCGGCCCGGCCGGATCCTTCCTGCGCTGCGACGACCCCGCGCTGATCGCCGAGGTCCTGGCCAACCCGGACATCGCGCGGCTGGAGCTGCGCCGGATCGCGCCGACGGTGCTGGTCAGTCCGCTGGCGCTGATCGAGGTGCTCGAAGGGCTGCGCGAGAGCGGCTACGCGCCCGCGGCGGAGGGACCGGACGGCGCCGTCGTCGACCTGCGCCCGGCGGGGCACCGCATCCCCGGCAGGCCGCAGGGCGCGCGGCGGCTGTTCTCCCCCGCTCGCCCGAGCGGGGAGCAGCTGGCCTCGGTGGTGCGGCAGATCCAGGCGGGCGACCGGGCGGCGGACGCGCCGCGCGGGGCGGCCGTGTCCACCTCGGTGCTCGGGACGGCGGCCACGATGGCTCTGCTGCAGAAGGCGGCGGACGAGGGCCGGATGGTGTGGATCGGCGTCGTGGACTCGCACGGCACCGCGAGCCAGCAGATCGTCACGCCGGTGCGCGTCGCGGGAGGTGTGCTCGACGCCTTCGACGCCGTGGTCGACATGGTGCGCCGATTCCCCCTGCACCGGATCACCTCGACGGCGCTGGTGGAGGACTGACCGGCTGCTCGGTGATCATCGTCCACTTTGGAGTGACGCCGCCCGGGTCGAAACTTCTCTAGTTATCAACGCTCCGGCAGTGTCCACAGTGGACTTAATACGTGTCATTCATGCCATTAGCTGGCACAACCGGGTAGTTGCCCGACGTCCCTCCATTGTGGTCGGTCTGTACCCGTTGTGATGCCCCGTTCAGCCCTAACGTGGTGGGTGGCTGCGCTCACTCGCCCCACACGGGTGCCGCACGCCGGAATCGGACAGTGCCCGGCTGTGCCCTCGTGGCCCGGCCACATCTAGGAGGAACCCCGAAAATGCCCATCAGCAGGTTGGCGCGCAGATTCGCAACGGTGACCGCGGCGGTCGCCATGTCGGTCTTCTTCATGTCCGCGGGCTACGCCGGCGCCGCCACGGTGGACGCCGACGTTGACGCGAAGGTCGGCGCGAACGTCGGCGTCGGGGTCAGGCTTCCCGTCAAGGTCGGCGTCGGTGTCGGCGTCAAGGCCCCGATCAAGGTCGGCGTCGGCGTTGGCGGCCCGATCCGGGTCGGTGTCGGCGTCAAGGCCCCGATCCGCGTCGGTGTCGGCGCGGGTGTCGGCGTTGGCGTCGGTGCCGGCGTTGGCGTCGGTGCGAACCTCGGCGTCAAGGTCAAGCTGCCGATCAGGGTCGGCATCGGCATCGGCGCGAAGGTCGACGCTGACGTCGACGCGGGTGTCGGCGTCGGCGCCGGTCGCTCCGCCGCCCCGAAGCTCGTCGACGCCAAGGTCGACGCGAAGGTGGACGCCGCCGCCGGTGTCCGCGTCTCCGCGGCTGACCTGAAGGTCAAGCTGGCCGCCAAGGTCGACGCCAAGGTCGACGTGGCCGCGGCCGTGAAGCTCGACAAGATCGGCGCGTGCGTCAGCGCCCCGAGCATCGGCGCCTCCGCGTCGGCGAACCCGGCCGTCAAGGTCGGCGGCGGTGGCATCCTCGGCGCCCTGAGCATCAAGCCGAAGATCACCGGTCTGAACGCCTGCGTCGGCATCGGCTGATCCAGCGCACCAGCACTGAAGCGGGAGCCCCGGTCATCGACCGGGGCTCCCGCTTTGCGTCTGTCGTCCGGGGAGGGTCAGGCGCCGACCGTCATCCACTGCCGCATCGCGTGCTCGACCAGGGTGATCAGCGCGTGCTTGGTGGATTCCTTGGTGCGCGCGTCGCAGGTGACGATCGGGATGGAGTCGTCGATCGTGAGCGCGTCGCGGACGTCTTCGATGCGGTGGTGCAGCATGCCGTCGAAGCAGTTGAGCGCGACGATGTAGGGCAGCTGGCGGTCGTCGAAGAAGTCGATGGAGGCGAAGGCGTCGGCGAGCCTGCGGGTGTCCACCAGCACGACCGCGCCGATGGCTCCGCGGACGAGGTCGTCCCACATGAACCAGAAGCGGTGCTGGCCGGGCGTGCCGAACAGGTACAGGATCAGGTCCTGGTCCAGCGAGACGCGGCCGAAGTCCATCGCCACCGTGGTGGTGACCTTGCCGGGCGTCGCCGAGAGGTCGTCGACGCCGACGCTGGCCTCGGTCATCACGGCTTCGGTGGTCAGCGGAACGATCTCGGAGACCGAACCGACGAACGTCGTCTTCCCCACCCCGAAGCCGCCGGCGACCACGATCTTCGCCGAGGTCGTCGCCTGCCGGGTGTCCGGCGTGTGCGGGTCAAAGCCTGCGGAGGCCACTCAGCACCCTTTCGAGGAACCCGAGGGACGGCCGGTCCCCCATGACCAAGCCGCTCTGGTGGATCATGACGAGGCCGAGGCCCGCCATGTCACCGATCAATACGCGTACCACGCCCAGTGGCAAACGCAAGTGCGCGGCGACTTCTGCAACCGATCGGGTCTCCAGGCAGAGCCCGCAGATCGACCTGTGCTCTGGCAGCACGGCAGCGTCCCGTTCCCGGCCGCGGTCGCTGGTGGAGATCAGCGCCTCGATGGCCAGGTCGTAGTCGGGCCGCGTGCGCCCGCCGGTCCGGGTGTAGGGCCGGACCAGCGAACCGGACTCGGTGAACGGGTCGGGCTCGTGCACGACCTGCTGCGCGGGGACCGAGGGGATCGGGGACTCGTCCACCGCTCCGCCGCCGAACAGGTCCGCGCCGGGCCCGCCGAACAGGCCGGTCCCGCCGAGGCCGTCGCGCGGCGACATCAGCGGGGGCTCCTGCGCGGACGCGCCGGCGCCCTCGCGCTCGTCCTCGGGTTCGTCGTAGCGGAATCCACCCAGCGCCCACTCCCGGTAGTCGAAGCGGTCACTGGAGAACCCGGGTCCCGTCGTCATCGCGACCTCACCCCACCCGACTCCTCACTTACCTGCGCGAGACGCCCTGCAGCTGCGCCCGCAACTCCGGCGTGAGCTGCTGGCCGACCCGGTCCACGAGCAGGGTCATCTCGTAGGCGACCAGGCCGATGTCGCAGTTCGGCGCCGCGAGCACGGACAGGCAGGCACCGTTGCTGATCGACATGAGGAACAGGTAACCCCGCTCCATCTCCACCACGGTCTGTGCGACGTTGCCCGCCTCGAAACACCGCGCCGCTCCCTGGGTGAGGCTGACCAAACCGGACGACACCGCGGCGAGCTGTTCGCCGCGATCGCGCGGCAGTCCCTGGGACGCGGCGAGCAGCAGGCCGTCCGCCGAGACCACGACCGTGTGGGCGACGCCCGGGACTCTGCGCACGAAGTCGGTGATCAACCAACCGAAGGTGCCAGGCTGCTGGACCGACTCGTTCACTGCTGCTCCTCGTCCTGACGGCCATGACCTGGGCCGGACTGCTCCGTCTGACCGCGGTCGGCGGCCAGCGTCTCAATCCTGGCATGCCGGCCTCTGCGCAGACCCTGCTGGAAGCTCGACATCCTGCCACGGACGTTGTCCGCCGTGCGAGGAGTCTGCGGGGCCTTGGCTGACGGAGCGGAGGCGGGGGCCTGCGAGCGGGGTGCCGCCGAGCCCGGCATGAGCTGGGCCTTCGGCACCCGCTTGGGCAGCCCCGCCGTGGTCACGCCCTGGCTGACGGGGTTGTTGAGCAGCGAGTTCGCCGCCTCCCAGCCCTCGTCACCCGGGGACTGCCACACCGACTGCGGCACGCTCGGCGCCGCGGTCTCTTCGGGCTCAGCCGCACGGGCGGGCCGCTGGCGCTTGGGCAGCGCGTTCGACCGCTGCTTCGGCGCGACCTCCGCCTTCGGCTGGGCTTCCGGCTTCGGCTGGGCTTCTGCCTTCGGTTGGACCAGCGGCTCGTCGACGGTCGCGCTGAGCGCGGGCTCGCCGAGCGGCATCTCCCTTGCGGGCGCGGCCTGCTGGGGCTCGGCCGCCTGGAACCACTGGGACAGGATCTCCTCGTATATCGGCAGCCGCTCGGTCGGCGCGTCGTCGCGGGGGATCTCCCTCGGCCGGGTGCCGTTGAAGCCCTGCTGGGCGGGAGCCGCGGCGGGCGCGGGATCGCAGGAGCCGGAGAACTCGCCGTTGAGCTCGGGGTGCTGGTCCTCGTAGCGCACCGGGGGCTGCTCGTCGCCGGGCAGCTTCGGCGGCTTGGCCGGGTCCAGCTCGCCGTCGGCCGCGACCACCTGGATGTCCAGGTCCAGCGGCGGGATGTCCTTCTTGGCGGGCTGCTCGGCTTCGGCCTCGGTGTCGGTCTCAGCCTCGGGCTCGGTGCCGTCGGCCTCGGCGAGCGCGCGCGTGACGTCGCCGACCGTCAGCGGCGGGGTGCCGCTCACGCTCGGGTAGCTCGACGCCTGGCTGGTCTCGGCCGGGGTGTGCACGAACAGCGAGTTCGTGTGGAACTCCGGCTCGGGCTGGCTCGGCTGGCTGACCGGAGCGGGCTGGCTGGGTGCGCTGGGCTGGCTGGGCGCGCTCACCGCGGCCACGCCGGTCACGGTGCCGGTGACCGGGCCACCGAGGGTGGTGGTGCGCGGCGGGACCGGCTGCACCAGGTCGGCCGGGATGACCACGAGCGCGGTGGTGCCGCCCTCGATGTCCTCGTTGGAGCGCAGCTTGACCTGGACCTGGTGCCGCTTGGCCAGCCTGCCGACCACGAACAGGCCCATCCGGCGGGACACCGCGACGTCGACGTCCGGCGGCTCGGCGAGGCGCTGGTTGGCCTCGCGGATCTCGCCGTCGGGCATGCCGACGCCCCGGTCGGAGATCTCCACGGCCAGCTCGCCCTTGCGGGTCCGCGCGGTCCGCACGACGACCTTGGTCTGCGGGTCGGAGAAGGCGGTGGCGTTGTCCAGCAGCTCGGCGACCAGGTGCACGAGGTCGTTCACCGCGCGGCCCTGGATCGCCAGGTCGGGCGCCTGGCCGACCTGGACCCTGGCGTACTGCTCGACCTCGGAGACCGCGGCGCCGATGACGTCGGAGATCGGCACCGGCTTGGTGAGCCTGCGGGTGAGGTCGTTGCCGGAGAGCACCAGCAGGTTCTCGCTGTTGCGGCGCATCCGGGTGGCCAGGTGGTCCAGCTCGAAGAGGTTGGACAGCTGGTCGGGGTCCTGCTCGTCCTGCTCCAGCCGGTCGATCAGGTTCAGCTGCCGCTCCACCAGCGCCTGGCTGCGCCGGGAGAGGTTGACGAACATCGAGTTGACGTTGTCGCGCAGGATCGCCTGCTCGGCGGCCAGCCGGACGGCCTCGCCGTGCACCGCGTCGAAGGAGCGGGCCACCTGGCCGATCTCCTCGGTGGTGTGCACGGGCACCGGGGCCACGGCGATCTTGGCGGCCGCGGTCGGGTTCGGCGCGGCGAGGATCTTCTCGACGGCGTCGGGCAACTGGTGGTCGGCGACGGCGAGCGCGGTCTTGCGCAGCACGCGCAGCGGGCGCAGCAGGGACCGGGCGACGAACAGCGCCAGGATGACCGCGAGGGCCAGGGCGCCGAGCACGAGCGCGGAGTCGCGGACGGCGTTGGTGCTGGCCGTGGTCGCCAGGCTGGAGCTGTCGTTGCGCAGCTGCTCCAGCAGTTTGGACTCGACGTCGTAGATCAGGTTCACGGTCAGCGTCGCCGCGACGTCCCACTGCTCGGGGGTCGCGGTGAGCTGCTGGTTGGCCTCGGCGTTCTGCAGCGCCGATTCCTCGATGTTGTTGGCGACGTCGACGATGAAGCCGGTCACCATGTCGTCGAAGAGCCTGCGCTGCTCGGAGGTCGCGGCCTTGCGGAAGTCGTTGCGCGCGGCCTGCAGCTCGGCGTCGACGGCGAGCAGCTGGCGCAGCTGGCCGGGCGCGAACTTCTTCTGCTGCAACGCATCCAGCAGGATCGCCCGCTTGCGCGAGGTCTGCTCCTTGACCCTGGCCACCGAGAGCACGCTGCCCTGCAGGTTCATCAGGGCCGGGTTGTCGGTCTGGGCGAGGCCGAGCTCGGTCAGCGAGAGCAGTTCGTCGATGGACTCGCTGTAGGAGCGCAGCAGCGCTTCCTCGGGGTAGCGGGAGTCCGGTCCCTGGACGGCTTGGCGGAGCTTGGTGAGCCGGTCGAGCTGCTGGGCGGCCTTGTCGTAGATCGTGGCGTGGCCGGGGGACAGTTCCGGGCCCAGTTCCTTGACCTGCTTGCGGAACTCGTCGACCGAGTCGACGACGCGCTTGCGCTGGCGCTCCATCACGACCTGGTCGCCGCTGCGCCCGCTGGAGACGAAGCGCACGGTCAGGTCGCGCTCGCGCTGGAGGTTGTGCACCAGGACGGAGACCGTGCCGCTCAGGCGGACCTGGTTGGCCAACTGCTCCAGCTTGGTCGCGGCGGCGAGGTCGCTGGTCACCCGGAGCCCGCCGAGCGCGAGGGCCGCGACGGTGGGGATGAGCAGGACGGCCAGCAGTTTGGTCCGCAGTCGCCAGTTCCGCAGCCGCCACCGCGAGGCGGGCGGGTCCTGTTCGGTGTCGGTCACCGGCGCCACGGTGGACTCGGCGGCGTGATCGCCGGCCTCGCCTCCGTCACGCTTCGCAGCCGTCCCGTCACCCGTTTCAGGGTTTTCGGGTGGAAGGGCTTCCCCTTCACCGGTCCGGCTGGGACCTCTCTCTCGACGCGCCACCCTGGGCTTCCTCTTCCGGCAGCAGTAACTCGATCCCTCCCCGGACCGAGGTCGGACTTGCGAATGCGGGCCGCATTGCAGCACAGTCCCAGCCGCCAACGCCAGTCTCACCGGCGCTGACCAGCGGACTTCCCCTGCGACAGGGCCACGGGTCGCTAGCCAGGGGAGCGTAGTGGTACGGACCAGCGAACGGGAAGATGAGACAGCGGACAGTGTCTGAAGTTGTGACTCTATTCCCTCTTGTGGGTGGATAGCATCGCCACGCCTTCCCCGGCATGTCACCGTGAGTTGATCACAGAACGAGGAGTCGGCATGACCATCCGAGCCTTCCGGCGCGCGTTCGCGCTGCTGGCCAGCGCGGTCGTGCTGGCGAGCACCAGCGGTTGCGGGCTGTTCACCAGCACGGAGCAGGCCTCCGCGCCCAAGCCGGAGCGCGGCACGCTGCGCATCGGCGTGCTGCCCAGCGTCGACGTGGCCCCGCTCTACCTGGCGCGCAACGAGAAGCTGTTCGCCGACGCGGGGCTTCAGGTCGAGCTGATCGTTGTCAACGACGACAACTCCGCGGTGCAGCAGCTGGAGAGCCAGACCCTCGACATCGCCTTCGCCAGCCACGTCACGCTGCTGCGCGCCGTGCACTCCGGCAAGGAGCTGCAGTTGCAGGGCGAGGCCTACCAGGCGGCCCGCAACACCATGGCCCTGGTCACGCTCGCCGACTCCGACTACGACAACCCGGGTGAGATCCAGAAGCCGAAGATCGCGGTCAACCGCAAGGACGACCTCGGCACGCTGACCACCGAGAGCGTTTTGCAGACCGCAAACGTGCAGAAGAGCAACATCAAGTGGACGCCGATGGCGTTCGCGGACATGACGGCGGCGCTGAGCAACAAGTCCGTCGACGCCGCGTGGATGATGGAGCCCTGGATCACCAAGGCCCAGCGCTCGCTGGGTGCACGCGTGCTGACCGACACCGCGCGCGGCTACACCCTCGACTTCCCGATGTCCGGGTACGCCTCCAGCAAGAAGTTCGCCGACTCCTACCCGAAGACCCTCGCTGCATTCCGCAACGTGCTGGAGAAGGCGCAGGAGCTCGGCACCAACAAGCTCGCCGTGCAGGAGGTGCTGACCGAGTACGCGGAGGTCGACGCGCAGACCGCGGGCCTGGTCTCGGTGGGCACCTACCCGGTCTCGATCAACCCGGTCCGGCTCCAGCGGGTCGCCGACATGATGGAGACCTCGCAGCTGCTCACCAGCCGCCTCGACGTGCAGCAGCTGCTGCCTCCGGCGACGGTGTCCTAGCTCCTTATATATAGAACAGACTTCCGAAGTTCTGGTTGTCCCCTGAGAGGGGCGCCCCAGGGGCATGGGGCGCCCCTCACGCGCGTCTAGGGAACCCTGCGCCGGGCCCGCGTCTTCATGATCAGCGGGACCACGACGGCCAGCAGCGCCAGCGCGAGCATCGCCTGCGCGAACGGCGTGCCGACGAGCGCGGCCGGATCGCCCTGGTTGACCAGCAGCGTCTTGCGCAGGTTGTCCTCGGCGATCGGCCCGAGGATCAGGCCGACGACCGCGGGCACCACCGGCCAGCCGTAGCGGCGCATCGCGTAGCTGAGCGCGCCGATCCCGAGCAGCACCAGCAGGCCCTGCCAGGACTGGCTGGAGGCGTAGGCGCCGAGCGAGGCGCACACGAGGATGCCCGCGTAGAGATAAGGACGCGGGATCTGCAGGATCTTCACCCAGATCCCGGCCAGCGGCAGGTTCAGCACCAGCAGCATCACGTTGCCGATGCACAGCGACGCGATCAGCGTCCACACCAGCTCGGGCTGCATCTCGAACAGCAGCGGCCCCGGCTGGATGCCGTAGCTGCCGAAGGCCGAGAGCATGATCGCCGCCGTCGCCGACGTGGGCAGCCCGAGCGTGAGCAGCGGGACCAGCACTCCGGCGACCGCGGCGTTGTTCGCGGCCTCGGGACCGGCGACGCCCTCGATCGCGCCCTTGCCGAACTCCTCCGGGTGCTTGGACAGCTTCTTCTCCACCGCGTAGGAGAGGAAGGTCGTCACCACCGGACCGCCCGCGGGCATCACGCCGAGCGGGAAACCGATCGCGGTACCGCGCAGCCACGGCTTCCACGAGCGCTTCAGGTCCTCCTTCGGCAGCCACCACGTCCGGCTCACCGGCACCAGCTCCGGCGGCGCGTGCCGCATCCGGGAGGCCACGTACAGCGTCTCCCCGACCGCGAACATGCCGACCGCGGCGATCACCACGTCCACACCGTTGGCCAGCTCGAACAGGCCGAAGGTGAACCTCGGCTGGCCGGAGACCGAGTCGAGCCCGATCAGCCCGAGCGCGAGCCCGACCGACAGCGAGGCCACCCCGCGCAGCGGTGAGGAGCCGAGCATCGCCGAGACGGTGCAGAAGGCCAGCACCACCAGCGCGAAGTAGTCGGCCGAGGTCAGCGTCACCGCCCAGTCCGCCATCACCGGCGCGAGCAGGGCCAGCAGCACCGTGCCGATCGTGCCCGCGACGAACGAGCCGATCGCCGCCGTGGCCAGCGCCTGGGCGCCGCGGCCGAGCTTGGCCATCTTGTTGCCCTCGAGCGCGGTGATGATCGACGCCGACTCGCCGGGGGTGTTGAGCAGGATCGAGGTGGTCGAGCCGCCGTACATGCCGCCGTAGAACACCCCGGCGAACAGGATGAACGCCGAGGTCGCGGGCACCGAGAAGGTGATCGGCAGCAGCAGTGCGACGGTCATCGCGGGGCCGATCCCGGGCAGCACCCCGACCAGCGTGCCCAGCAGCACGCCGAGCAGCGCGAACATCAGGCTCTCGGGGGTCAGGGCGGCGGCGAAGCCCTGCACGAGGTAGTCGAACGAGCTCACGTCACGTCCACATCTGGAAGGGGCCGCCGGGCAGGTACGCCCCGAGCCCGAACACGAAGATCGCCCACAGCCCGATGGCCAGCCCGAACGAGCTGGCCAGGACCACGAGCCAGCGGCGGGCACCGAGCGCGGCGGCGGTGCCCGCGAAGAGCACCGTCGCCGCGAGCGGCCAGCCGATCGGCTCGATGAGCAGCGCGTGCGCCGCGAAGAGCACGATCACCACGAGCATCGCCCGCCAGTCGGTGCGGCGGTCGGTGTCGACGTCCTCCCCCTCCTCCGGCGGAGCGGACTTGCCGCGCAGGACCTGCACGGCGAGCAGCACCGCGAGGACCACGAGGAGCCCGCCGATGAGGTAGGGGAACAGTCGCGGCCCGGCCGTCGCGGCGCTGCGCGGCACCACGATGGCCGGGGTCTGCACGAGGACGTAGACGCCCGCTGCCGCGAGCAGTGCGACGAGGACGAGCTCGCCGCTGAAGCGCCGTACCAAGCTAGTTCACCAGGCCGATCTCTCGGAGGACCTTTCGCGCGGCAGCATCCTCGGTCTCGATGTAGGAGTCGAACTCGGGGCCGGTGAGGAAGGCGTCGTCCCAGTCCTTGGCCTTGAGGGTCTGCTTCCACGCGGGCGAGGCGTGCAGCTTCGTCACCGCGTTGACCAGGCGGGTCTTCGCCTCGTCGCTGAGGCCGGGGCGGGCCACGACACCGCGCCAGTTCAGGTAGGTCAGTCCGATGCCCTGCTCGGTGAGGGTCTTGACCTCGGGAAGCAGCTTGGAGCGCTGGGCGCCGGAGACGCCGATCGCGCGCAGCTTGCCCGACTTGATGTGCTCGGCGTACTCGGTGATGCCGGAGATGCCCGCCTTCGCCTCACCGGAGAGCAGCCGGGCGACCGACTCGCCACCACCGGCGTTGGGCAGGTAGGTCAGCTGGGCGGGGTCGATGCCGACGCGGTCGGCGATCAGCCCGGCCAGGATGTGGTCGACGTCGGCGACGTAGCCGCCGGTGATCACCATGCCCTTGGGGTCACCGCGCCATGCGGTGAGGAACTGCTCCAGGTTGCGGTGCGGGGCGTCGGCGGGGACCACCAGCGCGAGGCTCTCGCCGGTGAGGCGGGCGATCGGCGTGGTGTCCTTGAGCGTCTTCTCGGACTTGTTGTTGATGATGCCCGCGACCATGACCTTGCCCATCTGCATGAGCAGGTCGTCGTCCTTTTCCCCGACGAGCTTGTTCAGCCCGGCGACGCCACCCGGTCCTTCCAGATTGAAAACCTGCACGCCGGATGCGAGTTTTTCTCGCTGTAGTACGTCCTGGAGCGCTTGGGCGGTTTGGTGCCACCCACCGCCGGGTTTGGCCGGGACCAAGATCCGCAAGCCGTCGATGGAGCCCTCACCCGACACGGAGGGAGTGGTGCAGCCCGCGGCGAGGCTGGCTGTGATCAGCAGTGATGCGAACAGGAACTGGCGGCGGCGTGTCACGGGCGGCTTCCTTCGGTGGGACTGGCGGCGAGCCACGCGCGAACTTTTCACAACAATTGGACTTGTTCGGCGTGACGGCGCATCCCAACACAGGTATGGAGGCCGACGCACACCGGGAGTGAATATTCGGGGGATTCAGAAATCAATATTGCTAATCAGCTCCGGCGGCCTCGCGCCCGGAGAATCAGCGGAACGATCACGGCGAGCAGTGCCAACGCGAACATGACCTTCGAGAAGGTGCTCGACAGGAGCGCGCTCGCGTCGCCCTGGCTGATCTGCAGCGCCTTGCGCAGGTTCTCCTCGGCGACCGGCCCGAGGATCAGGCCGAGCACCGCGGGCGCGACCGGCCAGCCGTAGCGGCGCATGGCGAAGCCCAGCGCGCCGATCACCACGAGCACGATCAGCCCGGCCGCCGACTGGCTGGAGGCGAACGCGCCGAGCGAGGCGCACAGCAGGATGCCGCCGTAGAGGTAGGGGCGCGGGATGCGCAGCAGCTTCACCCAGATCCCGGCCAGCGGCAGGTTCAGTACCAGCAGCAGCACGTTGCCGAGGTAGAGCGAGGCGATCAGTGCCCAGACCAGCTCGGGCTTGGTGTCGAACAGCAGCGGGCCGGGCTGGATGCCGTAGCTGGTGAACGCGGCGAGCATCACCGCCGCCGTCGCCGACGTGGGCAAACCCAGTGTCAGCAAGGGAACCAGCACTCCGGCCGCGGCCGCGTTGTTGGCGGCCTCGGGCCCGGCGACGCCCTCGATCGCGCCCCTGCCGAACTCGTTGTCCTTGCCCGCCAGCTTCTTCTCGGCCGCGTAGGACAGGAAGGTCGTCACGTCGGCGCCACCGGCGGGGACCGCTCCGATGGGGAAGCCGATGAAGGTGCCGCGCAGCCACGGCTTCCACGAGCGCTTCAGATCGGCCTTCGGCAGACCCCACGTCGTGCCGACCGGGATGACGTTCACCGGGCCGTGCCGCAGCCGCGAAGCCACGTAGATCGACTCGCCGACCGCGAAGAGGCCGACCGCGGCGATCACCACGGGGATGCCCCGGTTGAGCTCGTCGACGCCCATCGCGAAGCGGGACTGGCCGGTGATCTTGTCGATGCCGACCAGGCCGAGGTAGAGCCCGACCGACAGCGAGGCGACGCCGCGCAGGGGTGAGTTGCCCAGCATCGCCGCGACGGTGCAGAACGCCAGCGCGGTCAGCGCGAAGTAGTCGGCCGAGGTCAGCGAGGTCGCCCAGGTCGCGACGGGGACCGCGACCAGGGACAGCAGCAGCGTGCCGATCGTGCCCGCGACGAAGGAGCCGAGCGCGGCGGTCGCGAGCGCCTGCGCGCCCTTGCCCGCCTTGGCCATCTTGTTGCCCTCGAGCGCCGTCACGACCGAGGCCGACTCGCCAGGGGTGTTGAGCAGGATCGACGTGGTGGAGCCGCCGTACATGCCGCCGTAGTAGATCCCGGCGAACATGATCAGCGCGGCGGCGGGCGGCACGGTGAAGGTGATCGGCAGCAGCAGCGCGACGGTCATCGCCGGGCCGATCCCCGGCAGCACTCCGACCAGCGTGCCCAGCAGCACGCCGATGAGCGCGAAGAGCAGGTTCTGGGCGCTCAGCGCGCTCGCGAAGCCGTCGAGGAGGAGGTCAAGCGAGCCCATGCACCAACCCCTGCAACGGTCCGCCGGGCAGGTAGGCGCCCAGCCCGAACACGAACACCGCCCACAGGCCGACCGCGAGCACGAGCGCGCTCACCGCGATCAGCCACCACTTCCTGGCGCCGAGCACGACCGCGACGCCGGAGAACAGCAGCGCGGCGGCGAGCGGCCAGCCGATCGGCTCGATCAGCACGGCGTGCGCGGCGAACAGCACGATCAGCAGCACCACGGCCCGCCAGTCGGTGCGGCCGTCCGGGTCGACGTCCTCGCCCTCCTCGGGCGGAGCCGCCTTGCCGCGCAGGACCTGCACGCCCAGCAGCACCGCGACCCCGACCAGCAGCCCGCCGATCAGGTACGGGAACAGCCGGGGTCCGGCGTTCTCCGCCATCGGCGGCACCATGATCGACGGCGTCGTGGCCAGCGTGTAGGCGCCCAGCCCGGCGAGCAGCGCGACCAGCAGCAGCTCGCCGCTCGGCCGGGTCCTCACTTCACGGCACCGATCTCCTTGAGCGCCTTGCGCACCGTGCCGTCCTCCTGCTCGATGAACTTGGCGAACTCCTCGCCGGTGAGGAAGGAGTCCTCCCAGTCGTTGCTCTTGAGCACCTGCTGCCAGGTCGCGCTGTCGCGCATCTTCCTGATCATCTCGACGTACTGCTGCTTCACCGAGTCCGACAGCCCTGGCCGCGCGACGACACCGCGCCAGTTCAGGTAGCTCAGCGCGATGCCCTGTTCGGTCAGCGTCTTGACCTCGGGGATCAGGTTGGAGCGCTTCTGCCCGGAGACCGCGATCGCGCGCAGCTTGCCCGACTTGATCAGGTCCTTGTACTCGCCGACCCCGGAGATGCCCGCCTTGACCTCGCCGGAGAGCAGCTTCGGGATCGACTCGCCACCGCCGCTGTTGGGCACGTAGTTCAGCTGCGCGGGGTCGATGCCGACGCGGTCGGCGATCAGCCCGGCCAGGATCTGGTCCGCGCCACCGGCCGAACCGCCGGTGATCACCGTGCCCTTGGGATCGGCGCGCCACGCGGAGAGGAACTGCTCCAGGTTGCGGTAGGGCGCGGTCTCCGGGACCACCAGCACCAGGCTCTCGCCGAGCAGCCGCGCGATCGGGGTGGTGTCCTTCAGCGTCCGCTGGGCGTTCGCGCTGATGATGCCGCCGACCATGACCTGGCCCATCACCATCAGGACCTTGTCGTCCTTCTCCCCGGCCAGTTGGTTGAGGCCGTTGACGCCGCCAGCGCCCTCGACGTTGTAGACCTGCACCGGCGCCGCGGCGAGCCGGTCGCGCTGGAGCACGTCCTGCAGGCTCTGCGCGGTCTGGTGCCAGCCACCCCCGGGCTTCGCGGGTGCCATGATCCGCAGTCCCGTGACGGGCGCGCCGGAGGCTCCGCCTGCGCTGGGGTTGCATCCGGCGACCAGCGCCGCGACTGTGCTGAGGGCGCCGACGAGCAGGGCACGACGTGACATGGTTTCGGATCTCAGCACACTGTGACGACGGCCACCAGAGTCGCCAGACGAATGGGGTAAATCGCGGCGACTACGTGGCGGCGTCCGGCTTGCCCAGGCAGTAGGTGGTGGCGGGTTCGCTGTAGGTCCACGCCGAGTCCGGGTTGCCGCACAGCGCCCCGTCCGACTGGCCGTCGTGCGCCTTCACGACGCGGATCGCCCCCGCCTGCGTGCAGCCTGCCCTGACCAGGTCGGTGTCCAGTCCGGAGCCGGTGACCACGAAGCAGTCGCCCTCCCTGGCGTTCGCCATCAGGCAGAGCTTGAGCCCGCCGGTGCGGCGCGTGCGCTCCCAGTACTCGATGTAGTCCCCGTGCGGGCAGGCCCCGTCGCTGTCGTCGAGCTTCTTCGCGACCTTGTACGTGGCGCGGGCGTCTTCGCAGGTCACGATGGACACGGTCGGATCTGTGCCGCCCCCGGCCAGCGCGACGCACTCCCCCGCGGCGACCTTCTGCGCGTCTCCCCTGATCAGGAAGTACCCCGTGAGGACCAGCGCGAGCACCACCAGCGGCACCGTGATCCGCGCCTGAAAGCTCCGGCGTTTCGGCGCGGGCTGCTGCGGGATGAAGTGCGGCCTGCCCTCGTCCTCCGGGCGCGACGGGGCGAAGGCGGGGCGCCCGTGCTGGGCGTACCCCAGGCGTCCCTGGCGATCGGGCTGGTGCGGTGGGGTCGTCACCGTCAGTCCTCTTTCGTCCCCGTGGCGTTCCGTGACAGCGGGTGAACAATGTAGCCCCGACGGGTGACCGCACGCAGGGTGGAACACGGCGCGCGTGTCAGGGGTTGCTTCTACGGTGCAACACTTGGAGTACGGAGTGCGAACGCGAGGAGTGCACGAACTGTGACCGACGGCCCACTCATCGTCCAGTCCGACAAGACCCTGTTGCTCGAGGTCGACCACCCGGCAGCAGGTGACGCGCGGATCGCCATCGCGCCGTTCGCCGAGCTGGAGCGCGCGCCGGAGCACGTGCACACCTACCGCGTCACGCCGCTCGCGCTGTGGAACGCCCGCGCGGCGGGTCACGACGCCGAGCAGGTCGTGGACGCGCTCGTCCGCTTTTCCAGGTACTCCGTGCCGCAGCCGCTGCTGGTCGACATCGTCGACACGATGGGCCGCTTCGGCCGGTTGCAGCTGGCCAACCACCCCGCGCACGGGCTGACGATGCACTCGCTCGACCGCGCGGTGCTCGAAGAGGTGCTGCGGCACAAGAAGATCTCCCCCATGCTCGGCGCGCGCATCGACGACGACACCGTGGTCGTGCACCCCAGCGAGCGCGGGCGGCTCAAGCAGATGCTGCTCAAGATCGGCTGGCCCGCCGAGGACCTCGCGGGCTACGTGGACGGCGAGGCGCACCCGATCTCCTTGGCGGAGAAGGGGTGGGCGCTGCGCGACTACCAGCGGATGGCGGCGCAGGCCTTCTGGGCGGGCGGCTCCGGCGTGATCGTGCTGCCGTGCGGCGCTGGCAAGACGATGGTCGGCGCGGCCGCGATGGCCGAGGCGCAGGCGACCACGTTGATCCTGGTCACCAACACCGTCGCGGGCAGGCAGTGGAAGCGCGAGCTGATCGCGCGGACCTCGCTGACCGAGGAGGAGATCGGCGAGTACTCCGGTGAGCGCAAGGAGATCCGCCCGGTCACCATCGCCACCTACCAGGTGATCACCCGCAAGACCAAGGGCGAGTACAAGCACCTGGAGCTGTTCGACTCCCGCGACTGGGGCCTTGTCGTCTACGACGAGGTGCACCTGCTGCCCGCGCCGGTCTTCCGGATGACCGCCGACCTCCAGTCGAGGCGGCGGCTCGGGCTGACCGCGACCCTGGTCCGCGAGGACGGCCGCGAGGGCGACGTGTTCTCGCTGATCGGCCCGAAGCGCTACGACGCGCCGTGGAAGGACATCGAGGCGCAGGGGTGGATCGCGCCCGCCGACTGCGTCGAGGTCCGGGTCACGCTGACGGAGAACGAGCGGCTGGAGTACGCCACCGCCGAGGCCGAGGACCGGTACAAGCTGTGCTCCACCGCGCGCACGAAACTGCCTGTGGTGCAAGCGATCCTGGACCGCCACCCCGGTGAGCCGACGTTGGTGATCGGCGCGTACCTCGACCAGTTGGAGTCGCTCGGCGAGGCCTTGAACGCGCCGGTGATCCAGGGCTCCACGAAGAACAAGGAGCGCGAGCAGCTCTTCGACGCTTTCCGCACCGGGGAGATCAGCACGCTGGTCGTGTCGAAGGTCGCCAACTTCTCCATCGACCTGCCCGAGGCTTCGATCGCCGTGCAGGTCTCCGGTACCTTCGGTTCCCGCCAGGAGGAGGCTCAGCGGCTCGGGAGGTTGTTGCGCCCCAAGGGAGACGGCCGTCAGGCGCACTTCTACTCGGTGGTCTCGCGGGACACGCTCGACACCGAGTACGCGGCGCACCGGCAGCGCTTCCTCGCCGAACAGGGCTACGCCTACCGGATCGTGGACGCCGACGACCTGCTCGGTCCCGCGCTGCCCGAGATCGGCTGAGCGTGTCGTTCTCTGTGGTCGGCGTGTACGCGCTGCCGCTGCGGAATCGCTTTCGCGGCATCACTGTGCGGCACGGCGTGCTGTTGGAGGGCTCGGCGGGTTTCGGGGAGTTCTGCGCGTTCGAGGACTACTCCGACGCGGAGTCCGTTCCGTGGCTGGCCGCTGCCCTTGAGTCGTGTTCCGGCTCGTGGCCGACGCCGGTTCGGTCGCGGATTCCCGTCAACTGCACCGTTCCCGCCGTGTCCGCTGCACGGGCTTTCGAGATCGTGGCGGCTTCGGGGTGCTCGACCGCCAAGGTGAAGGTCGCCGATCCTGGTCAGTCCATTGTGGACGACTGCGAGCGGGTCGCCGCTGTGCGATCGGCACTCGGACCTTCGGGCGCTGTCCGCGTGGATGCCAACATGGCGTGGTCGGTCGATGCGGCCGTGGCCGCGATCCGTTCACTGGACCGCGCCGCTGGCGGCCTGGAATACGTGGAGCAGCCTTGCGCAACCTTGGATGAACTCGCCGCTGTCCGCAAGCGTGTGGACGTCCGCATCGCCGCCGATGAGTCGATCCGGCGCGCTTCGGACCCGTTGAAGGTGGCGGTGGCGGGCGCCGCTGATGTGGCCGTGCTCAAGGCGACTCCGCTCGGCGGGGCCCGGAAGGCGTTGGAGGTCGCGGAAGCGTGCGGGCTGCCGTGCGTGGTTTCTTCCGCGTTGGAGTCCAGCGTGGGTTTGGCGGGCCAGCTCGCTTTGGCCGCCGCGCTCCCGTCGCTCGATTTCGCTTGTGGGCTGGGGACGATCTCGTTGTTCACCGAGGACGTCACGTCGAATTCTCTTCGCCCCGTCGACGGTTTTCTTCCCGTGCCCGCGCGCGCCGCCGCGCCGTCGTTGTTGGAGGGCGTGCGCGCCGACGCCGAGACCGAGCGCAGGTGGCTTTCCCGCTTGGACCGCGTCGCCGCACTCCTACCCGCGTAGCCCGCGCTCCCCTCGTTCGCCCGCGCACCTTCTCCGCCCGTTTCCCTCCACTCCACCCAGCTCCCCCTTCAAGCGTTTTGGCAACGTCTTGCGAAAGAGAGCGCTCCCCAATCGCAACACGTAGCCAAAACGTCGTTCCCCGGCGCCTGTCGCTCACGCGCTCGCGCGCGGGGCCCTCCCCCGCTTTCCATTGTGCCGGACGGGGGTGACGGTCGACGTCGTTCGCGGGGCAGGTGCGGGTGAGTTGTCCACACCGGGGAAGTTGTCCACATGTCGATCTTCGGGGGTTGTCGGGCGGTGGTCGGCCGGACAGGCTGGAGGCACCAACGAGATCGGGAGGTGGTCGACATTGCCCTGCCCCACAACCGAATAGTGAGATCGCGAGAGCGGATCTTGGTCAGCTTCCCTTGCGGGTCAGGATCTCCTTGTTCGCGCCCAGGCTCCGGACGATGCGTTCGGTGCGGGTGACGGCTTCCCTGTTCCGCGTCGACGCGGGCGCCGTGCTGAGGTCCAGCAAACGGATCGGCGGACCCAGCTCGACCAGCGTCGGCGAGAACTCAGCGGTCCCGACCTTCCACTTCGCCCCGTCGCGGACGAAGGTGAACCGGGCGATGGCGCCCTCCTCGCTCACGCCACGCGGTTCCGCGTGCTTGGCGATGTGGTTGCCGAGACCGTAGGCCACCCACTTGTCACCGATCTTCTCGAACGGCTGCACGACGTGCGCGTGGTGCCCGATGATCAGATCCACGGCCGGATCACCGAGGATCTTGCGGGCGAGCTGCTTCTGCTCCGACGTCGGCTCGTGCTTGAACTCCGTGCCCCAGTGCAGGCTGGCGAGAACGACCTCGGCCCCCGCCGCCTTCGCGGCGCGGGCGGCGGTGAGCACCGCGTTGGCGTCGAGCTTGTTGGACAGCCACGGCTTGTCCGAGGGCACCGGGATGCCGTTGAACCCGAAGGTGAACGACACGTGGCCGACCTTCACGCCGTGCACGTCGATCACCCTGGGCTTGGCGGCCTCCGCCGCCGAGCGCGCCGAGCCGGTGTGCGCGATGCCCGCCGAGTCCAGCGCGTCGAGCGTGCGGGTCACGCCAGCGGCACCCTGGTCGATGGTGTGGTTCGAGGCCGTCGAGCAGGCGTCGTAGCCGGTGTCGGCCAGGCCCTTGGTGACCTCGGGCGGAGCGCTGAAGTTGGGGTAGCCCTTGAACGGGCCCCCCGCCGGGGCGATCGGCACCTCCAGGTGGCAGATCGCCAGGTCCGCGGAGGAGATCGACGGCTTCACGCCGGCCAGCAGGGGGCCGTAGTCCCGTCGCCCCTGGCCGTCCTCGGTGGCCTGCGTGGTCAGCTCCGGGTGGATCAGCACGTCTCCGGTCGCCGCCACGGTGAACGAGTCACCGGAGGGCACTGAGGACGACGTGGCGCCCGACGACGAGGGAGCGGCCGGGGTGGACGAGGACGCGGGCGGGGGTGTCTCGGTGGAGCACGCCGCGAGTGCGGCCGCGCACAGCGTGGCCGCGGCGATGCGGCTCGTCCGGCTTCCCCTGGATGTCATGGGCATTGTCTACAGGACGCTCAGGGGTCGCTCCGGGTTGGTTTCCGGGAGCACCCCGATGTCCGGGGCACGTTTCCGGGCGAGAGTGGAGTCATGTTCGACACCGACACCACCACCCAGTCCGGGAGCTCGGTCCGCCGGTTCCGCCGCAGCCGTACCGACCGGATGGTCGCTGGGGTGTGCGGAGGCGTCGCCAGGGTCCTCAACGTGGATGCGGCGCTGCTGCGCATCCTGCTCGTCGCGGCGACCCTGCTCGGCTTCGGCGCGGGCGCGGTCCTCTACCTCGTCTGCTGGATTCTCATGCCCGAGGACGCCTGAACGCGTCACGAACTCGACGCCGGGGCCGCGGACGCCTGTTAGCGCCTGCGCTCCGTGGCCTCGGCGTTGAGCCGGGGGTGGCAGCCCCCGGCGCCCTTCGCCGGAGGGCCCGCGCCTACCTCGGCAGACCCGGCACGCCCGGGCGGGTCTGCCAGGGGTGCGGGCCCGCGAGCGGCCGGTACTCCACGCCCAGCGCGTCCAGCCTGGGCAGGTGGTGGTCGGTGAGCCTGCGCAGGAACGCATCGGGGTCGCGTTCCGCCGGGCTCCACACGACCTCCGCGAACGCCGACAGGCGCGGGAAGGCGGCGTAGTCCAGCCGCCTCGGCGTGTCCAGGTGCTCGGTCCACAGCTGAGCCTGTGCGCCGAGGACCCGGGTCACCGCATCCGCGTCCAGCCCGCTCGGGACGGGCTCGTAGGCGTAGACGTCGGCGAGGGTTCGGAGGTAGCCGACCGGGATCGGCTCATCAGGGTGATCGGCCCGCCGGTGATCCAGGTAGACGTGCTGTTCGGGGCACATGACCACCTGGTGACCCGCGCGGGCCGCGTCCACCCCGGCCTGCTCACCGCGCCACGAGGCCACGATCGCGCCCGGGGGCAGGTCGCCGACCTCGGCGATCTCGTCCCAGCCGATGATCCGCCTGCCGCGCTCGGCGAGGTGCACGGCCATCTGCCTGATGAACCAGCCGTGCAGCTGCGCCTCGGTGGTCAGGCCGTGCTCGGCCATGCGCGCCCGCGCTTCCGGGCTCTCGCGCCACTGGTCCAGTGGGACCTCGTCACCGCCGACGCAGATGATCTCCGAGGGGAAGACCTCGATCACCTCGTCGAACACGTCGCGGAAGAACTTCACGGTCGCGTCGGACATGTTGACGACGTTGGGGTTGATGCCCCAGCCGGTCCACACCCCGAGGGGTTCACCGGTGTTGCCCAGCTCCGGGTACGCGGCGATGGCCGCCTGGGTGTGCCCGGGAACGTCGATCTCCGGGACGACGGTGATGCCCCGATCTCCGGCGTAGGCGACGATCTCGCGCAGGTCGTCCTTGGTGTAGAAGCCACCGTGCGGACGGTCGTCGAGCGCGCCGAGCTTGCCGTGGCCAACCGTGGACCGCTCCCGCCAGCCGCCAACGGCGGTGAGCCTGGGGTAGCGCTCGATCTCCATGCGCCAGCCCTGGTCATCGGTCAGGTGCAGGTGCAGCACGTTGAGCTTGTGCGCGGCCATGAGGTCGAGGAACCGGAACACGTCCGACTTCGGCAGGAAGTGCCTGGCGACGTCGAGCAGGCAGCCACGCCAACCGAAGCGCGGGCGGTCCAGGACCGTGCCGCAGGGCAACGCCCACTGTCCATTGTGGATAGATGAGCGGCGGAAGGCGGCTGGCCCCAGGAGCTGGCGCAGGCTCTGCGCGGCGTAGCACGCCCCGGCCTCGTCGGCTGCGTCGACCCGCACGGATATCGGCGTGATCTCCAGGCGGTAGCCCTCGGCGGGCAGCGAGTCGTCCAGCGAGAACGTGATCGCCGACGAGCCGGACTCGGTCAGCGGAAACCCCGTGGCGGCGCGGAGTTGGGTGCGCAACCAATCAACGGCGGGCAGCGGGCCGGTCAGCGCCGTCGCCTCGTCGAGCGGGAAGACCCCCTCAGCGGCCGTGGCTTCGGCGGGACGCGGCAGCAGGACATCGAACGGCGACAACACCGCTCACCCCTTCACGGCCCCGGCGAGGCCGGAGACCAGTCGTCGTTGCACGAGCACGAAGAAGATCAGCACGGGGATCGTCATCAGCGTGGAGCCCGCCATGATCGCGCCCCAGTCGTTCTGGTCCGGTTTGAAGAACGCCAGGATGCCCAGCGGCAGGGTCTGCTGCTCCGACGCCGAGATGATGAACGTCTTGGCGAACAGGAAGTCGTTCCAGGCGTGGATGAACGACAGCACGCTCGTCGCGACCAGACCCGGAGCCACCAACGGGAACAGCACCTGCCAGGTGAACCGGAACCGACTGGCGCCGTCGAGGGTGGCGGCCTCCTCCAGCTCCACCGGCACCGCCGCGACGAAGCCGCGCAGCATCCAGATCGCGAACGGCAACCCGAAGGCCAGGTGCACCAGCACGAGCGAGCCGAGGTGGTTCAACCCGAACGCCGGTGCCACGTCGCCGACGGACTTCATCACGAAGAACAGCGGGATGGTCAGCGCCTCGACCGGGGCCATCTGCGCGACGAGCAGCATCACCAGCAGCACCGTGCGACCGCGGAAGCGGAACCTGGTCAACGCGATCGCGGCGAGGAAAGCGCACAGCAGCGCGAAGAACACCACGATCAGCGCGACCACGACGCTGTTGAGGAAGTAGCGCCCGAAGTTCTGCACGTCGAGCACCCGGCGGAAGCTGTCCAGCGTCGGGGCGAGCGTCCACGGCCGAGGGGACGTGGAGAGCACTTCGCCCTCGGGCTTGAGCGCGGTCAGCACCATCCAGTACAGCGGGAACGCGACCACGATCGCGATCAGCACGGTCACGATCTCCGCGACCGTCCTGTGTGGACGTTTGACGACGAGTTTCACAGCGGCTCCCCCGACCGGCGCAGCGCGCGCAGGTAGACCAGCGTCACGGCGAGCAGCAGCACGGTCATCACGACGCCGATCGCCGAGCCCATGCCGTACTCGGACGCGGCGAACGCCTTCTGGTAGGCGTAGACGTTGAGCACCAGGTTGTTGCCCGCGACTCCGCCGCCGCCGGTCATCACGTAGATCTGGGTGAAGAGCTTGAAGTCCCAGATGATCGACTGGATGGTCACGATCACCAGCAGCGGTCGCAGCAGCGGCAGCATCACGGTCCGCACCGTGCGCGCGGTCGAGGCGCCGTCGAGCGAGGCGGCCTCCAGGATCTCCTTCGGGATCGCGATGATGCCCGCGTACAGCGTGACCATCACGAACGGGAACGAGCACCAGATCACCTGTGCGGCAACGAGTCCGAACGCGACGAACTTGTCGTAGGTCCACGAGTAGTTGGCCATGCCGTCGAAGCCGAGCCCGACCAGCACCTCGTTGACCAGGCCGAAGTCGGTGTCGAAGAGGAACATCCACACCGTGGAGCCCGCGACCGCCGGAGTCGCCCACGCGCCGAGCGCGGCGAGGAACAGGATCATCCTCGGCACGGCGCGCACCCGCGACGCGAGCACCGCGAGCGCTCCCCCGACCGCCAGCGTGCCGAGCACGCAGACCGCCGCGAACCCGACCGTCTGCGTGAGCACGGTCCAGAACTGCGCGTCACCGAAGAGCTTCTGGTAGTTGCCGAGGCCCAGGAACTCCAACGGAGCCCCGCCGCTGGCCTGCTCCTGGCCGTAGTCGAAGAGCGAGATCAGGACGAGTTGGTAGAGCGGATAGCCGAGCAGGCCGACCAGGATCAGCAGGGTGGGCGCGAGGTACCTCGCCGCCGCCCAGCCGTCACCGCGTCGTTTCCCTTGCCGCGCAGGCACAT
This sequence comes from Allokutzneria sp. NRRL B-24872, assembly GCF_002155965.1. GTDB lineage: Bacteria > Actinomycetota > Actinomycetes > Mycobacteriales > Pseudonocardiaceae > Allokutzneria. Next base: position 57,273 of record NZ_MUMH01000073.1, read on the forward strand.
CGTGCACCGGCTCGGCGACCATGACCTGGTGTGTCATCGCGACCGCCTAGGAGGTGAAGGCCGAGTTCATCAGCTGCGCCGCCGCTGAGCTCGCCTGGTCGACCGGCTGCGCGCCGGTGATCACCTGCTGGATCATGTTGGGCAGCACCGCCTGCGCGTCGATCTTGGCCCACGCCGGAGTGGCCGGGACGAACCGCGTGCCCGCCTCCGAGGTGGTGATGAACGGCTTCACGAACGGGTCGTTGGCGCCGAGGGTGCGCTGCAGGTCGGAGAAGGTCGGCAGGTTTCCCATGGCCCGGTACAGCTTCTCCTGGTACTGCTTGCCGCCGAGCAGCTGCATGAAGTCCTTGGCGAGCGTGCGCCGCTGCGTGGACTTGAGCACGCCCAGCAGGTTGCCGCCGGCGAACGCGGGTGCCACCGAGCCCGCCGCGTTGCCCGGCAACGGGACCACGGCGTACTTGCCCTTCGCCGCTCCGGCTTCCACGGCCTGGCGGTTGAAGTTGCCGCCGATGGTCATCGCGGCCTTGCCGGAGACGAACTGCTGCACGCTCGCGTCGCCGCCGTTCTGCGCGCACTGCGCGGGCGGGCAGATGTCGTCCTTGAGCAGCTCGGTGTAGCGGGCGATCCCGGCGCGAGTGGACGCACTGTCCACAGTGGAGGACCACTTCCCGTTGTCCTGCTTGGCGATCTCGCCACCAGCGGCCCAGACGAAGGGGAGCATCGCGTAGGTGTACTTGCCGCCGACGGAGATGCCGTACAGCTCCGGCTTCGCCTGCCTGATCCGGCGCGCGAGCGGGGCGATCTCCTCGATGGCCTTCGGCGGCTGCACGCCGAGTTCGGCAAACACGTCGGTGCGGTAGTACAGCGCGCGCAGCCCGACGAACCACGGAACGCCGTAGACCTTGCCGTCCACCTTGCCCGTCTCCAGCACCGACGGACTGAGGTCCTTGCCCTCCGGCCACGCGGCGATGTCCGCGGTCAGATCGGTGAAGCCGCCCGAGGCCACGTAGCCGGCGAGGTCGGTGTTGCCGAACTCGGCGACGTCCGGCGCGCTCTTCGCGTCACTGAAAGCCGCCTTGAACCGCTCGGCCCGCGAGGCGATCTGGATGTACTGGACGTCGACCTTGACCCCGGCGTTGCGCGCCTCGAACTCCTTGACGGCCTCGGCGACCACCGCTTCCTTGGGCGCGCGGTTGACCTCGTCGAACAGCCAGACGCGCAGCGTGCCGGACTTCTCGTCCGTGCCGCTGGACTGCGAGGTCGACTGCACCGGGGCGCAGCCCGAGAGCGCGAGCGTGCCCAGCGCGCCGATCACCAGAAGCCGCCTCAGCCTCATCTTCCGACCTCCGTTGCATATCGTGCAACTGCTGTTTCACAATGGGCAATGGATCGGATGCTAAGTGGTCTGAACCAGGGCGACAAGAGACGGCGAGGGGCACCTTCCCCGCGGGAAGGTGCCCCTCGATGAACGAACGCGCTGGTCAGGCCGTGTTGTGACCCCCGCCGTGACACAACTGTGCCCATTCGCGAACTGACTTCGCGTCCACGGCTCCAGCCCAGCCCTGCGGCCGGACAGCACTGCCGACGTGGAACCCGTGCGCCCCGGCGGCCTTGAGCGGTGCCACGTGCTCGTGCTTGAGCCCACCACCGACGAGCAGGTGCAGCGGGTCCTGCCGGAGCGCCAGTTCGCGCAGCACCGGCATGCCGTGCTCGACCCCCTTCGGGGCACCCGAGGCCAGCACGGTGTCCGCGCCGAGGTTCTCCACCTCCGCCCACGAGAGCAACGGGTCGGCCGAGTTGTCCAGCGCGCGGTGGAAGGTCCAGCGGCAGCCGTCCAGCTCTCCCAGCAGTTCACGGCAGGCGTTGAGGTCGAGGTTGCCGTCCTGGCGGAGGAAGCCGAGCACGAACTCCGTCGCCCCCGCCGCTCGCAGCTCCGCCGCGCTCTTGCGCAGGCCCGCGAGATCGGCCGGGCGGTAGCCGTCCTGGTCGCGGAGCATGACGCGCACCGGCAGCGTCGTCGTGGCGAGCACCGCCCTGGTCACCTCGACAGCGGGGGTGAGCCCGCCCGCCGACATGTCGGAGACGAGTTCGAGCCGGTCTGCGCCACCGGCCTGGGCGGCCTCGGCGTCCGTGGGGTCCAGCGCGATGACTTCCAGCATGGAGCCATGCTAGTGGTCTAGACCTTTTCTGCGGCAGGGCCACTCGACCCATTCCGCCGGGGAATCGTTCCGAGCGGGAGCACCGCGCTCGCGTACCCGACGCGACGGCTCGCCCGGCAGCTGCGGCTGGGTGTTCCGGTCGGCGTTGGGTCGAGGGTTGGTGCGGTTGGAGACCGTTTCGGCGGGGGTTCGGTGTACTTGAAGACCGGTGAACCACCCTGGCGGGGAGGACTGCGGCGGGGACGTGGTGCTGGCCTCCGCGTGGGCGTGGCGCCGATGCCGCGTTTGGTGCGGTGAACTCCCTGAATGACTCATTCAGGGAGCTCAAGTACCTCAATGAGTCATTCAGGGAGAAAGCGGAGAAAGGGAAGGGGCCCGGTCCTGGTGGACCGGGCCCCTTCGGGTGCTGCGGGTGGTGCTGGTGGTGCTGGGTGGATCAGAAGTCCATGCCACCGGCGTCCGGGGCGGCCGGAGCGGCGCCGGCCTTCTCGGGCTTGTCGGCGACGACGGCCTCGGTGGTCAGGAACAGACCAGCGATGGACGCGGCGTTCTGCAGCGCGGAGCGGGTGACCTTGGCCGGGTCGATGATGCCCGCGGCCACGAGGTCCTTGTACTCGTTGGTGGAGGCGTCGAGGCCCTCGCCGGACTTGAGGCCCTTGACCTTCTCCACGACAACGCCGCCCTCGAGGCCGGCGTTGACCGCGATCTGCTTCAGCGGGGCCTCGACCGCGACCTTGACGATGTTGGCACCAGTGGCCTCGTCGCCGGTCAGGGTCAGGCTGCTGAACGCCTCGGTCGCGGCCTGGAGCAGACCAACGCCACCACCGGCGACGATGCCCTCCTCGACGGCGGCCTTGGCGTTGCGCACCGCGTCCTCGATGCGGTGCTTGCGCTCCTTGAGCTCCACCTCGGTGGCCGCGCCGGCCTTGATGACCGCGACACCACCAGCCAGCTTGGCCAGGCGCTCCTGCAGCTTCTCGCGGTCGTAGTCGGAGTCCGACTTCTCGATCTCCGCGCGAATCTGGTTGACCCGGCCCTGGATCGCCTCGGCGTCGCCGGAGCCCTCCACGATCGTGGTCTCGTCCTTGGTGATGACGACCTTGCGAGCCGAGCCGAGCAGCGCGATGTCGGCGCTGTCGAGCTTGAGGCCAACGTCCTCGGAGATGACCTGGCCACCGGTCAGGATCGCCATGTCCTGCAGCATCGCCTTGCGGCGGTCGCCGAAGCCGGGCGCCTTGACGGCGACGGACTTGAAGGTGCCGCGGATCTTGTTGACCACCAGGGTCGCCAGGGCCTCGCCCTCGACGTCCTCGGAGATGATCACGAGCGGCTTGCCGGTCTGCATGACCTTCTCCAGCAGCGGGAGCAGGTCCTTGACCGAGGAGATCTTGGAGCCGTACAGCAGGATGTACGGGTCCTCGAGAACGGCCTCCATGCGCTCGGAGTCGGTCACGAAGTAGCCCGAGGTGTAGCCCTTGTCGAAGCGCAT